>NZ_JBEGIG010000066.1:0-255 GCF_040676555.1 Arthrobacter sp. LAR12-1-1.1 | reverse complement strand
GCGGGCTGATCCCGCCGAAGTGGGTGGACGCGGCCCTCACGTAGTCGATCAGCTGTTCCTTGATCAGACTCTGGTAGTCGTAGACGGTGTTGAAGATTTCACCGATCGCCAGCGGGGTGGTGGTGTGCGCCCGGACCAGGCGCAGCGCCTCCTGGTTCTCGGCCGGGGTGCAGTCCTCGAGCCAGAACAGGTCGTAGGGTTCCAGCGCCTTGCCCAGCTTCGCGGCCTGGATCGGGGTCATCCGGTGGTGCCCGT
>NZ_JBEGIG010000065.1:0-255 GCF_040676555.1 Arthrobacter sp. LAR12-1-1.1 | reverse complement strand
GGGTTTCTCACCCGTCTTTCGCTACTCATGCCTGCATTCTCACTCGTGTAGGCTCCACCGCTGGTTTCCACCGCGACTTCACTGCCCACACGACGCTCCCCTACCACTCCAGACGCCTGAACCAACTCCACAAGGAAGCAGCTTGGCTATTGTCTGAAATCCACAACTTCGGCGGTGTACTTGAGCCCCGCTACATTGTCGGCGCGGAATCACTTGACCAGTGAGCTATTACGCACTCTTTTAAGGATGGCTGCT
>NZ_JBEGIG010000064.1:0-255 GCF_040676555.1 Arthrobacter sp. LAR12-1-1.1 | reverse complement strand
TTGTTATTTTGTTGTCGGTTCCTGTGCAACAGTGCCGTCGGTGACGGGTTTGTTGTTTGGGAACCACATAGTGGACGCAAGCAGTCTTGTTTCTTTGTACCCTTCCCGGGGTGTGAACGTCTTTTGAATCCGTTCACGGGATGGGTGTGTGGTGTAAGTTATCGGCCTATTAGTACCGGTCAGCTTCACGAGTCGTTAGTCCTCGCTTCCACATCCGGCCTATCAACCCAGTGGTCTGGCTGGGGGCCTCTCACA
>NZ_JBEGIG010000063.1:0-258 GCF_040676555.1 Arthrobacter sp. LAR12-1-1.1 | reverse complement strand
CCGGCCTGGCCGAGGTCATGGGCGGCACGCCGGCGCAGGTGGAGAACGCCGCGGAAATCGCGATGGAGCACAACCTGGGCCTGACCTGCGACCCGATCGGCGGGCTGGTCCAGGTCCCGTGCATCGAGCGCAACGCGATCGCCGCCGCGAAGGCCATCAACGCCGCCAAGATGGCGCTCTGGGGCGACGGCACGCACCGGGTCTCCCTCGACGAGGTCATCGTGACCATGCGGGAAACCGGCAAGGACATGAGCTCCA
>NZ_JBEGIG010000062.1:0-260 GCF_040676555.1 Arthrobacter sp. LAR12-1-1.1 | reverse complement strand
ACAAGACTGCTTGCGTCCACTATGTGGTTCCCAAACAACAAACCCGTCACCGACGGCACTGTTGCACAGGAACCGACAACAAAATAACAACACCACAGATGTTGTAACCACCAGATTTCCCACCCCCGGCACGGCCGGCGGGTGCGGACACAGGGTTACGGCGGTCATAGCGTGGGGGAAACGCCCGGTCCCATCCCGAACCCGGAAGCTAAGACCCACAGCGCCGATGGTACTGCACCCGGGAGGGTGTGGGAGAGTAG
>NZ_JBEGIG010000061.1:0-261 GCF_040676555.1 Arthrobacter sp. LAR12-1-1.1 | reverse complement strand
CTGATAAGCCTAAATACTCCCTAATGACCGATAGCGGACCAGTACCGTGAGGGAAAGGTGAAAAGTACCCCGGGAGGGGAGTGAAACAGTACCTGAAACCGTGTGCTTACAATCCGTCGGAGCAGCCTTGTAGCTGTGACGGCGTGCCTTTTGAAGAATGAGCCTGCGAGTTAGTGTTACGTCGCGAGGTTAACCCGTGTGGGGAAGCCGTAGCGAAAGCGAGTCTGAATAGGGCGTTGCAGTGGCGTGATCTAGACCCGA
>NZ_JBEGIG010000060.1:0-267 GCF_040676555.1 Arthrobacter sp. LAR12-1-1.1 | reverse complement strand
CCGCCTACAAGGCCGCGACCGAGTTCAAGGGCAAGCCCACGGTCATCCTGGCCCACACGGTCAAGGGCTACGGCCTGGGCACGCACTTCGAGGGCCGCAACGCGACCCACCAGATGAAGAAGCTCACCCTCGCGGACCTCAAGGCCTTCCGCGACCACCTGCGCATCCCGATCACCGACGAGCAGCTGGAAGCGGACCTCTACCGGCCGCCGTACTACCACCCCGGCATGGACTCCCCCGAGATCCAGTACCTGATGGGCCGCCGCA
>NZ_JBEGIG010000059.1:0-270 GCF_040676555.1 Arthrobacter sp. LAR12-1-1.1 | reverse complement strand
GATCAAACTCTCCGTTGAAGTAAAACAGACACAACCAGGAAACCCGGGAAAACGGGACAACCAGGCTGCACAAAATTTGAAACCAGCCAAAAACACCAGACCACACCACGGGGTGGCGGGCCCGGCAAATTCAACCAATCCATTACAATAAATTGGTATCAACAAACTTGGCACACTATTGAGTTCTCAAACAACAGACACACCCGGCACCACCACAACCACATTTCGGTCGAGGATCGCTCCGGAGCAACTTTTCAAACTTACCCGAGT
>NZ_JBEGIG010000058.1:0-271 GCF_040676555.1 Arthrobacter sp. LAR12-1-1.1 | reverse complement strand
TCGGGTCTAGATCACGCCACTGCAACGCCCTATTCAGACTCGCTTTCGCTACGGCTTCCCCACACGGGTTAACCTCGCGACGTAACACTAACTCGCAGGCTCATTCTTCAAAAGGCACGCCGTCACAACTACACAGCAAGCTGCGGCTGCTCCGACGGATTGTAAGCACACGGTTTCAGGTACTGTTTCACTCCCCTCCCGGGGTACTTTTCACCTTTCCCTCACGGTACTGGTCCGCTATCGGTCATTAGGGAGTATTTAGGCTTATCAG
>NZ_JBEGIG010000057.1:0-275 GCF_040676555.1 Arthrobacter sp. LAR12-1-1.1 | reverse complement strand
TGCCCTGGGTAAGTCGGGACCTAAGGCGAGGCCGACAGGCGTAGTCGATGGACAACGGGTTGATATTCCCGTACCGGCGAAAAACCGCCCATGCTGAACAGGGGACACTAACCGCCCGAAACCTGCCTGACTACCCTTCGGGGTGGAAGGGTTTTGGTGGAGCGCGGGACCTGATCCTGGGAGGCAAGCGTATTAACAGGTGTGACGCAGGAAGGTAGCCGAGCCGGGCGATGGTTGTCCCGGTCTAAGGATGTAGGGCGAACGGTAGGCAAATC
>NZ_JBEGIG010000056.1:0-235729 GCF_040676555.1 Arthrobacter sp. LAR12-1-1.1 | reverse complement strand
GCCAGGCGGGATGTCATCCGCTACATCGAGGGCTTCTACAACAGCCGGCGCCGGCACTCCGCCCTGGATTACCGCTACCCCAACGAGGTCCACTACAGTTACCAGCAGCCGCCCGCGGCAGCGTAGATAAAACCACTAATCCGCTGTCCGAAATCTCCCAAGCGGCCCAGTGGCCGATCGGGCAAAGGGCATGGTTTGCCAGCAGTGCCCGAACGCGCGACGCACAGTGACACCCGGGGACGGCGAGAACTGGGCTTTCGACGCATTCTCAAAAACGATCGTTTGTTGAGTGCCAACATGACGGCCAGCCGTGGTGCTGCTGTCCCCGGGTGTGACTGTTAACTTCGTTTGGCGGTTAATTCACAGTTCAAAATGGCGGTTCGTGCTGCGTTTAGGTGTCCCCGGAGCGGGCACAAAGTCGGGCTAATGCAGCTGATGCTTGGCCTTCCTCCCGAAGATCGGATCTGAATAAGGCCATAAGTACCGAGGGAGCGAGTACCCGCTACTCGTGACAGAGAGAGCAACCGTGTCCTATGATTCAGGCGCCGGAAAGATCCGGCGCCTGAAGCGGCCAGTCTCACCGCGCCTGGCTTCACAGCCCCAATAAACACCGGTGACACATTTTCCGGGGAGAGACCATGAAGAAAACCCTGCTCGCGTTGGCCACAGCAATCGCACTGATGTTCGCCGCCCCGATGGCCGCAACAGCCGCCACAGCGATCAACAGCAGCAACAATAGCAATAACAGCAGCAACAACAGCAACAAGAACAAAAACGACAACAAGAACAAAAACAACAAGAACAAGAAGGCCCCGGCCCCGGTCTGCCAGCCCGGCACGCCGCCACCTTCCAACCAGTACCCGGGCGTACCCGTGGTGGCAACCAGTTTCGAATCCCGAACGCTGGAGGGGTTTATTGCCAGCACGTCGGGGACCGGGACGGCCTCTGTCACTTCCGACCAGCACCATTCAGGGGGCTGCGCGGCCTTCCTGCACGTCACGGATGACTCAGGCTCGGTGGCCAAGATGTCAGCAACCCTGCCGGCGGGCTCCTCGGGCGCCTACGCCGACGGCTGGTTCAATATCAAGACGGCGGGCAACGTAGGAAACAACGTCCCGTATTTCCGGTTCTTCAATGGTGGCATCCGTGTGGCCGATGTTTTCCGCGACAACGGCAACGGCCAACTGTGGCTGCGCGTAGCGTCCCCTTCGGGCACTTACGGATACACCAACCTTGGACTGGCGGTACAGCTCGGCTCCTGGCACAAGGTGGTGATGCGCGTGGTGGCCAACGGTGCCGCCTCCACCGTTGAGGTCTGGTTCGACGCCAGCCTCCTCTACTCCAGCCACCAGGTCAGCACAGGGTTCACGACGCTGACCCGGGTGCAGCTGGGGGCGGAGCACCCCCGGCAGGTGGGCGACAGCTATGTCGACGATGTCATTATCAAAGCTTCATAACGCCGCTGCCATACGCGGACTGGCTACTGGCGCATGTGATTGAGATCCCGCCCGGCAGAAGCTCGAATCTGATCAGCTGGAAGGGACGTTCTGCAGCAGGGTGGAGGAAGCCGAACTCGAGGTCGATGTGCTCGTCTTTGAGGATGGCGCCCGCGATGACGGCGATCTGGCTGTCATCATGTTCCAGGTAGTCTCCTCGCACTGTGCCATATTCGACCGTTGTCATTTTCAGGAGTCGTCTGCACCAGTTCATGGGACAGGACGGGGCGAGGACTGTTGACATCGGGATGCCAGAGGTCCGTGCACCGTCATGCATTTTTTCAACAGTCGTCTGCACCAAAGGTCGAGCTACGGGACTGCAACTGCTTCAGGGTTCGTCGCCGGGACCCAGCGGTACAGTGTGGGCACCGAGACCCCGAGGCTGGCGGCAACTTCCTTTGGCGGCGTTCCCTGGCTGAGGAGCTTCCGAGCTGAGCGGATCTTGGCTTCAGTCATTACACGTTTGCGTCCGCCGACCCGGCCCTGTTCGCGCGCTGCCTGTAGGCCTGCCTGGGTGCGTTCGACCATGAGCTCGCGTTCCATCTGCGCCAGGGAGGCCATCACGTTGAAGAAGAAGCGGCCCGAGGCGGTGGTAGTGTCGATCGAATCGGTGAGGCTGACAAAGCCAATGCCGCGCTCGTTCAGGCCTCCGGCGAAATCCAGGAGGCCCTTCACGCTGCGGCCAAGACGGTCCAGCTTCCACACGATGAGAGTATCTCCCTCACGGAGTGCTTCCAGCGCTTTGGCGAGACCTGGGCGGCCGGCCTTGGTACCGCTCATTGTGTCCTCAAAGATGCGGTCACATCCTGCACCTTTTAAGGCAGCCAACTGCAGATCAAGGTTCTGGTCGCGCGTGGACACTCTGGCGTAGCCGATACGGTGTGCAGCCATATGGGTTTCTCTTCTCAAAACTCGATGCGGACTCCTGGCTCGACCGTACAGTTCCGAGAACTATTTATGAGAACCGCCCGGCGGGGCGGGGCTTCTCATTGCAATGGCGGTTTCCCGCCGAACTGCGCGGCCTTCGGGTCCCTGGCCGCAAGCGCCGCCATTCTCGATTTAAGGTGTTCTTGAAATCCTTCGTTTCCGAGAAGGTCGCTGGCATTCCCATGGCCGGCGTTCGTGGGGACTGCGGTTTCATTCGAAGCGTGTAGCCGTCATTGGGGTATTGCCCCGGATGAGACCGAATGTCGCGGTGACCGCTCCGAGGGCCAGGAGCAGGCTGAGGCCCAGAGCCGTGAAGTAATCGGGGGCCGGCCAGGTCATCTGGTAGGTGTCGTCAATGAAGGTAACCATCAGCCAGGCCACGAGGAATCCGAGGCCGACTGAGAGCAGCAGCACGGTCAGGAGCGGGACTGCTGCTTCACGGGTGATGATGCGGCGCAGGACGGAAACCGGCATCCCCATCAGTCGCATCAGACCCAGAACTCTCTTACGGTCCAGAACGGCGGAGGCGGTGGCGACGGCAAGGGACAGGCCGGCGATTGCGATCGCGACAAACATTCCGCGGCATGTGGGGGCTACCCCGGTTGACGGACATACGCCCTTTGACGGGTGCCGGACTCAGTTTCCTGGCGGCGGCTGAACGGAAACACGCGGTGCCGCCGTGTCTTCCTCGCACATCGTTGCTGGGGGTCCCTCAAGCTCCAGCAGGCGCCGCCTGCAGACGATGCCGCGGAATGGGAATCTCACTGCTGATGATCCGCGGTGTCGCGACTCGCTCCCTTCGTGCCCGGCGATCCAGATTGGCCCGGGGAGTCTGGACATTCGGGCACAAGTTGTGGTTCTCCGCTGGCGTTGGGCCACGCAACAGTCCGGAGGTGACATAAAAGTAACACCTAGCCGGGGAAGCGGTGGGAATCGGGGGGCATGAATCATCCGTCATGTCAAGCTGATCAGCAAAAACCCCGCCACTTCCGTGAAATGACGGGGTTTTCTTTTGTGCCCTCGATAGGATTCGAACCTACGACCTTCTGCTCCGGAGGCAGACGCTCTATCCCCTGAGCTACGAGGGCATCCAGGGTTCCTGCCGTTACCGGCGGGACGTCCTAGAGCTTAGCAGGAAGGTGGCCCTCAACGGAAAATCGGCACACATTTGTGGAGTCTGGTGGAACCAAACGCGTCTTAAGTAGGCTTCAAATGCGTGATAAATCCCGCGAATTGGCCGGTCCGCTCAGTAGCCGGCGAAGAAATCCACATGGACCCGGCGTGCGCCCGCGCCACGTGCCGCGGCCCGCAGCGAACGCACGCTGGCGGGCGAGCCGGAGACGAAGACATCCCGGCCCCCGATGTCGGGGACCAGCTCCTTGAGGGCCGCCGCGTCAATCCTCCTGGCGCCTGCATCCTCCATGTTGGCCGGCGGCACCGAACCGTCGGCAAGCCGGGCCAGGATGCGCGCCCCGGAGCGCTGCAGCTCCTCGGCGTAGCCCAGCTCGGCGGCACTCTTGGCCAGGTACAGCAGGACAACGTCGCGGTCCCCGGTGGGGCTCCCGGCTGATTTCCCGGACGGGGC
The DNA here is from genome assembly GCF_040676555.1 of Arthrobacter sp. LAR12-1-1.1. Classification (NCBI taxonomy): domain Bacteria; kingdom Bacillati; phylum Actinomycetota; class Actinomycetes; order Micrococcales; family Micrococcaceae; genus Arthrobacter; species Arthrobacter sp. LAR12-1-1.1. The sequence goes on along the minus strand of NZ_JBEGIG010000056.1, from coordinate 231,721 downwards.
CCCGGCTGACGCCGCAGCCAGTTGGGCCATATAGGGGGTGATGCCGATTCCGGCCGCGATGAGCAGCACGGGGGCGGCCGGGTCCCGGGGCAGGACGAAGTCGCCGTTTATCGTGGTCGCGGTGAGCCCGTCGCCCGGTTCAAGGGCCAGCAGCGAGCGCTTGGCTGACGACACCGGCTCCGCCGTCCCCACCCCGATCGTCAGCAGGGATGCGCCGGGCGCGCTGGTCAGGCTGAACACGCGCCGGATTCCCTTCCCATCACCCTTGGCATCACCTTTGCGGATGCGGTTGCCGCCGGCCGTGTCTGGAGGCAGGTGCAGCTCCAGGGACTGGCCGGGAATGAAGCGCACCGGGCGCTCCGGGCGGAAGCTGAATTCCGTCGTCGTGGGCGTCAGCGGACGGCTGGCGACGAACCGCAGCCGGACCCCGCCGCGCTGTCCAACGGCGAAGGCGAGCACGTTGCCCACCAGCAGCGCCAGCTCGGGGGAGTTGGCCACAAAGCCCAGGTTGTAGGGGACCGCGAACAGCACCCCGACGACGGCGGCCAGCGCCAGTTGCTGCCAGCGCCGCGGGGGCAAGGTGAGCGGTTCGGTGAGCATGAACCCGACGAAGAACAGCACCGGGCGCTGCGCGATCGGTTGCCACAGGGCCTCGGGAAGCTCCATCCCGGCCCGGAGCAGGTCCGCGGCCACGATGGACACGGCGACCACGGTGAAGACGGCAGCCATGGCAAACTTCCGGGTCCGGTACAGCACCAGCAGCACCCCCGGCAGCACAAGCCAGAGCATTGCCGGCGTCGCCGCCCACCAGGTGGCAATATTGAGCCCGGTCAGCCCGGCGAGGAATGCGCCGGCCGCCGCGGGATTGAAGATGTGCCGTCCGCGCCAAGCCAGCGCATACTTCGAGGCCGAGGCCAGGACACAGGCCAGGGCGACGCCGGCGAGCTCAGCCAGCTGGAGCCCCTGTGTCAGCTGGCTGGGCCAGAAAAGGAAGTACAGCAGCAACCCGGTGATGAGCGAGGATTCCGTGTGCGGCCGCACGTGGAACAGTGCGGCGATGCCCTGGTTGGAGGCGTAGGTCAAGCCGAGGCACAGGACAAGGTGGGCCAGCATTTCCGGCAACCCGAACGTCAGCCAGCCCAGCACGTTGAGCAGCAGACTGTAGCCGGCCAGGACGGCCAGGACCCAGAGCACCAGCCGGTACATCGTGAGCCGGCCCAAAGCGGTGTCCAGCCTCGAGCCGAGGGCAGTGGTGGTGATGGCAGTCATGAAAACAGGGCCCCTTCAAAATCGGATGAAAATTCCGCGTGCCCGTCCGAGTAGGCGGTGAGCCAGGCGAAATCGAACTCCTGCTCCAGCCTCGGACCGTCGACAAAGAACAAAGCGGTGGCGAGCGCATCGGCCACCATCGCGGTCCCGGCCATGGCCCAGCTGGCGACGACAGTCCGCACCGGCGCTCCCGTTAAGCCATCGAGCACGTGATGGAACCCGTCGCCCCAGGCCCGCCGGTTGGCGGCGGAAGCGCAGAGGGCGCCGGCCTCGAGCTGGACGGTGCCGATTGCCTGGGTTGGATCGTAGGGATGCTCGAGGGCAACCATCACCGGATCCGGCCCCGGATTCAGCAGGTCTCCGCTGGCATCGATGAAGTGCTCGGCCAAGCCATCGTCCCGGAGTTCGGCGGAGAGCAGGTCGGCCAGCTGCCCCTTTCCGGCCGCGCCGACGTCGATCACAACCGGGGCCGTGGTTGTCAGCGCGGGGCCCTGCCAGTCCAGCACATCCTCCCAGCGCGGCGCGGGAAGCGGAGCACCGCCCGGGCGCAGGCTGTAGTCGGCGTCGTAGCCCAGGCGCTCGAGGCTGCCGCCGATGAGCGGGGTCATTGCACCCCCGGTGAGCCGGTACAGCGTGCCATACAGTTCGGCCAGGGCGGCTGATTCGGCGGGCAGCTCAATGCGGCCAGGTGTTCGGGCGGCGTCAGCAATGAGGGAGTCGGGCCGGAATCGGGACCACGCGGCGTCGTACCTCTCCACCGTGGCGAGCAGCCCGCGGCGGTGTTTTCCGGAGAGCCGGGAGGGCGTGGAAATCTCCCAGCGGGTCCCGATCCCGTCAAAGCTGAAGTGCGACCAGCCCGGATGCGGCACGTCCGGCCTACTGGGCCTGGGCCTGTGTCTTGATATCCGCCACGGCCCGGTTGAAGCCGCCGCTGGTCAGCGAGGATCCGGCCACTTTGGAAACCTTGATCTCGTCAAGCTTCTTGCCCACCACCTGGGCCTGGATGCCGCTCGCGAACTCGCCCTGGAATTTGCGGGTGTTCGGATTCGACGGGTGCGGCGTGATCTTCACGTCGGACACGGCTCCGCTGGCCAGCGTGAGTTCCACGCCGACGGTCTCAGTGCCGTTGGGGGAGGTGTAGTTGCCGTCGGCACTGTACGTGCCGTCCTTGTAGGAGCCGGTGCCGGCAGCGGATTCGGACGCCGGGGGCGCGCCCTGTGCGGCCGGCGCCTGCGCAGCCGGGGCGCAGCCAGCCGCAGTTCCGGCCACGGAGAGGCCGGCAATGCCGACGAGGACGCTTTTGCGGAAGGCGGTATTCATGCGGGACTCGATTCTTTGCGGGGATCGGACAGCGAACAAGGTGGAGGCACTGACAGGGTTGAAGACGTTGATTTCAGGGTAACGGTTCACCCTCGGTGCGAGGCATTGAAGACCTTGGGTTTTCCCGGAGCCCTACCCCAACCGTCATGCCGGGCCCCAGATTCCGCCACACCACGGGCCCACCGGTAGGCTAGAAGTGTGACCCCAGAAGAACTCTCCCTCGCCATATCCGCCTGCCTGAAGGACGCTGTAGCGGCCGGTGACATAGCCCTTTCTGCAGCCGACATCCCGGATGAGGTGCGTGTGGAGCGCCCGAAGAACAGGGACCACGGGGACTGGGCCACCAACGTCGCCCTCCAGCTGGCCAAGACGGCGGGCACCAACCCGCGGGAGTTCGCGTCCGTCCTCAGCGCCCGGCTCAAAACGATCGACGGCGTGTCCGCGGTTGACATCGCCGGCCCCGGCTTCCTGAACATCACCGTGGACGCTGCTGCCGCCGGCACCCTGGCCAAGGCGATCGTCGAGGCAGGCACCGCCTATGGCACCAATACAGCGCTCGCCGGGCACGTGGTCAACATGGAGTTCGTCTCGGCCAACCCCACCGGCCCGCTGCACATCGGCCACACCCGCTGGGCCGCCCTCGGCGACGCGATCGCCCGCGTCCTGCGGGCCTCAGGTGCCGACGTCACGGCCGAGTACTACATCAACGACGCCGGCTCCCAGATGAACGTGTTCGCGAACTCCGTGTTCGCCAGGCTGCACGGCCGGGACGTGCCCCAGGGCGGCTACCCGGGCCAGTACATCGCGGACCTCGGCCACGAGGTGCTCACCGAGCACCCGGACATCCGCGAACTCACCGAAGTGGCGGCCCTGCCGGTGATTCGGGGCGCCGCGTACAAGGCGCAGATGCACGACATCAAGCAGACGCTGGCCGAGTTTGGCGTCGACTTTGATGTCTACTTCTCGGAGCAGGAGCTCCACGACGCCGGCGCGATAGAAGACGCCGTCGCCCGCCTGCGCGAACAGGGCCACGTCTTCGACGACGGCGGCGCGGTCTGGCTGCGCACCACCGACTTCGGCGACGACAAGGACCGCGTGATGGTCCGCGCAAACGGTGAGCCCACGTACTTCGCCGCCGACGCCGCCTACTACTTGTCCAAGAAGGACCGCGGCTACACCGAGAAGATCTACCTCCTCGGCGCCGACCACCACGGCTACATCAACCGGCTCAAGGCCATCGCGGCCGCCGCGGGCGATGACCCCGAGGTCAACATCGAGGTCCTGATTGGCCAGCTGGTTTCCGTCAACGGCGCCAAGCTGTCCAAGCGCGCCGGCAACATCATCGAGCTCAAGGACCTCATCTCCTGGCTCGGCAAGGACGCGGTCCGGTACTCGCTCGCCCGGTTCCCCGCCGATTCGCCGCTGACGCTGGACCCGGACCTGCTGAAGAAGCACAGCAACGAAAACCCGGTGTTCTACGTCCAGTACGCGCACGCCCGCTCCCGCGGTGCCGCCCGCAATGCCGTGGCCGCAGGCGTGGACCGCCGTGTGAACGGCAAAGACAGCTTCAATGCCGCCCTGCTGGACCATCCCACCGAAAACGAGCTGCTCTCGCACCTGGGCAGCTATCCCTCGATCGTGGCGAAGGCCGCCGAGTTGCGCGAGCCCCACCGCGTGGCACGCCACCTCGAAGTCATCGCCGGCGCCTACCACCGCTGGTACGACGCCTGCCGCGTGGCACCCCAGGGCGAGGAACCCATTACGGACACCAACCGCACCAGGCTGTGGCTCAACGACGCCACCAGCCAGGTGCTGGCCAACGGACTGGAACTGCTGGGCGTCTCGGCGCCGGAACGGATGTAACCGCCATGCCCTCGAAATCAGGACAGCCCGCAAACACAGGACAGCCTGACGCACGCAACACCGGAAGTGCAGGCTCACCGCTCGCGCCGGGCTGGCTCGAGGTCCCCGCCGACCTCAACGCCCTCCACGAACCACTGTGGGCGGGCGGTGTCACGCGGAACGAGGACGGCGAGCTCGCCATCGAGGGGCTGACGGTCAGCGAGCTGCAGCGCCAGTACGGTACGCCGCTGTTCGTGCTGAGCGAGACCGACTTCCGGGCCCGGGCCCGGGCGTTCAGCGACGCATTCAACGATGCCTTCGCCGATATCTGCGGGGGAGTGGACGTCTACTATGCCGGCAAGTCCTTCCTGTGCACGTCCGTGGTCCGGTGGGTCGAGGAAGAGGGGCTGCGCCTGGACACGGCGTCCGGCGGCGAACTCGCCGTGGCTTTCCGCGCCGGCATCCCCGGCGCCGACGTCGCCCTGCACGGGAACAACAAGTCCGACGGCGAAATCCACCGGGCCCTGGACATGCAGCTGGGCCGGATCGTGGTGGACAGCCTCGATGAGCTCGAACGCGTCGCGGCGATCGCCGCCAACCGGGGTGACACCGCCAAGGTCATGCTGCGGCTGACTCCCGGAGTGCACGCCCACACCCACGAATTCATCGCCACCGCCCACGAGGACCAGAAGTTCGGCCTCTCCATGGCCGGGGACTCGACTGACCGGGCCGGACTGTCCGCCGCAGAGGAAGCCGTGGCCGCGGCGACTGGGCACGCAAGCATCGAGTTGCTGGGTCTGCACTGCCACATCGGCTCCCAGATCTTCGAACCGGACGGCTTCGCCCTCGCCGCGGAGAGGCTCCTGGACTTCCTGGCAGCGATGCAGTCGAAGTACTCCATCGTGCTGCCCGAACTCGACCTCGGCGGCGGCTACGGCATCGCCTACACCCCCGTGGACACCCCGCGCCCGGCCGCCGAAATCGCGCAGGCGATGGCCGCCGTCGTCCGTTCCAAGTGCGCTGCGCTGGGCATTGCCGCCCCCCGGATCTCGATCGAACCGGGCCGCGCGATCGTCGGAAGCACCACCTTCACGCTGTATGAGGTCGGCACGCTCAAGACCGTCCGCGTGGATTCCCCGTCCTCCGGGGCCAGCGTTGGCGCGGCGGCCGGCCAGAATGCCGGCGAGGACGTTACGTACCCCCGCCGGTATGTGTCGGTGGACGGCGGGATGAGCGACAACCCCCGGCCGGTGCTGTACGACGCGGATTATTCGGCAATTCTCGCCTCGCGGAGTTCCGATGCGGCGCCGCAGCTGTCCCGAGTAGTGGGCAAACATTGCGAGAGCGGCGACATAGTTGTTAGAGATGTATATCTGCCCGAGGACGTGGCAGCCGGTGATCTGCTTGCTGTACCGGGTACCGGCGCCTACTGCTGGGCCCTGTCAAGCAACTACAACTATCTGGCCCGGCCGGGCGTTATCGCTGTCAGCGACGGATCTGCCCGGCTCATTGTCCGCGGGGAAACCGAAGAAGATTTGCTCAACCGCGACATGGGAGTCTCTGAATGACTGAATTGCGAACCCTGAAAGTGGCCCTGCTGGGCTGTGGCAACGTTGGGGCCCAGGTTGCGCGGATTCTCATTGACGACGCCGACGCCCTCGCCGCGCGCACGGGAGCCCGCCTGGAACTGCAGGGCATCGCGGTGCGCAACCTCGATGCCGAGCGCGACGTCGAGCTGCCGCACGAGCTGTTCACGACTGACGCCGAAGTCCTCGTCAAGGACGCCGACGTCGTCATCGAGCTCATGGGCGGGATTGAGCCGGCCCGGACCCTGATCCTGACCGCCATGCGGCACGGTGCCTGTGTTGTCAGCGGCAACAAGGCGCTCCTGGCCCAGGACGGTCCCACGCTGTACGAGGAAGCGGACAAGGCCGGTGTGCAGCTCTCCTACGAGGCAGCCGTGGCCGGCGCCATCCCCATCCTGCGGTCCATCCGTGACAGCCTGTCCGGCGACCGGATCACCCGGGTGCTCGGGATTGTCAACGGCACCACCAACTTCATCCTCGACCAGATGGACTCCACCGGCGCGCAGTTCGCCGATGCGCTGGCCGAGGCCCAGCGCCTGGGCTACGCGGAAGCCGATCCCACGGCCGACATCGAAGGCTACGACGCCGCGGCCAAGGCCGCGATCCTGGCCTCGCTGTCCTTCCACACGCGGTTCGCGCTGGAAGACGTCTCGTGCGAGGGCATCACGTCGGTCACCGCGGCGGACATCGCTGCCGCCAAGGAGGCCGGCTTTGTCATCAAGCTGCTCGCGATTGCCGAGAAACTGGATGACGAGGACGGCAAAACCGGCGTCTCGGTCCGCGTCCACCCCACGCTGCTGCCCCGCGAACACCCCCTCGCCGCCGTCCGCGGTGCGTTCAACGCCGTCTTCATCGAAGCCGAGAACGCCGGCGAGCTCATGTTCTACGGCCAGGGCGCCGGCGGCACCCCGACGGCGTCCGCCGTGCTGGGCGACCTCGTCTCCGCGGCCCGCCGCATTGTCCTGGGCGGTCCCGGCCGGACCGAAACCACCACGGGGTACGTGCCCCCGCTGCCCATCGACGCAGCCGTCACGAGCTACTACATCGGACTCGACGTCGCGGACCAACCCGGCGTCCTGGCCCGGATCGCGCAGCTCTTCGCGGAGCACGGCGTGTCCATTGAAATCATGCGGCAGACCATCCACCGCGACGCCGACTCCAACGTGGAGTCGGCCGAGCTGCGGATCGTGACACACCGTGCACGCGAAGCCGCACTTGCAGCAACCGTCGAGGCCGTCAGGCGCCTGGACGTCATCAATTCCGTCACATCCGTACTCCGGGTAGAAGGAGTCTAAGTGGCTCACCAATGGCGCGGTGTCATCCGCGAATACGCTGATCGTCTTCCTGTCACGGAAGCCACCAAGGTCATTAGCCTGGGCGAGGGCGGCACCCCGCTCGTGCACGCCCGCCACCTCTCCGAGCTGACCGGCAGCACCGTCTACCTCAAGGTCGAAGGCATGAACCCGACCGGTTCCTTCAAGGACCGCGGCATGACCATGGCCATGACGGCAGCGGTGGCCGCCGGCGCCAAGGCCGTGGTCTGCGCCTCCACCGGCAACACCTCTGCGTCCGCCGCGGCCTACGCGACGGCGGCCGGGCTGCAGTGTGCGGTGCTGGTCCCCGAGGGCAAGATCTCCATGGGCAAGCTCAGCCAGGCAGTCGCGCACGGGGCCACGCTGCTGCAGGTGGACGGCAACTTCGATGACTGCCTCGACATCGCCCGCAAGCTCGGCGAGTCCTACCCGGTCTTCCTGGTCAACTCCGTCAACCCGGCCCGGATCGAAGGCCAGAAGACCGGTGCCTTCGAGGTGGTGGATTCGCTCGGCGACGCCCCCGATTTCCACGTGCTTCCGGTGGGCAACGCCGGCAACATCAGCGCGTACTGGAAGGGCTACAAGGAGTACGCCGCGGCCTTTGAGTCGCCTACTGCCGGGCCGCTGCCTGCCGTTTCCACCAAGACCCCTGTCATGTGGGGCTTCCAGGCCGCAGGGGCGGCGCCCTTCGTGGCCGGCCACCCCATCACCGAGCCCGACACCATTGCCACCGCCATCCGGATCGGCAACCCGGCCTCCTGGGACACCGCCGTGGCGGCCCGGGATGAATCCGGCGGCGTGATCGAGGCCGTCACGGACGAGGAAATCCTGTCCGCGCACCGCTGGCTCTCCGCCCGGGAAGGCGTCTTCGTGGAGCCCGGCTCCGCTGCCGGGGTCGCCGGACTGATCAAGAAGCACGCAGCCGGGGAAGTGCCGACCGGCAAGACGATCGTGATCACGGTGACCGGTCACGGCCTCAAGGACCCGCAGTGGGCCCTGCGCACCGAGGACGGCAGCGACGTGCAGCCGGTCAAGGTCTCCAACGACGTCGTCACCGTCGCCGCAGCACTGGGACTGGAAGAAAGATAACGTTGGAAACAACCCTCACCGTCCCGGCCGAATCAGCTGCCGGCTCCCCGGCCGTACCGGCGGGCCAGCTGGTCACCGTGCGCGTGCCGGCCACGAGCGCCAACCTGGGCCCCGGCTACGACAGCCTCGGCCTGGCCCTCACGCTGCATGACACGCTCACCGTGGAAACCCTGGCCAGCGGTGAACTTGAATTCGAGCTCAGTGGCGAGGGCGCCGAGTCCCTGCCCCGCGATGCGACGCACCTCGTGGTCAAGGCCCTCACCGAGGCACTGCACCGCCTCGGATTCCGGCACGAAGGCCTGCGAATCACGGCGGACAACGTCAACCCGCACGGGCGGGGCCTGGGTTCCTCGGCGTCGGCCGTGGTGGCAGCCGTCAGCGCCGCGAATGCCCTGGTTCCGGAGGCCTCCCGGCGGGGCCGGGATTGGATCCTGCAGCTCACAAGCGAAATGGAAGGCCACCCGGACAACGTGGCACCCGCGATTTTCGGCGGACTGGCGCTGTCATGGCAGGACAGTGACCAGTACAGCAGCACGTGTGCGTCCGTGGCCGCCTCGGTGATTCCCGTTGTCGCCGTGCCGGACTACGAGCTTTCCACCGAGGCCGCCCGGGCACTCTTGCCGGCGTCGGTGGGCCACCATGCCGCGGCCATGAACTCCGGCCGCGCCGCCCTGCTGATCCATGCCCTGACCGCCAACCCGCAGTTCCTGCTGCCCGGCACCGAGGACTACCTGCACCAGAGCTACCGCGCCCAGGCCATGCGGCCCAGCGCGGAGCTGATTAGCGCGCTGCGCCGGGCAGGGCACGCCGCCGTCGTATCCGGCGCCGGACCCACCGTGCTGGTCCTGGCCAACGGGGAAGCGGAAGCCCGTGAGGTGGTGGACTTCATCGGCGCCCACACTGCGGGCAACACGCCGGAAGTGGGCTGGCGTGTGATGAAGCTGGCCGTGGACGTCGAAGGTGCTAAAGTGGAAGTGCACCGGCGGTAAATACGCAGGCGGTAAATTTGTAACCGTTGTAAGACCGCGATGTTGGCCACGTAGCCTCTCTCATCTTTCACTGCGCGATATTTTCCGGTGCCACCTGCTTTCGGTCTGACGCAGGAATCAGCAGAATTGTTCTGCCCCCTGAAACTCAGCCCGCCGTTCCTCATTTCTCGGATCGTGCATGGTGAAGCAGTATCCGGCCCTGCTGGCCGAAATCCATCCGGCAAGGCCGAAATCCCGGCTGCAGATCTGAACTGCAGCCCAGATCAAATCACCGCGTCCAGCTCTTAGCCTGGACGCCGTCGAGGGGGAAGGATCCTTCGTGACCGAAACCACTGAGCTGTCTCCGGCTGTGGATACATCTTCTGCTGCCGAATCAACGGCAGCACCCGCCAAGAGCAGCGGCCTTGCAGGCCTCAAGCTCGCCCAACTCCAGGCCCTCGCCAGCCAGCTGGGCATCTCCGGCGGTTCCCGCATGCGCAAGGGCGATCTGGTTACGGCCATTTCCGCTCACCGCGCAGGCACCCCGGTAAGCAAGGCTCCGGCCCGCGCTGCCGAAAAGGCGAGTGACAACGGCACCGTTGCCCACGCAGCCGCCCCGGTAGCTGCGCCCGCCACGGCGCCAGCCGCCGAGGAGGCCCCGGCCCAGGAAAGCCCCCGCGCCCGCCGCGGCCGCAGCCGCCGTGCAGGCAGCGACGGAGTCGTCACCGCGCCCGCCGCTGAGGCACCCGCCGCTGCCCCGGTAGAAGCCCCCGCGGTTTCCACCGACTCCGGCACGGCCGTTTCCGGGACGGAATCCGGCGACCGCACGAGGCAGCCGCGCACCCGCAACCGCCGCCGCGGCGAAGCCGCAGCCCAGGCCACCGAGGCCGGTGGGCAGAACGCCGTCGAGGCCCAGGCCGAACAGCCCGCCGCCGAGCAGCGTGAACAGCGCACAGAACAGCGCACTGAACAGCGCGAGCAGCGCACAGAACAGCGCACTGACCAGCGCGAACAGCGCGAGCCGGCCAGCGAAGACGGCCAGCGCCGCGACACCCGCACCCGTGGCGGCCGCGACGAAACCGCCGGCAGCCGCGACAACACCCGCGACAGCGATGATATCGACGGCGGAAGCCGCCGGAACCGCCGCAACCGTCGTGACCGCAACGACCGCGGTGACCGCCAGGGCGGCCAGCAGGACAGCCGCGACAACTCCTCGCGCAACGACCGCTTCCGCGACCGCAACGACCGCCGCCGCGGACGTCAGCAGGGACCGGATGTCGACGACGTCGAGGTCACCGAGGACGATGTCCTCCTGCCGGTCGCCGGTATCCTCGACGTGCTGGAGAACTACGCGTTCATCCGCACTTCCGGTTACCTGCCGGGCCCGAACGACGTCTACGTCTCGCTCGCCCAGGTCAAGAAGTACAACCTGCGCAAGGGCGACGCCTGTGTCGGTGCCATCCGTGCACCCCGCGAAGGTGAGGACCGCAGCCAGCAGTCCGCCCGCCAGAAGTTCAACGCCCTGGTCCGCGTCACCTCGGTGAACGGCAAGACGCCGGAAGAACTCAAGGACCGCGTCGAATTCGCGAAGCTCGTCCCGCTGTACCCCTCCGAGCGCCTGCGCCTCGAGACGGACCCGAAGAAGATCGGCCCCCGCGTCATCGACCTCGTGGCCCCGATCGGCAAGGGCCAGCGCGGCCTGATCGTTTCGCCGCCGAAGGCCGGCAAGACGCTCATCCTGCAGTCCATCGCCAACGCCATCACCACCAACAATCCTGAGGTCCACCTCATGATGGTGCTTGTTGACGAACGTCCCGAAGAAGTCACGGACATGCAGCGCACCGTCAAGGGCGAGGTCATTGCCTCCACCTTCGACCGTCCCGCCGACGACCACACGACCGTGGCCGAGCTCTCCATCGAACGCGCCAAGCGCCTCGTGGAAATGGGTATGGACGTTGTGGTGCTCCTGGACTCCATGACCCGCCTGGGCCGTGCCTACAACCTGGCAGCCCCGGCTTCAGGCCGCATCCTGTCCGGTGGTGTGGACTCCGCCGCGCTGTACCCGCCGAAGCGCTTCTTCGGTGCAGCCCGCAACATCGAAAACGGCGGCTCGCTGACCATCCTGGCCACCGCGCTCGTCGAGACCGGCTCCAAGATGGACGAGGTCATCTTCGAAGAGTTCAAGGGCACCGGCAACATGGAACTGCGCCTGTCCCGCCAGCTCGCGGACAAGCGCATCTTCCCGGCCGTGGACGTCAACGCGTCCGGTACCCGCCGTGAGGAAAACCTGCTTTCCCCCGAGGAAGTCAAGATCATGTGGAAGCTGCGCCGCGTCCTGTCCGGACTCGAAACGCAGCAGAGCCTTGAGCTGCTGACCAACAAGATCCGGGAGACCCAGAGCAACGTCGAGTTCCTCATGCAGGTGCAGAAGACGACGCTTGGTGCGAAGTCCGATAACGACAAGTAGCTAAGTAGGGGCGGGGAGCGGATTCCTCGCGTGGTTCGCCGCGCGGGTTTTCCGCCCCCGCCCCTTCGCGTGGAGGCTCGATCCTGACGGATCGGCGCCTCCACGCTCCGGCAGGCCCGATGCCACTCCCGGGGCGGAAAACCCGCGCGGCGAATGCATCGCTACGCCAGCAGGCCCGAAAGGGAGATGACGAGGGCCCCGACCTGAGCTTGCGAAGGTTGGGAGTCATCGATCGCACTCCCGGGGCGGCAGAAAACCGAACGGCTTCGCTGCTTGCACACCTTCTCTATCGCGTTACTAGACTTGAGAGAGTCGAAAGAGGTTTGAAAATGTTTGAGTCCGTACAGGGCCTGCTGGATGAGCACGACTCCATCCAGGCCCAGCTGGGGGATCCTGCTGTCTACGCCGACCAGCGGCTGGCCCGCAAGTTGGGGCGGCGTTCTGCCCAGCTGAACGGCATTGTGGAGGCTTACCACCGCTGGGAAGCCATCAGCGACGACCTGGCGGCTGCCAAGGAAATGGCGGACGAGGACCCCGAGTTCGCGGCCGAGGTACCCGAGCTGGAGGCTGCGCTGGAGACGGCGGCGGCCAGGCTGCGCCGGCTGCTGATCCCGCGCGACCCTGACGATGCCCGCAACGTGATCCTCGAGGTCAAGGGCGGCGAAGGCGGCGACGAGGCTGCGCTGTTCGCCGCGGACCTCCTGCGGATGTACAGCCGTTATGCGGAATCCCGCGGCTGGAAGACCGAGATCATCTCCGCCACCGAATCGGACCTTGGCGGCTACAAGGACGTCCAGATGGCCGTCAAGGGCAACTCGAACGATCCGGCCGAGGGCGTGTACGCCCGCCTCAAGTTCGAGGGCGGCGTGCACCGGGTGCAGCGTGTCCCCGTCACCGAATCCCAGGGCCGCATCCACACTTCGGCCGCCGGTGTGCTGGTGCTGCCCGAAGTGGACGAGCCCGAGGAACTAGAGATCAACCAGAACGATCTCAAGATCGACGTCTACCGCTCCTCAGGTCCCGGCGGGCAGTCGGTCAACACCACCGACTCCGCTGTGCGCATCACCCACCTTCCCACCGGAATCGTCGTCGCCATGCAGAACGAGAAGTCGCAGCTGCAGAACCGTGAGGCCGGCATGCGCGTGCTGCGTGCCCGCATCCTGGCACACCAGCAGGAGCTGATCGACGCCGAAAACTCGGCGCAGCGCAAGTCGCAGATCCGCACCATGGACCGCTCCGAGCGCATCCGCACCTACAACTACCCGGAAAACCGGATCGCGGACCACCGCACCGGTTACAAGGCCTACAACCTGGACCAGGTCATGAACGGCGACCTGGAACCGGTGATCCAGTCGGCCATCGAACTGGACGAGCAGTCCCGGCTCGACGCAATCGGCGAATAGGCGCGGGTCACTCGTGATGACAGCAGGCGATGGTCCGAGCCTCGCGGAGGCCGTCAGCGAGGCGACGGCGGTTCTCGCGGCGGCCGGCGTGCCCAGCCCGCGCGTGGATGCCGAGCTCCTGGCCGAGCACCTGCTCGGCGTCGGGCTCGGCCGGCTGCGCGCGTTGATGCTCGGCGACTCGCCGGCGCCGGAGGGCTATGCCGACCTCGTGGCCGAGCGGGCGCAGCGGATCCCGCTGCAGCACATCACCGGCGTGGCGCACTTCCGCTACCTCGAACTCGCCGTCGGCCCCGGCGTGTTCATCCCGCGGCCGGAAACCGAATCCGTGGTGCAGCTGGTGCTGGACTGGCTCAAGGACAGGGACGGGTTGGCGCACCCGAAAGTGGTGGACCTGGGCACCGGATCCGGCGCGATCGCAGGATCGATCGCATACGAGGTTCCCGGCGCGGAAGTGCACGCGGTGGAGTACAGCGAATTCGCACACGCCTGGGCGGCGAAAAACCTGGCTTCCCTGGGCGTCCACCTCATCCGCGGCGATCTGCGCGACGCACTGGGCGAACATAATGGCACCTTCGACGTCGTCGTCTCCAACCCGCCCTACATTCCGGCCGAAGCGATCCCGAACGAACCCGAAGTGGCGCTGCACGACCCGCCCGAGGCGCTCTACGGCGGGGGAGCGGACGGGATGGAACTTCCGACGGCGGCGGCCGCCTCGGCTGCCCGGCTGCTTGTCCCCGGCGGCTACTTCGTGATGGAGCACGCCGAAGTCCAGTCGGAATGGATCGCCGCGATGCTCAACCGCACCGGGGTGTTCTCCGAGGTGAGCACGCACCGCGACCTCAACGGCAAGGACCGTGCCACCAGCGCCGTCCTGACACCGTCAGAACTGACATAGTCAAAGCAGACGCGTCAGAGCAGACACTGCCAGACCTGACGCCTCAAAAATTTCGTGTCACAAGTGATGAAAGAATAGGCCAGTGACGACTAGCTACGATTGCACGGCAGCTGAGCAGCGCGCCGCGGGACTTGAACACGCCCAACGGGCCATCCGGGAGAACAAGTGCGTGGTTTTCCCCACGGACACGGTCTACGGCATTGCCGCCGACGCCTTTTCACCCCTTGCCGTGACCCTGCTGCTCGCGTCCAAGGGCCGGAGCCGGAAGATGCCGCCGCCCGTGCTGATCCCCAGGCTGAACGCCCTCGATGGCCTCGCCACGGACGTTCCGGCCGAGGCGCGTCAGCTGGCCGAGACGTTCTGGCCCGGTGGCCTGACCCTGATCCTGCACGCCCAGCCGTCACTGGACTGGGACCTTGGCGAGACCAAGGGGACTGTCGCCCTGCGGATCCCGGCCGACGAGATCGCCCAGGACCTGCTGACGCTCACCGGGCCCCTTGCTGTGTCCTCCGCGAACCGCACCGGGCACGCAGCGGCGCAGACCGCCGCGGACGCCGAGGCCCAGCTGGCGGAATCCGTGGAGGTCTACCTTGAGGGCGGACCCCGGCCCGCCGAGGGTGCCGAGGCCCTCTCCTCGACCATTGTGGACGCGACGGCCCTGCCGTTGCGCGTAGTTCGACAGGGTGCAATCAGCCTCGAACGCCTCCGCGGTGTGGTTCCCGGGCTGCTCGACGTCGACGGCAACGCCCCCGATGCCGTGGACGCTGCTGACGTTGCTCCGGATAACGACGCTGCGCCCGAGGGCGACGCCGCGCCCAAGGGTGATGCTGTGCCCGGGTCCGCTGCGCCGGAGCCCGCCGCGCCTGAGCCCGGTTCCGCATGACGCTTCAGCGCCAGCACGTCCCGTTCCTCGACGTCGAAGCGACCCCCGTGACGGTGTCCGAGCTGACCGCGGTCCTCAGCACCTTCGTGGCCGACGGCCGCACCCGGATCGTGGTGGGGCACAACCTGCACAGCGTGACGCTGCTGCACTCCGATCCGGCGTTCCGGTCTTTCTACGACCGCAGCGACGTGGTGCTGATCGATGGCGCGCCGGTGCTCTGGCTCTGGGCCAAGACCGGCGAAGAGCACGACGGCAGGGAACCGGTGATGGATTACCGGCTGGGGTCGACCGATTGGATTCCGGCGCTGGGAAATGTCGCGGGCTTGGAGCGCATCGCGGTCATCGGCGCAGGCGCCGTGGCCAACGCCGGCGCCGTGGCAAAGCTGCGCGAGATCGTCCCCGGGGCCAGAGTCGACGGCATGCCCGGCGAAGGCTGGAACAGGGATGTTGAGGAAACAGCGGTCGAATGGCTTAACGGGCTGCGCCCGCAGCTTGTGCTCCTGGGCCTTGGGATGCCGCTGCAGGAACAGGTCCTGGCCCGCCGGCTTGCCGCGCTCCCGCCGGCCATCTACTGCGCCGTCGGCGGCGCAATCGAGCAGATTGCCGGGGTGCAGAAGCTGGCACCGCGCTGGATCGGCCGGCTCGGGCTTGAGTGGGCCTGGCGGCTTATGCTCCACCCGCAGCGGGTGGCCTACCGGGTGTTCGGCGAGCCCTGGGTGCTGCTGGGGCTGCTGCTGCGCCGACGCCTGCGCCGGCAGCCCTAGGGGCAGCACCCCTAGCGCCTGCGGCGCGGCGGGCTAGAACTTCTGGTCCTCCAGCGGACCGAAGCCCTTCCCGCGGAGCCCGGCGGAAAAGGCGCGGAACCAGTCCGCGAGCCCGCGGAAGTCGCCGCTGCGCAGGAAGTAGCCGAGGTAGCCGCCCACATCCGCGATGAATGACTTGACCCGGAAGTGCCGGCGGATCATGTAGCCGCGGTTCCGGTAGTAGAAGTAGCGCTTGAAGGCCGAATCCGGAACGATCACATGCCACCGCGCACCGAAGACGTGCTTGGTTTCGGCGAACGCGTGCGGGTGCGTGATGGCGGCAGTGGTGACGGTGCCGAAACGGATCCCGGCCTTCCTGAGCCTCAGCGTGAAGTCCACCTCGTCGCCGCGGATGAACAGGCGCATGTCCGGCAGGCCGACTTTGAAGAAGACATCGGAACGGATCAGGGCGCCGTTAAAGAAGTGTCCGTCGTCGGGCAGGAACCCGACCTTTTCCACCTCCGCACGCTCATGCGTGACCTTGCCATTGAGCCGGAAGAAAAAGGACAGCTGGTCGGGGTGGCCGGGGGCCACCACGAGCGGGACCACGGCGTCCAGGCCGCGTTCCTGCGCCTCGCGCAGCAGCGTGGCAAGGCATTCGGGGTCTGCCGGCTCGGCGTCGTCGTCCATCATCCAGATCCAGTCAGCCCCGCTGGCCACGGCCTTGAGGATGGCCAGCGAGAACCCGCCGGCACCGCCAAGGTTCGCCTCGGACCGGACATAGTCCACGTTGGCGTGCCGCTCGGCAACTTCCTTCGAAGGCACGGTGCCGCTGTCGACGAGGCAAATGGACCGCACCGGAGCGGTCTGGTTGTTGATGGCGTCCATCAGGACCGCCAGCTCCCTGGGACGGTCAAACGTCACGGCAGCGACTGCAACCGAGGGGGTCATCGCGGGGTCCTTTCATCACGACCGTCAGTGGTTTTCCCGCCGGCGGAGGGCCGTGTGACGCGAAGACAGGTGGCCGTTGGCATTAGTATCTTGACTAGAGTCCACTGTAATACAGCCCTGTCAGGCACTACGCACTGCCTGCCCTGCGCACGGCGACGGAGAAGTTTCATTTTTCGAAAGACAGTTCCACGGCAATTGAATCCACCCCATTTCCGCAACTCACTGGTGTGTCCGCTGCTGCGGAACGTGCCGGCGTGGGTTGCCTGCGCTGACGGTACTGACGGTACCGGGTTGGTGGTCTTCCCGTGATCATGTACCTGCTCATGATGCTGACGGCAGCGATCGTGAGCTACACGGCGACTTGGGGTGCCCGTCTGGTGGGCAACAAGCTCGAGTTGTATTCCCCGATCCGCAGCCGCGACATGCATTCCACCCCGATCTCCCGGCTCGGCGGCCTGGGCATCTTCGCGGGGGTCCTGGTGGCCTTGGTCATGGCGAGCAATTCGTTCTTCGTCAAGGACATCTTCCGGAACAACACGGCACCGTGGGGAATCCTGGCTGGGGCCGCCGTGATCGTGCTGGTTGGCATGGCGGACGACCTGCTGGATCTTCGGTGGTGGGTCAAACTGATTGGCCAAAGCGCCGCCGCGCTGGTCGTGGCCATCTGGGGAGTCCGGATGACGGTCATCCCGTTCATCCCGGAGCCGTTCGTGATTGAGAACGAAGCCGTGAGCATCGTGCTGACCGCCGGGCTGATCGTGACCACGATGAACGCTTTCAACTTCATCGATGGCCTGGACGGCCTCGCCGCAGGCGTGGCGATTATCGGGGGAGCGGCGTTCTTCCTCACGGCCTACTGGGTCCACCGCACGGCCGTCTTGCTCGACCGCTCGGACCTGGCCACACTCCTGACCGCCGTGGTGGTCGGCAGCTGCGTCGGCTTCCTGCCGCACAACTGGTTTCCCTCGAAGATCTTCATGGGCGATTCCGGGGCCATGCTGATCGGCCTGCTGATGGCCTCGGCCGGCGTCGTCTCCACCGGCCAGATCAGCTCCGGCCTCTACGACCGGGCCAACGGTATCCCCACCGTCATCCCCATCCTGTTGCCGTTCGCAGTACTGTTCCTGCCGCTGCTGGACCTGGGCCTGGCGGTTGTGCGGCGAACCGCACTGGGCCGTTCGCCGTGGTCTGCGGACCGCGGACACCTGCACCACAAACTCCTGGACATCGGATACTCGCACCGCGGCGCCGTCGTGCTGATGTACTTGTGGACCTGCATCCTTGCCTTCGGCGGGCTCGCCTTCGCGATTTTCCCCTGGCACATAGTCCTCGCCGTCGATCTGGCCGCCGCGGCGATCATGGCCGTGGTGACTGCCTGGCCGTACCTGCGCCAGCGGGGACCGCGGCAGATGGCCCGCACTCCCGAGTAGCCCGGCATGCAGGAGGATCCTGCTCTGACGCGCTTTACCGAATAATTTCTATCTAATGTAGAATTCAGTGGCGGTGCTTCGCCGCCCACCTTGACCAGCCTCACGCCAGCGACGATTGGGATCTCATGACCTCCAACGCCGAACCGGGACCCGCTTCCGGCAACGGACCCGTTGGCGTCTCTGGCCCCACAAAATCCCTGTGGCTCAGACTGCTGGCCATGAGCTCCGCAGTCTCCGCCGCCGCCCTGGTGCTGACCGGCATCGCCGCATTCATCTTCAACGGCGCCCTGGGGTTCTGGTCCGCCCTCTTCGGGGGAGCGCTGGTGATGGCGTTCTTCGCCATCAGCCTGGCGGTGGGCCACTTTGTCGGCCGCAACAACCCCTCCGGAGCGATCGGACTGTTCGTCGCGACGTACTTCGTCAAGGTTGTCGGCTTTGCCGTGGTCCTCTTCGTCATCGGGGCTCCGGCCTGGCTGCACGGCCGCTGGTTCCTGATCGGCGCCGTCGTGACCGTGGTGCTTTGGCAGGCTGCCGAAATTTACGGTTTCAGCAAGGCGAGGCTCCAGATTTACAACGACCCCGAAACCCGAAAAGACGGCACCGATGTTTAGCCGCAAAGCCGGACGCATACCAAATAACAAGTCAGTCAAAACACCTAAAACTACAGCCGGTGCCCCCGGTGTATCGACGGATGGCAGCGACGGCGGATACAACGCCGGGATCGCCGTCTTCAGCTACATTGTTGGCGGAATCATCGTCTGGAGTTTGATAGGGTGGGGACTGGATAATCTGTGGGGAACCCGCTGGATTGTGCTCGCAGGCGCTCTGCTTGGAGCTGCGGGAGGGTTCTATCTTTCTCATATGCACGGCCTCACCAGTAACAGAACTTCAGCTGGTGACGGCAATGCTGCACGTGGCCCGTCCCAGGACGAGGAACAGTAATGCCAAATAATTTTACAGGGGGAGAGGCGGGCACCAATGTCGCCGGTCCCCGCCCAACGCCCAATGATGGACACTGCAGAGAGGAAACGCGTTGATCGCGCTTGCGCTCCCGGCCCAAGATTCAGGAACCTTCACGCCTCCTGGAATTGAAGAACTTCACCTGCCGGCTATCATCCCCTGGGGTGCGGCCGAAGGATTTTCCAAGCAGATGCTGCTGGTAATCCTGTCGGTTGTCATTATCGCTACATTCTTTGTGATCGCTGCGCGGAAGCAGCAGCTCGTTCCCGGCAAGCTGCAGTTCGCAGGCGAGGCCGCCTATAGCTTCGTCCGCAACGGCATCGCCAAGGACATTATCGGCGGCCGGGACTTCATGAAGTATGTCCCGCTGCTGTTCAGCCTGTTCTTCTTCATCCTCGTGAACAACATCTACGGTGCAATCCCGCTGATCCAGCTTCCGACCTTCTCGCACGTCGGCGGAGCCTACGTGATGGCAGCGATCGTGTATGTCACCTGGATCGGCATCGGCATCAAGCGGAACGGCCTGAAGTACTTCAAGCTCGCGACGGTTCCTTCCGGTGTGCCGTTCTACATCCTCCCGATCGTCGTCCCGATCGAGATCATCTCCAACTTCCTGGTCCGCCCGGTCACGCACAGCCTCCGTCTGTTCGCCACCATGCTGGCCGGCCACTTGATCGTGATGATCTCCGGTGCGGGCATCGAATTCCTCGTGATGCAGGAAAGCGTTCTCCTCAAGGGCGCGTCCGTACTCGTCCTTGGCGGCGCCATCGCCATGTACATGCTCGAAGCACTGATCATGGTGCTGCAGGCCTACGTGTTCACGCTGCTGACCGCGATTTACATCGAGGGCGCGCTCCACGCCGACAGCCACTAGGCACAACGCCAAAAGGCGCTGCGCCAGGGGCACAACGCCAAAGGCACAACATAGTCTTCCCCTCTAGGGGATGAAGCAAACCAAACAACCTGCCACATGGGTGGCATCTTGAAAGGAACAAAAAATGGAAGGCTCCATCAACGGCTCCCTCAACCTCGTCGGCTACGGCCTCTCCGCCATCGGCGGTGGTATCGGTGTGGGTCTCGTGTTCGCTGCCTACATCAACGGCGTGGCACGTCAGCCGGAAGCCCAGCGCGTCCTGCAGCCGATCGCATTCCTCGGCCTTGCGCTGACTGAAGCCCTCGCCATCCTTGGCCTGGTCTTCGCGTTCGTTCTCAAGTAAACAGAACAACCGAAAATCCAGAACCGAGTAGATAAGGACGGGTGAAATATGAATCAAGCGATCATCTCAGCCGCCACCGAAGGCGGTACTAACCCCCTCGTTCCCAATCCTTGGGAGATGCTTGTCGTCTTCGCCGGCTTTGCTCTCCTCATGTTCATCGTGGTCAAGTACGTTGTCCCGATGTTCGAGAAGACCTTTGCAGAGCGGGCCGAGGCCATTGAGGGCGGCATCGCCAAGGCCGAAAAGGCCCAGGCCGAAGCCTCCGCAGCACTCGAAGAGTACAAGCAGCAGCTCACGGAAGCCCGCACCGAAGCCAACCGCATCCGCGAGGAAGCACGCGCCGAAGGCGCCCAGATCCTTGCAGAGCTGAAGGAGAAGGCGGCTGCCGAGTCTGCCCGCATCACCGCGCAGGCCCACACGCAGATCGAATCCGAGCGCCAGGCGGCCGTTGTGTCGCTCCGCGCGGAGGTCGGCACGCTGGCCACGACGCTGGCGAGCCGCATTGTCGGCGAGGCTCTGAGCGACGATGCACGGTCGGCCCGAGTGGTGGACCGCTTCCTGGCAGATCTGGAGAACCAGAACGCGGGTGTAGCTAAGTAATGGCAGGTGTATCGAGCGAATCGCTGGCCGCTGCGCTGGCGGCACTGGAGGCCAAGCTTCCCACCGCGTCGCTGCAGTTGGCAAAGGAACTCTTCGGAATCCTGGGAACGGTGGACAGCTCGGCAGGCTTGCGCCGCGCCCTGACTGACCCGTCCCGCAGCGGTGACGAAAAGTCGGCGCTGGTCAAGCAGCTCTTCAGCGGGAAAGTATCCGCTGACGCTGTTGAAATCGCGGCCGGACTGGCCAGCTCCCGCTGGGCATCGGCACGGGATATCGGCGATGCACTCGAGACTCTTGCCGCTTCGGTGGTCATCGCTGTTGCCGAGAACAAGTCGGCCGTCTCTGCCTCCGGGCTCACCGGACTTGAATCGCTGGAGAACGATCTGTTCTCCTTCAACCAGGCCGTTGAGTCCAGCCACGAGGTCCAGCGTGCTCTGTCCGAGCCGCAGGCCAGCCCGGCCGCCAAGGTGACCCTCGCCGAGAAGCTCGTACCTGGTGCGAGCGAGGAAGCGAAAGTCCTGATCGGACAGGCCGTCACGGCTCCGCGCGGGCTCAAGGTCACCAGGCTGGTTCGCCGTTTCGCCGAGCTTGCCGCCAAGCGCCAGCAGCGCTGGATTGCAACGGTCAACGTCACCCGTCCGCTGTCGGAGACACAGACCAGCCGTCTGCAGACCGGGCTGAACGCCCTTTACGGGCGCGAGCTCAAGATCAACATGAACGTTGACCCGGCACTGATCGGTGGCATCCGGATCCAGGTAGGTGACGAAGTGGTTGACGCTTCGGTCGCCGGCCGCCTGGGCCAGCTCCAGCGTCAGCTTGCTTAGCTAAGCCGGACAAGCACAAACCTAACGACAAGAAACCCCGGTCATCGTGAGCAACGATGATCACGAAAACAGGAGAGCAGGGACTGCAGATGGCCGAATTGACCATCAACGCCGACGACGTCCGTAATGCGTTGAACGAGTTCGCGGCGTCCTACGAACCCGGAAACGCAGAGCGCGTAGAGGTCGGCCGTGTAACAACCGCAGGTGACGGCATCTGTCGTGTTGAGGGCCTTCCCTCGGTCATGGCGAACGAGCTGCTTCGCTTCGAAGACGGCACCCTGGGCCTGGCCCAGAACCTCGACGTCCGCGAGATCGGCGTCATCATCCTCGGTGACTTCACCGGAATCGAAGAAGGCCAGGAAGTCCACCGCACCGGACAGGTTCTGTCCGTGCCGGTTGGCGACGCCTTCCTCGGCCGCGTGGTTGACCCGCTGGGCCAGCCCATCGATGACCTCGGCGAGATCAAGGCCGAGACCACCCGTGCCCTGGAACTTCAGGCACCCGGCGTGACCCAGCGTAAGTCGGTTCACGAGCCGATGCAGACCGGACTCAAGGCTATCGACGCCATGATCCCGATCGGCCGCGGCCAGCGTCAGCTGATCATCGGTGACCGCCAGACCGGCAAGTCCGCCATTGCCATCGACACGATCATCAACCAGAAGGCCAACTGGGCTTCCGGCGATGTCACCAAGCAGGTGCGCTGCATCTATGTAGCCATCGGCCAGAAGGCATCCACGATCGCGGCTGTCCGCCAGACCCTGGAAGACAACGGCGCACTGGAATACACCACGATCGTGGCTTCCCCCGCGTCTGACCCCGCAGGCTTCAAGTACCTGGCACCGTACGCCGGCTCGGCTATCGGCCAGCACTGGATGTACGGCGGCAAGCACGTCCTTATCGTGTTCGATGACCTGTCGAAGCAGGCCGAGGCCTACCGTGCAGTGTCACTGCTGCTCCGCCGCCCGCCGGGACGCGAAGCCTACCCGGGCGACGTCTTCTACTTGCACTCCCGCCTGCTGGAGCGTTGTGCCAAGCTCTCCGATGAGCTCGGTGCAGGCTCGATGACCGGCCTGCCGCTGATCGAGACCAAGGCGAACGACGTGTCCGCCTACATCCCGACCAACGTCATCTCCATCACCGATGGCCAGATCTTCCTGCAGTCGGACCTCTTCAACGCCAACCAGCGCCCCGCTGTGGACGTCGGTGTGTCCGTCTCCCGTGTTGGTGGCGCCGCCCAGGTCAAGTCCATGAAGAAGGTCTCCGGTACCTTGAAGCTGGAACTGGCCCAGTACCGCGACATGCAGGCCTTCGCCATGTTTGCCTCGGACCTCGACGCCGCATCGCGCCAGCAGCTGACCCGTGGTGCACGCCTGATGGAACTGCTCAAGCAGGGCCAGTACTCGCCGTTCCCGATCGAGAACCAGGTTGTCTCCATCTGGGCCGGCACCAACGGCCACCTCGACGAGGTTCCGGTTGAAGACATCAACCGCTTCGAGACCGAGTTCCTGGAGCACCTCAAGCACAAGTCCTCCATCCTGACGACGCTGGCCCAGACCAACGTCATGGACGATGACACCGCTGAAGCGCTGAAGACCGCAATCGTGGACTTCAAGAAGGGCTTCTTCGGCGAGGGAGACAACCTCCTGGTCGGTGCGGGGCACGAGGAGCACGCCCCCATCGGCGAGGATCAGGTCGACCAGGAAAAAATCGTCAAGCAGAAGCGCTAGTTTCGCTGGCAGGGACTGCCGGGACCCGCACGGGTTTCGGCAGTCCCGGCCATCGGGATCTTAGGAAAGGATAAGTATGGGAGCCCAGATCCGGGTCTACCGCCAGAAGATCAGCTCGACGACGTCGATGCGCAAGATCTTCAAGGCGATGGAACTGATCGCTACCTCGCGCATCGGCAAGGCCCGCGCACGCGTAGCAGCTTCACTGCCTTACGCGAACGCGATCACGCGTGCCGTTTCTGCTGTCGCAAGCCAGAGCGAAATCGACCACCCCCTGGTCACCGAGCCGGCGCAGATCCGCCGGGCCGCCGTCCTGGTTATCACCTCGGACCGTGGCCTCGCGGGGTCTTACTCGGCGAGCATCCTCAAGCAGGCCGAAGGCCTCAATGAGCTGCTCCACGCGGAAGGCAAGGAAGTCAAGACGTTCCTGGTCGGCCGCAAGGCGCAGGCGTACTTCGACTTCCGGAACCGTGAATACGCTCGCGTATGGACCGGCAACACGGATGCACCGGAGTTTGCGACCGCGCGGGAAGTCAGCGAAGCATTGCTGGCTGATTTCGCTACCGCCTACGAAGAGGGCGGCGTCGACGAAATCCACGTCGTTTACACCCGCTTCAAGTCGATGGTGACCCAGGAGCCGACGGTCGTTCGTCTGCTGCCGCTCGAGGTCGTCGAAGAGAAAGCCGCGTCCGAATCGGACCTGCTTCCCCTCTACGAATTCGAGCCGGAAACGGAGCAGGTCCTCGATGCCCTGCTGCCGCGCTACATCGAATCACGTATCTTCGCCGCCATGTTGCAGGCAGCAGCTTCCGAGCTCGCAGCCCGCCAGCGCGCGATGAAGTCCGCCGGCGACAACGCGACGGATCTCATCAAGAAGTACACGCGTCTGCGCAACACTGCCCGCCAGGCTGAAATTACGCAGGAGCTTTCCGAAATCGTTGCCGGTGCCGACGCGTTGTCCGCGTCCTAGCCAGCACGAGCCCGGATCCAGCTGTACCTGCACCAAAGAATAAACTTAACCCCACGCCATCTACTGAGTGAAGTGAGAGAGATGACTGCCACTGCTACCGATCACGTAGCCGCAACGTCCGGTGCTACCGGTCGTATTGCACGTGTTATTGGCCCGGTTGTCGACGTCGAATTCCCGGCTGACGCAATCCCCTCGATTTACAACGCACTCACCACCGAGATCACTCTCAACGGTGAGACCCGAACCGTCACGTTCGAGGTTGCCCTGCACCTGGGCGACAACCTCATCCGTGCTATCTCCCTCCAGGCCACCGACGGACTTGTCCGCGGTACCAACGTTGTAGACACCGGCGGCCCGATCACCGTGCCCGTGGGCGACGGCGTCAAGGGTCACATCTTCAACGTGCTGGGCAAGCCGCTGGACGTCGACGAGTCCGAGATCCAGGCTTCCGACTACTGGCCGATCCACCGCAAGGCTCCCGCCTTCGCGACCCTGGAAGGCTCCACCGAGATGCTGGAGACCGGCATCAAGGTGATCGACCTCCTCACCCCGTACATCAAGGGTGGCAAGATCGGTCTGTTCGGTGGTGCCGGCGTCGGCAAGACCGTGCTGATCCAGGAAATGATCACCCGTGTTGCCCGCAACTTCGGTGGCACCTCGGTGTTCGCCGGTGTCGGCGAGCGTACCCGTGAAGGTAACGACCTCTGGGTCGAAATGGAAGAGGCCGGCGTCCTGAAGGACACCGCCCTTGTATTCGGCCAGATGGATGAGCCGCCGGGAACGCGTCTGCGCGTGGCACTGTCCGCCCTGACCATGGCGGAGTACTTCCGCGATGTGCAGAACCAGGACGTGCTGCTCTTCATCGACAACATCTTCCGCTTCACCCAGGCAGGCTCCGAGGTTTCCACCCTCCTCGGCCGCATGCCGTCGGCTGTGGGCTACCAGCCCAACCTGGCCGACGAGATGGGTCTCCTCCAGGAGCGCATCACGTCCACCAAGGGCCACTCCATCACCTCGATGCAGGCCATCTACGTTCCCGCAGATGACTACACCGACCCGGCTCCGGCCACGACCTTCGCACACCTCGACGCGACCACGGAACTTTCCCGTGAAATCGCCTCCCGTGGTCTGTACCCGGCCGTTGACCCGCTGACGTCGACCTCCCGGATCCTGGATCCGCAGTACATCGGACAGGCCCACTACAACACGGCCGTTCGCGTCAAGCAGATCCTGCAGAAGAACAAGGAACTTCAGGACATCATCGCCATCCTCGGCGTTGACGAACTCTCTGAAGAAGACAAGATCGTCGTGTCGCGTGCACGCCGCATCCAGCAGTTCCTCTCGCAGAACACCTACACCGCCAAGCAGTTCACCGGCGTCGAGGGCTCCACAGTATCCATCAAGGACACTGTTGAAGGCTTCACCGCGATCTGCGACGGCGAACTTGACCACGTTGCAGAGCAGGCGTTCTTCAACGTCGGCGGCCTGGACGACGTCGAGCGCCAGTGGGCCAAGATCCAGGAACAGACCAAGTAATATGGCTGAGCTTGAGGTTGAGATTGTCGCAGCGGATCACTTCGTGTGGTCCGGAGCGGCCAAGATGGTCAAGGCCCGCACCAGCGATGGTGAAATCGGAATCCTGCCCGGCCACTCGCCCCTGCTGGCGATTCTGGCCGAAGGTGAGCTGGCAATCGAGCCGGTGTCCGGTGACCGCATCTCTGTAGCCGTCGACGGGGGATTCTTCTCCGTTGACAACAACAGGGTGGTCATTGTTGCTGACAACGCCCAAATGGGCGAAGCGGCTACTGCGGGGATCCGCTAGCACGACCTTGATGAACAGTATTGGTTTGCCGTTCATCGTCCTGGCAACTGCGTTTGCGTTGCTGGTATTTGCACTGTGCCTCATGGGGGTGCGCCGCTTCAATCTGCGGCGCGCCCTCGGCACGGTGGACGCCTCCATCTGCACGGCTGGAAAAAGCTGGCAGATGGGGGTTTGTCGTTATCAGGACAACGACCTCGAGTGGTTCCGCCTGGTCTCACTCAGCGTCCGTCCCAAGCACACCTTCCGGCGCAGCTCGCTGGAGCTCCTTGGCCGGCGCAAGCCCACCGAATCCGAGCTCCTCAAGGTCCAGCCCGACGCCGTGATCGTGGAGCTCCGCTACGAGGGGCGGCAGGTTCTTCTCGCGATGCGCTTCGATGCCTACACAGGGTTGTCATCCTGGCTTGAGGCCGGACCGGTCATCGGCGTCGGCACCTGGCGCTAGCCCCGGTGGACTACCTTGACAGCCTCCGCCTGGTCGACGGCCCGGTGGTGTGGCTTGCGTGGGCCGCCGGTGCGGCAGGCCTGGCCTACCTCCTCTGGCACGCCGCCTTCCGGTATCCGGGTTTCCGGCACACCGCTTCTGGGCACATCAGGCGTCGCCTGCCCGGTGCGGCCGTCGTCGTCGCTGCCGTGACCCTGCTCGCCGCATTGCTCGTCGCGGCCGTGCACTGGTTCCTGATCTACGCCATCACGGTCTTCCCCGCCGAACTGCCTGGGGAGACCCTCGTCTGGTCCCAAGTTGGCGTCGGCGCCCTGCTCCTGTGGATCATGTGCCTGTTCGGTCTCCGGGTCCGCGGACGCAGCCGCACCAAACCTTGGCGTTCAGGCGCCGCAGCCACGGCCGCCTTTCTGGCCGTCCTCGCGCTTGCCGCTGTACAGATCAACATCTACTTCGGCCTGAACCACACCGTCGGCGATCTCACCGGAACGGCAGTAGCCCGGATCAAGCCGCTCGAGGCCGGCCTGACGCGCGCGGCCGGCGGCCCGGCCTCCACCGGGCTCGCCCACTGGCAGGCACCTGCCCACCTTCCCGACGGCGTCATCCGCAAGGCGGTCATCCCCGGCAGGATCTCCGGCTTCCAGAGCCGGGACGCCTACGTCTATCTCCCGCCGGCCTACCAGAGTTCCCCCCGGCCCGCGTTGCCGGTGCTGGTCCTTTTTTCCGGCCAGCCGGGCAGCCCCGCCGACTGGCTGACCGGCGGCGCGCTCCGGATCCGGCTGGACCGGTTCGCTGCGCAGCACGGCGGGGTGGCGCCCGTGGCGGTGGTGGTCGATCCCAACGGCTCGCCGACGGCAAACACACTGTGCCTCGACAGCCGGATTGCCCAGGCGGACACCTTCCTGGCGCGGGATGTGCCGGACTGGATCAACCGCACGCTCGACGTCGACCCGAACCCCCGGCAGTGGGCCGCGGGCGGCTTCTCGTTCGGCGGCACCTGTGCCATGCAGATGGTGACGCGGCATCCCGACGTCTACGGCGCGGCGCTGGCCTTCTCCAGCGAGGACGAGCCGGCCCTCGCGAAGGAGCGCGCCAAGACCATCGAGGCCTCCTTCGGCGGCGACGCCGAGGCCTTCGACCGGCTGACCCCGCTCCGCGTCATGGCGGAAAACCGCTTCGACGGCCACGGCGTGTACTTCGCCGCAGGAGACCACGACCCGGAGTTCACCGGCTACATGGACGTGCTCTCCGACGCGGCACGCCGCGCCGGGTTCACGGTCGAAACACACCGGATCGCCAACGCGGGGCACTCCTGGGACACAGCATCCAACGGCCTGCCCGGCGGCCTGGACTTCCTGGCCCGGCGCTGGGGGATCTCGCCATGAGCCAGACCAAAAACGGCAGCACGCGGACCGCGGCGGGCCCGGGCCCGGAAGGCCCGCCGTTGCTGGACGTCTGGCGGCAGGGGATGCGCCAGACGCTGGCGCACTTCCGCGCCGTACCGTTCACCCTGGCGGTCCTCGCGACCTTCCTGGCCGTCGGTGCCGTCACGGGCAGCTTCCTGTCCGGGCCGCCGAACGCCCTGCTGCCCATCGCCTCCGTCAACGCTCCGGGGCTGAGGGCGGGTCACTGGTGGTCCCTGTTCACGTCACTGTTCTTCGCCACCAATCTGCTGGCCTACCTCGCCGCATCACTGATGATCCTCCTGCTTCTGGGCCTCGCTGAACGGCATCTGGGGACGCTGCGGACAGCCGTATTCTTCTTTGCGGGCCAGTTCGCGGCTGTGACCGTGTTCCTGCTGATCACCCAGCTGGCCCGGTATATCGGCGACGGCTGGCTCGGCCTCATGGTCAATGCCCGGCTGATCGGCCCCTACGCCGCCGTCCTTGCCGTGGCCCTGGCCGCCAGCGGGCTGCTGCCCACTTTGTGGCAACGGCGGCTGCGGACCGCCGTCGTGTCCGCGTCGCTGCTGCTGGTGCTCTACGTCGGGCATCCGGAGACGGTGGTGGGGCTCGCCGGTGCCCTCGCCGGCCTGGCCGCTGGCTGGTGGATCCAGGGCGACCGGGGGACCCTGCACCGCCACCGTTCGACGGGCCGCGAAACGCGCAACCTGTTGGCGCTCACGGTCGCCATCTTCGCGGTGGGACCGATCCTCACGGCAGCTGTCAGCAGCCCCACCGGGCCCCTGGCCTTGTTGCGCGACGTCGTGCTGAACCCGCTGCCCACACTGAGCCAGCTGGAGGAAAACTGCGGCGGGACGGTTGATGTCAGCTGCCTGGAGGCCGGCCGGGCCGGATTCGCCGGTCCGCTGGGCCTCGCGCTGGCGGTGGTCCCGGTGGTCCTGCTGTTGATCTGCGCGGACGGCATGCGGCACGGCCGCCGCCTGGCCCTGCGGATCGCCATCATCGTCCAGCTCGGCGTTACAGCCCTGGCCGCCGTGTACCTCGCCCTGTTCGCCCGCATTCCGCACTATCCCAACCGGCCGCACACGGCCGTGATGGGCTCCGGCTTCGTCCACGTCCTTCCGCTCGTGGCCGTTCCGCTGCTGCTCGTTGTGCTGCTCTGGCTGAACCGCCGGCAGTTCCGGGTGGAGACGGCACCGCGGGCCCGGGGGATCCTGGGCATCGTGGTAGGCGGGACGTGGCTGGGGCTCGCCGGAGCCTACGCGGTCGCGTGGCTGGCGGCCGGCGGGATGGACCGCGACGGGGGAGTGCTGGGCCTCGCCGCGGAACTCGCCCGGCAGTACCTGCCGCTGCCCATTCCCGGCGCCTACAGCAGGCTCTTCCAGAACCGGTACGCCGTCGAGTCCTTTCTGTTCGCCTATGCCGGCATCATCTTCTGGGGAGTGGCCCTGGCCGCGGTCTGGCTGGTCCTGCGGCGGCGGCTGCACGGTACCGGGATGAACAGTACCGACGTCGGCTTCGGGGACCGGGACACGGCCCGTGACCTCATCCGCCAGGGCGGAGACTCGCTGTCCTGGATGGCGCTCTGGGAACCGAACAAATACTGGTTCACGCCGGACCGTCGCGGCGGGGTGGCCTACCAGCAACACGGCAACGTGGCCCTGACGCTGGCGGGCCCCTTCGGACCCGCTGCCCTCCATGAGGAGACCGCGGCGGGTTTCATGCGCTATTGCGCCGAGCACGCCCTGATCCCGTGTTTCTACTCCTGCACGGCCGACCTGTGGCCGATGCTCCGGGCCCGCGGGTTCCGCCGGGTGGCCGTGGCCCAGGAAACCAGGCTCGCCGTGCGGGAACTCGAGTTCAAGGGCAAGGAATGGCAGAACGTCCGCACCGCGCTGAACCGTGCCGCGAAGACCGGCGTCGAAGCCGTGTGGGGGCGCTACAGCGAATTCCCGGCCCCGCTGCGGGCCCAGCTGAGCGGGGTCTCCGAGGAATGGGCGGCGCAAAAGCACGTGCCGGAGATGGGCTTCACGCTCGGCGGCATCGACGAGCTCGACGACGACGAAGTGCTGTGCTGCCTGGCGGTGGACGCCGCCGGACACGTGCAGGGTGTCACGAGCTGGCTGCCGGTGTACCAGGACGGACAGCTGGTGAGCTGGACCCTGGACTTCATGCGCCGGCGCGGAGACGCGTTCCCTGGCGTCATGGAGTTCCTCATTGCCTCCGCCGTGCTGGAACTCAAGCGCACGGTCGAGGTCATCTCCCTTTCCGGCTCGCCGCTGGCGAAGGACCGTGCCGCAGACGACGCGGCCCGGCGCAGCGACGCCGGGGACGCTGCTGTGGATCCCGCTGGAGACACTGCCGAGAGTCCTGCCGGAGCCGCTGCCGGGGGCGGCGATGCCGGGCCTGAGGGACTGGCCGGGATCCTGGACGTGGTGGGCCGGGCCCTGGAACCCATCTATGGCTTCCGCTCGCTGGCAACGTTCAAGTCGCGCTTCAAACCGGACTACCGCACGCTTTACCTCTATTACCAGGATCCGCTGCAATTGCCCGCGATGGGCCGGGCCCTGAGCCGCGCGTATCTTCCCGGGCTGTCCGTCCGGCAGAGTGCACGTCTGCTGCGCACCCTGGTGCGTTAGCCGGCCGGGTCCGGCGGTTATTGCCCGGCGCGCCTGGCGCGGATCCGGGCCCTGCCGTAAACGCATTCGCGCGGCCGTGCAATTCGGATGAACAATATCGCTTGACCAATAGAGGCGTGGCCAAAAGGCGAAGACCTGAAACGCCGCGGCCAACAATGCACAAAAAAATGATCCCCGGCACAAATGCCGGGGATCATTTTTGGTGCCGGAAATGCCCTAAAGCACTTCCTGACGGGAGACTAGACCAGCGTTACGCCGGTAGCCTGGGGGCCCTTGGCGCCCTGGCCGATCTCGAACTGAACACGCTGGTTCTCGTCGAGGGTCTTGAAGCCACCGGTCTGGATCTCGGAGTAGTGAACGAAGACATCGCCATCGGAGTCATCCGGGGTGATGAAGCCGAAGCCCTTTTCTGCGTTGAACCACTTGACGGTTCCCTGTGCCATTTGTTTCTCCTCATTGTGGATCTGAATAAGTCCGGCGCACTTCACACCGCACTTGGTCACTCTGCGAGAAGAACCTTTGGCAACGGACCGGATTCCCGAACCGTGGCTGCAGGAGCTTCACGCTCGCAACATGTCTTGCGAGCATGAATAACACCTACACAAAGACTTGTATAAGAATTTCATGACACTTGCGTCAGGTCAACGGGCGAGCGGGAGAAATGCATAAATTTTGTGCAAAGAACCGCTTAACGCGAATCGCCGCCGCGGAAAGACTGCCGCAGGGCGCTTAGAAGAGCCTGGATTCGCTGTCGTCAACGCCGCGCATGGCGTCGTAGTCAAGGGTCACGCAGTCAATTCCGCGGTCCTTGGCGAGGACTTTGGCCTGCGGCTTGATCTGCTGGGCAGCGAAGATTCCCCGGACCGGAGCCAGCAGCGGGTCCCGATTCAGCAGTTCCAGGTACCGGGTGAGCTGCTCGACGCCGTCGATGTCGCCGCGCCGCTTGAGCTCAATGGCCACGGTGGCCCCATCCGCGTCCCGGGCCAGGATGTCCACGGGGCCGATCGCCGTGAAGTACTCGCGGCGGATCAGCGAGAACCCGGTGCCAAGCAATTCGATCTGGGCGGCCAGGAGCCGCTGGAGGTCCGCCTCGACGCCGTCCTTGATCAGGCCAGGGTCCTGGCCCAGTTCGTGGGACGTGTCGTGCAGCTGCTCATGAATATTGATAATGAGCCGGTCATCGGTCTTGGCCGACTGGACCGTCCACTGCTCGACGACGCCAACTTCGACGTCGACCTCATCCGGGGTGGAGACGCGCAAAGACGCAGGAGGGCTCATCCAGTTCAGGGGCTTGTAGGATCCGCCGTCGGAATGGACCAGGACCGAGCCATCGGCCTTGACCAGCAACAGCCTGGTGGCCAGCGGGAGGTGGGCTTTGAGGCGGCCGACGTAATCAACGGAGCAGCGGGCTATGACTAAACGCACCCGGTCCACTCTACCGTCTGCGCGGGGGTCCCCGGGCTGGGGCGGCGGGACGGCGGGGCTGCAGCTCAACCGGCGCCGCGGCGGTGACGCAAAGACTGGCAGCCGGTCTGGGGCAGAATGGAGGCATGCCCCGTTCCAACCGACCCCGCCGCGCCAGTTCTGCAAAGACAGGCTCCGGCAAGAGCGCAGCGCCGGGAAAGGGCAAAGCCCCCGGGGCCAAACACGGCCCGGCGCCGGAGCTCGATCTGGAGCGCGCCCGCTCAGGTTTCGCCCGGCGGGAAAGCGCGCCGGACGGTGAATGGATGGTCCGCCCCATCACCGCCAGCCGCGCCGAGAAGACCTACATCTGCCCGGGCTGCTCCACCGCCGTACTGCCGGGGATCGCCCACCTGGTGGTCTGGTCCGAGGACCACCTCTTTGGCGCCGCCGCGGGTCTCGCCGAGCGCCGCCACTGGCATACCAACTGCTGGACCTCACGGAGCTATCGGTATCGCTAAGCTGGTCAGCATGACTTTTGATCCCGCGTCGTACGTCTTCACCCAGCCGTCAGAGCCGACTGCCATCCGCGCGTCCACCGTCCTTCCGGCCCACCGCGAGAACGTCGAACTCCGTACCTCGGACGGACACCGGCTGGTGGGCGAGCTCGCCCTCCCGGAATCCGGCGAGATCAAGGCAACACTCATTACGCTGCACCCGCTGCCGACGCACGGCGGCTTCATGGATTCGCACGTCTACCGCAAGGCCTCCTACCGGCTGCCGGCCCTCGCCGGAATCGCCGTACTGCGCTTCAACACCCGTGGCACGTCTTCGCCGCGGGGGACCAGCGGAGGAGCCTTCGAGGAAGGCATCGGCGAGCGTCTGGACGTCGAGGCCGCCGTGCAGTTCGCCGTGGACCGGGGCCTGCCAAACCGGTGGCTCGTGGGCTGGTCCTTCGGCACTGAGCTTGCCCTCATGTACGGCGCCGCTGAGCCCGTCGCCTCGGAGATCGAGGGGGCTGTCCTGCTCTCGCCCCCGCTGCACCGGGCCACGGACGTGCACTTGAAGGAATGGGCCCGGACGGGCAAGCCGCTGAAGGTGCTGGTCCCCGAACACGACGACTACCTGCAGCCGGCTGATGCCGCCGCGAGGTTCGCGCTGGTACCGCAGGCGCAGGTGCTAGGGGTCGACGGCGCCAAGCACCTGTGGGTGGGGGAGAAGTATGCCGGGCGTGTGCTCAACGAGATCGTGGACCAGGTCATCCCCGGCAGCGCCGGAACAGTGCTTCCGCAGGAATGGGACGGACCGGTCGCCACGGCGCACTCCTGAGCCGCCAGCGCCTGCCCGAAAGGGGAGAACCGCGCCGAAAAGGGAATTCCGCGCCGAAAAAGGACAGCCGCACCGGGGATCCACGGTGCGGCTGTCCTTTTTCGGCGCGAAAACCGGCTGCCAGGGGGAAC
Organism: Arthrobacter sp. LAR12-1-1.1; assembly: GCF_040676555.1. Taxonomy (NCBI): domain Bacteria; kingdom Bacillati; phylum Actinomycetota; class Actinomycetes; order Micrococcales; family Micrococcaceae; genus Arthrobacter; species Arthrobacter sp. LAR12-1-1.1. Next base: position 198,100 of record NZ_JBEGIG010000056.1, on the reverse strand, counting down.
TGTCAGCGGCTGTCCTGGCGCGCGATGAGGATTTCTTTGACCAGCAGCATGATGGCCGCCGCGGTGGGAATGGCGATCAGGGCTCCGAGGACGCCCAGCAGACTGCCGCCGGCGATGACCGAGATGACGGCCACGGCGCCCGGCACCGCCACGGCTTTCTGCATGATCCGCGGCGAGATGAAGTAAGCCTCGAACTGGAGGTAGGCGAAATAGCAGATGGCGAAGACAAGCGCGGTCTGCCAGCCGGCGGTCAGGGCAACGAGCGTCACCAGGAACCCGGCAATCATGCCGCCCACCAGCGGGATGAACGCCAGCAGGGCCACGACGAACGCCAGTAGCGTGGCGAACGGTACGCCGATGATCGACATCACAATGAACGCGAACGTGGCGTTCAGCAGTGCGACGGCGGCCTGGCCGATCACGTAGTTGCCCACCGAACCGGTGATTTCCTCGGACAGGGCTTCAACCCGGGCCCGGCGCGAGCGCGGCGCGAGCCGGTAGCCCCATTTCTTCATCGCGGGAAGGGCGCCGAGGAAGTACAGGCTCAGGACCAGCACGATCAGTGCGCCGAACAGTCCGTTTGCCACGGTGGAGCCGAAGCCCACAACGCCGCCGAAGATGCCGCCCATGGCGTCCGGGTTGTTGACGAACTTCTCCAGCTCCTGGCTGATGCGGTCCCGGATGCCGAACTGGCTGTCAACGCTCCGGAAGAATTCCGAGTCAATGAAATCCTGGACCCACTTGGGCGCCTGCTGCACGATTTGCGTCACCTGCTGCACGATCGTGGGGATCAGGGTGGCAAAAAATGCGGCGACTCCAAGCGCCAGGGTGGATACGGACAGGAGGATGCCGGCGGCCCGGGGGACATTTCGGCGTTCGAGCCAGCGAACCACCGGGTCCAGCCCCAGGGTGATGAAGAGCGCCGTGATGATCCACAAGAGCAGCTGCGTCGTATTTGACCCGATCCAGTAGACCAGGAGGGCGAAGCCGACGCCGACCGTACCCATGAAGCCCATATACAGGGGGTGCTGGGCCGACATGCGCGGACCGGGACTGCCGAAGCGGGCCTCGGTCCCGGCCTCGGCCTCATGCTCCGGCGGCATCTCGAAGCGGATTCTCGGCTGGGCTCCCGGCAGGGGCTGGCGCAGGCGCCGGGCCGCGGACAAAAGGACATTCGCCGCGGCAACCCGGGGGCGGGAGGTTGCGGGCCGGGGGGTGGAGGCGGTTTGCTCGGGGCCGCGTTCCGGGCTGTCGGATTCCTGGGCTTCTTCTTGTCCGGCGGAGGACGAATCCGTATGTTCAGTCACTGCGTTGAATGCCCTTAATTCTCTGCGGCGCCACTGAGGCGGCGCTGGTGTGATGATCACCGCAAACACTATCAGCAGGCTTGTCAGCTCACGGGCGGGGACCCGGCGCGGGAGCCGCGGGCGGGGGTGTGCCCGGGCGCCGATCTGACTCGCGGGTAACAAAATGGTTACTATTGAAGCTAACTGTCCGCTGATGATTGGTAGTATTTTGCGTTTCAAGACTGCAGTCGCCCTGATGCTGCTTGGCCTCCTGACCCTGCTGGCCGGTATTGGCCAGAAGACGTTTTGGGCTCCCCCGGAGACGATTACGGCCACCGCTCCGACGGGTACGGCCGCGCCGCTGACCGTCTTCGATGAGAAGCTGAGGACGCTGCACCCCGGGACCGTGAAGATCCAAGTCAAGGGCGAGGGTGCCTTCCTGCTGGCCGCCGGGCGGCCCGACGACGTCGACGCCTGGGTGGGCAAGACGGCGCACAACACCGTCGCCGGCGTCTCGGAGGACGGCAAGTCGCTGCAGCTGACGCATACCGACGGCGACGCCGCCGCGCCGTCTCCGGCCGGATCGGACCTTTGGGTCGCCACCGAGAACGCCAGCGGTGAAATGGACTACTCGTGGAACGCGCCGGCCGACGGCGACTGGTCCCTCCTCCTCGCGGCGGACGGCACCAAGCCCGCCCCGAGTTCCATCACGATGACGTTCCCGAACGACACCTCGACGCCCTGGGCCATTCCGCTCATGGTGCTCGGCGGCCTGCTGATCATCGCCGGCGCGGCGCTGCTGGTCCTCAAGCCGAAGTCACGCAACCGGACCGGCAACCCGACCGGCGGCAACCCGACCGGCGGCAACCCGACTGGCGGAGGCGGGGACGGCAGCGCGTTCGTCCGCCGCGCGCAGGCCAAGGCCGCGGCACGCCGCGCGGGACAGGGTTCGACGGCACCCGACGCTTCAGCGCCCGAGAAGACAGCATCCGAGCAGAAGAAGGGCCCCGGCACGGCGCGCCGTTCCGGCATCGTGGTGGCCGTGCTGACGGCCGCCGCCGTCGCCGGAACGTCGGTGGCCGCTCAGGCCAGCCAGACGCCCGCGCCGTCGCCGAGCGCACCGGCCGCCACACCCGCTGCCCCGGCCTCCAACAGCGCGGCCCCGGGCACTCCCAATGAGGACCAGACCGGCGATGCGCCGGTGCTGCTGGACGCCCAGTTCCGCCGCGTCCTGGAACAGGTTGCCGGTGCTGTCGATGCAGGAGACGCTGCCAAGGACGCCGCCAAGCTGGCGCCGCGCGTGGCTAAGTCCGAGCTCGAGGTGCGCACGCAGAACTACAAGGTCCGTTCGCAGGTCGGCTCCTACGAGGCCCGCATGCCTGTCCGCTCCATGAAGCTGCTGACCACGGTGGTCACCAACAAGCGCAGCTGGCCCCGCTCCGTCATGGCCGTGACGCAGGGCGAGGGCAACGTCGTCCCGCAGCTGCTGACCCTGACCCAGGCCTCCCCCCGGGAGAACTACAAGCTGGTCAGCAGTACGCCGCTGCAGCCCGGTGCCACCTTCCCGGCGATCGGGCGGGCCGGCACGGAGACGCTGGCATCCACGGACAAGTCCGGACTCCTGTACAGCGGCGACGAAGCCCTCGCGGGGCTGGGTGACCGCCTGAGCAAGGCAGACTCCGCCTTCAAGGACAAGCTCGTCGAGGGCCAGTCCTCCCCGTACATCGCGGACACCCTCGCCTACCAGGCCGACGTCGTCAGTTCAGGCGTCAACGGCACCTTTGCCTTCACGCACAAGGTGGCCCCCGAGAACACTGTCGTGTTCCGCACCGCCGATGGCGGGGCACTGGTCCTGGGACGCCTGAACTTCTCCTTCGACGGCACTCCGAAGGCCGACGGCGACAAGCTCACAATCGGCGACGACGCGGCCGCCCTGGCCGGCGGCAAGGAGACCAGCACCGGCATGGTGCTGAACTTCGCCGAGTCAGTGGCTGTCTATGTTCCGCCGGCCGGTTCCAAGGATCCGATGAAGCTCGTGGCCGCCACCCGGGGCCTGGTCGGGGCCGCTTTCAAGTAGCCCTCGCCGGCGGGCGCGGTGGCGCCGGGCAGGACTTCAATGGCTAGAGTGGAGCTATGACTACGCCAGCTTCCCGCCCGGTCCCGCCCGTTGCCGCCAGCCCGCTGAACCTGCGCGGCGCCGTCGATCTCTCCGCCTTGAAACAGCGGCAGGCCCCGGTCTCTCCGGCACCGGCCGCGCCCGGTCCTGCGGCCGCCAGCCCGGCCGGTTCTGCCGCAGGTCCCGCACCGGCAGCCGGCGCCGCCGACCACTCCGGCCGCCCGCTGCGCGTGGACGTGACCGAGGGCAACTTCCAGGAGCTCGTGGAGCTCTCGGCCCAGGTGCCAGTGGTGATCGCCCTCTGGGCCTCCTACTCGCCAGGCTCCGGCCAGCTGGTGGAGGTCCTCGAAGACATCGTCGAGAGCTACGATGGCCGGCTGGTCCTCGGGGCCGCGGACATCGACGTCTTCCCGGAACTTGCCCAGGCCTTCCAGGTCCAGGCCGTGCCGACCGCCGTCGCGGTCGTGAAGGGCCAGCCCGTTCCGCTCTTCCAGGGCGGCGCGGACGAACAGCAGGTACGCAGCCTGTTCGACGAACTCCTCAAGGTCGCGGCCGCCAACGGCGTGACCGGACAGATTGGCACCGGCGGTCCCGGCGGCGGGGAACCGGAGGCCCCGCCGCTGCCGCCGCTGCACCAGGCAGCGTTCGACGCGATCGAGGCCGGCGACTACGCTGCCGCGGCTGCCGCCTACCGGCAGGCCCTGAACGAGATGCCGGCCGACGCCGAGGCCAAGGCGGGCCTGGCGCAGGTGGAACTCATGGCGCGCCTGCAGACCTTCACGGGGCCCGAGGCAGATGCCCTCCGCCGGCTCGCCGCCGACGAGCCGGACAACCTCGAGGCCCAGCTCGGCGTTGCGGACTTGGATATCGCCGGCGGCCACATCGAGGACGGCCTCGGCCGGATCGTGACGTTCATTGGCCGGAACTTCGGCCCGGAACGGGAGACCGCCCGCGTCCGGCTGCTGGAACTCTTCGACGTCGTCGGCACCGGTGACGAGCGTGTCGCCAAGGCCCGCCAGGGACTGGCCCGGGTGCTGTTCTAGTGGGATCGGCACTCTTCGCGCCGCTGGAGCTGAGGTCCCTGCGGCTGCAGCACCGCGGCTGGGTGTCCCCGATGTGCCAGTACAGCTGCGAGCCCGGCACGGGCGAGGGGGTGCCCACCGACTGGCACCTCATGCACCTGGGCTCCTTTGCCACCGGGGGAGCGGCCCTCATCCTCACCGAGGCCAACTCCGTGAACGCCGCGGGCAGGATCAGCCCCCGCGACGCCGGCCTCTACAACGACCACCAGGCCGCGGCCTGGGAACGCATCACGTCCTTCGTGCACCGCCACGGCACCGCTGAGACCAAGATCGGCACCCAGCTGGCGCACGCCGGCCGGAAGGCGTCGTCCTACTGGCCGTTCTCCGGCAAGAAGGGCAGTGTGCCGGCCTCCGAGGGCGGCTGGGACACTGTGGGTCCCGGTACCGGCGCGTTCGACGGTTACGCGCCGCCCTCGGCGATGACGGAAGCGCAGATCGACGGCGTGATCGCCGACTTCGCCGCTGCCGCCGTGCGGGCCGTCGACGCCGGGTTCGACACGATCGAAATCCATGGCGCCCACGGCTACCTGCTGCACCAGTTCCAGAGCCCACTGATCAACGACCGCACGGACCGCTGGGGCGGGGACGAGACGGGCCGGAACAGGCTGACGCTCGCTGTGGTGGACGCTGTCCGCGCGGTCATCCCCGACTCCATGCCGCTGTTGCTGCGGATCTCTGCCTCGGACTGGGCGCCGGGCGGGATCGAGGCCGAGGCCTCGGTCCGGATGGCCAGCGCCGCTGCGGAGCGCGGAGTGGACCTTGTGGACGTTTCCAGCGGCGGGGCCGTTGCCCACCAGCAGATTCCCGTGGGCCCCGGGTACCAGACCGGGTTCTCCGCCCGGATCCGGCGCGAAGCCGGGGTCAGGACCGGCACGGTGGGACTTTTGACCTCAGCCGGGCAGGCCGAGCACGCGGTGGCCACCGGCCAGGCCGACGGCGTGTTCATAGCCCGTGCCGCGCTGCGGGACCCGCACTGGTGGCTGCGCGCCGCGTTCGAGCTCGGCCATGACCTTGCGTGGCCGCCGCAGTACGAGCGGGCCATACCCCGGCATTTGTTCTAGACCGCCGGTGGCGGAGGCGGTTCGCGCGGCGGAAACCTACGCCTTGCGGACGATCCTTTTCGCGCCGGCGGAGCGTTAGTCTGGCGTCATGACATTCCAGCCCCCGGTGCCGCCCGGGCCTTCCTCGCCGCCGGTTCCTGCCCTGTCCCTGCGCGGCCTCGCCAAGCGCTTCGGCGACAAGATCGCCGTCGACGGCATCAGCCTGGACGTCCCGGCCGGATCCTTCTACGGGGTGGTCGGCCCCAACGGCGCCGGCAAGACCACCACCTTGTCCATGGCGACGGGCCTGCTGCGCCCCGATTTCGGCACCGCGCTGGTCCACGGCGTCGACGTCTGGCAGCATCCGCTGGAGGCCAAGAAGCTGATGGGGATCCTGCCCGACGGCGTCCGGCTGTTCGACCGACTCAGCGGCGAGCAGCTGGTCACCTACGCCGGCCTGCTGCGCGGGATGGACCGGGAGATGGTGGCGTCGCGGGTGGCGGAACTGCTCGCAGCGCTGGACCTGGGCAATGACGCCGGCACGCTGGTGGTGGACTACTCCGCCGGCATGACCAAGAAGATCGCGCTGGCCTCGGCGCTGATCCACGCACCACGGCTGCTGGTCCTCGACGAGCCGTTCGAATCGGTGGATCCGATCTCCGCGGCGAACATCCGCGACATCCTGGACCGCTACGTTGCCTCGGGCGGTACGGTCATCGTCTCCAGCCACGTCATGGATCTGGTCCAGCGCATGTGCGACCACGTCGCCGTCGTCGCCGGCGGCCGGGTCCTCGCCGCCGGCACCGTGGAGGAAGTCCGCGCCGGGGCCAGCCTCGAGGACCGCTTCGTGCAGCTCGTGGGCGGCCGGAACCATACGGAAGGGCTGGAATGGTTGCGCACCTTCTGAGGCTCAAGCTGACCCTGCTGCGCAACAGCGTCCGGCGCAGCCCGTGGCAGCTTGTGGGCCTCGGGATCGGCACCCTGTATGCCCTGGGAATCGTGGTTCTGCTTGCGGGCGGGCTGTTCGTCCTGCGCGGCCAGGAGATCGAGCTCGCGCAGACCGTGGTGATCCTGGGCGGCGCGACGGCCCTGCTGGGCTGGGCCATCGTTCCGGTCGCGGTCTCCGCCGCGGACATGACCCTGGACCCTGCCCGCTTCACCACCTTCGCCGTGCCCATGCCGCAGCTGCTGGCAGGGCTGGCGCTGGGCGGCCTGATCGGCATTCCGGGCCTGGCAACCTCGCTGGTTGCCCTCGCCACGGTGGGCACCTGGTCCCGCAGCCTGCCGGCCGCGTCCGGCGCCCTGGTGGGTGCCGTGCTGGGCGTGCTGAGCTGCGTCGTGCTCTCCAAGGTCGTGACCACGGCCACCGCCGGCCTGGCAAGCTCCCGGCGCTTCAAGGACATCAGCGCCGTCGCCTTCCTCATCCCGCTCGTGCTCACAGGCCCCATCGTGGCGGGCATCGCGAGGGGAATCGCGGGTTCGGGCGATTTCCTGACCAGTCTGGCCCGGACACTGTCCTGGACGCCGGCCGGGGCGGCCTTCGCGCTCGGCGGCGACCTCGCCGCCGGCAACTACGGGGCCGCGGCCGTGAAATTCCTCATCGCCGTGGCCACACTGGCGGGCCTGGCCCTGGCGTGGAAGGTCCTGCTGCAGCGTGCCCTGGTGACCCCGCCCTACGCCGGGACCGCCAAGCGGCGGACCGGCGGCGCGGGCCTGTTCAGGCTGCTCCCGGCGACACCGGCCGCCGCCGTCGCCGCGAGGTCCCTGTACTACTGGCTGCGGGATCCCCGCTATGCCGGCGCGCTGGTGGTGGTTCCGCTGCTGCCCGTGCTGTTCCTGTTCCAGGGCAGTCAGAGCGGGTTCTACGGCCCGTTCCAGTTCGTCGGGCCGCTGACGGCCTTCCTTCTGGCCTGGTCCATTTCCACGGACGTCTCCTATGACAGCACCGCGTTCGCCCTGCACGTGGCCACCGGTGTGCGCGGCGCCGACGACCGCCTTGGCCGGGCGCTGGCGTGCCTGAGCTTCGCGCTGCCCGTGGCCCTCATCTTCAGCGTCGGACCGTTCTTCTTCACCGGCGACTGGGACAAGCTGCCTGCAGTCCTTGGCCTCTCGCTCGGCGTCCTCTTCAGCGGTCTGGGCCTGGCCTCGGTGATCTCGGCGCGCTACACCGTGAGCGTCCCGCTGCCGGGAGACAGCCCGTTCAAGAAACCGCCGGGCAACGTGGCCCAGACCCTCGCCGTGCAGTTCGGCGGCATGGCCGTGCTGATGGTACTTGTGGCGCCCGAAGTGGCACTCGTGGCCGCACAGTACATCACCGGCAGCCCCGTGCCGGGCTGGATCACGCTTGTCCTCGGACCCGTGCTGGGCCTCGCGCTTTTCGCCACCGGCGTGCGGGCCGGCGGAGCATGGCTGGACCGGCGGGGGCCGGAGCTGCTGGCACAACTGGCCGTCAACCGCTGACGGGTGCATGCTGGGAGTGCCAGACTCGAACGCCAGGCAAGCCAGGTAAAGGCAGGATCATGGAAGTTGTCATCCTTCCCGGCAGCAAGCAGATCGCGTCGCTTGGGGCGGACGCGGTGGAGGCCCTTCTTCGCCGCAAGCCCGACGCCGTGCTGGGCCTGGCGACCGGTTCCTCGCCGCTGCCGATCTACGGCGAGCTGGCCCTACGGCACGAGCGCGACGGCCTGGACTTCAGCCAGGTCCGCGCCTTCGCCCTGGATGAGTACGTGGGACTGCCCGCCGGCCACCCGGAGTCCTACCGGGAGGTGATCGCGCGCGAGTTCACCGCCCGCGTGAACATCAGCCCGGCCAACGTCCACGTGCCCGACGGCGCCGCGGCGGACATCCCGGCAGCCTGCCAGGAGTATGAAGACGCCATCCGCGCCGCCGGGGGAGTGGACCTGCAGCTCCTCGGCGTCGGAACGGACGGCCACATCGGGTTCAATGAACCGGGCTCGTCGCTGGCGTCCCGGACCCGGATCAAGACCCTGATCGAGCAGACACGCCGGGACAACGCACGGTTTTTCGGCAGCCTGGCCGCCGTGCCGCACCACGTCCTGACCCAGGGCCTGGGCACCATCCTGGATGCCCGCCACGTCATCCTGGTCGCCACCGGTGCGCAAAAGGCCCAGGCCGTCCGGGATCTCGCGGAGGGCCCCGTCGCCGCCATCTGTGCGGCCTCCGTACTGCAGCTGCACCCGCACGCCACCGTCCTCCTGGACGAGGCGGCGGCGTCGTCGCTGCGGCTGGCGGACTACTACCGCCACAGCTACGACCACAAACCTGCCTGGCAGGGCCTTTAGGCCCCGACGCCGGCATCCCGCAGGTCCGGCGGCGGACTTCCACCGGCTAAGATGGGTGTCATGACTAGCATGACCGATCCTCTCGAAAACGATCCGATGCGCGAGCTCTCCGGAGCCGGGACGTCTACGGCCACGATCGAGCGCGAGGAACTGCGCCAGGAAGTTGAGCCCGGTGACCGGGAGCGCTTCTCGCATTACGTGCGCAAGGAAAAGATCATGGAATCCGCGCTGACCGGTGACCCGGTCATCGCGCTCTGCGGCAAGGTCTGGACACCGGGCCGGGACCCGCAGAAGTTCCCCGTCTGCCCTGAATGCAAGGAAGTCTACGAGGGCCTGCGCCCCGGGAACGACGGCGGCAAGGGCTCCGGCGACAAGTAGCGGTACACGGCAATGAACGGAACAAGCAGGTTCCGTTAGCCGTCCCTGACGGCGTTTCTTCATGGCGGCGTGCCATCGCGCCCCGATTTCCTGCTCTGTTGCTCTGCTGTTTTCCTGCTTGCCGGTCCATGCTGTCCGGGTACTTCCCTGTGCGGGATTCCGCCGGGTCCATCCGAAAAAGATTGGTGTTTTTGTGCTTAATTGGGTTTCTCCGTCGGCTGCAGCCATGCGCGGTTGGAGGGCGCCTCAATGACAGAGACACTTTTCGGCGGACCCACGCTTCCCCCCGCCTATCCCGAGCGGGCTGCCTGGGGCACCGCCCCCAAGCTGCGCGCCTGGCAGCAGGAGGCGCTGGACAGCTACTTCAGCATCCATCCCAAGGATTTCCTTGCTGTCGCAACCCCCGGCGCAGGTAAGACCACGTTCGCCCTGCGCGTGGCGTCCATGCTCATCGATTCCGGTGTGGTCAACCGCGTGACCATCGTGGCGCCCACTGACCACCTGAAGCGCCAGTGGGCCGACGCCGCGGCCCGGGTGGGCATCGCGATCGACCCGAACTTCAAGAACGCCGACGGCCAGCATGGCCGCGGGTTCATCGGCGTCGCAGTGACCTACGCCCAGGTGGCCAGTAAGCCCATGCTGCACCGCGCCAAGACCGAGGCCGCCCGCACGCTGGTGATCCTGGACGAAATCCACCACGGCGGCGAGGCGCTGTCCTGGGGCGACGGCCTGCGCGAGGCGTTCGACCCCGCGGCCCGCCGGCTGTCCCTGACCGGTACCCCGTTCCGCTCCGATACCTCGCCGATCCCGTTCGTGGAGTATGCCGAGGACCGCGACGGGATCCGCCGCTCCAAGGCCGACTACACCTACGGCTACGGCAAGGCGCTGCGCGACCATGTGGTCCGCCCGGTCATGTTCATGGCGTACTCCGGCCAAATGCGCTGGCGCACGAGCGCAGGGGACGAAATGGCGGCCTCGCTTGGAGAATCCGCCGTCACTAAGGACATCACCTCGCAGGCCTGGCGCACCGCGCTGAACCCGGCCGGCGAATGGATCCCCGCCGTCCTTGCCGGCGCGGACAAACGTCTCAGCGAAGTCCGGCGCAGCGTCCCGGATGCCGGCGGCCTGGTCATTGCCACCGACCACGAGGACGCCCGCGCCTACGCCGGCCAGTTGAAGAAGATCACCGGCGAATCGCCCACCGTCATCCTCTCCGACGACGCCAAGGCCTCCAGCAAAATCGAGGAATTCACCGCCAGCGAGAAGCGCTGGATGGTGGCCGTCCGGATGGTTTCCGAAGGCGTGGACGTGCCGCGGCTGTCGGTCGGCGTCTATGCCACCTCGACCTCCACTCCGCTGTTCTTCGCCCAGGCCGTGGGGCGCTTCGTGCGTGCCCGCAAGCGCGGCGAGACGGCGTCGGTCTTCCTGCCCTCGGTGCCGCAGCTGATGGCGCTGGCCAACTCGATGGAGGCCGAACGCGACCACGCCCTGGACCGCCCGGAGAAGGAAGACAGCGACGGCCTCTTCAATCCTGAGGACTCCCTCATGGACGAGGCGAACCGCGAGGAGAAGGCCTCTGACTCCCTGATGAAGGGCAAGTTCGAGGCCCTCGACTCCCAGGCGTCCTTTGACCGCGTCCTCTTCGACGGCGGCGAGTTCGGCACCGGCGGCGAGGTGGGCTCGGAGGACGAGCTCGACTTCCTCGGAATCCCCGGCCTGCTCGACGCTGAACAGGTCGGCACGCTGTTGCGCCAGCGCCAGCACGAACAGCTGAACCGGAAGAACAAGCGCTCCCCGCAGGCTGACGCCCTACCCGCGGCAACCCCGGCCGTGCCGGACCACCGGATGCTCATGGACCTGCGCACCGAGCTGGCCAAAAACGTCGCGGCCTGGTCAGCCCGCACCGGGACCCCGCACGGGGTCATCCACACAAAACTCCGCACCGTCTGCGGCGGCCCGGCCGTCGCGCAGGCCAACGAGGAGCAGCTGCAGACCCGGCTGCGCAAGCTCCAGGACTGGTTCATCGGCCGGAAGTAGCCGCAATAAAAAGACAGCGGCACACAAGCAAGAGGCAAAAGCAGAGGGCAACAGCAGGGGGACCAGGCCGATGGCCTGGTCCCCCTACTGTTTACCCTGCTCGGTTTAGCGCGATTCGGCTACTGGGCTATCGTTACTGGCCGGTGCCGCAGACCTGGCCGTAGGTCTGGCCTGCCGCGGTGTAGTCGGCCTTCATTTCCTCGAGCTTGGCGGTGTCCGGGGCGGGCTTGGCCGACTCGTCAAAGTATTCGATGATGGTCTGCAGCGGTGCCCGCAGGTCCTCGGAGGCCGCCGCCTTGATGGGCCGCAGCTGGTTGGCAACTCTGGTCATGCCGGCCTTGTCCGACGTGGCCGACTGGGCGGAGACCACGGTCTTGACCCGGGCGCAGGTTTCCTCGTTGGTCAGCTGCGGCGTGGCCGAGCAGCCGGCCGCGCCGAGCAGCGCTCCGGCGGCAATCAGAACGGTCAGGGTTTTCTTCATGGTGTACTCCGGGGTTCTACGGGTCGGTCATTATGGCAAGACTGGCGATAGGGCAAGGATTTCGAGTCTACTGCGGCGGCGGGCTCAGAGGACATCGACGCCGCCGAGCTCCATCTCGGCCACGGCGTCGTCCAGGTCTTCTCCGATTCCGACCGTCAAACCGCGCAGCACCGTGACGGAATAGCCGGCCTGGACGGCATCCAGGGCGGTCGCCTTGACGCAGTAGTCCGTGGCGATCCCCACCACCACGATGTCCTCAACGTCGTGGCTCTGCAGCCAGTCATCCAGACCGATCGCATCGTCGCCAACGGCGAAGGGACTCAATGCTTCGTCGGTGTCGGTGCCGGTGCCGGAAACAGGCATGGCACCGGGCTTGCGGTCCCCGGTGGGGACGTCGTCCTCGGGGGCCAGGAGCCCTTCGAAGCCGGAGTATGCCGCGGCGAACTGGCCTTTGCGGAAGTACGCCTGGATGTGTTCGGGATCGAGATCGGGATGCAGGTCGGCCCCGCGGGTGCCGGCCACGCAGTGCGGCGGCCAGCTGTCCACGAAATCAGGTTCCTCCGAGAAATGCGCACCGGGTTCGATGTGCCAGTCCTGGGTGGCCACGACGTGGTCAAACTGGCCATGGTGTGCGTCAACGTACTCGCTGATCTCCCCGGCGAGGTTCGCCCCGCCGGGGACGGGCAGGGCACCTCCCTCACAGAAGTCGTTTTGGACGTCAACGATGATCAGGGCGCGGGACATTTAGTCCTCCTCGTAGATGGTGGGGATTGCCGCCTCGCCGCGCTGCAGCCGGTTGACCACCGCGGGAAGCTCCCGCATGGTCTCCGCGTGGCGCCGGCGTGCGCGCTGGACCCCCTCGGGGCCGGTCCACCCGGGCAGGAGCTCGCCGTTCTTGACGAAGTGCTCCAGCAGCGGACGGTCGTTGCCGTCGTCCTCCGGGTGATGGCCTACGCCGACGATTTCAGCGGTGGCGGTCCCGCGCTCGTTGAGCTTGCGCAGCGCGTACTTCCGGCCGCCCTTGCTGGCCTTGTTCTTGGCGGCTTTGGCGACGGAGATGAAATCGCCGTCGTCGTCGGTGCGGCTGACGAGCTTGTACACCATGCTCGCCGTCGGTGCACCGGAACCGGTCACCAGCGAGGTGCCCACGCCGTAGGAGTCCACCGGAGCGGACGCCAGCGCCGCGATGGCGAATTCGTCGAGGTCTGAGGTCACCACGATCTTGGTGTGGTCGTTGCCGAGTTCGTCGAGCAGTTGCCGGACCCACTGGGCCTGGGCCACGAGGTCGCCGGAGTCCAGCCGGACGGCGCCCAGCTTGTCCCCGGCGAGGTCGACGGCGGTGCGGACGGCCGTTTCGACGTCGTACGTGTCCACCAGGAGGGAAGTGTCCGGCCCGAAGGCGGCAATCTGGGCCTCGAAGGCCTCACGCTCGGTGTCATGGAGGAGGGTGAAGGAATGGGCGGCCGTGCCCACCGTCTTCAGCCCGTAGCGCAATCCGGCCTCCAGATTGGAGGTGCTGTCGAACCCGGCAATGACCGCGGCGCGGGCGGCGGCGGCCGCCGATTCCTCGTGCGTCCGGCGGGACCCCATCTCGATGCACGGACGGGTTCCGGCCGCGGAGATCATCCGGGAGGCGGCCGAGGCGATCGCGCAGTCATGGTTGAGCACGGAGAGCAGGTACGTCTCAAGGATGCAGGCCTCGGCGAACGTGGACTCCACGATCAGCACGGGGGAGTTCGGGAAGTACGCCTCACCCTCCGGGTAGCCCCAGATGTCGCCGGAAAAGCTGTAATCGGCCAGGTACTCCAGGGTCTGGTCGTTGACCACCTTGGTCCGGCGCAGGTAGTCCAGTTCAGGCTCGCCGAAGCGGAAGTTCGCGATCCCCTCCAGCAGCCGGCCCGTGCCTGCCACGATCCCGTAGCGGCGCCCGTCCGGCAGCCTCCGGGCAAAGGCCTCGAAGACCGATTTCCGGTGGGCTGCGCCGGACTGCAGAGCACCCTGCAGCATGGTCAGCTCGTAATGGTCGGTGTACAGGGACGTGCGGGGACGGTCCCAGCCAGCGGAGGTACTCACAAATTCACTCTAGTGTGCATCCCCATAGAATGGACAGATGACCCTCAGCGTTGCGCTCGGCCCCGACACACGGGAGAGCACCCAGACCGGAACAGTGACGTCCGGCGACGTGCTGACCGCCCCGGACATCCCCTGGAACCTCGTGATCTGGAACGATCCCGTGAACCTGATGAGCTACGTGAGCTACGTGTTCCGCAGCTATTTCGGCTACTCGGAGGCCAAGGCCAACAAGCTCATGATGGAGGTCCACAAGAAGGGCCGCTCGATCGTGGCGCACGGCAGCAAGGAACAGGTGGAGCAGCACGCCGTCGCCATGCATGGCTACGGCCTCTGGGCGACGGTGGAAAAAGCCACGGGCGGCAACGCGGGCGGCTCCGGCAAAGGCAAGGGAAAACGTGGCTAAGGCATTCAAGTACGGGCTCAAGGGCATCAAGGGCTATCTTGAGCCGGCCGAGCGGGAACTGCTGCGCAGCCTTTTTGACGACGTGATCTCCATGCTTGAACCCGAGGTGCGCGCCAACGAGGACCCGCTGGCCGCCCTGGTGGGCCTGGACACCGAGGCCCGCGAACCCTCGGACCGCGCCATGCGGCGGCTGCTGCCGAACGTGATGAAGAACGACGACGACGCCTCCCTTGAGTTCCGCCGCTACACCGAGCGGTCGCTGCGCGAAAACAAGATCGGCGCGCTGAAGGCGGCCGCCCTGAGCCTGGACCGGGACGACCTCGTCCTGACCCCGGACGACGCCCGGCACTGGGCCACCGCGCTCAACGATGTCCGGCTGGTGCTGGCCGAACGCCTCGACATCCGTGACGACGCCGACGCGGACAACGTCCACCTCATGCAGGACTGGGCCCAGGCCGAGGACGTGGAAAGCTACCTGGCCCTCGTGTACAACTTCACCACGTGGCTGCAGGAGTCGCTGGTCCAGGCCATGGTGCACTCGCTCGATGCCCGGCGCTGAGCGCGGGCGTGTGACCCATGAGACACGAGTTGCACGCCACAATGTGATGGCCGCCCCCGGGGGGAAGCCCTATCCTCGAATAATCATGACTTCAGCATCGAGTATGGATCCGGCAGTGGCTGCTGCGGACTCCCCAGCGAGCAGCACCGCAACCGGCCCCACGGGCCCCGAACCGGCATCAGAGCTGGGGTCGCGCCCCATTGGCGTCTTCGACTCCGGCGTCGGCGGCCTCACGGTGGCCCGGTCGATCATCGACCAGCTGCCTAACGAATCCATCCTCTATGTCGGGGACACCGCGCACGGGCCCTACGGGCCCCTTCCCATCGCCGAAGTCCGGGCAAACGCCCTCGGCGTTATGGACGAGCTCGTGGATTCCGGCGTGAAGCTGCTGACCATCGCCTGCAACTCCGCGTCCGCCGCCGTGCTGCGCGATGCCCGCGAACGCTACACCGCCCGGTACGGGATTCCCGTGATCGAAGTGATCCAGCCAGCCGTGCGGCGCGCCGTCGCGGCAACCCGCACGGGCCGGGTGGGCGTGATCGGGACCTCGGCCACGGTGGGCTCCCGCGCCTACGAGGACACCTTTGCCGCGGCCCCGGACCTGGAGATCACGTCGGTGGCCTGCCCGGCGTTCGTACCGTACGTGGAGGCCGGAATCACCACGGGACCGGAACTGCTTGCCGTCGCCCGCGAGTACCTGGCACCGCTCAGGGCCGCCGGGGTGGACACCGTGGTGCTCGGCTGCACCCACTACCCGCTGCTCACCGGTGTGATCTCGTTCGTCCTGGGCGAGGACGTCACCCTGGTTTCCAGCGCCGAGGAAACGGCCAAGGACGTCTACCGGGCTTTGGCCTCCCGGGGCCTCGAGCGCACTGACGCCACGGCTCCCGAGCACAATTTCATCGCCACCGGCGACGCCGCGCAGTTCGAGCACCTCGCCCGGCGCTTCCTCGGCCCCGAGGTCCTTAGCGTGCGCCACGTGGACCACGTCGCGGCGCAGTACCCCACCGGCAGCCTCGCCCGGATCACCCCCGAGATGATCGCCGCCGCCCAGGCCGTCACGGGACGGCCGCGAATCTCCAACTTTGTGGGCGGATCCGCAGGCGGGGGAACACTGCTGTGAAGCTGACCATCGTGGGCTGTACCGGGTCCTTCCCGGGGCCGGGCTCGCCGGCGTCGTGCTATCTGCTGACCGCCAACGACGGCGAGCGGAACTGGAAGATCGTCCTGGACCTCGGCAGCGGGGCGCTCGGCGCCATCCAGCGCTACACGGACCTGGAGGACATTGACGCGATCTTCCTCACGCACCTGCACCCGGACCACTGCATGGACCTGTGCGGGCTCCACGTCGCCGTGCGCTGGAAGCCGGGCGGCTGGGGACGGGGCAGGATTCCGGTGTGGGGGCCTGCCGCCACGGCCGACCGGATGGCCACGGCGTACGGCCTGGACCTGGATCCGGGCATGCACGAGGAGTTCGACTTCAGCAACTGGTCCGAGCGCAAGCCCGTAACCGTCGGCCCGTTCACGGTGACGCCCTATGCGGTGAACCATCCGGTCGAGGAGGCCTACGCCCTCCGCGTGGAGGTCACCGAACCTGCCACGGACGGCACGCCCGTGACCCGCGTCCTGAGCTACTCCGGTGACACGGACTCCTGCGCGGGCCTGGAGGACGCCGCCCGCGACGCCGACCTCTTCCTTTGTGAGGCGGCGTTCGAGGAAGGCCGCGACGACGAGATCAAGGACGTGCACCTGACCGGCAAGCGGGCGGGGGAGGCCGCCGTCGCCGCCGGGGCGCGCCGACTGCTGCTGACGCACATTCCCGTCTGGACGTCCCCCACGACCGTCATGGCCGAGGCCAAGGACGTCTTCGGCAAGGACGTGGCCGTCGCCGTTGCGGGTGTGCACTACACCGTCTAGCGGGCGTTGAAGCCTGCACTGGCCTCCCGTGCCAACCGCCGGCGCGGGCGGGACCGGGTGAGTCGATAAGCTAAAGGCATGACTTCCCAAGCTCCCAGTGTCCCCGTCATCCGCGCCGACGGCCGTACTCCCGACCAGCTGCGTCCGATCAGCATCACGCGCGGCTGGTCCAAGCAGGCCGAGGGTTCGGCCCTGATCGAGTTCGGCAACACCCGGGTCCTGTGCACGGCCTCCCTGACCGAAGGCGTGCCGCGCTGGCTCAAGGGCGAGGGCCGCGGCTGGGTCACCGCCGAATACGCCATGCTGCCCCGGGCCACGAACACCCGGTCCGACCGTGAGTCCGTCAAAGGCAAAATCGGCGGCCGCACCCACGAGATCTCCCGGCTGATCGGCCGCTCGCTGCGCTCCATCATCGACACCAAGGCCCTCGGCGAGATCACGATCGTGCTGGACTGCGATGTTCTGCAGGCCGACGGCGGCACCCGCACCGCGGCCATCACCGGCGCGTACGTGGCACTGGCGGACGCCATCCGGTTCGCCCGCGAGAAGAAGATGATCGCCCGCAACGCCGAGCCCCTCATCGACACGATCGCCGCGGTGTCCGTCGGCATCATCGACGGCGTCCCGATGCTCGACCTGCCCTACGTCGAAGACGTGCGCGCCGAGACCGACATGAACGTCGTGGTGACCGGCTCCGGAAAGTTCGTGGAAGTCCAGGGCACCGCCGAGGGCGCGCCCTTCGACCGCGACGAGCTGAACAAGCTGCTGGACCTGGCGCTGCTGGGCACCGAGCAGCTCGCCGCCATCCAGCGCGACACCCTGGCGGAGGCCCCGTGACGGAGACTCCCTCCGCGGACCGGCCGGCAGCTGACGGCCCGGCCCCGAGGCTCGTCCTCGCCACCCATAACAAAGGAAAGCTCCGGGAACTCCGCGAGCTGCTGCGCGGCCAGGTGCCCGGGCTCGACGTCGACACGCAGGTGGTGGACGCTGGCGCCGTCGGCGCCCCCGACGTCGCCGAGACCGGCGTAACCTTCGCCGAAAACTCGCTGCTGAAGGCGCGGGCCGTGGCCGAGGCCACGGGACTCGTGGCGATCGCCGACGACTCCGGACTTTCCGTGGACGTGCTTGGCGGCGCGCCCGGGGTCTTCTCGGCCCGCTGGTCCGGCCGGCACGGCGACGACGCCGCGAACCTGCAGTTGCTGCTCGCCCAGCTGGCCGACGTGCCGGATGAGTACCGCGGTGCCGCGTTTGTCTGTGCCGCGGCGCTCGCGGCGCCCGGGTCCTCGCCCGACGGCGGCCGGGAGGTCGTGGAGTACGGGCAGCTCGAAGGGACTATCTTGCGGGAGCCGCGCGGGGAGGGCGGCTTCGGCTACGACCCCGTCCTGCAGCCGAGCGGGCTGGACCGCAGCTGCGCCGAGCTCAGTTCCGAGGAGAAGAACGCCATCAGCCACCGGGGCCATGCGTTCCGGGCGCTCCTCCCGGCCATCGTCGAGGCCCTGGCCGGGAAGTAGCCGGCTGGAGTGGCCACGCCAGGCGCAGAACGAAGGAAGGCGCCCCACGGTGGGGCGCCTTCCTTGTTTACTGCGGTGTCCACAGCTGCGCTTACTGCGGCACTGCGCTAAGTCCTGGGCTACGGGGTCCGGCGCTCTTCTTCCGGCTCGTGCTCTTCGATGAACTCTTCCACGACGTCCGTGCCGTACTTCTCGGCCTGCCGCTTGGCGATGGCACCCCGGATGACCTCAATGGCGATCGGGATCACGGAGACCAGCACGATGGCGATGAAGATGATGTCCAGGTTGTCCTTGACCCACGGCACCTTGTCCCCGAGCAGGTAGCCGAGGAGCGTGACGCCGCCGCCCCACAGCACCGCGCCGATCACGTTGTAGGTGAAGAATTTGCGCTTGCTCATCTGCGCGACGCCCACGATCACCGGGACGAAGGTGCGGATGATCGGGACGAACCGGGCCAGGATCAGGGCCTTGCCGCCGTGCTTTTCGAAGAAGGCATGCGCGCTATCCACGTTTTCACGCTTGAACAGCTTGGAGTTGGGCCTGTTGAACAGGGCAGGACCCGCCTTGGACCCAATCAGGTAGCCCACCTGGTTGCCGACAATCGCGGCGACGATGATGAGCGCGGTCAGGACCCAGATGTTGACCTGGATGGTGCCGGTGGCCACAAGCAGCCCGGCCGTGAACAGCATGGAGTCCCCGGGCAGGAAGAAGCCGATCAACAGCCCGGTTTCGGCGAAGATGATGCCGCAGATAAGGAGGACCACCCACGGCGCGAAGGCCGGATTCGCCAGGAAAACCTGCGGGTTGAGCCAGTCGGGCAGGAAGGAGGCCAGCTGCGGCTGGACGGGGCCGGCACCGCCAAGGGCGGACACGGCGAGGTCGCTCATTGCTATTACGTTCACCCGTTAAGGGTACTTGACGGCCGCCGGCCGGACCCGGGGCCCGTTCCCGGTGCGGGGGCCGCCGCCCGCAGGCGGTAAAGTTGGGCCGTGACTTTGGACTTTACGGCGATCGACTTTGAGACCGCGAACGGCTTTCGCGGTTCGCCGTGCGCTGTTGGCCTGAGCAAGGTCCGCGGCGGCGTCGTCGTCGAGGAAGCCTCCTGGCTCATGCGGCCACCGGAAAACCATGACACCTTCGATCACCACAACGTCCGGATCCACGGCATCCGGCCGGACCAGGTGGCGGGACTGCCGCGGTTCGGGGAACTGTTCCCGGAGATCGGCGCGTTCATCGGCGGTGACGTGCTGGCGGCCCACAATGCAGCGTTCGATCTCGGCGTGATCCGCTCCGGCCTGGAGGTGTCCGGGCTGGCCGGACCCGCCTACGACTACGTCTGCACGGTGATGTTGTCCCGGCGCTGCTACTCCCTGGTGTCCAATTCCCTGCCCTACGCCGCCGAGGAAGCCGGCGTCCCGCTGGTCAACCACCACGACGCCGCCGAGGACGCCCGTGCCTGTGCCGGCATCCTGATCGACATCGCCGCCCGCAACGGGGCGGCGAGCATCGCGGAACTCTATCTGTCGCTGGGAATGGCGGTGTCGCACCAGCCCGCGTTCGACCCCCGGCACGACCCGCTGTCCAAGGCCACCCTGGCCGCATTGGATGCGCTCGCGCAGGGGACTGCCGGCGCACCTGTTGGCCGCCGGTTCGTGGCCGGGTGGCCGGAGGAAGGCCCCAACCCGGTGCCCAACGCCGCCGCCAGCCCCGACCATCCGCTGTTCGGCCAGACCGTCGTGTTCACCGGCGAACTGGCGATTCCCCGGCCCGTTGCCAAGGTCCGCTCCGCCGAACTCGGCGCCAGACCTGAAAGCCGGGTCACGGCCCGCACCACCGTCCTGGTGGTGGGTGACGGCTTTGTGGCCGCGGACCTGCGCTCGGGCCGGCTCACCGGCAAGGCGCGCCGCGTCCTGGAACTGCACGAACGCGGGCAGCGGATCGAGGTCTTGTCCGAGGGGGAATTCCTCCAGATGGTCGGCGGTCACCTGGCCGCAGCACCTGCCTGAACCGGTCCCGCCTGAACTGGTCCTGCCTGGAGTGGTCCTGCCTGGAGCGGCCCTGCCCGAGCAAGCAGTCACATGGCGCAACAATCATTCCCGCCACGGCGCGCCCGCTCGTAGCCTTGGCGGATGAGCAAACCCACGGATGCGCAGGCCCCCGCAGTGCCGTCGACATCGGTCCCGTCGACCCGCGGCATTGACTGGCGAAGGGTGTCCGCGTTCCCAAACCCGGTGAACGAATACGCAGCCCGGATCACCGCCGCCCTGGTGGTGGCGCTTTCCGCGGTGACCCTGCTGACCGGTTTCGGCTGGGGGCTAGCCATCATCGCGGCCGGGTTCTGGCTGCGCGTGCTGTTCGGCCCCCGGATCTCGCCCCTGGCCCAGCTCTCGGTCAAGGTCCTGACGCCTTGGCTCGGGCGGACCCGCCTTGTTCCCGGTCCGCCAAAGCGATTCGCCCAGGGCATCGGTGCCGCCGTGTCGACGGCGGCCGCATTGCTGCTGGCTGCGGGCCTCGCGCCTGCGGCGTGGGTCCTGCTCGCCGTGCTGATAGCCGCCGCGTCCCTTGAAGCGTTTGCCGGCTTCTGCCTCGGCTGCACCATTTTCGGCTTCCTGCAGCGCCGCGGGCTCATCCCCGCGGATGTCTGCGAAGCCTGCAACAACATCTCGCTCCGCGGCGCCTAGATCCGCCGAAGCTACGCGCCGGTGACGGCCGCCAGCCTCGCCGCCATGCCGCGGATGACCTCCGGCGCCTCGAGCGCCGCGAGCCAGTCTGCCGGCAGGCACCGCTCGCCGTAGAACGCCCCCAGGATGTTTCCCACGATCGACGCCGTCGAGTCGCTGTCCCCGCTGTGGTTCACCGCGACGGCGATCGCCGCGCGGAAGTGCGCCTGGGCATCGGCCTCGGCAGTGTTGACCTCCGCAGTGCCGGCGTCCGCCGTCGCCGTTTCTGTCCCGGTTTCCGGGGCGGTGGCAAGCACGGCGTACAGCGCCACGGCCAGGGCTTCCTCGGCCACCCACCCCTCGCCGAGTTCGCTGACCAGGTCCTCGGGGCTGAGCGCGCCACCGCCGCCGGGCAGGTTGCCGGCCAGCCGCAGGGCCGCCTCCAGCCGTGCCACAACGTCCGGGTCCGGATCTTCGCCCTTGCGCAGGATGCCGCCGCGCAGGTGCCCGAGGGCCGATTCCGCCGCTTCGCGCAAACCGCGGCCGGAGGACAGGGCATGGATGACCAGGCTGAACACTCCTGCGCTCTGACGAGCCGCGGGGTGCCCGTGCGTCAGGGATGCGGCATCGGCACTGAGCTTGTAGACCATACCGGGTTCGAGGTGGGGGATCAGGCCGAACGGCGCCGAGCGCATCACGGTGCCGCAACCCTTCGAATCCGGATTGACCGGACGCTTCACGGTGCCCATCTCGCCCGTGGCGAGTCCGCTCAGGCACGCCTTGCCGGGCGAACGACGGATCTTCAGGACATCCTGGGCATCGATCCAGCGTGGCGGCTGGAACGGGGCCGACGCCGGCACCGCGACGCCCTGGGTGCCCAGCCAGCGCAGGTACGCGAGCCACAGGCACGCGTTGATGTCCGATGCCACGCCGTCGTTGGCCCATTCCAGTGCTTCGAGGAGGCCGTCCGCGGTGTACAGCGTCATTTGCGTGTCGTCGGAGAACGGGCTGCCGGCGTCGAGCGCGGAAAAATCCTGGAGGCCCGCGGGCCCGAACCGGGCGCGGATCGCGGAAATGTCGTCGAACTCGACGGCGTAGCCCAGCGAATCACCGAGCGCACCGCCCAGCAGGCAGCCGTGGATGCGCGAGCCGTGGGCCGGCGCGGGGGAGTGTGGCTGGCCGGGTGTTGGGGCGGGTGCGGGGCTGGTCCCGGGCTCGGTGCTCATGCCCTCAAATTTACCCGGCGCTGCCCCGCACTCTGCAATGCCGCCAACCCCCTACGGGGACTGACTGCCGGGGACATACTGCCGGGGACTGGTGCAGGGCGTCGGCGGATGCGGAACGCCGGTAGGGTGCTGTTAGGACCCGTCCAGCGGTCATGCGAAGCAACCGCCGGCGGCGTATCCGTCCGGCAGTGGAGGAAACGAATGCGCGAACCAGCGTGGCGGAAGACCGGGACCACTCCCGATTACAGGTTCTCCCTGGCCAACGAGCGGACGTTTCTGGCCTGGATCCGGACATCCCTGGCCCTGATTGCCGGCGCCCTGGCCATTGACCAGCTGGCCCCGGAAATCGCGCCCGGACCCGTGCGCATTGCGCTGTGCGTCATCCTCGCGTTCCTCGGCGCGGGCCTCGCCGCCCTGTCCTACCGCCGGTGGGGACTCATGGAGGCTGCCATGCGGAACAACAGGGAGCTGCCGTTCTCCGGAGTGATGCTGGTGATGACGATCGGCGTCTCGGCTGCGGCGCTGGTGTTCGCCGCACTGATCCTGGTGGCGCGGTGAGGCCACATGCGGCCCGGGACCCCGGACTGCAGCCCGAACGGACCTCCCTGTCTTGGCGCCGGACGCTGCTGACCCTCATCGTGGCGGACCTGCTGATCTGGCGCAGCTGGGCGCTCGCGGGGTCCCGGGGCGGCGCCACGGGACCCATTGATTTCCTTGGTGTCTGCGCGCTTGCCGCCATGGCCGCGACGGCCGTGGTGGGGGTGTGCGTGCTGGTCCGCGGGCGGGAGCTCCGGCGGTCCAACGCCGCGCCGCCGGCCGCGCTGCTGCGCTGGGCCGCCGCCGCCGTCGTGGTCCTTGCCGCCAGCGCCGTGGCCGCCGTGGCCCTGGGGCACTAAGCCGGATTCCAGCCAACATCCAGATTCCGCTGGCAGACTGCTGGCGAACCTATTCTCCGGGCGGCCGAGGCCGCACCGGACCACCGCCCGGCGGCGGGCCAGCGACGGCGCAACTGCAGCCCAGGGCGCGCCGCCACCAGCAAAGGAATCCCGACCATGACCTTGCTTGTGCCAGCCCGCGAGTCCGTTGGCGTCCAGCCACCGGCCGCCAGCGACGTTTCGCCCCGACCCCGACTCGTGGCCCGGCTCTCCGCCGAGGCGCTGGGGACCCTGATCGTGGTGGTCGCAGGCCTGGGCGTGCCGCTGTTCACCATTCCGCAGTCGAACCCGCTGCCCGCCGCCCTGGCTGCCGGCCTGGCGCTGACGGCGGCGATGCTGGCCGTCGGCTACGTCTCCGGCGGCCACTTCAATCCCGCCGTCACCGTGGGCAACGCCATCGCCGGCCGGATCCGGCTCACCGACGCCGCCGCGCACATCGGCGCCCAGCTCGTGGGCGCGGTGCTCGGGGCCGTTGCCCTGTTCGGCGTCCTGCGCACCGTGCCGACCATCAACGACAGCCAGGGCGCATTCGCCACTGTGGCCGCCGGATTCGGCGAGCACTCGATCATCCAGGTACCCATGGCCGGCGTCCTGCTCGTGGAAGTCCTCGGCACTGCCATACTCGTGGCCGTATTCCTGGCCACGACGGGCAGCCGGAATCCCGCCAAGGCGGCTGCACCCTTCGCGGTAGGCCTGACGACGGCGATGCTCCTGCAGTTGGGCCAGGCGCTGGGCAATGTTCCGTTCAACCCGGCCCGGGCCACGGCGTCGGCTATCTTCAGCGGCCCGGATGCGCTCGGGCAGCTGTGGCTGTTCTGGGTGGCACCGGTGGTCGGTGCGGCCGTCGCCGGGCTGGTTTTCCGCGGCTTCGACCTTTCCACTGTTCAGCCTGCCCAGACCACTGACCCGGCCGGCGCGGCGCTCGCCGACGCCGACTTGGACGACGCCGGCTTCGACGACCCCGAGCTGGCCGACGCCGAAGTGAACGGCCCAGCGCTGGCCGACGGCGTGGACCACGCCCACACGGGCGGCGCCGGGCACCTGGGCAACGGGAAGGCCGCCGCCGTCTCCGCTTCGCCCGCCCGCACCCGCGCCCAGGACGACGAAGCCCGCAGCTTCTTCGACCGCAAGGGCGGAAAATAACCACACTCGGCCACGATCACCCTGAGTTGACCTCCGTCACCCTCCCGGGGTGGTGGCGCAAGAGTGTCGGTGCCAGCCGATACCGTAGGAATATGCGGTTATTGCACACCTCCGACTGGCACTTGGGCCGGTCCTTCCACGGCATCGGCATGCTGGATGCCCAGCGCGCCTTCATCGACCAGCTCGTGACCTTTGTCCGGGAAGAGAAGGTGGACGCTGTCCTCATCGCCGGGGACGTCTACGACCGTGCACTGCCGGGAGTCGACGTCGTCGGCCTGCTGGATGACGCCCTGGTCCGCCTCACCGGCGCCGGCGCCCAAGTTGTCCTGACCAGCGGCAACCACGACTCCGCCATCAGGCTGGGCTTCGCGTCGCGGCTGCTCGAGCGCGGGGGCGTGCATTTGCGCACGCGGCTGAACGAACTGGACCAGCCCGTGCTCTTTCCGCTCGGGGACGATGCCGAGAACGAGGCAGCGCCGGTGCTGGCCATTTACGGGATCCCCTGGCTGGAGCCCCGGCTTGTCGCCGAGCAGCTGGGCGTCGAAACCGCGAGCCACTTCGAGGTCACACGCGCCGCCACCGAACGGATCCGTGAGGACGTGCGGCACCGGAGCGAGACCCGGACCGTCCATTCGGTGGTCCTGGCGCACACCTTCGCCAGCGGAGGCATCAGCTCTGACAGCGAACGGGACCTGAGCATCGGCGGCGTCGGAGCGGTTCCGCTGGATCTCTTCGACGGCTTTGGCTACACCGCACTGGGCCACCTGCATGGCCGGCAGGAGCTCTCCCCGGCGGTGCGCTACTCCGGCTCGCCGCTGGCCTACTCCTTCTCGGAAGCGAAGCACACGAAGGGCAGCTGGCTCGTGGAGGTCGGCGCCGAGGGAATCGGCGGGGTGCGCGAAGTGCACTGGGACGCGCCCCGGACCTTGGCCGTGCTGCGCGGGAAGTTGGACGATCTCCTCGAAGCGGAGGACTTTGCCTGGGCCGAGGCCGCCTATTGCCAGATCACGCTGACGGACGCCGCCCGCCCCGCACAGGCGATGGACCGCCTGCGGGCCCGGTTCCCTGACACCCTGGTGCTCGGCTTCGATCCCGACGGCCCCGGCGCGGCGCCGAAGGCCAGCTACAGCAGCCGGCTTGCCGAAGCTGACGATGACCTCTCTGTCTGCTGCGGCTTCCTCGATCACGTCCGCGGCCGGCCCGCTTCCGACGCCGAAGCAGCCGTTCTCGCCGAGGCCCTCGAAGCCGTTCGCCTGGAAGGGGTTTCCCTGTGAGGATCCACCGCCTGGAGATTTCCGCCTTCGGCCCGTTTGCCGGCACGGAACGGATCGACTTCGACCGGCTCAGCGCACACGGGCTGTTCCTGCTGAACGGCGCCACCGGCGCGGGCAAGACCAGCGTCCTGGACGCCATCTGTTTCGCCCTCTACGGATCGGTTCCTGGAGCCCGGCAGGACGGGAAGCGGCTGCGCAGCGACCACGCGGAGGCCGCCGCCGAGCCCCGCGTCACCTGCGAGTTCTCGGCCAAGGGCCGGCATTTCGAAGTCTCCCGGGCGCCCGCCTGGGACAAGCCGAGCGCCCGGGGCAAGAACGGCTTCACGCTCCAGCAGGCCAACACGCTGCTGCGCGAACGCGTCGACGGCGCGTGGGTGGAGAAGTCCGGCCGGAATGATGAGGCCGGGGCCGAGATCGCCGACGTCCTGGGCATGAACCGGGACCAGTTCACGCGCGTGGTGATGCTCCCGCAGGGCGACTTCGCGGCGTTCCTGCGCTCGAAGGCATCGGACCGCCTGGAGCTGCTGCAGAGCCTTTTCGGCACCCAGCGCTTTGAAGCCGTGGAACAGGAACTATCCCGGCAGGCCCAAGCCGCCAAGGCGGAGGTCGCAAGCCTCAACACGAAGCTGGACCTGCTGCTGGCGCAGGCAGAGTCCGAAACCGCGGCGCTCGAACTCGACCCCGCCGGCGCCCCCGGCAGGGACCAGCCCGATGCCCTTTTGGCCTGGCTTGACGAGGCTGCGGCAACTGCCGCGGACGGCCGACGGACCGCCGCCGCAACGGCCGAGAAACAGGCCGCTGACCATGCCTCACTGTTGGAGGCCGCCAACGCGCGGGCAAACCGCCATGCCAAACTTGCCGCCGCGGAACTGCGACGGATTGACGCCGACGCCGCCGCCCCCGTCCTGGCGGATCAAGCCGGCACGCTCGGCCTGCACCGCCAGGCCGAAGTGCTTGGCGGCCAGCTGCGGGCCGTCGAAAGTGCCGCGGCAGCCGAGGACCTGGCAGGAACGGCCCTGGCGGAGGCCGCGCGGCGGCTGCGGTCCGCGGCGCTGACGGACACGGAGCTCGCCGGGCAGGATCTCATCGACGCAGGGGAGGGGGACGCTGCCGGCCCGCATGCCCCGTTGGACAGCGCGGCCGTCCGAAGCACCCTTGCACGGTTGCGGTCCCTGCACGCCGTGCTCACAGAACGCCTGCCCGACGAATCCCGGCTCATCGGACTCACTGACCGCGGCCGCCGGCTGCGCCAGCAGTTGCAGGAGCTGGAAACCGGGCGGGGGACCGGTGCCGCCGCCCTGGCCGCCCTGCGCTCCGAGTCGGCGGCCCTCTCCGCCGGAATCCGCCCCCTCGAAGAGGTGGCCGCGGAAGTCCAGTTGCGCACCAAGGAGGCAACGGCAGCTGACGAACTCGTGACCATCGTTGGCCGCTTCCTCGCCGCCGAGGCCGGGTGCTCGGCAATCTCGGAACAGCACGCCGCGGCCCGGAACGTACACCAGGACCGGAGGCAGCACTGGCTGGACCTCCGTGAGCAACGGCTCACGAATGCCGCGGCCGAGCTCGCCACCCAACTCCTCGCCGGAGTCCCCTGTCCCGTCTGCGGCAGCCCGGAGCACCCGGCGCCGGCCCCCGCCGCAGCCTCCGCACTGGCTGTCGCCGAGGCTGAGGAGGCCGCGCAACTAGCCAGCGACATGGCAGAAGAGGCCTTCGCTGCCCTCGGGCGCGATCTCGCCGACGCCCACCAGAACGTCGCCGTCCTGGCAGCCCAGGGCGGCAGCACACCTCCCGGGGAAGCCCGCGCGGAAGCGGCACTGGCCCGCGAACGGGCCGACGAGGCCGGCCGCGCCGCCACGGACCTTGCCGCCAGCCGGGCCCGGCTGGCAGAACTCGAGGCGGCCATCGCCGCCGCGGACCGGGCGCAGGCCGACGCCGCCGCCGGCATCGCCCAAACGCAATCCACGATCGCGGAAATCGACGAACAGGCAGCGGCCCTGGAACGCGCCCTGGACAAGCTGCGCGCCGGCCACGCCACCCTCGAACAGCGGATCGCCGCCCTGGCGTCAACGACGGCGGTCCTGGAACACGCCCACGCCGCGCAGTCGGCCGTCGAACAGGCCGCAGCCCGCACCGCGGAGGCACGCCGGCAACTTGAGCAGGCCCTGCCCGCAGCCGGTTTCAGCACTGAAACCGCCGCGCGGGAAGCACTGCTGCCGGCGCCGGTGGCAACACGCCTCGAAACGGCCATCCGGGCCGGTCAGGACGAAGCCGCCAGGATCCAGGAACTGTTCGCCGGAGAGGACCTGGCTTTGGCAGCGGCCGAGCGGGCCGCCGGGGACCTCGTCAGCGACGCCGCCCTCGAAGAGCTCAGGACGGAGTCGGCGGCGGCCGACCGCAAAGCCCGGGAAGCCCTGCTGGCGGCCGGGCTGGCCGAAAACTCGCGCCGGACCCTCGGACGCATCGCCGGTGACTACGCCGAACTCGCCGCCGCCGGCAGGGAACCGCGGGACCGGGCCGCGTTGCTCGCCGCCGTGGCAGACGCCGCCAAGGGCGGAGGCGACAACACCTACCGCATGAGCCTGAACAGCTACGTCCTCGCCGCCCGGCTTGAGCAGGTGGCCGTCGCTGCCTCCGAACGCCTGATCGGCATGAGCGACGGCCGCTACACGCTGCAGCACACCGATGCCAAGGCCGCTCGGGGCGCGAAGTCCGGCCTCGGCCTGGAAGTCGTGGATGAGTGGACCGGCCAGCGCCGGGACACCGCCACCCTCTCCGGCGGCGAGTCCTTCATGGCCTCACTGGCCCTGGCCCTCGGGCTGGCAGACGTTGTGCAGCACGAGTCCGGCGGCGTGGACATCGAGACGCTCTTCGTGGACGAGGGCTTCGGCAGCCTCGACGAGCAGGCGCTGGAACAAGTCATGGACGCCCTCGAAGGCCTCCGCGACGGCGGCAGGGTAGTGGGGCTCGTGAGCCATGTGGCGGAAATGAAACAGCGCATTGGCACCCAGCTCCAGGTGGTCAAGGGCCGCAGCGGCTCCACCTTGCACATCAGCGACGACACCCGGGTCTGAGCTCTCGTTTCCGACCCCTCGTCGCCGACCCCCCGTCCCGGGCCGGCCGTCCGGGCATCGGCTATCATTGATCTGTTACCGGGTCGCGCGCATCGGGAGGAGGGACGATGCGCACTATTGAGCGAACCCGGAAACCATGAACCCTTCACCGTCTTCTTTGGCGTCTACTCTTGACGCCCCATTTTCGACCGACGCCCTCATTTCGACTGCCGCACTGCCGGCCCCCGCGCCCGCCAAGGGCGGCCGCTTTGCGCGGCTGCCGCTGCTCGCCGGCCGCAGTTTCATCCCGCTGGGACTCTTCGCCCGCCTGCCGCTGGCCATGCTCACCGTCGGCGCCCTGACGCTCGTCACCGCCGTCACGGGCTCCTACGCCGTGGGCGGCGCCGCCGCCGGAGCCGTCGGCATCGGTTCCGCACTGGGCGCTCCAGTCCTGGGCGTCCTCGCCGACCGGCTCGGCCAGCGCCGCGTCCTGCTCGTGTCCGCCATCGCCAACACCGTGGCCATCATCGCCCTGATCCTCGCGGCATACCTCAGTCCCGGGGCGCAGGACCTCGCCGCCGCTGTCCCCGTGCTGGCCGCGGCCTTCGTGGCCGGGGCCAGCTGCCCGCAGGTCGGTCCGCTGGCCCGCGTCCGCTGGATGGCGCTGACCTCCCGGACACCCGGGCGAGGGGCGGCCGCAAACTCCGCGGACCTGGACACCGCGCTGTCCTATGAGAGCACCGCGGACGAGCTCACGTTCGTGCTCGGCCCGGCACTGGTCGGCATCCTCGCGAGCCTGCTCGCGCCGTGGCTGCCGCTGGCCCTCGCCGCTGCGCTGACTGTCGTCCTCGTACCCGCTTTCGCCGTGCACCCCACGCACCACGCGGTGATCCGCACAGCGCGGCGTCGGCCCGCCGGCACGGCTCCCGCCGCGGCGGGGGACCGGCACGCGGGCAGCCGCACGGCCGCCCAGCGCGCCAGAACCTTCGCCGCCGTCGCCCTTCCTGTGCTGGCGATGGTGTGCATGGGCACGTTCTTCGGCTCCACCCAGACATCCCTGAGTTCCTTCTCTGCCAGCTTCGCCACGTCCGAGCTCGCGGGCCTGCTCTACGCCGCGATGGGACTGAGCTCTGCGGCTGCCGCCCTCTCGGTCGCGTACTGGCCCCGCCGCCTCACGGTGAACGTCCGCTGGATTGCTTGCGCGGCCCTCATGGCCGGGCTCGCGTCCCTGCTGTTGCTGCCCACGACGGCGATGCCCATGGTCCTTGTGCTGTTCGTCCTGGGCCTGCCCGTCGGCCCGCTCATGGTCACGGTTTTCGCCATCGGCGGCCTCGTGGCACCGGCCGGGAAGCTCGGCACGGTCATGACGGCCCTGGCCAGCGGCATTGTCGCCGGCACCGCGCTCGGATCCTCCATCGCCGGGCAGTTGGCCCAGAACTTCGGGTATTCGGCGGCGTTCCTGGTTCCGGTGTGCGCCGCCACGGCGCTGTTCCTGCTGGGAACGGCCGCCGCCGTCGTACTGCGGCAACGCGGGCGGAAGCCGGCACCGGCCGCCTAACCCCCGCTAACCCGCCGTTGCGCTATCACTTGTGGTCCCTAAAACGGCGGCAAAGTCAATCAAGGGGACATCTACTGATAGGGCATCGGAGGGAGCGGGCGACGGCGGCACGTTCCACGCACTTAGCCCAGTTGCGCCTCGATGCGCCGGGCCGCCTCCGTGAGGGCCCCGGCGACCTCGTCCGGATCCTGCGCGGCGCGGATATAGACGACGGCGAGGGCGGCAGGCCGGCTGCCCGGCACGCGCAGCGGCACCGCAATGGACGACACACCGGGGATCACCTCGTCATGGCTGGCGGCAAAGCCGCGGCGCCGGGCCTCGGCCGCTTCGGCCCGGTACGGGATGCCCGGGACCAAGGCCCGCCACTCCTGTTCCGGGAAGGCGGACTGGATGGCGATGCCCGGTGCCCCGGCGCTGATGGGATGCCTCGACCCCGGGTGCTGCACCACCGCGGCGCCGCTGTGCCGCGGATCCACCGTCACCAGCGTCACGCACTCCTCCCGGTCCCAGACCGCCACGAAGGCGCTCATGGTCAGGGTGTTGGCCAGCAGGGTCAGCTCCGGCAGGGCCGCCGACTGCAGGTTGCGGGAGACCCCGCGGGCCAGGACGGCGAGGCCCGGTCCGGGCTGGACGCGGCCGCCGTCATCGCGCACCAGCAGCGAATGGTCCTCCAGGGTGCGCAGGATCCGGTAGGCCACAGAGCGGTGGACGCCCATGGCATCGGCGAGTTCGGCAATGGTGAGCGGCTGCTGCGCCTCGGCGAGGATCTCCAGCGCCCTGATGCCGCGGGACAGCGTCTGGGACGGGGAAGCCTGGGCGGTGCCGGCGTTCGGGGTCATGGGGTCCATCCTAGGTGCGGGGTCGCTGGACGCCGGGCGTGCCGGGCAACCCTTGTGTTCCGGCTCACGGTCCGCTAGCGTTCTATATGGGAACTACTTGTTCGATTATAGAACACCAAGGGTTCAAAGCACAGGTGACCCAAAACATAGGTCATACAAACCGCAGCCTAACAAGACCGCAACGAACGCAGGGGATCAGTGATGATTGCCAAGCCACGCGACCACGCCGGGGGTGTCCAGGGCCAGGGCCCGCTGTCTGCGCCGCGGGCGAGCCACTTCCGGGGCAGCCTCGGCAGGTTTGCCACCGGCGTCGCGATCGTGACCTTCGACGGGGTAACGAAGCGCCACGGCATCACCGTGAACTCCTTCACGTCGGTCTCGATGGAGCCGCCGCTGGTGCTGGTGAGCATCGCCCGCACTGCCAAGGCCCACAATGAACTCACCGGCCGGCCCTTCACGGTGAATATCCTCGGCGCCGAGCAGCGGCACCTGGCCATGCACTTCGCCGGCCGCCCCGGCCCCGAGCCGCTGTGGGTGGAAGGGGACACGGCGCCGCGGCTGTCCAATGTCCTCGCCTATTTCGAATGCAAGCCCTGGGCGGCGTACGACGGCGGGGACCACACCTTGTATATCGGCGAGGTAGTGGACTTTAACTACCGCAACGGCGACGCCCTGGCGTTCGCCAACAGCACCTTCACCACCATCCCGGAAAGCCAGCTGGGCATGGAGGACCTGCTCTAGCGCCGCACCACATCCATTCAACGCGTTTCAGCTCAACGACGACTGGAGGAAAGACCAATGGGTATCCGTACCGGACGGCAGTACCTGGACAAGCTCAACGCCATGACCCCGCACGTGGTGATCGACGGCGAGGTGGTCAGCGAGAAGATCGCCGAACACCCGGCCTTCCGCAATGTGGCCCGCTCCTACGCCGGGCTCTTCGACATGCAGCACGACCGGAAGTACCAGGAGGCGCTCACCTACGCCTCGCCCAGCACCGGGGACCTGGTCAACGCATCCTTCCTGGTGCCGAAGACCATTGAGGACCTCCAGCGGCGCCGCCGCGCCATCTCCACCTGGGCCGAGTCCTCCAACGGCTTCCTTGGCCGCTCCGGGGACTACATGAACTCCGCGCTCACGGCGCTGGGCACGGCCGGCAAGTGGTTCGCGCAGGCGGATCCGAAGTTCGGCGAGAACATCCGCAACTACTACGAGTGGGCCCGGGAAAACGACGTCCTCGCCACGCACACCCTCATCCCGCCGCAGGTTAACCGCTCGGTCTCCGGCTCGGAGCAGCTCGGCGGCCAGCTCTCGGCCCGGATCGTGGAGGAGCGCGGGGACGGGGTCGTCATCCAGGGCGCACGCATGCTCGCCACCATCGCCCCGATCGCAGACGAGCTCCTCGTGTTCCCGTCCACCGTCCTGCGCGGCACCCCGGAAGACGCGCCCTACTCTTACGCGTTCGCCATCCCCAACGACTCCCCGGGCCTGCGCTACCTCTGCCGTACCTCGCTGTACAACGGCGGCAGCACCCACGACGAGCCGCTGGCCTCCCGCTATGAGGAAATGGACGCCGTCGCAGTCTTTGACCACGTCTTCGTGCCCAACGAGCGCATCTTCATGCTCGGCAACCCGCAGCTGTGCAACAGCTTCTACGCCGAAACCGGCGCCGGCGCGCTGATGACCCACCAGGTGGTTACCCGCACCATCGCCAAGAGCGAGTTCTTCCTGGGCCTGGCGTCGGAACTGGCCGAGTCGATCGGCATTGACGGCTTCCAGCACATTCAGGAAGACATCGCCGAGCTGATTATCGACGTCGAAATCGGCAAGGCGCTGGTCCGCGCCTCCGAGGCCGACGCCGGGCTCAACGACGCCGGCGTCATGCTGCCGAAGTGGACCACCCTGAATGCCGCCCGCAACTGGTATCCGAAGATGGCCCAGCGCTTCCCGCAGATCATCCGCAAGTTCTCGGCGTCGGGCCTCATGGCCCTGCCGGGCGAGGCGGACGTCAACAGCGAGGCCCGGGCGGACATCGAGCTGTACCTGCAGGGCAAGTCCCTGACGGGCCCCGAACGCGTCCGGCTCTTCAAACTGGCCTTCGACGCCTCCATTTCCGGGTTCTCCGGGCGCCAGTCGCTGTACGAGTACTTCTTCTTCGGGGATCCGGTCCGCATGGCCAGCGCCCTCGTGAACAGCTACGACCGCGAGCCGGTCCGGGCCAGGGTCCGCGAACTGCTCA
Source organism: Arthrobacter sp. LAR12-1-1.1 (assembly GCF_040676555.1). NCBI lineage: Bacteria > Bacillati > Actinomycetota > Actinomycetes > Micrococcales > Micrococcaceae > Arthrobacter > Arthrobacter sp. LAR12-1-1.1. Next base: position 164,994 of record NZ_JBEGIG010000056.1, on the reverse strand, counting down.
ACCGCGCGGACTGATCCGCGGAAGACATTCCTCAGCGAATATGTGTGCCCTATCACACATTTCATAGTAGTATTCAGGTTACTAACTGACCGTTCAATCAGTAATTCACGAGGCAATCAGTTATCCACTTCGCACCCACCCCCGGGCAGTATTTCTGCCCCCAGCAACGGAGTTTCAATGACCGCAACTTCACGTGTCGATACCGAGGCGGGCCCCAGCAGCAAGCATGAGGAACGCAAGGTCCTCGCGGGCACACTGGTCGGTACCACCATTGAGTGGTACGACTTCTTCATCTTCGCCCAGCTGACGGCAACGCTGCTGTCACCGCTGTTCCTGGCACCGCTGAACGCCTCCAACCCGGGCCTGGCACAGATCCTGTCCTTTGCCCTCATCGGTATCAGCTTCCTGTTCCGCCCGCTCGGCGCCATCGTCGCCGGCCACCTCGGTGACCGCCTCGGCCGCAAGGCCATGCTGGTCTTCACCCTCATCATGATGGGTGCCGCCACGGCGCTGATCGGCCTGCTGCCGACCTACGCCCAGATCGGTTTCTGGGCCCCGGTCCTGCTGATCTTGCTCCGTGTTGTCCAGGGCTTCTCCGCCGGTGGCGAATGGGGCGGTGCCGCGCTGATGGCAGTCGAGCACGCTCCCAAGAGCAAGCGTGGCCTGTTCGGGGCCTACCCGCAGATCGGCGTGCCCGTGGGCATGATCCTCGCGACGGGCCTGCTGTTCTTCCTCAACACGTCCATGTCCAAGGAAGACTTCGCGGCCTGGGGCTGGCGGGTTCCGTTCCTGCTCTCCATCGTGCTGATCGTCGTCGGCTACCTGATCCGCCGGGCGGTCGCCGAGAGCCCCGTCTTCAAGGAGATGCAGGAGCGCAAGGAAGGGAGCAAGGCGCCCCTGGGCGAGCTTCTCCGCAACCACAAGAAGGCCGTCCTCTACTCGACGATGATCTTCATCGGCAACAACGCCGCCGGTTACCTGCTGATTGCGTTCTTCATCTCCTACGCCACCAAGTCCCTGAAAATGCCTACCGCGCAGATCCTGCTGGCCACCACGCTGGCTTCCTTCGGCTGGCTGATCTTCACCCTGGCGGGCGGCTGGCTGTCGGACAAGATCGGCCGCGTCAAGACGTTCCTGCTCGGCTACGGAATTGTCTTTGCCTGGATGATCCCGATGTTCGCGCTGATCGACACCAAGAACATCGTGCTCTACGGCGTCGCGCTGTTCGTCCTGACGATCGGCCTGGGCCTCTCCTACGGCCCGATGTCCGCGATGTACGCCGAGATGTTCCCGGCGAACGTCCGCTACTCGGGCATTTCGATCGGCTACGCCTTCGGCGCCATCCTCGGCGGTGCGTTCGCTGCCACCATCGCTGAGGTCCTGCTGCAGGGCACCGGGTGGACCGGTTCCATCGGTATCTACATCATGATCCTCTGCGTCATCTCCGCGGTCGGCGTGCTGCTGGCCGGGGAGACGAAGGGCCGCCCGCTCGGCGTCAGCAGCCACCACTAGGCTGTTGTCCCGGTAGGCAAGGCAAGACACGAAAGAGGCACGGACCGCGGTCCGTGCCTCTTTTTGTGTTGGCCTGTGTTGGCGGCTGCCTGTCGGCCTAGACGCCCAGGAAGCTGATGGCACCCTGCTTGAAGGCGCGGCTGGTGATGGCGTTGGTGTGGTTGCGGCCCGGCAGCACCAGCTGTTCGACCATGCCGCCGGCCTTGGCGCCGAGGGCGGCGAGCTCCGGCATGGAGGCGGCCCGGTCGTCCTGTTCCCCCGCTACGAGGAGCATGGGCATGTGCGGGACCGCCTCGGCGGGATCGTACGGCTCGGTCTTGATCGCCTCGATAAGGGACAGCAGGGCGAAGATGTTGTTGCTGGGCAGCAGCATGGCCATCTTCAGCAGCCCGGCGGTTGATTCGTCCGCGATCGGCGTGCCGTCGGCCAAGTACCGCTGCGCGGCGATCAGGTCGAAGTCCGCCAGGGGGTCGGCGACGTTGGGGCCGCCCAGGACCAGCCGGTGCACCAGCTCATGCTGGGTGGCGCCGAACTCCCAGGCAAGCCGGGATCCCAGCGAATAGCCGATCAGGTCGAGCCCGCTGGACGGGTCGCCGTCGCGCAGCGGCCGCACGCCGGCGTCGAACACGATCTGCAGCAGGTCCGCGCGGATCCGGCTGGGGGAGTAGGAGTCCATGTCCTCGGGCGCACCGCTGCGGCCGTGGCCGGGCAGGTCCACGGTAATGACGCGCCGGCCGGCCTCCAGGAGCGCGGCCAGCCAGCCGGAGTCCTCCCAGTTGAGCTTGGAGGAGGAGGAGAACCCGTGCAGCAGCAGGACCGGACGGAGCCCGGCGTCGTTCTGGGGCTCATGCACCTGCACGTAAAGCTGGGGGTCGGTGCCCTCCACGGTGTGGGAATGCAGTTCGCCGGTGTGTCTGCCGCTCATGCTCTTAGTCCTCATCAAGTACTGCGCTCAGGCGGACCCGGCGCTTTGGTGCCTCTTCCTTCGGGACCGTGCCCACGATGCCGGCGGTGTTGTCCGGCACCTCAAACACAATCAGGGGCTCGCCGACATTGATCTTGTCACCGGGCCCGCCGTAGATACGCACTACCTTACCTGCCTGCGGGCTGGGCAATTCAACGGCCGACTTGGTGGTTTCGACCTCCACGAGCGGCTGGTTGCGCTCCACCTGCTCGCCCGGTGAAACCAGCCATTCCAGCACGGTTGCCTCGATCAGGCCCTCGCCGAGATCGGGGAGCGGGAAGGAAATTTCAGCCACGTTTGTACTCCAATACTCGCTGGATGCCGAAGAGGATCCGGTCAATGTTCGGGATGTATTCATCTTCGAGGTCGCCCGAGGGGTACGGGACGTCGAAGCCGGTGACGCGTTCCACCGCTGCCTTGAGGGTGTCGAAGCAGCTCTGGGTGATCAGCTGCGCCACCTCGGCGCCGAGGCCGGAGGTCAGCGGCGCTTCGTGGACGACGACGGCGCGGCGCGTCTTGCGCACGGACGCGGTCAAAGCTTCGGCGTCGATCGGCTTGAGCCAGCGCAGGTCCAGGACCTCGATGTCGATCCCGTCCTCGGCGGCGAGCTCGGCCACCTGCAGGCAGCGGGAGACCATGGCGCCCCACGCGACGAGCGTGAGGTGGCGGCCTTCGCGCATCACCTTGGCGCCGGTGGGGGAGCCGCCGCCTGCATCGTGTGTGGCGGCGTCCACCTCACCCTTCTGCCAGTAACGGGACTTCGGTTCCATGAAGATCACCGGGTCCGGCCGCGTGGCGGCGTACTTGAGCAGGTGGTAGGCCTCATGCGGGTTGGACGGCGAGACCACCTTCAGGCCCGGCACGTGGGCGAAGAGCGCCTCGAGGCTTTCGCCGTGGTGTTCGGGGGCCCGGATGCCGCCGAAGCTGGGCACGCGCAGGGTAATGGGCATCGGCATGGTGCCCCGGCTGCGGTAGTTCATCCGGGCGATCTGGCAGACGATCTGGTTGATGGCCGGGTAGGCGAAGCCGTCGAACTGGACCTCGGGAATGGGGTGGAACCCGGCCATCGCCAGGCCCACGGACATGCCGAGGATGCCCGATTCCGCCAGCGGGGTGTCAAAGACGCGCTGCGCGCCGTGCTTGGCCTGCAATCCGTCGGTGATGCGGAAGACGCCGCCGAGCCGGCCGCAGTCCTCGCCGAAGATGACGGCCTTGGGGTTGTCCGCGAGGACCTCGTCGAGGGCACGGTTAAGCGCCTGCTGCATCGACATCACGGTGGTTGGTGCGGGGCTGTCTGCGGCCGTGTTGGTGGCAGTGTCGTCGCCGGTGGCGTTTGCGCCTTCGAGTATCGAGTTAGACATGTTCGGACTCCTCGCGCCAGTTGGCGGCCTGGGCCTGCAGGGCAGGGGTGGTTTCCTGGAAGACCAGGTCAAACATTTCAGTTCCGGGACGGGAGCCGAGAGCCTGGATGCCGGTGCGGATCTGCTCCTCTTCGGCCTTGGCCGCGGCCAGCGCCTCGGCGAAGAATGCCTCGTCCGCGATTCCCTCGGCCAGCAGCCGCTGCCGGAGCCGCTCGAGCGGGTCAATGCCGGCGCCGTCGCGTTCCTCGTCGAGGGAGCGGTAGCGGCCCGGATCATCGGAGGTGGAATGCGGGCCGCGGCGGTAGGTCATGGCCTCGATGAGCACCGGGCCGTTGCCGGAGCGGGCATGGGCGAAGGCGCGGCGGGTCGCCTCGAGGACCGCGACGACGTCGTCGCCGTCGATCTTCAGCGCCGGGATCCCGTAGCCTGCGGCGCGGGCCGCGACGGAGCCGCCGGCGACCTGCCGTTCGGTGGGGACCGAGATGGCCCAGCCGTTGTTCTGGACGAAGAACACCACCGGGGCCTTCATCACGGCGGCGAAGTTCATCGCCTCGTGCACATCGCCCTGCGAGGAGGCGCCGTCGCCGAAGTAGGTCAGGGCGACGCCGTCTTGCTGATCGAGCGTCTGGCCGTGGGCCCAGCCGACGGCGTGCAGGACGGACCCGGCGACGACCGCCTGGATCGGGGCCAGCCGGGATTCCATCGGGTTGTACAGGCCGCCGTGCCACGTGGCCTTGTGGGTGGACATGTAGGCCACCATGTCCACCCCCATGGTCCGGGCGACGCCCATTTCGCGGTAGGTGGGGAAGACGAAGTCCCGGGTGGTGTCCACGGCGTAGCCGCTGCCCACCTGGGCCGCCTCCTGGCCGAGCTCGGGGGCGTAGCCGGGGATGATGCCCTGCCGTTGCCAGGCGATGGCCGAGGTGTCGAGGTGCCGGACGGCCACCATCAGCGAATAGAGCTCTCGGAGCTCGTCGGCAGTGAGCGGCCCGGCAGCGCCGCCGGAAGCCACGGGGAGAAGTGTATCCATGCCTGTGACCCTAGTCACCGGCGGCGGGGTGGGCAATCAGCCTAGGCCGGGGTGCCCAGACTGCACACTTCTGCCGCCCGTAGCGCCGGGACGCCTGACAATTTGTCTAGCGCCCCGGCTGGTCGGCTAGTCAGCCTCGACGCTGGCGCGGCGGTTGCGGGTGATCCGGGCGCTGATCCAGCACGCCGCAGCGATGCCGGCCACCAATGCCAGGGTGCTGAAGAGCTGCGTGCTGGTTTCCGGGCTGCTGAAGCCGACGGCGAAGATCAGCGCCAGGAGCACCAGTCCGAAGACCGTCAGCCCGGGGAAGCCTTTCATGCGCAGCGGCAGCACGGTGCCGTCACGGTCCGCCCGGCGCCGCAGGATCAGCTGGGACACGAGGGCCGTGCCCCAGACCACGAGGCAGGTGGAGCCGACAAGCTGGAACAGTGCCGGGAGAATCTGGTCGGGGAAGAGCAGTTCCAGGACGGCGGCGAGGAAGCCGAAGGCCACCGAGACGCCCACGGCCACCACGGGAACGCGTGCCGTGTTGACTTTCGAGAGGAACCGCGGGGCTTCGCCGCGTTCGGACAGCGAGAAGACCATCCGGGACGCGCCGTAGAGGTTGGCGTTCAGCGCGGAGAGAAGCGCGACGACGGCGACCAGGGTGATCGCGGCACCGGCACCCGGGATGCGGGCGACGTCGAGGACGCCGGCGAACGGGGACTTCAAGGCCGCCGAGGTCGAGGGGAGGACGGCGGCGATGACGAATACCGAGCCGATGTAGAACACGAGGATCCGCCACACAACGGTGCGGATCGCCTGGCCGACGCTGTGCGCCGGGTTCTCCGTCTCGGCTGCGGCCACGCTGACGATCTCGGTGCCGCCGAAGGCGAAGATCACCACAAAGAGTGCGGTGGCGATGCCGCCCAGGCCTGCCGGGGCGAAGTCGGAGGTGAAATTGCTGAGCCCGGGGGACGGGACGTTCGGCAGCCAGCCCAGCAGCAGGGCCGCGCCGATGGCCAGGAACAGCACGATGGCGGCGACCTTGAGGATGGCGAACCAGAATTCGAACTCGCCGAAGTTCTTCACGCCGGCGAGGTTGACTGCCGTGAACAGGGCCATGAAGATCAGTGACAGCGCCCAGACGGGAATCACCGGCCACACGGTGAACAGGAGCGCAGCCGCACCCAGGGCTTCGGCCGCGATGACCACCACGAGCTGCAGCCACCAGAGCCAGCCGACGGTCGCGCCGGCGGTCTTGCCCATCGCCTTTTGCGCGTAGACGGAGAAGGCGCCGCTGTTGGGGTTGGCCGCGGCCATCTCGCCGAGCGCCCACATGACCAGGATGATCAGGGTTCCGGCGACGAGGTAGGAGATCAGGACGGCGGGTCCCGCCGCCTGGATTCCGGCCCCCGAGCCGAGGAACAGGCCGGCGCCGATCGCGCTGCCCAATCCCATCATGGTCAGCTGGCGCGGCTTCATGCTGTGCCCCAATTTCGGGGCCGGGAGGGCAGTGGGCAACTTCGCTATGGACTTCGTTGTCATACTGGCGAACCTTTGTGTGGTTTGGATCTGTGCGTCCTTATGGGACCTATTGAATTTACCGTCTTTATGCCGGCGCTAACGATCGCCGGGGCGCCGGCGGCGTGAGAGCATGATGGCAGTTTGCTAACTGAATCAGGGTATTGGCGGCGGTTTGTCCCACCCGGGCCGCGTGGAAAGGAAAAATCCATGGACGTTGATCCGCTGGATGCAAAGATTGTCCGATTTTTCACGGATTCTCCCAGGGCCTCGGTCCTGGAAGCCTCCCGGGTGCTGAAGGTGGCCCGGGCGACGGTGCAGTCGCGGCTGGACCGGATGCAGGCCGGCGGGGTGATCGGCTCGTGGGTGCCGCAGCCGGACCCGGCACATTTCGGCTTCCCGGTGGTGGCGTTCTGTTCCCTCACGATCAACCAGGATCTCGGGCACGACGCCGTCGTGGAGGCCATGGCGAGGATCCCCGAACTGATTGAGATCCACACCGTGTCCGGGAGCTCGGACCTCATGGCCCGCATCGCGGCACGGTCCAACTCTGACCTCCAGCGCGTCCTCGATGCCATGATTGCCACCCGGACGATCCTGCGGTCCTCCTCCGTGATCGTCCTCAACACGCACTTCCAGGGGCGCACCCTGCCGCTGCTCGAAGCCGCGGCCGCAAGCAGTGAGAAGCCAGGCGGGTGAACCGGGCCGTGGGCTAGAGGACGCTCAGGTTTCCGGGCAGGCCGGTCCGGCCGGTGAGCAAGAGCAGCAGCTCACCGGCGGACGGCAGCCGGGAGCCGATGGCTCCGGCGAGCTCCAGCGAGGCCGCGACCGCCGGGGCCAGGGAAGCGGGCGCCGGGAGCCCCAGGGCGCGCGCCAGGTCCAGGGTGTGCACGGCCAGCTCGAAGGTCCGGGTCGGAAGGTAGTCGACGAGCGTCATTACCCCGGCGGGGGTGGCCAGAAGGGCATCGTCCGGCGTGTTCCTGACGAGGGCGGTGACCCGTTGGACCAGCTCCCGCACCGCTGCGGCTGGATCCTCGCCCAGGGCGTCCCCGGTTTCCTTGCCTCGCTGCGCGATCGCATCCGGCGAGGCGACGCCCCGAACGGCCAGGAAGTATTCCACCGGACCCGCCACCCGCTCCCCGGCGGCCGGGGTGGCGAGGTAGGTCTCCACGGTTGTCAGTGCGCGGCTCGTGTGGCCGGTCAGTGCCCGGACATCCCATTCACCCAGTGCCGGCCGCGACCACCCCTGATGCGGTACCCGTCCGGCGACCTCCAGGAACGCCTGGGCCGCTCCCGCGTAACAGGCCCTGACTGCTGCTGCGTCCATACCCTCCGGGTCCATATCTTCTGAGTCCATAGCCCCGATTAATACCGGTGCCGGCACCCGCAGGCAAGCCCGGGCCGAACGCCCGGGCCGCCCCAGGGCCGGGCATGTGACCTGAAACATTTTGCGCCCGGCCAGCGTCGCCGTATCATTAGTTCTAGTCAAATTGACTATAACTAATCCGGCGGTCGGACCGGATCTGTCCGGGCAGTCCATCGCGGACCCGCCCGGGACCCAAGAGGGCGGGTGGATCACCGTTTACACCACAGCAGCCAACGTCTCGGAGCGCCAGACCGCTCCGCCGTCGTTGGCCATCTCCACTGTGATCTTTGCGCTGCGCCCCAGCGAGCGGTCCGGACGGCCCACGCTGTGGATTCCGCTGGTGCGCCGGATCCGCGAGCCGTTCAAAGGCCTCTGGGCCTTGCCGGGCGGCCCGCTCACGCATTCCGAGTCACTCCAGGACGCCGCCTCGCGGAACCTGCGCGAGACCACGGGGCTGGCCCCGAACTACCTCGAACAGCTCTACGCCTTTGGCGGGCTGCACCGCTCGCCCACCCAGCGCGTCGTCTCGATTGTGTACTGGGCGCTCGTCCAGCCGACGGAGGCCGCGCTCGCCGACGAATCGGAGAACGTGCGCTGGTTCCGTGCCGACGGGCTCGGCGAGCTGGCCTTCGACCACAACGCGATCATCGACTACGCCCTGTGGCGGCTGCGCAACAAGATGGCCTACGGATCCATCGCCTACCACCTGCTGGGCGAGTACTTCACCCTCGCCCAGGTCCGGGAAGTCTACGAGGCCGTCCTGGACCGCGAACTCGATCCCGCCAACTTCCGCCGGCAGGTCAAGGCCACGCCGGAAATCGAAGAAACCGATCACTATCTGCAGGGCGGCAAGCACCGCCCGCCACGCCTCTACCGCTTTACCGGCCGCCCAGGCCTTGACCCAGACAACAGGAGCACACCATGAGCAGCGTCAACACGGCAATCCAGCTGATCACGCGCGAGCAGGCCACGACCATGACGGGGCGCGCGGCCGCCTCCACCTGCAGCCCCGCGCTGGCCCGCGGGCCCTGGGACTACGACCTCGCCGAAGCCCTCGCCGGTGTCCCCGCCTACGGGCCGGGCGCCTCCTCCGCCGACGCCGCCCCCGCCTCGACGCCCCGGCAGGGCCAGCTCCCGGAGGAGTACAAGCTTGCCAGCGACGCCGAACTCGACGCCCGGATCCGCGCCGCCAAAGCGGCACTGGGGGACCGCGCCGTCGTGCTGGGGCACTTCTACCAGCGCGACGAAGTGATCGAGTATGCCGACTTCGTGGGCGATTCCTTCCAGCTCGCCAATGCGGCCCTGACCCGGCCGGACGCGGAAGCGATCATCTTCTGCGGCGTGCATTTCATGGCCGAGACGGCGGACATCCTGTCCCGGCCGGACCAGGCCGTGATCCTGCCCAACCTCGCCGCGGGCTGCTCCATGGCCGACATGGCGGACATCGACTCGGTCACCGAGTGCTGGGAACAGCTTGAGGAAGTCTTCGGCACGGAGCCCGACGCCGACGGCCGGGTCCCGGTCATCCCGGTCACCTACATGAACTCCTCCGCAGCCCTTAAGGGCTTCTGCGGCGAGCGCGGCGGGATCGTCTGCACGTCCTCGAACGCCGCGACGGTGCTGGAGTGGGCGTTCGAGCGCGGCCAGCGCGTACTGTTCTTCCCGGACCAGCACCTGGGCCGCAACACCGCCAAGGCCATGGGGGTGCCGCTGGAGCAGATGCCGATGTGGAACCCGCGCAAGGACCTCGGCGGCAATGACGAACAGACCCTGCTCGATTCCCGGGTGATCCTCTGGCACGGCTTCTGCTCGGTGCACAAGCGCTTCAACGTTGGCCAGATCGAAAAGGCCCGCGCAGAGTTCCCCGGCGTGCAGGTGATCGTGCACCCGGAATGCCCCATGGAGGTGGTGGACGCCGCCGATTCCGCGGGCTCCACCGACTTCATCAAGAAAGCCATCGCCGCGGCCACCGAACCCACTACGTTTGCGATCGGCACCGAGATCAACATGGTGAACCGCCTCGCGGCGGAATACCCGCAGCACACCATCTTCTGCCTGGACCCGGTGATCTGCCCCTGCTCCACGATGTACCGCATCCACCCCGGCTACCTTGCCTGGGTCCTGGAAGCGCTCGTCCGCGGTGAGGTGCTGAACCGCATCACCGTGGAAGAGAACGTTGCCGCCCCGGCAAAGGTGGCGCTGGAACGCATGCTGGCGGCGCGGCCGTGACCAGGCGGCTGGTGATTGTCGGCAGCGGGGTTGCGGGGCTCTACGCCGCGCTGCTCGCTACCGGAAGCGGCCGTGACATCGAGGTGGTCCTCCTGAGCAAGGGGACGCTGGAGCAGAGCAACACCTTCTACGCCCAGGGCGGCATCTCCGCCGTGCTGGCCCCGGAGGATGCCGCCCCCGGGGACTCCGTGGCAGCACACATCGCGGACACGCTCGCCGCCGGTGCCGGGCTCAACGACGCCGAGGCAGTCCGTGTCCTATGCACCGAGGCCGTCCGGGACATCGCCGGCCTGGGCCGCTATGGCGTGCATTTCGACGCGGGTCCCGACGGCGGACCGGCCCTGGGCCTGGAAGCGGCGCACTCGGCGCCGCGCATCCTGCACGCCGGCGGGGACGCGACGGGCGCCTGCATCGCCCGCGGGCTCGTCGCCGCCGTCCTGGAACGCGCAGTCCTGGATCGTGCTGTCCACGGCCGGCTCCGGGTGGAGACCAGCGCGTTCGTCACCGAACTCCTGACGGAACCGGATGCTCTGTCACAGCCCGGCGGCACGCCCCCGACGCCGGCCCGGGTCACCGGCGTGGCCTACCTGGCCGGCGGACGGCCCCAGCAGCTCGCTGCCGACGCCGTCCTGCTCGCCACCGGCGGTGCCGGGCGGCTGTTTGCCCGCACCAGCAATCCCTCCGTCGCGACCGCCGACGGGCTGGCCCTGGCCTGGCGTGCCGGCGCCGCGGTGCGGGACCTCGAGTTCTTTCAGTTCCACCCCACCACCCTTGCCGCCCAGGAGGTCCCTGGCGGCCCGCCGGCCCTGCTCATCTCCGAAGCGGTCCGCGGCGAGGGGGCGGTGCTGCTGGATTCCGCGGGATACCGCTTCATGCCGGACTACCACCCCGATGCCGAGCTGGCCCCCCGCGACGTCGTCTCCCGCAGCATCGCCCTGCACCTGTCGGCCACCGGGGCCGCGCCGGACAGCCCGGTCTACCTGGACGCCCGTGGCATCGAGGAAGAGAAGGGTGCGGGCTTCCTGGCCCGGCGGTTCCCGACCATCACGGCGGCCACCCTCGCCGCCGGCTACGACTGGACCGCGGAGACGGTACCCGTGTCCCCGGCCGCCCACTATTGGATGGGCGGCGTGTGCACCGACCTGCGGGGCCGCACGTCGGTTCCGGGCCTGTATGCCGCCGGCGAGGTCGCGCGCACGGGCGCGCAGGGGGCAAACCGGCTGGCGAGCAACTCGCTGCTTGAGGGCCTCGTGTTCGGCCGCCGTGCGGTGGAGGACTTCCTGCGTGCGCCCGTGCCGGAGGCGGCCTGGCTCTCGCCGGCACGCGGGGACCTCAAGCCGGGCGGCCATGTCCAGCCCGCGGCGGCCGTTACCCCAGAGGCTGCTACCCCAGAGACTGCTACCCCAGAGACAGGCGGCACCGGCGCGGCGGAGGTTCCGTTCACCCGCGCGGCCCTGGGGAGACTCATGACCGCGGCTGCGGGAGTCACCCGCACGGGCGCCGGCCTCGACGCCGCCGCGCTCCAGCTGGCGCAGTGGGCCGCCGGCCCTGAAACCGCCGGCCTTGAATGCGGAGTCCACGCCGGGCCCAGCGCCGGACACAGCGCCTGTCTCGGCCAGGATGCCCATGAGGACCGGAACCTGCTGCTGGCTGCGGAACTCCTCGTGGCGGCGGCCCGGCAGCGCACACAATCCGTCGGTGCCCATTACCGGGCCGACACGGACGCCACCTCAGCCCTCACCCATTCCATGCAAAGGATTTCCTCGTGACCACCACTGCCCACGCAACCGCTTCACCGGAAACCGCAGCCCCGGAAGCCGTGCCCTCCCGTGCCGCGGCGCTCGCCGGGAGCCTGCCCGAGGCCGCCGTCCTGGCCGTCCTCCGCATGGCGCTGGACGAGGACGCCCCGTACGGGGACATCACCTCGCAGGTGCTCATCCCCGCGCAGGCGCGGGCGACTGCGGTGCTCAATGCCCGCGTTCCCGGCGTGCTGAGCGGCGGGGAGGTCTTCACCGCGGCGATGAAGCTGACCGACCCGGGCGCCGTCGTCGAACTGCTGGTCAACGACGGCGAGGCCTTCGCCGCCGGAACCGCACTGGCCCGGGTGACCGGGAACGCCCGCGCCGTGCTGCTGGCCGAACGCGTCGGCCTGAACCTGGTCCAGCGGATGAGCGCCATCGCCACCAGGACGGCCGAGTTCGTGGCGCTCGTGGACGGCACCGCGGCGCGGATCACAGATACCCGCAAGACGACGCCGGGGCTGCGGGTGCTGGAACGCTACGCCGTGCGCTGCGGCGGCGGCGCCAACCACCGCTTCAGCCTGTCTGACGCCGTCCTGGCCAAGGACAACCATCTGGCGGTCCTCACCGGCGGTGATCCGGCGAAGCTGACCGCGGTGCTGCGGGGCGCCAAGGCGCAGCTTGGCCATACAACACACTTCGAAGTGGAAGTGGACACCATCGAGCAGATCGAGCCCGTACTTGCGGCCGGGGTGGACACCATCATGCTGGACAACTTCTCCCTGGCCGAGCTGGCGGCCGGCGTCGAACTGGTGGGCGGCCGGGCCCGTGTCGAAGCCAGCGGCAACGTCAATCTCGCCACCGTGGCGGACATCGCGGCCACGGGGGTGGACGTCATCTCGATCGGGGCCCTGACGCACAGCGTCACGGCCCTGGACCTCGGCCTGGACATTGAGCTGGATGTCGAGCCCGTTCCTGCCCCGGAACAGACGGCCGGCTGAGGCGCACCGTGATCTTCCTCGACGCCGCAGCCACCACACCGGTCCGCCGCGAGGTGCTGGAGGCCATGTGGCCATACCTCACGGGCGAGTTCGGCAACCCGTCAAGCCATCACTCCCTGGGTGAGGCGGCCGCCACGGCGCTCGCCGGGGCACGCACCGCAACCGCCAAGGCCCTGGGCTGCCGCCCCGGGGAAGTCGTCTTTACCTCCGGCGGCACCGAAGCTGACAACCTCGCCGTCAAGGGCATCGCCCTGGCCCGGCGCGCCGCCGATCCGCGCCTGGACCGGGTGGCGATCAGCGCCGTCGAACATCCCGCGGTGGAAGAATCCGCCAGATACCTCGAACGGGTGCACGGCTTCGCGGTCGACGTGATCCCTGTGGACCGCTTCGGGCAGGTGACGGAAGAGGCCCTTGCCGCGGTGCTGCAGCCCGGGACGGCCCTGGTCAGCATCATGTACGCGAACAACGAGGTAGGCACGGTCCAGCCCATCGCCCGGCTCGCGGCGCTGGCCCGCGCCCACGGCGTCCCGTTCCACACCGACGCCGTCCAGGCCGCCGGCTGGCTGCCGATGGACACCGGCGCACTGGGCGTTGACGCGCTGAGCATTTCCGGCCACAAGCTGGGAGCGCCCAAAGGCAGCGGCGCGTTGTTTGTCCGCGGACGGGTCCGTCTTGAACCGCTGGTCCACGGCGGCGGGCAGGAGCGCGGCCGCCGTTCGGGAACGGAAAACGTCGCCGGGGCCGTGGCGCTGGCGACAGCCCTGACGCTGCCCCGGGAACCGGCCGGGCGCGTCTCTGCCCTCCGCGACGGGTTTATAGGCGCCGTGCTGGCCGGTGTTCCCGGTGCGCTGCTCACCGGGCACCCCACCGAGCGGCTGCCCTCGGTGGCATCTTTCTGCTTCCCGGGCACCAGCGGCGAGTCCGTGCTGCTGGAACTTGAGCGCCAGGGCGTCATCTGCTCCAGCGGGTCCGCGTGCGCGGCAGGCTCGGATGCGCCGTCGCCGGTGCTGCTTGCCATGGGCATCGAGCCCGAGGTCGCCCAGTCGGCGGTGCGCTTCAGCTTCGACTCGACCGTCACGGCAGTTCAGTTGCAGGAGGCGGCGGCCGCGGTCCGCACGGCCGTCGGCAGCGTCCGCTCCCTTGGGGAAGCTAGCGGTGGCGGGCGCGGCGGAAGATCCAGTGCCGCAGCATCGTGAACCGCACCGCGGTCGCGGCGAAGCCGGACAGTGTGGTGGTCCACAGTTCCTCGGCCACGGTGGCATCCGGGTTGATCCAGTGCAGGACGGCCAGGCTGCCGCCGGTGATCAGCAGCGCGACGAGGATCACGATCAGGCCGTTGAGGTGGTCCCGCTTCATCCGGCGGCGCTCGGTGATCTTGAACGTCAGGCGCCGGTTGAGGGCGGTGTTCATGAACGATGTCAGGATCAGGGCCGCCGCGTTGGCCGGCTGGGCCCCGAGCCAGGGCCGGGACAGGGCGTACAGGGCCAAGGAAGTCAGGGTACAGACAACCCCGACGCCGGTGAACCGGATGAGCTGCCGGACCACCGGGTAGCGGAGGATTCCGCGGTGGCGGCGGGCGGTCTGGCCGCGGACGGCGGCGGCAGGAGCCTGCTGTTCGAGCTGGGTCTCCATCCGCTCAGTACAGTTCGCCCACGGGGATGTCCACGGCCAGCCGGTTCGCCGGGCCCGCAAGCGGACATGCCCAGGCTTCGTTGTAGGCGCAGGAGGGGTTGTAGGCGAAATTGAAGTCCAGGACGAATTCGGCCTGGGGCCCGGAGCCCCGCACGCCGTGGAAAGCCCCCTTGATGGTGTCCAGGAGGTAGCGTCCCGCGCCGTAGCTGCCGCCGGGCTGGCCGGCGGTGGCGTCACGGAACGGCACGAAGATGCCGCCGCCGTAGCCCCTGAGCTTCCAGACTGCGAGCTGTCCCATCTCGGGAAGGTCGAAGGTGCCCAGCCGCACAAACCGGACCAGGCCGTCAGTCCCGGTCTCCACATTCATCTCCCGGCCGGCGCCCTCGAGGGTCAGCGGGACATGGAAACGGTAGATCGGATCGTAGTCCGCCGTCTTCAGGCCGCCGAAGCTGGCCTTGGCTTCTGCCGTCAGCGCCGAGGCCGGGTGCGTGCCGAACATGCGGTCCCGCTCCTGGCGCCAGTACGAATGGGCCTCCGCCGGGCTGTCCGCGGCAATCTTCCGCGTGGTGGCATAGAGGGCAAAGGTCCGCAGCCGCCAGTCCGCGATATCGAGCGCTGACATGCCTGCCACGTCGCCCTGGTCCCCAAAGTGCGTTCGGTCAATGTCATGTTCGGCCATGCCCCCAGCGTATCCGCTTTCCCGGGGCCGAAATTTGGGCCCCGGATTCCGGGCCGGACCCCCGCGCCGAATAACCCGTTCCGGCGGACCATCCAGCCGTAGACTTTCGCCCATGCGCAACCCCCTGCAGAACGCGGCCGCCGGCAATACCCTCAAGAGCCCCGGGGCCACGCCGGGCAGCGCGGGGTACACACCGGGCAGCGCCGGCGAAACACCGGGCAGCGCCGGGCGCGCGGCAGCGTCGCTGGCGGAGCTCGTGACGTACCGGACCGTATCCTCCCGGGCCGTGGCCGGGGTGGAGACAGACCAGTTCGAGGCCTTCATCGCGGCACTGCCACGGCTGTACCCGGCCGTCCATGCCGCCCTGGAACTGGAGCGCGTCAACGGCCACGCCCTCCTGTACCGCTGGCCCGGCAGCGCCTTGGCGGAGGACCCAGCGGCCGCGCAGCGCGCCTCGGTGCTGATGGCGCACTACGACGTCGTCCCGGCGGGCGACCCAGGACAGTGGACGCAGGCGCCGTTCTCCGGCCACAACGACGGCACCTTCCTGTGGGGCCGCGGGACACTCGATGACAAGGGCCAGCTCGTTGCCATCCTGGAGGCGGCCGAGAGCTTGCTCCGGGCGGGGCATGCCCCCGCGCATGACCTCTACTTCTCGTTCGGCAACAACGAGGAGACGGCCGGCAACAGCGCGGCGGCCGCCGCAGACCTGCTGGCCGGCCGCGGTGTGTTGCCCTGGCTCGTGCTGGACGAGGGCGGTGCCGTCGCCGGCGGTGCCTTCCCGGGGGTGAGCCGCCCGGCCGCCGTCGTCGGCGTGGCCGAAAAGGGAATCCTGGACGTGGAGCTGCTGACCCGGGACCAGGGGGACACGCCTCCACGCCGCCGCGGATGGGCGCGACGGCCCGGCTGGCCCGCGCCATCACCCGGATCGAGCGCAGCCCGTTCCCGCAGTCGCTGCCGGAGGTGACCGCGGAGATGCTGCGCCGCTTCTGCCCGCACACGCCGCCGCCGCTGCGAACCGTGTTCGCTAACGTCGCCCTGCTCCGGGCGCCGATCACCTGGCTCTTTGGCCGGCTCGGCAACGAGACCAACGCGATGACCCGAACCACCGTCGCCATCACCACCCTCGAAGGCAGCTCCGGGGCGAACGTCCTCGCCGCCACGGCCAAGGCCAACGCCAACATCAGGGTGGCGGTGGGGGAGACCGTCGAGGGCACCGTGGCACGACTGCGGAAAATCATCCGCGACCCGAAAGTCGAACTGCGCGTCGTGGAGGGCAACGGCCCGTCCCCGGTCTCCCCGAACTCCGCGCAGTGGGAACTGCTGGCGGACTGCATCGGGCAGGTCTTCCCCGAGGCGATCATCACCCCCTACATCATGATGGGCGGCACGGACTCGCGCCGCTTCACCGGGATCTGCGGCACCGTGTACCGCTTCGCGCCGTTCTTCATGGATGTCCGGGCCCGCGGTTCCATCCACGCCGTTGACGAGAAAATTTCCCTGGAGACGCTGGACCGGGGCGTCCGCTTCTACGAAACACTGATGCGGGAACTCTGAGTCATGCGGCGCCCCGGCTACGCTGGCACCATGACTGGGACGGCCCCTTTCGGAGGATCAGGCACCGCCGGAGTCCGGAGCGCTCTGCTGCGCACCGGCGCGGCGCTCGCGGTGGCGGCAGCCCTGACGGGCTGCAGCAGCGACGGCAAGGGGACGCCGGTCTGGACTGCAGGCAGCAGCGCGGCGGACGGTACCACTGACAGTGAGAGGCAGTCTGCCACCACTGGTCCCGCACCGTCGGGCCCGCCATCCTCGGCCGGCGCTGCCGCCACCCCCGGCTCGAGCGCGGGGGCCTGGAAAGTCTTTACCGACCCGGCAAAGACCGTCAGCTTTGAGGTGCCGCAGGACTGGATCGTCCAATCCGTTGCTCCAGACTCGGGTGCGCTGCCGGGGGCACTGAAGATCACCGTGAAGGACGCTGAAGGCGGCTACCTGGCCACCTTGCAGACCGGTCTGCCGCCGCAGCCTGCGCCGGCCTGCGCTGACGGCGCCGCACGGGACTACGTCGTGGTCAGCAGCGTGCCCGTTGACCTCCCGCACGCCGGCGGCGAGGGAACCATTGACCCGCACGTGGTCTTCCGGGTTATCCAGGGCTACAAGTACTTCGGCTCCTACGGCATCACCAACGTGGTGGGCGGCACCGGCGGCAAGAGCTGCGCGTTGCAGAATGTGGTCCGTGGCGTGGCCGGCAAGGGGGACTATTCGTTTGGGGACCTGACGGTGCTGAAAACGCTGGCGCCTGACCAGAAGGTCGCCCCCGCAAAGGCGTTCGACACTCTCGACCAGGCGGCCAAGTACGTCAATGAGGGGTCCGAATTCGCCAACGTCCAGCGGATGCTAATGTCTCTGAAGATCAAAAACTAGTCCCGCCCACCCGCACATCCCCGGGCCGTTGGCGGCGACTTCCCCTGCACCCACCTCACATCCCACATCCCGGAGATACGGAGATACATGGAACGCGCCGTAGCCGCCCGCCTGGCCTTCAAGACCGTTGCCGAGACCAAGGTGGCTCTCGCCGTGGCCGTGGCCCGGAACGGCGGGTACGGGTCGGTCGAAGAGTCGCTCATGGTAACCGCGGGAGGCGAGGACGTGCCGGTGACCGAACTCTCGGACCATCACGGCGGGCGTTTCCACTACATGGAATTCGCCGAACCCACCGAAGTGCTGGTTGAGTATTCGGCCACCGTCACCGGCTTCGCCCGGCCCGAGGAACCTGGGCTCATGGAACTGATCCGCTATGTCCGGCCCAGCCGCTACGCGGAGTCGGACCGGCTGCTGCCGACTGCCTATGCCGAATTCGGCGGGCTTCAGGGCGAAGAGCTGCTCCACGCCATCCGCAACTGGGTCTTCAGCGAACTGCGCTACGTCAGCGGATCCTCGCGGGGGACCGACGGCGCCGTCGAAACCCTGCTGCACCGCCGCGGCGTCTGCCGGGACTTTGCCCACCTCGCCATTGCCCTGCTGCGCTCCAAGAACGTCCCGGCCCGGCTGGCGGCTGTCTATGCCCCGGGCCTGACCCCGATGGACTTTCACGCCGTCGCCGAAGCGCACATCAACGGCGCCTGGCACGTCATCGACCCGACGGGGCTGGCGCCGCGGGAGAGCATGCTGCGGATCACGGCCGGGCGCGATTCCTCGGACACCGCATTCCTGTCCACCGTGGGCGGCAGCTTGTCGCTGAAGGAACTCAGCGTCACCGCCGTCGTCGATGAGCTGCCGCTGGAAGACCCGGCGAAGCTCGTCACCATCCAGTAGGCAGCGCCGGCCAGCGGGCCGGCGCCGGGTCTTTGCGCAGGGTTTCAGACGGTCTTAGCGCACGGCGACCGAGGCGCGGAGCTTTTCGGTCAGCCGCAGCAGTTCCTGCTGTTCGGCGGCGGAGAGGGCCGGGCCCACGAGCGCGGCGATGTCGCGCACGTGTTCCCGGCCGATCTGCTTCTGCAGGTCCCGTCCGGCATCGGTGAGCCGGATGAGGATCCCGCGGCCGTCCTCGGGGGCCGGAGTCCGTTCGACCAGCCCCCGCTTTTCGAGCCGCTCCACCAGCCGGCTCAGGCTGGACTGGCTCAGCAGGACGTTGTCGTTGAGCTCGTTCAGGCGCAGCCACCCGGAGGGGCAGCGCGAGAGCGTGAACAGGACGTCGTACTCATTGAGCGCCAGGGCTTTGAACGCCGGCGCCGCCTGCAGCTTGCGCATCACCGCCACCTGGGCCCGGAACAGGGATTCCCACGTTTCCGCGGCCAGGCGTACCGGCGATTCTGTGGTCCTGGCCGCCATCATGAGCCCTTGCTGGTGGTCTCTGCGGCGGCGGCGGCGTCGGTGGGTCCCGCTGCCAGCGCGGCGGCCACCCGGCCGGCGTGCGTCGGCGGTTCCGGGACATGCGCGGGCTTGAGCGCGGCATACTCCTTGCGCAGCACCGGCAGGACTTCTTCGCCGAACAGATCCAGCTGCTCCAGGACGGTCTTCAGCGGCAGGCCGGCGTGGTCGATCAGGAAAAGCTGGCGCTGGTAGTCGCCGAAGTACTCCCGGAACGTGAGGGTCTTTTCGATCACTTCCTGCGGGCTGCCGACCGTCAGCGGGGTCTGGGACGTGAAGTCCTCCAGCGAGGGGCCGTGGCCGTAGACCGGTGCGTTGTCGAAGTAGGGGCGGAACTCCTTGACGGCGTCCTGGGAGTTCTTCCGCATGAAGAACTGGCCGCCGAGGCCCACAATGGCCTGGTCCGCCTCGCCGTGGCCGTAGTGCTCGTAGCGTTCGCGGTAGAGGCCGATCAGCTGCTGGTAGTGCTCCTTGGGCCAGAAGATGTTGTTGGCGAAGAAACCGTCACCGTAGTACGCCGCCACTTCGGCGATCTGCGGCGTGCGGATCGAGCCGTGCCACACGAAGGGGGCGACGCCGTCGAGCGGACGCGGGGTGGAGGTGAAGTTCTGCAGCGGGGTGCGGTGCTTGCCGGACCAGTTGACGGTGTCCTCATCCCAGAGGCGGCGCAGAAGGGAGTAGTTCTCGATCGCGAGTTCGATCCCGTCCTGGATGTTCTTGCCGAACCAGGGGTAGACAGGGGCGGTGTTGCCCCGGCCCAGGACCAGGTCCACGCGTCCGTCCGCGAGGTGCTGGAGCATCGCGAAGTCCTCGGCGATCTTCACCGGGTCATTGGTGGTGATCAGTGTGGTGGCCGTGGACAGGATGATGCGCTCGGTCTGGGCCGCGATGTACGCGAGCGTGGTGGTGGGGGAGGAGGAGAAGAAAGGCCGGTTATGGTGCTCGCCGAGGGCGTAGACGTCCATGCCGATCTCTTCGACCTTCTTGGCGATCGCCACGGAGGCCTTGATGCGCTCGTGCTCGGTCGGGGTGCGGCCCGTGGTGGGGTCGGTGGTGATGTCGCTGACGCTGAATACGCCGATCTGCATGGTGTGCCTTTCCGTGGCCGGGGTGATCCGGGATCTGCTTCAACTATAACCGATTTACATGCATTTGCATCTATCGACGGGTATAACGCCCGCCACGGGGGAATATTCCCGCACCGTCCCGGCCGGGTTTCCCGGCTCGTCTTCCCGGCCGCGTTGCCGCCTGTGGCAGGAGCGCGGGCCTAGGATGCAATCAATCGGCTGGCCGCGAGGTGCCCGGCCCGCCCGGAAGGCCCCCATGCGACGTGTCGTAGCTTTTCTGTGTCTGGTGGAGCTCACCAGCGGAATCCTGCAGGGCTATTACACGCCCATCCTCACCGATAGCCCGGCACTTGGGGATCCACGACGCCGACGTCAACTGGTTCGAGGCCGCTCAGCTCATGGTCAGCGCCCTCGCCGTGCCGGTGCTGGCCAAGCTGGGGGACATGTACGGGCACCACATCGTGATCGGCAACCGCTGCTCCATGGGCGTGGACGCCTGGGTCAACTACGGGGCGACGATGCGCGAAGGTTCGTCACTCGGGGCCGACGCCTTTCTGATGAAGGGTGAAGACGTCCCGGAGAACGCAACATTTTCCGGCAACCCGTCGCGCGAAGTGATGGTCCCCGCCGCACCCGCAGCCCTCGCGGCCCTGGTGTCCAGCGGGCCCCGCCACAGGGACGCCGCCGCGGCAACTGGTGGGCGCCTGAAGCTCTCGAAGGGAACGCACGGAACCCACGCAGCCCACGGTGCCCACGCGGCCCGTGCTGCAGCCAACGCGGCCCACGGGACGCACCGGCTAACGCGGGACAAGGCAGGAACGCCGAGTTCTGGTTCCTAGTGCGAACCGGTTGGCACGGGAGCGTCTTCGGGGTAGTCGTCCGGGAAGTCCTCGGTCACGGCCGGCCCGGAATGGCGTCCGCGGCGCAGCGACTTCTGTAGCGCCTTGCGCTCACGCCGGCCTTCCACGAGCCGGTACAGCACAGGGACCAGGATGAGTGTGAGGGCGGTCGAGGAGATCAGGCCGCCGATCACCACGATCGCCAGGGGCTGGGAGATGAATCCGCCGCCGCCGGTGAGTCCGAGCGCCATTGGTGTCAGAGCAAACACCGTGGCGAGCGCTGTCATGAGGATGGGGCGCAGGCGCTGGCGGGCGCCGTGCGTGATAGCGTCCGCCACGTTCATCCCGGGTTCGCCGTTGCGCGGCTGGCGGTACTGGTTGATGAGGTCGATCAGCACAATCGCGTTGGTCACCACGATGCCCACGAGCATCAGCATGCCGATCAGCGACGGCAGCCCCAGCGGCACCCCGGTCACCACGAGCAGGGCGATGGCGCCTGTCGCGGCGAACGGGACGGAGACCAGCAGGATCAGCGGCTGGATGAGGGATTTGAACGCAGCCACCATGATCACGTAGACGATCGCGATGGCGGCCAGCAGCGCGAGTCCCAGCTGGCGGAACGAATCGGCCTGCTGCGTCGTGGCGCCACCGATCGTGGCGGTCACCCGGGGCGGCAGCTGCACTGACTTGAGCCGGTTCTGCACCTCGGTGCTGACCGCGCCGAGGTTGGAGCCCGACGGCGTCACCGAGACCCGCGCGGTGCGCTGGCCGTTGCTGGCGGTAATGGAGACGGGGACGTCCACCTGCTCCACCGAGGCGACGCTGCCGAGCGGGACGGTGCCGGCCGCCGTCGGCAGCGGGATCTCCCGGACCGCGTCGATGCTCGTGAAGCGGGTTCCCTCGCCGATCCGGACCGGGAAGTCGTTGGTGTCGATGCGGACAGTCCCGGCCGGAATCGGGCTGATCGTGGCGGCCAGCACCCCGGCCACGCGCTCCTCGTTCAGGCCGGCCGCGACGGCCTTGGCCCGGTCCACCTTGACCTGGACCACCGGCTGGCTGGCGGCCAGGTTGGTGGCCACCTCGCTGCTGCCGGGAACGCCGTCCATGGCCTTGACCATTGCGTCGCTGGCGGTCCGGAGATCGGCGGTGGTGGCGGCCTTGAGGGTGATGTCCACGGTCGACGACGTGCCGAAGCCGCCCTGCTGGGAACCGACCGTGATCTTTCCGGCGTCGCCGAGCTTGGAGAGTTCGCTGCGGACGGTGTCCTGGAGCTTGCCCTGGTTGGCTTTCTCGTCCGTCACCACGGTGAAGGTCGAATTCGACGCGCCGGACGAGAGCAGGGCCGAGAAGCCGGTCTGGGCGTTGCCGGTGGTGGCCTGGACGTCCTTGATCCCGTCGATGCCCCGCAGGGTGTCCTCAACCCGGATCGCCGATGCGCTGGCCTCGTCAAGGCTGGTCCCCGCCGGCAGGGCCTGCTTGACGGTCATGCTGTTCTCGCCGGAGCGGCCCAGGAGGTCGGTGGCGAGCAGCGGTGACATCGCCACGGTGCCGGCAAGCACCAGGGCCGCGGCGATAAGTGTGAGGACCGGGTGCCGCTGCGTACCGGCCAGGACGGGCAGGTAGCCGCGCTGCAGCAGCGTGCTCTGCTCGGCCTCGTGCGCCTTGGCGGCAATGTCAGCGGCAGAACCGGCCGGGGAGCCTGTGACGGCGGGTGTGCGCAGGAACCAGTAGGCCAGCACCGGCACGATGGTCAGCGAGACCAGCAGCGAGGAGAGCAGGGCGATGGTCACGGTCAGGGCGAACGGCCGGAACAGCGCACCGGCCAGATCGCCGACGAAGGCGATGGGCAGGAAGACGGCCACGGTGGTCAGGGTGGACGCCGTGATGGCGCCGGCGACTTCGCGGATGGCGGTCACGATCGCGGTGATCTTGTCCTCGCCGTAGCTCAGGTGCCGTTTGATGTTTTCGATGACAACGATCGAGTCGTCCACCACGCGGCCGATTGCGATCGTGAGCGCGCCAAGGGTCAGGATGTTGAGCGAGTAGCCGGTGGCCGAGAGCCCGATGAACGTGATCAGCAGGGACAGCGGGATGGACACGGCCGTGACCAGGGTTGCTCGCACGGACATCAGGAACACCAGGATCACCAGGACGGCGAAGCCCAGTCCCAGCAGGCCCTCGGTGGTGAGGTCCTTGATGGACTTCTCGATGAACGGCGCCTGGTCGAAGACCGGGGTGAACTTGGCATTGGAGCCGAGCTCGGCCTCGAGCTGCGCGATGGCGTCCTTGACCGCATGGGAGATCGCGACGGTGTCTCCCTCGGGCTTCTTGGTCACGGACAGGGCGAGGGTTTCCTTGCCGTTGGTCCGTGTGATGGACGTGCGGGCGTCCTCGACGAGGCTGACATCTGCCACACTGCCGATGGTCGCCGCATCGCGGGCCGCGCCCAGGGGGAGGGCCTTGATGGCGTCGAGGGAGTCCACCGGGCTGCCGATCTGCAGCGAGAGGGTCTTGCCCTGTTCCTCGATGGTGCCGGCCGGAACCAACGCCCCGTTGTTCTTCAGCGCGTCGCTGATGGACTGGATGCCCGCGCCCGACGCGGCCAGGTCCTTGGGCCGCGGCAGGATCTGGATGTGCTGCGTGGCGCCGCCGGTCACGTCGGCGCCCCTGACGCCGTCGAGCTTCTGCAGTCGGGGGACGCTGAGCCGGGCGAGATCGGCGTTGAGTTCACTGAGCGGTTTGTCCGAAGACACGGCCAGGAACACGATCGGGAAGTCGCTGATGCTCCCGGCGATCGCCTGCGGCTGGACGTCCTTCGGCAAGGCCTGCTTGGCGTTGGAGATGGCGCGGTCGATCTGGTTCCGCGCCCGGTCCAGGTTGGAGCCGTACGTGAACGCCAGGGAGATCTGGGAGACGCCGTTCCGGGACGTCGACGACGTCGACTCCAGGCCCTCGACGCTGTTCAGTGCCTTTTCCAGCGGGGCACTGATCTGCTTGTCCACCACTTCCGGCGACGCGCCGGGCATCGAGGAGATGACCGTGATCTGCGGGAACTCGATGGAGGGGATGAGCTCCTGCTTCAGCGAGGACATCGTGATCACGCCGAACACGGACGCGAACACCGTGATCAGCGCGATCAGGGCCCTGTTGGCGAGAGACAGCTTTGCAAGCCGGAACATCTCATGGTCTCCTGGTGGGTCGAGGGCGTCCTGCACAACGGGACATCAAAACGGTGACGTCAACGAGTTGCAGCGGTCCCAAACCAGCAGTGTAGACCAGCCGTGGCCCGGCCCCGGCTTAGTTGCGGGCGGTGACCTGTTCGAGTTGCAGCGTCTTGGCTGTCTGGGCCTCCAGCTGCGCGGCGAGCTCAGGGTTGTCGTTGAGTTTGATGCCGTAGCCGGGCATCATGTCCTTGAGCTTGGACTGCCAGCCCTTGAAGTTCTTGGGGAACGACTTCTGGAGCAGCTCGATCATGATCGGCACGGCCGTGGACGCGCCGGGGGAGGCGCCGAGCAGGGCGCCGATGGTGCCGTCGCGTCCGGCAATGACCTCGGTGCCGAACTGCAGCACGCCGCCCTTCTTCGGGTCCTTCTTGATGATCTGGACCCGCTGGCCGGCGGTGATGAGCTCCCAGTCGCCGTCCTGGGCCTCGGGGTAGTACTCCCGCAGGGCCTCGACCTTGTCGCCGTGGCGCTTGGCGACCTCCTTGATCAGGTAGGCGGTGAGGTCCATGTTGTCCTTGGCCACGGCCAGCATCGGGATGATGTTGGAGGGGCGGATGGACAGCGGCAGGTCCAGGTAGGAGCCGTTCTTGAGGAAGTTCGTGGAGAAACCGGCGTAGGGGCCGAACAGCAGGGAGCGCTTGCCGTTGACGTAGCGCGTGTCCAGGTGCGGCACGGACATGGGCGGGGCGCCGACGGATGCCTGGCCGTAGACCTTCGCGCTGTGCTGGGCCGCGAGGGCCTCGTCGGTGCAGCGGAAGAACTGGCCGGAGACCGGGAAGCCGCCAAACCCCTTGCTTTCCGGAATGCCGGAGGCCTGGAGCAGGTGAAGGGCGCCGCCGCCGGCACCGACAAACACGAATTTCGCGTGGATGGAGCCGTGCTCACCGGAGCGCGGGTGCTTGAGCGCCAGGTCCCAGCCGCCGCCGGACGCGCGCTTGATGTCACTGACGTTGTGGCCGTAGTTGATCTCCACGCCGTTGTTGCCCAGGTACGTGGTCAGCTCGCGGGTCAGGGCACCGAAATCGACGTCGGTGCCCTCGGCGGCGCGGGTTGCCGCGACCCGCTGCTTCGGGTCGCGGCCCTTGACGATCAGCGGTGCCCACTTGGCGATCTGGGCGTGGTCCTCGGAATACTCCATCGAGCGGAACAGCGGGTTCGGCTTGAGGGCCTCGTAGCGGGTGCGGAGGAACTTGGTGTGGTCCTCGCCGATCACGAAGCTCATGTGCGGAACGGTGTTGATGAAGCCCTTGGGGGAGCCGATCAGGGAATTCGAGACGAGATGGGACCAGAACTGGCGGGACAGCTGGAACTGTTCGTTGATGTTCAGGGCCTTGCCGGGGTCCACCGAGCCGTCTTTGGCTGCGGGGGAGTAATTAAGCTCACACAGCGCCGCGTGTCCGGTGCCGGCGTTGTTCCACGGGCCGGAGCTTTCCAGCCCGGGTTCGTCGAGCTTCTCGAACAGCGAGATGGTCCAGTTCGGCTCAAGCTGCTTGATGAAAGCACCGAGCGTGGCGCTCATGATGCCGCCGCCAATCAGGACGACGTCGGCATGTTGGGTCTTGGAAATGAAAGTCACAATCAGTCTCCGATAGCAGCGGCTCTGGCTGTCACAGAATATCCCGCACCGCCCACTAACTGAAATTGACCCCGGGCGTCAAGGCCTTAGCTCGACCTTTGTGAAAACTTCATTAAGCACCGGCGACGCCGGGTACTTCAGGACCCGGTCCGAGAGCGCCAGTGCCGAGATCGGGAAGGCAATGGGAACCGCGGGCACCGTGGCCGCGATCTGCCCATTGATGGTCTGGTACTGCGAAGTGCGGTCCTTGCCGTCCGGCAAGCCCCGGGCCCGGGCGATCTTGGAGAAGACCTGGGGATCCTGGTAGCCGAATTCGCCGGTGTTCTCGCCGAAGAGCGGGCCCACGAAGTTGTCAGGGTCCGAATACGAGCCGTTCCAGCCGAGCAGGTGCAGGGCGTGGTCGCCCGGAGAGGTGACCTTCTGCAGGTAGCCGTCTGCCCAGTCCACGGGCACGGGCTTGATGTTGAGCCCGATGGCGGTCAGTTGCCGGCTGATTTCGGCGTACACCTTTTCCGGCGTCGGCAGGTAGGGCCGGGTGACGTTGAGCGGATAGTAGAACTTCAGCTCCTCACCCTTGTAGCCGGCCTCGGCCAGGAGTTCCTTGGCCTTGCCCGGGTTGTAGCCCAGCGCTGCGGCGTTGTTGTTGAAGCCGCTGAGCTTGGGCGGAACGAACTGGGACGCCTGGGCTGTGTTGTCGATAAAGAACCGGCGGATCAGCGTGTCCTTGTCCAGCCCCATCTCGATCGCCTGGCGCACCTTGAGGTTCTGCAGGATAGGGACTTCCTGGTTCATGCCCAGGTACATCACGGAGAAGGGGTCCCGCTGGATGATCTGCTTTCCGCTCTTGACCAGTTGGTCGAAGTTTCCCACAGTGACGGCGTCGTACGCGTCGATCTTGCCTTCCAGGAGTGCCTGCATCCGGGTCTGCGGGTGATCGTAGGTCACGAACTTGATGGTCCCGATCTGTCCCTTCTCGCCCCAATAGTCCTTGTTGCTGCCCAGGGTGACGCTGCCCGGGTCCCAGGAGCCGAAGACGTATGGTCCGGTGCCCACCGGGTGGAGGCCGTAGGCGGACACCGGCTGCCCGCCCCGGTTCTGGTTCAGGACGTCCGCGTTCCCGGCGGCGAGGGCCTTGGGCGAAGAGATCGCGAAGGCCGGGAGGGTGAGCGCCTGGAGAAATCCTGTGAAGGGCTGGCTGAGGCCGATCCGCACGTTGTCCGGCGCCACCGCGGTGCAGCTCTTGTAGATGGACAGCGGGGCCTGGTCCGCATGGGCCTTGAACACACCCTTGAATGTGGTGCCCGTGGCCTGGTCGCGGAGGGCCTGCGAGAAGTTGAACCAGCGGTTGAAGTTGGTGCAGACCGCGGCGGCATCGAACTTCGTCCCGTCCTGGAACGTGACGTTCTCGCGCAGCTTGAACTCGTAGGTCCGGCCTTCATCGCTCTGGGACCATTCGGTGGCCAGAAGCGGCGTGGGCTGGCCGGTGGTCTGGTCCACGCCAACGAGGCCTTCCAGGACCTGCCGGGTGACGCGGTAGGACTCGACGTCGGAGACCAGGGCAGGATCGAGCCCCAGCGGCTCCGAGCCGGTGCCGAAGGTGAAGACCGCGGTGGGTGCCGCGGTGGAGGTGGGAGAGGCGGTTGCGGAGCTGGGTGCCGGGCCGAGATTGCCCGTGCAGGACGCCAGCGGCAGCACAAGGAGAGCGGCCCCGATGCCGGCGGCAATCCGCCGCACTGTCCTGCTGGGCACTGTACTGCTGGGCACTCGAGAATCACCTCTAAGAACTGGATGGTCCGCCGGCTGCGGAACAGCCCCAGTCTAGTTGACGGCCGGGTCCGCCAGCTTTTGTGGCACACCGTCTCCGGCCA
This sequence comes from Arthrobacter sp. LAR12-1-1.1, assembly GCF_040676555.1. NCBI lineage: Bacteria > Bacillati > Actinomycetota > Actinomycetes > Micrococcales > Micrococcaceae > Arthrobacter > Arthrobacter sp. LAR12-1-1.1. Next base: position 137,537 of record NZ_JBEGIG010000056.1, on the reverse strand, counting down.
TCAGCCCCCTGCGGCACGGCACCACAAAAAGCGAAGGCCCGCACCTGGGGGTGCGGGCCTTGGCTTCTCCTAGTGGTCCAGGGAGTCAGGCTGGAGCCGGGCAGGAGGGCTTGAAGCTGCCTACTTGGGCATCAGGACTGAGTCGACCATGTAGACAGTGGCGTTGGCAGTCTGGACGCCGCCGCAGACAACGTTGGCGTCGTCAACCTTGAGGGCATCCTTGGTGCCGGTTACCGTTACCGAACCGCCCTGAACCGTCTTGTGGGTGCCGACGATCTGGTCCGGGGTGATCTTGCCGGGGACTACGTGGTAGGTCAGGATTTTGCTCAGCGTGGCGTCATCCGTCTTCAGGGCCTCGATCGTGGCGGCGTCGATCTTCTTGAAGGCGTCATCCGTCGGGGCGAAGACGGTGAATTCGCTGCCGTTGAGCGTGTCCACCAGGTTGACCTTGGGGTTGAGCTTGCCGGAAACAGCGGCGGTCAAGGTGGTGAGGATCGGGTTGTTGGACGCCGCGGTGGCCACCGGGTCAAGTGCCATGCCGGAGACGGAGCCGGCACCGCTGGGAACCTGGGCGGCGTAGGCGGCGCAACCGGAGCCGACAAGGTTGGCGGCCGGATCCATGGCTGCGGCGGAGGCGGTCGTGGAAGGGGATGCCATGCTGGATTCCGCCGGTGCGGAGGACGGTGCCGAGGAGGCGGGGGCCGACGAGGCGGTGGCTCCACCACAGGCAGTGAGGCTGAGCATGGCGGCAGCTGCGATACCTGCAACGGCGAACGTGGTGCGCTTGATGTTCTGCATTTCGGTTTCTCCTTTGTTGTGCCGATGTTTGCCGGCGGCGAACTTTGCCGCTGCGGCCCTTTCCCGACTGTTGGGCACCGACCCTTGGTTGGTGTCTCAATGGGTATTCGGCTGCTCGGAGGAAACGGATGGGTGCGGATGTGAAATTCTTTTTGGCCTCTTCAAAACTCCTGAAAAACCCCGGAATAACGCCGGAAACCACGAGAACCCCGGTCCGAAGACCGGGGTTCTCTCTGTGCGCAAGGGGGGACTTGAACCCCCACGCCCGAAGGCACAGGAACCTAAATCCTGCGTGTCTGCCAATTTCACCACTCGCGCGCGGCGCCGTCGTCGTCCCGGGATAAGAACCCCGGCGGCGGACGCCAGGCTCTATTGTACCTATCCGGCGTCGAGTTTCAGGTCCCGGCGAAGTTTGGCGACATGCCCGGTGGCCCGGACGTTGTACTGCGCGACGGCGACCTGGCCGTCGGCGTCGACAACGATGGTGGAACGGATGAGGCCTTGGTAGGTCTTGCCGTAGTTTTTCTTTTCGCCCCAGGCCCCGTACGCCTCGGCAACGGAGTGGTCCTCGTCGGAGAGGAGCGGGAAGGTCAGCCCTTCGGCGGCCGCGAAGGCCGCAAGCTTCCGGACAGGGTCAGGGGAGATGCCCACCACGTCATAACCTGCGGCCTGAAGCGCGCCGAGGGAATCCCGGAAATCGCAGGCCTGCTTGGTGCATCCGGGTGTGGCGGCCGCCGGGTAGAAGTAGATCACTGTCTTCCGGCCCCGGAAATCGCGGAGGCTGACGTCCTGTCCTTCGGCGTTCTTGAGGGTGAAATCCGGTGCTGTGGCACCGGCGGTGAGTTGCTCAGGCACGGGTATCTCCTTGGTGAGGTGTGTCGTGAAGTGGGGTGATCATCCAGCCTAGTGAGGCGATCGGCGCCGGACGAATCCGCTGCTCGCTATACTCTTGGGTATGCCTGATATGGATCGCTGGCCCACGGGCCGCCTATTGTCCACGGCAGCACGTCTTGTAGAACATTCCTGGAACGAAAAATTGGGGGCCATTGGCCTGACCCATGCCGGGGTGATCGCCATGGAGGTGCTCTCGGCGAATGGGCCTATGACACAAGCCCAACTGGCCCAACTCGTCCGGGTCCAGGCCCAGACCATGGGCAAGACACTGAGCCGGCTGGAAGCGCACGGCCACATTTCGCGGCAGCGCAGCACCTCCGACCGGCGCAGCCATGTGGTGTCGCTGACTGACCAGGGGCGCCAGGCCGTCACGGCGGCCGCCGACATGGAACGCTCCGTGCTCGCCGCGACGCCCATTGACCCGGATCTGCTGCGCCAGGAGCTCCAGGCCGTGGTCAGGGTGCTGGCAACCAAATCCACGTCCCCGGAGGCCACGGCCATCGTTACGGGCGCCGCTGCGGCGCCGGGTGCCGCTACCGAGTCGGGCGTTGCCGCCGAGACCGCCCCGCTGAACTAGCCGCCGGCTCAAGGGGCTGCACATCCCTCAGGCCAACCTCGCCCGACGAAGTCCTATATCGTCGCGGCCTGGTTCGCCAGGGTGGCCAAGATGGCGGACATCTTGAGTCCGGTGAGCACCACGGTGAGCAGAGTGACGCTGATGGTGGCCCACACGGGGGCCAGCCCGCGCCGCGGGGCCACCTCGTGGACAATCACGGAGCGGCCAATCACGTAGAGCACAGGGCTGAGGAACACCCACGCCCAGTGGAACGGACGGACCACGCCGTCCTTGCGCAGCCGGTCCCAGTCCAGATAAGCCAGGAGTGCGGACACGCCGAAGATCACGAAGCTGGTGGCCACCAGGAGGAAATACGGCGCCGTGAAGATCGACGCCGGATCAATTGTCGGGATCTGCCGCGTGCCCACGGTTCGCAGCCGGAGCGCCGGGTTCCAGAACATGAGCAGGATGAGCGAGACCAGCGGCAGAGCCACAATCGTCCAGATGTACGGGTTGTAGACCGGCGTCCGGTCACTGATGCGCCTGCGCAGTGCCACCGGGTGTTGGGCCGGCGCCGCATGGAACTGGGGTGCACTGAACTGCCCGGTCCAGGCCGAACCGTTCCACCACTGAAGCCGGCCGGAGCCGGCAGGGTCTGGATACCAGCCCGGGCCAGGGGCTGAAGCGTTGGGCGGGACGGTCATGGCTGTTCATCCTTCGCGGGGCGGGGCGGGGCGGGGCGGGGCGGGGCGTGGCAGGGCGAGTGCGGTTGTTCCATGCACTCTCTGGTTCTCTAGGTCAGAGGGTACATGGGGACGGCTGTGAGCGCGGGGAGTGGCCGTCAGCGGCGGTGACCGGTGTTGTCGAGACTGACGAAATCCATGATTCCCCCATTTGCCGGTGTGTTGGGTCGAGTCTAGCCGCGGCCCATGGCGGCGGGAAGACCGCGCGGCGTCGACGGACAGCTCCCAGAGAACCCCAGGCCCGGCTCGCCGTTCAGGCGGAAATGGGCAGGCCCGGAGTATCGACGCGCCACCGCATCGGAGGGACGATTAAAGGGCAATCACCATGAAGGAGGTCAGTGATGTGCTATCCGTACAACAGGGATTCCTGGCGGGATGTCCGGAAGGATGCCGCAAAGGAATCTGAGGATCGCCCGGAGCCCCGCGTGGAGGCAAAGGACAGCAGGTTCTGGGGCTTCCCGCGCCGCAGCAAGGAGTTCACAGTCGAAGAGCCGGACACGGTAGTTGACCGGCCCCGCGAGAAGGTCTAGGGACACGGCGTGACTCGACGGCCGCCGACCCCACATTGAAGTGTGACAGCCGAAATGTGACGGTCCGGCGGCCGATTCACGGTTGGGCCGGCCGGCGGAGGCCAATTGCCGCGGAGAGCCCGATGAGGAGGCCACTTAGTGCCAGCAGGGACCCGGCTATGCCGAGCTGCCCGTCCGGTCCCGAATCACCTTGGCTGCCCACGGCACCCAGCGGCTGCTCCGCTGAGGGGTCCGGGTGCTGGCTCGCATCCGCCGCTGGAGGCGCGGAGGTCCCAGTCGTGACAGCAGCCGGAACAGACGCCGTGGCCGGTGGGGCCGCATTGTCTTGGTCCGCTGCTGGAACTGGGTCCGACGTCGGCGGCGCCGGGACCTGCGGGGGCTGGACGGGCTGCCCCTGGGACGGCGCTGGCGTCGGCCTTTGGGAGGGTGCTGGGGGAGGCACGGCTCCCGACGGTGGCGGGGCAACGTTGCCCGGGACAGTCGGGCTGGGCGTCGGGGAGGCGGCCGGCGGCCCCGGCGTCGGCCGTGCCGGACAGAATTTCGCCGGGAGGAGGCCGGCTGGCCCGCAAGGATCGGCCGCTGCGGGCAACGCCAGGACGAGAGGCGATGCCCCGAGCACCACTGCCACGGCGGACACGTAACAGGCCTTCCGGATGGAGTTCATCCTCACCATCGTAGGGTTACACCTCCGGCCGGTCGGGAAGCTGGGCCCGGTGAGGCTGCTTTCGCCAACAAAAAAGAAACCCCGTCCCGCGGGCCGGTAGGCCTGCAGGACGGGGATTCTCGGTGGTGCACCCCCCGGGACTCGAACCCGGAACCCATTGATTAAGAGTCAATTGCTCTGCCAGTTGAGCTAGAGGTGCATCTGTTGTTTTCGTTCACCGCGGGCTTTTTATTTCCCTCGTTGTTCTCCGCAACGACATGAAACTCTACACGAGATTGGCTGTCCTGTGAAATCGGAGGGTGCGGGCCGGTTGCGGCTAGCTGTGAAGGTCCAAAATCAGCGCAAAATCAGGGTTTTGGCCGTTGCTGAGGAGCCATAGCCGGCCGTCAGGAGCGAGTGAAACGTTGCGAACCCGGCCGTACTCTCGCGTGAAATAGCTCACAGGATCTTCGGCAAATTCGCCCCTGAGGGGAACAATCCAGAGTCTTTGGCCGCGCAGGGCGCCCAGGTAGGCGGTGCTGCCGACAATTTCCAGTCCGCTGGGGGACGACTCCGCCGTCGACGGCCACACCACTTTGGCGTCCAGGAAGCCGGAGCGGTGCGGGGCGCCTGTTACGTCCGGCCAGCCGTAGTTGCCGCCGGGCACGATCAGGTTGAGCTCGTCGTTGACGTCGGGGCCGAATTCGCTGGCCCACAGCCGGCCCGCGCTGTCCCACGCCAGCCCCTGGACGTTCCTGTGGCCAAGGCTGTAGACCGGGTTCTCGCCGAACGGGTTTCCCGGCGCCGGCCGGCCGTCCGCGGTGAGGCGGAGGATCTTTCCGCCCAGGGCGCCGCTGTCCTGCGGCTGTTCGCGGCGCTGCGAGTCGCCCGTTCCCACATACAGGAAGCCATCGGGCCCAAAGCGGATCCGTCCGCCGTTATGCGTGCCGGCCTTTGGAATCCCGGTGAAAACGGGTTGCAGGGCACCGAGCTCCAGCCGGCCGCCGCGCTCCTCCAGCCGCATGCGGGCGATTCTGTTGTCCGCCGGCGCGGTGAAGTACGCGTAAAGGTACCGGTCCGCGGCAAAGTCGGGGGAAAGGGCAAGGCCCAAGAGGCCACCTTCTCCGCCGGGTACGACGCCGGGCACTTTGCCGAGCGTACCCAGCTGGCCGCCTTTGATGGTCCTGAGCAGTGCGGTGTCGCGCTCGGAGATCACCGCGGTGCCGTCGGGCAGGTAGACCGTGGACCACGGCAGTTTCAGCCCGTCGATCCGGCCCGCAACGGTCGGTTCAGGCGGTGTGGCTGCTGGGCCGGTTGCGGTGCCGTCGCCTGACTGAACCACGGGCGTGGTTGGGCCGCCACCTGTACAGGCGCCCAGGAACAACAGCGCAACGGCCAGGGCGGTGGCCCGGGCTGCTGCCCTGGAAAAGAAGCGCCTGCCAGCGAAGCGGGGGAGCATCAAGGGAGATGGTGAGAACGTGCGGGACGCCGGCCGGGCCGGCGGCTACTGCCGCGTCCGGCGCGGCGGCCGGAACCCGGCCGCTTCGGCGTGCGCCGCGGAGGCAAACCACACTTCCGCCCGGGTTTCGTCATACGCCGGGCTGGTCTCGTCGTGGTAGATCATCGACGAGGCATTGCCCTTGACGGTGAATCCTTCGGGGCCGCTTCCGTCCGCCGCCGGAGCCGCTGACCCCTCGCCGTAGGGCTGCTCAGTGGCCAGATGGCCGGTGGGCTCGGCCGTGTGGCTTGCGGAGGCCTCGGCCGCCGCGGACGATGCTGCTGTCTGCATCGTTTCTGCGCCAGGGAGGGGCGCGGGCTGCGTCACGGGGCCGGCCGCGGCAGGCATCGTGGTGCCGGTGCCGGTGCCGGTGCCGGTGCCAGTGCCGGTGCCAGTGCCGGTGCTCGTGCTCCTGCCGGTACCGGACACAGTGCCGGTGCCGCCGGCAGCGGCGTTTTCGTCCTCGACCGGTTCCGCGGCTGCCGATTCGGCTCCGGGCAGCGTCGGCGCGTGGGGCTCGGTGTATTCGGGGTGGTGGACCGGAAGGCCCGCCGCGGCTGCCGGTTCCGCACCCGCACCAGGTTCCGCCGCCGCAGCGTGTGCGCCGTGGGCCGGATCAAAATGGGCCGCTGGAGTATGGGTGTCCGCCGGCGGGGCGGTCTCGGACCACTGGGTCTCCCACTCGGCATTGCCCGATGTGCCTGCTGCTTCCGGTGCCGCCTCGGTGGCGGCCGGCTCGATCGGAGGGGCGGCTGTGGCCGCCGGGGACTCGGGCGCCTCGGGGGCGGGCGCCGACTCCCGGGCAGTCGCGGCCGGCTCAGGCGCCGGCGCTGCGTCCGGCGCGGCCATGGCTGCCGCCGTCGGACCGGCAGCAGATCCTGCCGCCGCCGTCGGACCGGCAGAAGTGCCGGCCGGGGTACTGGTGCCGGTGCCTGCAGCGGATGCGGATCCTGCGCCCGGGCGGCTCTTATTGCGGTTCAGCAGCCACCAAATGACAGCGACCACCACGATGATGACGACGAGCCAGACTATCCAGTCCATAGCAGAGCCTTTCAGTCCAGGAGGCATGGGTTGCCGATGCTTGACGTTACGTCCGGGCGAAGCCGGCTGTCCAGCAATCAAACCTGGCCCCGGCGTGTAGCCTCGCCTCATGGATTTCAAGCGACTGCAGATTCTGCGCGAACTCGCCGGCCGGGGGACCGTCGGCGCCACCGCCGAGGCCATGAAGGTCACGCCATCGGCCGTGTCGCAGCAGCTAAAGACCCTGCAGGAGGAACTGGGCGTCGTACTGGTGGAGAAGTCCGGCCGGGGAGTTCGGCTAACCGAGGCAGGGCTGGCCATGGCCGGGGCCGCCGCCGACGTGTCGACGGCCATGGCGCGGGCAGAAGCAACAATCGACACGTACCGGCGCGGCTGGCAGACGAGGGTGGTGGCGGCCTTCTTTCCCAGCGCCGCGGAGATGTTCCTTCCGGGCATGCTCCACCGGGTCAAGTCCGTGGAAGGGCTGCGGTTCGAAGCGCATTTCGAGGACCCGGGCGTTGCCGGGTTCGCCGGGCTGACCGCGGACTACGACATCGTCCTGGCGCACAGCGTCGACGGTCCGGAGGTTTTCGGCGGCCAGGGCCTGACTGTGGTGCCGCTGCTGGACGAACCGCTGGATGTGGCACTGCCGGCCGGGCACGCCTTGGCCGGCAAGGCCACGCTGTGCGCCGAGGACGTCGTCGGCTTCCCGTGGATGGGAGTTCCCGAGGGCTTTCCCTTCGACACCGTGCTGCGCCAGATCGAGGTGCGTGCCGACTCGCAAGCCGTCCGTGCCCAGCAGTTCCCGGATCTGCGGGTGTTGGAAGCCCTGGTCAGCGCCGGGCATGGGCTGAGCCTGCTGCCGCGGTACACGGCGGTCAGCAACCAGGGCCGGGGGTTCGTCCTGCGCCCGCTCAAGGGCGTGAAGGCGAGCCGGAGCATCGTTGCGCTGGCCCGTCCGGATGTCGCGGCCCGGACCACCATCCAGCAGGTCCTGGCGATGCTCAAGGCCGAAGCCCAGAGTGTCGCCGAAGCCCCGGAACTGCGTGACACGGCTCACCGGATCTGAGGCAAACCGGCCTCGCGGTTCATGATGTGAGACGAGAGTCCACTATTTGATCGAAATATTCCCGGTTTTCCGCTTAACGCTCCGTTGTGGGGTCGTTGGCGTCTGCGGCGGAGCCCTAGACTTTGAGCCATGAGTCAGGACACCCAAACAGCAGCAGACACCAAGCCGGACATCAAGCCCCGCAGCCGGGTCGTTACCGATGGAATCCACGCCGCCCCGGCGCGCGGCATGTTCCGGGCAGTCGGCATGGGCGACGACGACTTCGCCAAGCCGCAGATCGGCGTGGCGAGCTCGTGGAACGAGATCACCCCCTGCAACCTTTCGTTGAACCGGCTGGCCCAGGGCGCCAAAGAAGGCGTCCACGCCGGCGGCGGGTTCCCGATGCAGTTCGGCACCATCTCCGTCTCCGACGGCATCTCCATGGGCCACGAGGGCATGCACTTCTCCCTGGTGTCCCGCGAAGTCATTGCCGACTCGGTCGAGACGGTCATGCAGGCCGAACGGATCGACGGCTCTGTGCTCCTGGCCGGTTGCGACAAGTCGCTGCCCGGCATGCTGATGGCGGCGGCCCGCCTGGACCTGGCCTCTGTGTTCCTCTATGCCGGCTCCATCATGCCCGGCTGGGTCAAGCTTGAGGACGGCTCCGAAAAGGAAGTCACCCTCATCGACGCGTTTGAAGCCGTCGGCGCGTGCGCGGCCGGCAAGATGAGCCGCGAGGACCTGGACCGCATCGAAAAAGCAATCTGCCCGGGCGAAGGCGCCTGCGGCGGCATGTACACGGCGAACACCATGGCCTGCATCGGCGAGGCCCTGGGCATGTCACTGCCCGGCTCCGCCGCACCGCCCTCCGCGGACCGCCGCCGCGATGCCTTTGCGCACAAGTCCGGCGAGGCCGTGGTCAACCTCCTGCGCCTGGGCATCACGGCCCGGGACATTATGACGCGCAAGGCGTTCGAGAACGCGATTGCCGTCACCATGGCCTTCGGCGGTTCCACCAACGCCGTGCTGCACCTGCTCGCGATCGCCCGCGAAGCCGAGGTGGAGCTGACGCTGGAAGACTTCAACCGGATCGGGGACAAGATCCCGCACCTGGGCGACCTCAAGCCGTTCGGCCGCTACGTGATGACCGACGTCGACAAGATCGGCGGCGTGCCGGTGATCATGAAAGCCCTGCTCGACGCCGGCCTGCTGCACGGCGACTGCCTCACCGTCACCGGCAAGACCGTGGCGGAGAACCTCGCCGCGATCAACCCGCCGGACCTGGACGGCAAGATCCTGCGTGCACTGGACAACCCGATCCACAAGACCGGCGGCATCACCATCCTGCACGGCTCGATGGCCCCTGAAGGCGCCGTCGTCAAGAGCGCAGGCTTCGACGCCGACGTCTTCGAGGGCACGGCCCGCGTGTTCGAGCGCGAACAGGGTGCCCTGGACGCCCTGGACAAGGGCGAGATCCATAAGGGCGACGTCGTGGTGATCCGCTACGAAGGCCCGAAGGGCGGCCCCGGCATGCGCGAGATGCTCGCCATCACCGGCGCCATCAAGGGCGCTGGCCTGGGCAAGGACGTCCTGCTGCTGACCGACGGACGGTTCTCCGGCGGAACCACCGGCCTGTGCATCGGCCACGTCGCGCCGGAAGCGGTCGACGGCGGCCCCATCGCTTTCGTCAAGGACGGTGACCGGATCCGCGTGGACATCGCGGCCCGCACCTTCGACCTCCTGGTCGACGAGTCCGAGCTCGAGGCCCGCAAGGTCGGCTGGGAGCCGCTCCCGGCCAAGTTCACCAAGGGCGTCCTCGCCAAGTACGCCAAGCTCGTCCACAGCGCCTCCACCGGCGCCTACTGCGGCTGATTCTCTAAGCGTGGGTGACCACGCTTAATAAGGGAGGCTCCGAGGGGCCCCGAGTGGGCGGCGTCCGCGCCGTCCACTCGGGGTAGGAGACTCCCGCCTGCCGCCAAATTGGGCGGCTCGCCGTTTTGGCGTCCAAGGCAAGAGGGAAACTAGGAGGACCAATCAGTGGACAGTGTTGTCCAAATAGTGAGACAGAGGCCGGGCCCGTTGACACCTGTCTCACTCAGAGGGAAAACTGAACGCATGATCGAGATCGTTACCGCCGGCGTCGTCGTCGTACTTACCAAGCGCGTGGCTCAATAGCCTTCACTGGTAACGAACCGTCACGCGCAACCCCTCGAAGAGCCCGCCGGCTGAGGGGTTTTTTTATTTCCTGCATCACCAGCCGCACCACCAGTAAGACACCGTAGTTCCACGATCACCGAAGATCCACAAAGGAAGAGTCCGATGAGCAAAGGATCGCCGATCAGCCCCTCGCTGATGGCCACCAAGTCCACTGGAGCCCACAAGGCTCCGGAACGCGTCGAACGTCCGGCTGACGCCGGCGTCGACTCTGCTGCCGTCTCTCCTGTCCTCGGACCGAACAACGTCGTACCCCCGACGGTCATGACCGGTTCGCAAGCAATTGTCCGTTCGCTCGAAGAACTCGGCGTCCAGGACATTTTCGGTTTGCCCGGTGGCGCGATCCTGCCCACCTACGACCCCTTGATGGCCTCCAAAATGAACCACGTTCTGGTCCGTCACGAACAGGGAGCCGGCCACGCCGCGCAAGGCTACGCCATGGTCACCGGACGGGTTGGCGTCTGCATCGCCACCTCGGGCCCCGGTGCCACCAACCTCGTCACCGCCATCATGGATGCCCACATGGACTCCGTGCCGATAGTGGCCATCACCGGACAGGTCTCCAGCGGGGTGATCGGCACCGACGCCTTCCAGGAAGCGGACATCGTCGGGATCACCATGCCGATCACGAAGCACTCCTTCCTGGTCACCGACCCCAACGACATCCCGCATGTGATGGCCGAAGCCTTCCACCTGGCCTCCACCGGACGCCCGGGCCCGGTCCTCGTGGACGTCGCCAAAGACGCCCAGCAGGGCCAGATGACGTTCTCCTGGCCGCCCAAGATCGATCTCCCGGGATACCGGCCGGTGGTGCGCGGCCACAGCAAGCAGGTCCGTGAGGCCGCCCGGCTCATTGCCGGTGCCAGCAAGCCCGTGCTCTACGTCGGCGGCGGTGTGGTCAAGGCCCACGCCTCGGCCGAACTGCGCGAACTCGCTGAGCTGACGGGCGCTCCCGTGGTGACCACCCTGATGGCCCGGGGCGTGTTCCCGGACTCGCACCCGCAGCACGTGGGCATGCCGGGCATGCACGGCACGGTTTCCGCCGTGACGGCCCTGCAGCAGTCGGACCTGCTGATCACCCTCGGCGCCCGGTTCGATGACCGCGTGACCGGCATCCTGAAGTCCTTTGCCCCGAACGCCAAGGTCATCCACGCCGACATCGATCCGGCGGAAATTTCCAAGAACCGTACGGCCGACGTCCCGATCGTTGGCTCGGTCAAGGAGATCATCCCGGAGCTGACCGAGGCCCTGCGCCTGCAGTTCGAGGCCTTCGGCACCCCGGATCTGACCACCTGGTGGGCGTTCCTTAACAACCTCAAGGAAACCTACCCGCTCGGCTGGACCGAACCCGAGGACGGGCTCAGTGCCCCCCAGCGCGTCATCGAACGCATCGGCGCCCTGACCGGACCCGAGGGCGTCTACGTCGCCGGCGTCGGACAGCACCAGATGTGGGCCTCGCAGTTCATCAAGTACGAACGCCCGCACGCCTGGCTCAACTCCGGCGGCGCCGGCACCATGGGCTACGCCGTTCCGGCGGCCATGGGCGCCAAGGTGGGCGAACCGGACCGCGTGGTCTGGGCGATCGACGGCGACGGCTGTTTCCAGATGACCAACCAGGAACTGGCCACCTGCGCGATCAACAAGATCCCGATCAAGGTCGCCATCATCAACAACTCCTCCCTCGGCATGGTCCGGCAGTGGCAGACCCTGTTCTACGAGGGCCGCTACTCCAATACCGACCTCAACACGGGACATGACACGGTCCGCATCCCGGACTTCGTCAAGCTGGCGGACGCCTACGGCTGCGCTGCCTTCCGGTGCGAACGCGACGAAGACATCGACGCCACCATCCAGAAGGCCCTGGAGATCAATGACCGCCCGGTGGTCATCGACTTCGTCGTGAGCCCCAACTCGATGGTGTGGCCGATGGTCCCCGCCGGGGTCAGCAACGACCAGATCCAGGTTGCCCGCAACATGACCCCGGAATGGGAAGAGGAGGACTGAACATGACCCGCCACACATTGTCCGTTCTGGTCGAAGACAAGCCCGGTGTGCTGACCCGCGTCGCCAGCCTCTTCGCCCGCCGGGCCTTTAACATCAATTCCCTGGCCGTCGGCCCCACCGAAGTCCCGGGCATGTCCCGGATGACCGTGGTGGTCGACGCCGATGGCGAGCTGATCGAGCAGGTCACGAAGCAGCTGAACAAGCTGGTCAACGTGATCAAGATCGTCGAGCTCACCTCAGAATCTTCCGTACAGCGCGACCACATCCTGGTCAAGGTACGTGCGGATGCCGCAACACGCCTGCAGGTCACCCAGGCTGCAGACCTGTTCCGCGCTTCAGTGGTCGACGTCTCCACAGAGTCGGTGGTCATTGAGGCAACGGGCCACCCCGAGAAGCTCACGGCACTCTTGTCAGTGCTGGAGCCTTTCGGCATCCGCGAAATCGTGCAGTCCGGCACCTTGGCAGTTGGGCGGGGATCCCGCTCCATGAGTGACAGGGCCCTCCGCAGCGCCTAAGACACCGCATAGACGGAGGCGCCCCGTTGTACCGCAGCACCACAGAGAATATCTACGAAGAATCCACTCAAAAGGAGACACCCCAGTGACTGAAATGTTTTACGACGACGACGCCGACCTGTCGATCATCCAGGGCCGCACCGTCGCCGTCATCGGTTACGGCTCCCAGGGCCACGCCCACGCCCTCAGCCTGCGCGATTCCGGCGTTGACGTCCGCGTCGGCCTGAAGGAAGGCTCGAAGTCCCGTGCCAAGGCCGAGGCCGAGGGACTGCGGGTCCTGAACGTTGCCGACGCCGTCGCCGAGGCCGACCTCATCATGGTCCTGACCCCGGACCAGGTCCAGCGCCACGTCTACGCCGAGGACATCGCCCCGAACCTGCAGCCGGGCGACGCCCTGTTCTTCGGCCACGGCTTCAACATCCGCTACGGCTACATCCAGCCCCCGGCCGACGTCGACGTCGCCCTCGTTGCCCCCAAGGGCCCGGGCCACATCGTGCGCCGCGAGTTCGAAGCCGGCCGCGGCGTGCCGGACCTGATCGCCGTCGAGCAGAACCCGTCCGGCAAGGCCAAGGAACTGGCCCTGTCCTACGCCAAGGCCATCGGCGGCACCCGTGCGGGCGTCATCGAGACCACCTTCACCGAAGAGACCGAAACCGACCTCTTCGGCGAGCAGGCTGTCCTCTGCGGCGGCGCCTCGCAGCTGATCCAGTACGGCTTCGAGACCCTCACCGAGGCCGGCTACAAGCCCGAGGTCGCCTACTTCGAGGTGCTGCACGAGCTCAAGCTGATCGTCGACCTCATGGTCGAAGGCGGCATCGCCAAGCAGCGCTGGAGCGTTTCCGACACCGCGGAATACGGCGACTACGTCTCCGGCCCGCGCGTCATCACCCCGCAGGTGAAGGAAAACATGAAGGCTGTCCTGGCGGACATCCAGGACGGCACTTTCGCCAAGCGCTTCATCGATGACCAGGACGCCGGCGCGCCGGAGTTCAAGGCCCTGCGCAAGAAGGGTGAGGACCACCCGATCGAGGCCACCGGCCGCGAACTGCGCAAGCTGTTCTCCTGGATCAAGAACGAGGACGACTACACCGAAGGTTCAGTCGCCCGCTAGGCATTGCCCGGCAGGGGAGCCGGACACCACATCCTGGGGTCCGGCTTCCCTGCTGTCCAGCACCACGCGCATCACCAGCATCACCCGATTCACCAAAATCCCCACCAGATACACAAGAGAGCTAAAGAGGTCACCGGTGACAAGCACCAAACCTGTCGTACTCCTCGCTGAGGAACTTTCGCCCGCCACAGTCGAGGCCCTCGGCCCGGACTTTGAAATCCGCCAGACTGACGGCTCCGACCGTTCCCAGCTGCTCTCCGCGATCGCCGACGTCGACGCGATCCTGGTCCGCTCCGCCACCCAGCTGGACGCCGAGGCCATCGCCGCCGCCAAGAACCTCAAGGTGATCGCCCGCGCCGGCGTCGGCCTGGACAACGTCGACATCAAAGCGGCCACGCAGGCCGGCGTCATGGTGGTCAACGCGCCGACCTCGAACATCGTCTCCGCCGCCGAACTGACCGTCGGGCACATCCTGAGCCTCGCCCGCCACATCCCGCAGGCCAGCTCCGCCCTCAAGGACGGGGAGTGGAAGCGCTCCAAGTACACCGGCATCGAGCTCTTCGAGAAGAAGATCGGCATCATCGGCCTGGGCCGGATCGGCGCCCTGGTCGCGGCCCGCCTGAAGGGCTTCGACACCAAGATCCTCGCGTACGACCCCTACATCACCTCCGCCCGGGCCGCCCAGCTCGGCGTGCAGCTGGTGACCCTCGATGAGCTCCTTGCACAGTCGGACTTCATCACCATCCACATGCCCAAGACCCCGGAGACCGTCGGCATGCTCGGCGCCGACGCCTTCAAGAAGATGAAGAGCACGGCGTACGTCGTCAACGTCGCCCGCGGCGGCCTGGTGGACGAGGAAGCCCTCTACACCGCGCTGCAGGCCGGTGACATCGCCGGCGCCGGCGTCGACGTCTTTTCCAAGGAACCCAGCACCGACCTGCCGTTCTTCAAGCTCGACAACGTCGTGGTGACCCCGCACCTGGGCGCCTCCACCGACGAGGCCCAGGAAAAGGCCGGCGTTTCCGTCGCGAAGTCCGTCCGCCTGGCCCTGGCCGGCGAACTGGTCCCCGACGCCGTCAACGTCGCCGGCGGCGTCATCGCCCCGGACGTCCGCCCCGGCATCCCGCTGATGGAAAAGCTGGGCCGCATCTTCACCGCGCTGACCCATGCCTCCCTCACGCAGTTCGACGTCGAGGTGGCAGGCGAGATCTCCTCGCTCGATGTCAAGGTGCTGGAACTCGCGGCACTCAAGGGCATCTTTGCCGACGTCGTGACCGAGCAGGTCTCCTACGTCAACGCCCCCGTGATCGCCGAGCAGCGCGGCATCAACGTCCGGCTCATCACGACGCCGGACACCGAGTCGTACCGCAACGTCCTGACCCTGCGCGGCGCCCTCAGCGACGGCAGCCAGATCTCCGTCGCCGGAACCCTGACGGGCCCGAAGCAGATCCAGAAACTGGTCGGCGTCAACGGCTACGAGGTGGAGATCCCGATCAGCGAACACCTCGTGGTGGTTGCCTACTCGGACCGCCCCGGCGTGATCGGCACAATCGGCCACATCCTGGGCATGAACAACATCAACATCGCCGGCATGCAGGTGGCACGCCAGACAGAGGGCGGCCAGGTGCTGGCCCTGCTGACCATCGACAGCTCCGTTCCCCAGCAGGTCCTTGACGCGATCAAGGCCGGGATCGGCGCTGACATGGTCCGTGAGGTTGACCTCGAGGACTAAAATCCTCCCCGCAGGCCGCCGGCGGCGGCATGACCGCCGCCGGCGGCCACAAGCGGCCGGCCGGTCTGCGTACAATGGCTAGGACCGAATTTCGGTCCGCGGCCGGCAGACCGGCCTTTACTTTTGCACGCCCGGCACGGGACGCCCTCAATTCCGCAGGAAATGAACTGCGGCGTGCGCACGCAATCCAGCTTTCAGGAGCCCAATGAACGCCGTCCAGAGGTTCATCAGAAGCAGAGTGCTTCTGTTGACCGCGTCCATTTTGATCGTGGCCATGTGCCTGTCCGTGCTCGTCCAGGGTCAGTCCCAGGCGGCGCTGAACAGGACCGTGGACCAAAACTCGCGGGGGCTCTATGACGTCCTGGTCCAGGCCAAGGCCGATGATAACGGCGGCCTGATGCAGCCGGACATCGCCACCGGCCAGGGCGGCGTCAGCTTCGAGCAGCTGGATTCGATCCGCAAGCTCTCCGGCACCTCGGTGGCCGCGCCCATCAGCCTGGTCTCGCGCGTGACGCAGAACCTGGAATCGCCGCGGCTGGATGCCACCGACTACCTCGGCTTCAACGCGGGCCTCGCGGGCACTTCCGGCGACCCGACCGCCACGGACCCGAGCAAGTGGCCGGCCGCGGAATCGGTGCTGAGCGACACGCCGAAGAAGTACCGTCTGACCGCCAGCGCCGTCAGCTCCGACGGCCACTCGGACCAGACCCTGTTCAAGACCACGGCCGAGGGCTCCGTCGGCAAGGCGAAGCTGATCCAGGAACAGGTCGCCGGCGGCCAGAACGTCCGCATCCAGGGCCCGGAGGGCGAGACCGGCATCAAGTTCCCCACCCCGGCCGGCGGCTCCGAGCACAACCTATTCAACCTCTCCGTTTCCCTGCCCATGGCGCCGCAGGTGACCGAGTCCGTCGTCGCCGTCGACCCCGTCTCCGAACGCGCACTGCTCGGCACGGCCGGTGACTTCCTGGCCCCGCTGGAGAAAGCCCCGCCCGCGGACGCCCGCAACGCCGGCGCCATTGGCCGGCACTTCGAGAGCCTCTTCACCAACGGCATCTCCATGGACGAACTCAAGGAAGGCCCGGACTTCCTCGGCGTCAAACTCAAGTACTGGGCACCGCTGATGACCCAGTACCAGCAGGCCAAGCGTGACGGCCAGCTCACCGCCGATTCGCAGGCCATCCCGCTGATCGTCCGCTCCGGCACCGCCGTGGATCTGAAGTACTCGGTCAAGATCGAGGAAATCGACGACTCCGGCAACGTCACCAACGACGTCGGCACCGTGACCCGCTCGCTGGACAAGGACTACCTGCCGTTCGTTTCGAAGTCCCCGTTCGCCCTCGCCTGGCCCGGGTCCAAGGACCTCTCCCAGCTCATGGGCGACACCGGCTCCTTCAGCCAGGGCCTCTACAACCCCGCCACCTGGAGCACCAACTTTGCCGCCGCCCCGGCGTACAAGGACGGCGAAACCGCCGCCAACGGCGCCGTGGACAAGAGCGCCTCGCCCGGTGACTGGGTCACCGTGAACCGCCTGCCGGACAAGGCCGCCAACGGTGCCGCCGTCGACCAGACCCAGCGCAATCCTGTCGATGAGCGCTCCTACCGGGAGAACCTCGAAACCGGCAAGAAGCTGGCCACGCCGCTGGCCATGGTTTACGGCACGTTCGACGCCGCGAGCGTCAAGGATGCCGCCGGCGACGTCAACCGGCTGCCCCTGGGCGGCTACGACCCCGCGCCGTTCACCCTGACCAAGGATGCGTCCGGCACCGACGTCAACACCGAGCTCAAGCCTTCGCTGAGCGCCACGGGACTGGTCAGCCAGTCCGCCGGTGCCATCACCGACTTCTACGGCCTCGCCGCCGCCCGCGGCTATGAGCAGAACGCCTCCGTGATCGACGCCGTCCGGGTCCGCGCCAAGGTTCCGGGCAGCTGGAAGCAGGCGCAGCCCGAGGTGGAGAAGCTCGCCAACGAGATCCGCGACATGGGCCTGCAGGCCACCGTGGTGGCCGGTTCGGCCCGCGAGGACGCCAGCATCGCCGTTCCCGGCTACTCCAAGGACGACGCCGGCAAGGAATCGCCGCTGGGCACCGTGCAGCAGTCGTGGGTCCGCCAGGACGCCGCGGACGCCGTTTCCGGCTCCCTGACCGCCACGAACCTGACCCTGCTGTTCCTGACCCTCTGCGGCGCCGCCCTCCTGACCGGCGCCTCCACCGTCAGCTACATCCGCAAACGGCGCAGCGAGGCCGGAACCCTGCGTGCCATGGGCTGGACCCAGCGCAGGATCCGCTCCTGGGTGCTGGCCGAATTCGGCGTCGGCGCCGCGCTGCTGGCCGTCGCCGGAATCGCCCTGAGCCTGATCAGCTGGAGCACCGCCACCGCGGTGGTCTCGGCGTCGGTCCTGGTGCTGTACGTAGGTGCGGCGTTCGTCGCTGCGCAGCAGCTGCGCCACCGCGAGGTAGTGGACCAGGAGCCGCAACACGATGAACGGCTCATTGCGGTCGATTCCCCGCTGACCTTCGCCAACCGGCAGCTGAGCGCCAACAAGTTCAACACCATCTCACTCGCCGTTGCCGTCGGTGTTTTCGCCGCGGCCGTCGGCGGACTGGTCGCCCTGCTGATCGACATTCCCCGGGCCGCCGGCGCCAGCGCCCTCAGCGGGCTGGCCGCGGCCAGCATCGCGCTCCCGAGCATCATCCTGGCTGTGTCCGGCGTTGCCGTCGGGCTGCTGCTGACCATGGTCACCGGGCGCTTCGAGCTGCAGGCCAAGCGCCAGTACCTCGGCACGCTGCGGGCCATGGGCTGGAACCCTGACATGCTGGGCCAGGTCCGCTTCTTTGAAAACGCCATGGTGGGAACCGTCGCGCTGCCCCTCGGCGTCGTGGGCGCCCTCGGCATCGGCCTCCTCCTCGCCCCCTATGCCGCGCTGTGGGCCGCAATTGCCGGTCTCGTAGCTGTACTTTGCTGGATTCCGATTGCAACGAAAGTGGTCCAATGACTAACGAGCTGAACCTTGACCGGGAGGCACACGACCGGATGACCGCCAGCACCCGTCGCGGTGCACACAAGACCCGCGCCAACACGATCGTGAAGGCCACGGACCACGCCACGCCGCTGGAACTGAGCAACATCACCATCCACTACGGCGGCGGCAAGGGCGGTGCCGAGGCCGTCAACGTGGTGGACGACTTCAACATGACGCTGCACGCCGGCGAAATGCACTGCGTCGCGGGCCGCTCCGGCTCGGGCAAGACCAGCATCCTGACCGTCGGCGCGGGACTGACCCTGCCGACGTCGGGCCGGGTGTTCTGGGAAGGCGACTCGCTGGAGACCATGGGCGACGACGAGATCGCCGACCGCCGCCGCGCCCTGATCGGCTACGTGGACCAGGGCGGCGCCCTGATCGACGGGATGAGCGCACTCGAGAACGTCCTGCTGCCGGCCGTGCCCGACGGCGAGGTTGAGCAGCGCCGCGACATGGCCAAGGACCTTTTGGACCTCGTGGGCCTCGGCCGGCGTATGCGCCACCGCCCGGCGCAGCTCTCCGGCGGTGAACGCCAGCGCGTGGCGATCGCCCGGGCGCTCATCCTCGGCACCCGCGTCCTGGTGGTCGACGAGCCCACGGCCAGCCTGGACCGTGCCGCGGCCAACCGCATCATCAGCATCCTCAAGGACACCACCTCGGACGGCATTGCCGTGCTGGTGGCTTCACATGACCACGAACTGGTCCGCCAGAGCGATACCCTCACAGAACTGATCTAGATTTAGACCGTGACTTCAACTGATAAGACCCCGTTCTACATCACCACGGCCATCACGTACCCCAACGGGGTGCCGCACATCGGCCATGCGTACGAGTACATCGCCACCGATGCGATGGCCCGCTTCAAGCGCCTGGACGGGTACGACGTCTTCTTCCTGACCGGAACGGACGAGCACGGCATGAAGATCGCCCAGGCCGCCGAGAAGGAAGGCGTCACGCCCAAGGAACTGGTGGACCGGAACGCCGAGATCTACAAGGGGGCGCACGCCGCCCTGGGAGTCTCGTACGACCGCTTCATCCGCACCACGGACGCCGACCATTACGCGGCGTCGCAGGCCATCTGGAAGAAGATGGAGGCCAACGGGGACATCTACCTGTCCAAGTACGAGGGCTGGTATTCGGTCCGCGACGAGGCGTTTTACGTCGAGGACGAGACCGTGGTCAAGGACGACGGCATCCGCTACTCGCGCGAATCGGACACCGAGGTCACCTGGACGGCCGAGGAGAGCTACTTTTTCCGGCTGTCCGCCTATCAGGACAAGCTGCTGGCGCTGTACGAGGCCCACCCCGAATTCGGTGCCCCGCAGTCCCGCTTCAATGAGGTCATCAGCTTCGTCAGGCGCGGGCTGGAGGACCTGTCCATCAGCCGCACCACCTTCGACTGGGGCGTTCCCGTGCCCGGCAACGACAAGCACGTCATGTACGTGTGGGTCGACGCGCTGACCAACTATCTGACCGGGGTCGGCTACCCGGACGTCGACTCGGGCTCCTTCAAAAAGTTCTGGCCGGCCGACGTCCACGTGATCGGCAAGGACATCTCCCGCTTCCACGCCATCTACTGGCCGGCGTTCCTCATGAGCGCCGGACTGGAGTTGCCGAAGCGGATCATGATCCACGGCTTCCTGCAGAACAACGGCGTCAAGATGTCCAAGTCGCTGGGCAACGTGGTGGCGCCCGCGGACTTCGTGGCCCAGTACGGCCTGGACCAGGTGCGCTACTTCTTCCTGCGCGAGGTCCCCTTCGGCGCGGACGGCAACTACAACCACGAGGCAATCGTGGGCCGGATGAACTCCGACCTCGCCAACAACTTCGGCAACCTGGCCCAGCGGTCGCTGTCCATGGTGGCCAAGAACTGCGAGGGCCGCGTGCCCGCGCCGGGCGCGTTCTCCGCCGAGGACACCGCAATTCTGGCCCAGGCCAACGGGCTGCTGGACGCCGCCCGGGCCGCGTTCGAGAAGCAGGAGTTCAGCCGCGCCCTGGAGGCCATCTGGACAGTCCTGGGGGACACCAACGCCTACTTCGCCGAGCAGGCTCCCTGGGTGCTGCGCAAGACCGACGTCGAACGCATGAACACGGTGCTCTACGTGACGCTCGAGGTGCTGCGGATCGTCGCGATCCTGGCCCAGCCGGTGATGCCGACGGCGACGGCGGCGATCCTGCACACGCTCGGCCAGCCAGAAGGCCCGGCGCGCCAGTTCACGGCCGTCGGCACGCCGATCGTCGCCGGCACGGAACTGCCGGCCCCGGCCCCGGTGTTCCCGAAGTACGAGGAACCCGCCGAGGCCTGAGTCGGTCCGCCGCCTGACGCTCCCGCACCCCTGAATTGGGGTGCGGGAGCGTTCTTCGTCCGGAGGCATGATCGGATAGTGAGACGACTTGACCAGAATGTGGATCACTTGGCTACGCTGAAAACATGAGCGCATCCACGATTGATCTGGCAGTCATCCCGGGCGACGGCATTGGTCCGGAGGTCACGGCCGAAGCCCTGAAGGTCCTTGAGAAGGCCGCGGCCGCCGAGGGGATCGTGCTCCAGCAGACCCACTACAAGCTGGGCGCGGAGCACTGGCTCGAGACGGGGGAGACCCTGCCCGCGGCCACCCTCGCCGATCTTCGCACGCGCGACGCCATCTTGTTCGGCGCCGTCGGGGCGGCCCCCGGCGACACCCGGATCCCGTCCGGCATCATCGAGCGTGAGCTCCTGCTCAAGCTGCGCTTCAGCCTGGACCACTTCGTCAACCTGCGGCCCTCCCGCCTGTATGCCGGCGTTGGCAGCCCGCTCGCCAACCCGGGCAAGATCGATTTCATCGTGGTCCGCGAGGGCACCGAAGGCCCGTACGTGGGCAACGGCGGCACACTGCGCGCCGGCACCCCCCACGAGGTGGCCACCGAGGTCTCCGTGAACACGGCCCACGGCGTGGAACGCGTGGTCCGCGATGCGTTCCGCCGGGCCAACGAACGCCCCCGCAAGAAGCTCACGCTGGTGCACAAGCACAACGTCCTGGTCTTCGCCGGCCAGCTCTGGAAGCGCACGGTTGAGGCAGTGGCCCAGGAGTTCCCCGAGGTCACGCACGACTACCTCCACGTCGACGCCGCCACGATTTTCATGGTCACCGATCCGGCCCGCTTCGACGTGATCGTCACCGACAACCTGTTCGGCGACATCATCACCGACCTCGCGGCAGCCGTGACCGGCGGGATCGGCCTCGCCGCCTCCGGCAACCTCAACATGGACCGCACCGCGCCGTCCATGTTCGAACCGGTCCACGGGTCCGCCCCGGACATTGCCGGCCAGCAGAAGGCCGACCCCACCGCGGCCATCCTCTCCGCGGCGCTCCTGCTCGACCACCTCGGCTTCGCCGGCGCCGCCCGGAAGATCGAGGCGGCCGTGACGGCCGACGTCGAGGCCCGCGACGGCGCCGTCCGCACCACCAGCGCGGTGGGCGACGCCATCGCGGCGGCGCTGTAGGTCCTGGCCGTATTCTCTGCCCTGCAGGTGCCGCTAAACCCCGCTGCCAACGGGCGTAAGCTTGTTTCGAATCACCAATATGCTGCCGTGGTCCGAGGGTGAACGACGTTCCCACACCAGGCAGCCGATCGTGGAGGAACCATGACTCAGACTGCCCATGGCGTCGAATTCACCCAGCACCTGTCGGAGACCCCGAAGTCTGCTGAAGAGCGTGCAGCCATCCTGGCGAACCCGGGGTTCGGCGACTATTTCACCGACCACACCTCGATTGTCGACTACAGCGTCGACGCCGAAGGCAACGGTGGCTGGCACAACGCTCGGGTTGAGCCCTACGGCCCGATTTCCCTGGACCCGTCCGCCGCAGTGCTGCACTACGGCCAGGAGATCTTCGAGGGCCTCAAGGCCTACCGCCACGCCGACGGCTCGATCTGGACGTTCCGGGCCGAGGCCAACGCCGCCCGGCTGAACAAGTCCGCGCGGCGCCTGGCCCTGCCCGAACTCCCGGAAGAGTACTTCCTCGGCGCCATCCGCGAACTGGTCGCGGCAGACAAGGACTGGGTGCCCTCCGGTGACGGCGAAGCCCTGTACCTGCGGCCCTTCATGATCGCCACCGAGGCGTTCCTGGGCGTGCGGGCAGCGCGCGAGGTCTCCTTCCGCGTGATCGCCTCCCCGGCCGGCAATTACTTCGGCGGCGAACTCAAGCCCGTCTCCATCTGGATCTCGCGTGAGTACGCCCGCGCCGGCCGCGGCGGAACAGGCGCCGCCAAGTGCGGCGGCAACTACGCCGCCTCGCTGATCGCCCAGCAGGAAGCCGAGGCACACGGCTGCAAGCAGGTCCTGTTCCTGGACCAGTTCAACGACAACGCCGTCGAGGAACTCGGCGGCATGAACGTTTTCTTCGTCATGAAGGACGGCTCGCTGGTCACCCCCGCGCTGTCCGGAACCATCCTGGAGGGGATCACCAGGATGTCCGTGATGCAGGTGGCCCGGGACATGGGCCGGGAAGTCACCGAACGCAAGATCACCCTGGATGAGTGGCGCGACGGCGTTGCCTCCGGGGACATCGCCGAGGTCTTCGCCTGCGGCACCGCCGCGGTCATCACCCCCATCGGCGTGCTCAAGGACGCCACCGAGTTCATCGGCTCCGAAGACGCCACGGCGGGTGAGACCACCCTGGCCATCCGCGCCCAGCTGCTGGGGATCCAGACCGGCACCGTGGAGGATACCCACGGCTGGCTGACCCGCCTCGCCTAGCACCCAAGGCATCTAGAGCCGGAGCGTCCGGCACGACGGCGGTCCCCACCTTCCGGTGGCGGCCGCCGTCGGCGTCTGCATCCGCACGCCCGGCAGTCTTTGGGCCCTTTTCACCCGTCCGCCCGGCGTGCACAATGGGCACATGACGGGGCTGATCCAAGTTCTGGGCGTGGTCTTTGGCGTCCTGCTCATCAGTGTCGGCATCATGGAGTCCTTCTTCATCCGGCACCAGCGCCTGCACCGCCTGTTCCTCGTCGAACCGGACGACGTCGAAGCAGTCAGGCTGTGGACGTTCAACCTCGGCATATACAACGTCATTTGGGGGATCGGCGCCGTTGCGGGTGCCCTCATGCTGGGGGGAGCCGACGTCGCGGCCGGTGAGTCACTCCTGCTGTTCACATGCGTGGCTCATGTGGCCCTGGGCCTCATTTTGTTCCTTTCCGAGCGTCGGCTCTGGGGAAATGCCATTGCCGAGGCCCTCCTGCCGTTCCTGATCTCCATCCTGCTGCTCGTCTGAGGACACCTCTGCAAGGATGGGACCGTGACCACCGAGAAATCCCGCGACCTCGTCCGCAGCAGCGAGCTGACCCGGTTCCGCCTCGCCCCGAACCCGGGTCCCATGAGCCTGGACGGAACCAACTCCTATCTCATTGCCGCCCCGGGGGCGGCGGGCACGGTCGCCGTCGACCCCGGGCCCCTCGACGAGCCGCACCTGCAGGCGTTGGCCGGGGACGGGCGAATCGAACTGATCTTGATCACGCACCGGCACGCGGACCACACCGCGGCCGCCGCACGGTTTTCGGTTTTGACGGGCGCACCTGTCCGGGCCGCGGATCCCGCCCACTGCCATGGCGCACCCGCGCTGCAGGACGGCGAAACGATCCTGGCGGCCGGAACAGAGATCAGGGTTCTGGCGACGCCGGGCCACACCGCGGATTCGCTGTGCTTCCACCTGCCGCAGGACGGCCCGCACGGCTCGGTGCTGACCGGGGACACGATTCTGGGCTCCGGAACCACCGTGCTGGACTACCCTGACGGCACCCTCAGTGACTACCTCGAATCGCTGGACCGGCTGGAGCGCCTCGGTCCGGCCATGGTGCTGCCGGCCCACGGCCCGGTGCTGCCGGCTCTGGACGCCGTGGCCCGCGCCTACCGGGATCACCGGCTGGGCCGGCTTGAGCAGGTCCGGGCGGCACTGGCGGCGCTGGGGGCCGATGCCGGCATCGGCGCCGTCACGGACGCCGTGTACGCCGACGTCGATCCCTCCGTCCGCCGCGCCGCGGAGCTCTCCGTCGCGGCGCAGCTGGACTACCTGCGCAGCGGGCGGCGCTGAACGGACAGACTGACCCCGGGCCCGGCCTGCGGGACGGTAGGCTAAGAACCATGCGTATCGCCCGGTTTGTAGTCGATTCTGATCCCCTCTACGGCATCGTGGAAGGTGAGCCCGGCAGTGAGGAAGTCACTGTCATCAAGGGCGACCCGTTCTTCCATGGCGTGGAACGAACCCCCATGAGGCACAAGCTGGAGGACGTCCGCCTGCTGGCGCCGATCATCCCCCGCAGCAAGGTCATCGGCGTCGGCCGCAACTTCGCGGAGCATGCCCGGGAACTTGGCAACGAGGTCCCGGCGCAGCCCTTGCTGTTCCTCAAGCCCAACACCTCCGTGATCGGGCCGAACGATCCCATTGTCCTGCCGGAGTTCTCCGAGGACGTCTCCTTCGAGGCCGAACTGTGCGTCGTCATCGGCCGGATCTGCAAGGACGTGCCCGAGAACCGGGTGGATGATGTGATCTTCGGCTACACCTGCGGCAACGACCTCACCGCGCGCGACGTCCAGAAGACGGACCTGCAGTGGGCCCGGGCCAAGGGCTTCGACACCTCGGCCCCGCTCGGGCCGTGGATCGAGACCGAGCTCGACACCGAGGACCTGCAGATCCAGGGCCGGCTCAATGGCGAACTGCGCCAGGACGGCAGCACGAACCAGATGATCCGCGGCGTCCGGGAGCTCGTCTCCATCGTCTCGCAGGCCTTCACCTTGCTCCCCGGCGACGTCATCATGACCGGTACCCCGGCCGGCGTCGGCGCCGTGCAGGCCGGCGACCGCTATGAGGTCGAGATCGAGGGCATCGGACGCCTCTCCAACCCGGTGGTCCGCCGCTAACCGCCTTTCGATCCGAAGAATCCGAAGAAGCAGCGCCGATTTCGGACAACCGCACCGTGGATCCACGGTGCGGTTGTCCTTTTTCGTAGCGGCATTCCGGGCGAGTAGCGATAGGAGAGATTGGTAATGTTGGTACCACTATGACTACTGCTTCCGCGTCCGACGCCGTTTCCAGCTCCGCCCTTGCTGCCTCCACCGGTGAAGTCACCGCTGACACCCCGGTCCGTGTCCGGTTCTGCCCGTCGCCTACGGGTACCCCGCACGTCGGCCTGATCCGCACCGCCCTGTTCAACTGGGCCCACGCCCGGCACACCAAGGGCACCTTTGTGTTCCGGATCGAGGACACGGACGCGGCCCGCGACTCGGAGGAAAGCTACCAGCAGCTGCTTGAGGCCCTCAAATGGCTCGGCATCACCTGGGAAGAAGGCGTGGAAGTCGGCGGTCCCCACGAGCCCTACCGCCAGTCGCAGCGGCTGGACCTGTACAAGGACGTGGTGGCCAAGCTGATCGACGCCGGCTACGCCTACGAGTGCTACTCCTCGCCGGAGGAAGTCGAAGCACGCCACCGGGCAGCCGGCCGCGATCCCAAGCTGGGCTACGACAACTTCGACCGCGAGCTCTCCGAGGAACAGCTTGCCGCGTTCAAGGCCGAGGGCCGCCAGCCTGTCCTGCGCGTCCGGATGCCCGATGAAGACGTGACCTTCACCGACATGGTCCGCGGCGAGATCACGTTCAAGGCCGGCAGCATCCCGGACTACGTCATTGTGCGCACCGACGGATCCCCGCTCTACACCCTGGTCAACCCGGTGGACGACGCCCTCATGGGGATCACCCACGTGCTCCGCGGCGAGGACCTGCTCTCCTCCACGCCGCGTCAGGTGGTGCTGATCCAGGCGCTGATGGATATCGGCGTCGCCAGCTACATGCCGGTCTTCGGCCACCTGCCGTACGTCATGGGCGAGGGCAATAAGAAGCTCTCCAAGCGCGACCCGCAGTCGAACCTGTTCCTGCTCCGGGACCGCGGCTTCATCCCCGAGGGCCTGCTCAACTACCTGTCCCTGCTCGGCTGGAGCCTCTCCGCCGACGAGGACATCTTCACCGTCGACCAGCTGATCGAGCACTTCGACGTTAACGATGTGCTGGCCAACCCGGCCCGCTTCGACATCAAGAAGGCCGAGGCGATCAACGGCACCCACATCCGCATGCTCGGCGCTGAGGACTTCCGCGGCCGCCTGGTGCCCTACCTGCAGGCCGCCGGCCTGGTCGGGAAGAACCTCACGGCCCGCGAGGAGGAGATCCTGGCCGAGGCCGCACCGCTGATCCAGGAACGCATCTCGCTGCTGGGCGAGGCCCCCGAAATGCTCGCGTTCCTGTTCAAGGCCGATGACGCGATCGACGTCGCCGACGACGCCCGCAAGGGCCTGCCGGAGAACCTCACCGAGGTGCTCGACGCCGCCCTGTCCGCGCTGGAGCCCGTCGCTGAGTGGACGGCCGAGAACATCCAGGCTGCCCTGAAGGAGGCCCTCGTCGAAGGCCTCGGCGTCAAGCCCCGCTTGGCCTTCGGCCCGGTCCGCACGGCCGTCTCGGGCCGGCGGATCTCCCCGCCGCTGTTCGAGTCTATGGTCATCCTGGGCAAGGATTCATCCCTGGCCCGCCTCCGCGCCTTCCGCGGCTGACGTGCTGGCAGCGGGCCTGGGCGGCGGCGTGGTCCACGGGGTTCTGTTCGACATCGATGACACCCTGGTGGACCTCGAGTTCGCCATGACGACTGCCCTCCGCGACGTCAGCGAGCACCTCCTGCCCGGCCTGGACGAGGCCGGGTGGGAGAGGTTCGGGCGGATCTTCACCCACGAGACCACGCACTTCTACGACCGCTACCTGGCCGGCGAACTGACGTTCAATGAGCAGCGGCTGCTCCGCGGCCGGGCGGCGCTGGGGTACTTCGGCGTCGAACTTGCGGACGGCGAACAGGCCCACCACTGGGTGAGTTCCTACGCGAGCCGCCAACACGGCTACATCCGGGCGTTCGACGACGTCGGCCCGCTGCTGGACGCCCTGGACGCCGCCGGCATACCCTACGGGGCCGTGAGCAACAACGTCCACGACTACCAGCGCGTGAAGCTGGACGCGGCCGGGCTGGAACGGATCGCCGTTCTGGTGGGCACCGATACCGTCGGCGTCGCAAAACCGGACCCGGCCATCTACCTCGAGGGGGTCCGGCGGATCGGTACAGGCCCCGGCCAAACCCTCTACGTCGGGGACAACCGGCTCCTCGACGCGGAAGGCTCGACGGCGGCCGGCCTCATCGGTGTCTGGCTGAACCGCGGCGGGGAACCGGCCCCGGGCTTCGTGGGGCGCGAGGTCGGCTCCCTGCTGGAACTGCTGGCGTAGCCTGTTGGGGGCGTCTTAGTGTCAGTCAGGTTTCTCAAGGCACTGTAATATTTCGTTTGGCTTTAAATAGGGTTTTAGACAAATAGTGGCAAGGGCGGCTCGCGCCCGGCAACGGATAGGGGATCCGTGTACAGCGGTATGGCCAAACACTTTCGAGGTCTTGTTATCGGCTTGGCGGTTGTCGGACTGATGCTGGCTGGCGTGGCGCCGGTGCAAGCACGGGCGTCCGTCAAAGTCCTGCACGTCTTCCTGGCAGCGGGACAGTCGAATATGTCCGGCCGGGGGCTGCCAATCGGCGGCCCCGCGGATGCGCAAGACCCGAGGATCTTCCAATACGGTGCAAAGGACCGCTCATTGCGGGCGGCTACGGTTCCCTTGGACATGCACGACACTGCTTCCGGACTCTCGCCCGCCACAGCCATGGCTCGGAACTACCTGAAAACCCAGCCCGACGATGTGGGCGTGCTCATCATTCCCGCCGCGCACGGCCAAACCGGGTTCACATTTGCCCTAGACTCGCTTACGTGGACTGTGGGTGCAGCCTCTGCTCCGGAGCTCGACCTCCCCACCTTGGCGGTCAATCAGACTCTCGAGGGCATCGCGGCAGCGAAAGCTGCCGGCTACGTCGCGGAGCTCAAAGGCGTTCTTTGGCACCAGGGCGAAAATAACTCAGCGATGTCCACGGCCGGATACAGCGTGAAGCTGGATCAGCTGATTGCCTTCTTCCGGACATCCCTGGGGGCGCCCGAACTTCCCTTTGTGGTCGGCCGCATGTCACCGGAGGGGATCGCGGCCATGCCGGGCCGGATCAACGTGGACACAAGCCACCAGGAGACTCCCGCACGCGTTCCCTTCACCGGATTCGCCGCCTCCATGACCGGGGGAGTGTATGCAAACGACACGACCCACTTCTCCAGGATCGGGGCAGATTACTTGGGGGAGACCTACCTTTCCGCTTTCTGGCAGGCCGCGCACATTACCGTGATCCCAGTCAGCGCCGGGAAGGTTACGATCAGCGGGACGCCGAAGGTGGGGTCCACGCTGACCGCGGTGCCGGGGGTTTGGGGACCTGAGGATGTCGCGCTGACGTATCAGTGGTACCGCTCGGACGTCGCAATCAGCGGCGCCACCGACGCCGCCTATACTCCCGGCGTCGCTGACCTGGGTGGAACGATCACGGTGACGGTTACCGGCTCCAAGGCGGGCTACACGTCCGTTTCGAGGACTTCGGACGGCACGGGCGCGGTCGCCAACGGCACGCTTACCTCCGCGGTGCCCGTCATTGAGGGCACCGCGCAGGTCGGCTCCAAGCTCACTGCGGTACCCGGTGCCTGGGGTCCTGGCAATGTCGCGCTGACGTATCAGTGGTACCGCTCGCAGGTCGCGATTCCGGGTGCCACCGGCGCCACCTACACTCCTGCTGGCAGTGATGCAGGCCGAACGATCACGGTGAAAGTTATTGGCTCCCAGGCGGGCTATACGACTGCGTCGAAGATGTCAGCCGGCACCAGCCTGATCGCCAACGGCATCCTTAACCCCGGGAATCCGTCGATTCAGGGCACTGCGAAGGTGGGGTCCACGCTCACTGCAGTTCCCGGCGCCTGGGGTCCCGGAACGGTAGCGCTGACGTATCAGTGGTACCGGTCGCAGATCGCGATTGCAGGTGCCACCGGTGCAACTTACACTCCCGGAGCTGCTGATCTGGGTCTTACGATTACTTTAAGGGTTACGGGCGCCCAGGCGGGCTACACGCCGGTGTCGAAGACGTCGGCCGGCACCAGCCCGATCGCCAGCGGCACCCTCAGCCCCGCGGATCCCTCGATTCAGGGCACCACGAAGGTGGGGTTTACGCTCACGGCCGTTCCCGGCGCTTGGGGTCCCGGAACGGTCACGTTGGCCTATCAGTGGTACCGCTCGCAGATCGCGGTAACGGGCGCCACGGGCTCCACTTACGCGCTCGGCCCCGCCGACGCCGGCCGGACGATCACGGTGAAGGTCACCGGCTCCCAGGCGGGCTATGCGTCGGTATCGAAGATCTCGGCCGGCACAAGCCAGATCTCCAACGGCTCCCTCACTACTTCGGTGCCCTCGATTCAGGGCACCGCAAAGGTCGGGTCCACACTCACGGCCGTACCCGGCGCCTGGGGTCCTGGAACTGTCACGCTGGCGTATCAGTGGTACAGGTCGGAGGTCGCGATCGTGGGAGCCACCGGTGCCACCTACAAGCCCGGTGCGAGTGATGCGGGCAGGACGATCACCGTAAAGGTCACCGGTTCCCAGACGGGTTACACGTCTGCTTCAAAGACATCGGCCGGCACCAGCCAGATCGCCAAGGGCACCCTGACCACAAATTTGCCCTTGATTCAGGGCACTGCGAAGGTGGGGTCAACGCTCACTGCCGTAACGGGAGTGTGGGGTCCGGGAACTGTCACGCTGATGTATCAGTGGTACCGGTCAGAGACCGCGATTGTTGGAGCCACCGGTGCCACCTACAAGCCGGGTGCGGGTGATGTGGGCCGCACGATCACAGTGAAGGTCACCGGCACCCAGGCGGGCTATACGTCTGCTACGGTGACTTCGTCGGCCACAAGCCAGGTCTCTAAAGGCACCCTGACCACTTCGGTGCCCTTGATTCAGGGCACGGTGAAGGTGGGGTCCACACTCACTGCCGTGACGGGCGTGTGGGGTCCTGAAACTGTCACGCTGAAATATCAGTGGTACCGCTCGCACATCGCGATTGTCGGGGCCACCGCCGCCACTTACAAGTCCCGCACCAGTGATGCGGGCCGCACGATCACGGTAACGGTTACGGGGTCCAAGGCGGGCTACACGACCGTTTCCAAGACGTCGGCCGGGATATCCTAGGTGTAATTCCCACGGACGTTGTGAACGCGGCTGATGGGGGTTTTGCCTCCGATGCCGGTATGGGTCCTGTGGTGATTGTAGTGGTGCAGCCAGTCCGGGTAGGTGGCGGCGCGGTCGGCTTCTGAAACGTAGGGGCGGGCGTAGGCCCATTCGGTGGCGAGGGTTCGGTTGAAGCGTTCGACCTTGCCGTTGGTCTGGGGCCGGTACGGACGGGTCCTGCGGTGCTTGATGTGAGGTCCCAGGGCCGCGGCGAAGACCCGGGAACGGTAGCAGGACCCATTGTCGGTCAGCACGGCCTTGACCTTGATTCCGTGGGCGGCGAAGAACGCGACGGCGCGCAGCCAGAAGGCGGCGGCGGTTTCCTGCGTCTCGTCGCTAAGGATTTCCGAGTACGCCAGACGCGAGTGGTCATCGACGGCGTGGTGCAGGTAGGCGTACCCGGTCCCTGCCCGTTTGTTCCGTCGTCCCTGGGCCCGGCCGAGGATGCGGTGTCCGCCGCCGTTCGGGATGCGTCCGAGCTTCTTGATGTCCACATGGACCAGGTCCCCGGGATGGTCGTGCTCATACCTTTGCGGTGCGGGCTTGCGCACGGGCAGGCCGGTGCCCTGGTCCAGGCAGGCCAGCCGGGGCATCCGGTACCGGGCCAGGACCTTGCCGACAGTGGAACGGGCCAGATGCAGGTGGGCCGCGATGCGGTGGGGTCCCCACCGGCGGGTGAACCGCAGCGCCACGATCCGCCGCTCGGTCCACGCCGGTGCGGTTCGGGCTCCGGCGCGGCCGCGAGGACACGTCCGCCATGCCGGCTTCGCCTCAGATACGGTACCGCGCTGTCCACTTCTTCGCCGTCGCTGGCGAGCACTGGAAGCGTTCCGCGGCCCGGCGCAGGGTCCAGCCCTCCTCGAGGACCAATCGGGCGAGTTTTCCCCTTGCCTTAGGTGTCAGGTCGGCGTTGGCATGGGTAACGTAGGACACGAGGGCCTCCTGGGCGTCGAGATGAGTGTGGTAACCCAAATCGATACCGGAGGCCCTCGCCCTTTACATCACGCCACGCTGTTCACAACGTCCGTGGGAAATACACCTAGGTCGCCAGATAGGGCTGATAGGCCGACGGCAGGGCTGACCCGCCGTTGGCCGGTGCGGCTGCCGCGACGCTGCATTGATGCTGCGCTGCGCAAACGGTCGTGCGCAATCGGTCCTGTACGAACGCTCATTCTGTGGCGCAGCTAACACTGCAAAGTAGCTGCTGAAACTGCAGGCGGGGGACGAGTAGGCGGGTGGCTTGCGACCGTCATCGTGCTGGCGGGAGGCTGAAGTGCCCGGATTGACGGCGATTTCCGGGGCTGCGCCGTTCAGACGGCCGGGGATGCGGAACCTTCGCGGGCGTACGGCACGCGTCGGGACGGCCGATTTGTGGAAGTGATAACTCTCGGGTAAAGTAATTACTCGTGCTGAGGCGCCGGGAGCGAGGGTTTAGGCCTAAACATCCGGACCGAATGTGCCATTGGGATATGGTGTAATTGGCAACACTACGGTTTCTGGTACCGTCATTCTAGGTTCGAGTCCTGGTATCCCAGCTTCGAAAATCTGCGGGTTTCCGCTGAATTTCGGAGGTTATGAATCGGCTGGTCCGATTTGAAACCTTGGCCAAATGTATGAAACAATCATTTGGCTTGAATGGCAGAAGTGCTGTTCAGGAAGTACGCGGCCCCATCGTATAGCGGCCTAGTACGCTGCCCTCTCACGGCGGTAACGCGGGTTCGAATCCCGCTGGGGTCACCACGGAAACGGTCCCGGGCATCTGCCCGGGGCCGTTTTGCTTTTCCCTGGCCCTCGGATCCCCGTTACCCATTTCGCGTTGCGCATCGCTCAGTGGTTCCCCGTCAGCAGTGCCCCCCACAGACACCACGTGCTGAACTGGCATGATGATGCTGTGAGCTCCCATGAAACCGTCCCCGAGGCCGCATCCGGCGTCGCGCTCCTTGACGCAGTGCGGCAGGACCTTGCGACAATCCGGCTGCCGCTCGCTCTGCCCGGGGCGGACCAAATGCGCCAGGAGCTGCGGAAGGCAGTGGCTCAGCTCGATGACTACATCCTGCCCCGGTACCGCAGCCTCGACGCGCCCCTGCTGGCTGTGGTGGGCGGTTCTACAGGGGCCGGGAAGTCCACCCTGGTCAACGCGCTGGTAGGCCACCCCGTCACGCGGGCCGGCGCGATCCGCCCCACCACACGCCAGCCCATCCTGCTGCACCATCCCGGGGACGGCGCCTGGTTTGAGGGCCAGCGGGTGTTGCCGGCCCTGGGCCGCATCCGGGGTACCTACACCGGCAGTCAGCCCTTGACCCCCGCCGATCCCGTTCCGCACTCCGGCCCGGTGACGTCGCTCGTCCTGGTCGCCGACGCCGCGGTCCCGCCCGGAATCGCCCTCGTTGACGCGCCCGACGTCGACTCCATTTCCGAGAACAACCGTCAGCTGGCCGGGCAGTTGCTCGCCGCCGCCGATCTCTGGGTGTTTGTCACCACTGCCAACCGCTACGCCGACGCCGTGCCCTGGCGCCTGCTCCTGGATGCGGCCTCCCGCGACATCATGGTGGCCGTGGTGCTGGACCGGGTGCCGCCCGCGGCGGAGGCGGAAATCAGCGCGGATCTGCAGGCGATGCTCAGCCGGGAAGGCCTCGGTGCAGCCCGGATGTTCGTGGTGCCGGAGCTGTCATTGGATGCCGCAGGGATGCTTCCTGCGGCGGCCGTGGAGCCGCTGCGTGTTTGGCTCGGCAAGCTGGCAGGGAACGCCGCCGGTCGGGCGGAGATTGCCCGGCGCACCGTCAACGGCACCCTCGTCGCACTCGCCCACCGCGTCGAAGCGGCGGAGCGGGCGCTGTCCGAACAGCAGCACGCAGCCGATGTTCTCGTAGCCGACGCCCGCAATGCGTATGACGACGCCGTGGCCAGGATCCTCGAAGCCACCCGCGATGGCGCGCTGTTGCGCGGCGAAGTGTTGGCGCGGTGGCAGGACTTCGTCGGGACAGGGGAGTTCTTCCGCGCCATGGAACAGAACATTGGACGCTTCCGGGACCGTGTGGGCGCGTTCTTCCGGGGCGAACCGGAGCCTGCGGTCAGGGTGGAAACCGCGATCGAAACAGGACTGCAGGCCGTCATCGTCGATCAAGCCGCCAAGGCCGCGGAGCACACCGACCAGCGCTGGCGTTCGGATCCCGCGGGCAGGCAGTTGCTGGGCACCGACGATCCCTCGGGTGCATCCGAGGGCTTCGCGGACGCTGTGGCGGCCGAGATCCGCGCCTGGCAGGGAAGCCTGATGGAACTCATCCGCACCGAAGGCCAAGGCAAGCGCACCCAGGCCCGCTGGTTGTCCTTCGGCATCAACGGCCTCGGCGCGGCGCTCATGATCGTGGTGTTCTCCATGACCGCGGGCCTGACCGGGCTCGAAATCGGCGTCGCCGGCGGCACCGCCGTCGTGGGCCAGCGCCTCCTGGAGGCAGTGTTCGGGGAGGATGCCGTCCGCCGGCTTGCCCGGACCGCGCGCGAAGACCTGCATCTGCGTTGCCAGAGCCTGCTGGCGGCGGAGTGCCGGCGGTTCTTGACCCGGCTGGACGTCGACGGCGGCGTGCAGCCCTTAGCCATTGCCGGGCGTGCGGCGGCACTGCGCCGGCTGGCGGCCACGGCATGAGCCGTCTTGGCGCCGCCCGCGAGACATCCCAGCTCGATCGCAGGCTTGCGGCGCTCAACAGCGCCAGGGAGCTCGCGTCCGGAGCTCTCCCGCAGGAGGCTCTGGACCCGGTGTTGCAGGTGCTGGACCGCGCGAGTTCGCGGCGGGCGCTGTCCGGAGACCACACCGTGGTGGGGTTTTTTGGTGCCACCGGCAGCGGCAAGTCATCGCTCTTCAACGCCGTCAGCGGGGAGGAGATCGCGACGGCGGCCGTGCGCCGACCGACCACCACCGAGCCGCTGGCGGGCATCTGGGGCGTCCAGGGCAGCGAGGCGCTGCTGGATTGGCTGGAGGTACGGAAGCGCCATGCCGCGGGCCCGGTTCAAGGGTTCGCCGACGACGGCACCGGGCTGATCCTGCTGGACCTGCCCGACTTTGACTCGACGAGGGCGGCCAACCGGGAGATCGTGCAGCGGATGGTGGGGCTCGTGGACGTCCTCGTCTGGGTCCTCGATCCGCAGAAGTACGCCGACGCCGCCGTGCACGACGACTTCCTGGCACCGCTGTCCTCGCACGGAGCCGTAACGATCGTTGTGCTCAACCAGATCGACAGGCTCCCGGAACACGAGGTCCGGCCGGTCCTGGAATCCCTCAAAGACATCCTGGCGCGCGACGGGCTGGGCAAGATTCAGGTCCACGCAGCTTCCGCGGTGCTTGGGACGGGGGTAGACAAGGTCCGGGCCGTCATCCGCCAGGCAGCGGTGCAGCGGCAGGCAATGTCACAGCGACTCGCGGCAGATGTTACGCAGGCCGCCGCCCGGCTTGCAGAGGCGTCAGGATTATCCGCCGGCGACCCGAAAGCGGCAGGTGGCGGGATGGCGGCCGGAGCGACGAGCGCGTCCAAGGCACGGCTGGCCGGGGAGTTGGCCGTCGCCGCCAATGTGCCGCTGGTGGTCGACGCCGTCGCGCGGTCCTACCGGTTGGAGGCCACCCGGCGTACGGGCTGGCCCGTGACCCGCTGGCTGGCCAGATTTCGGCCGGATCCGCTGCGGCGACTGAACCTGCGCCGCGAGGGAGCCAAGCCTGAGCTGAACCGGACCTCGCTTCCTCCCGCAGGGGCGCCGGAGCGGGCGCGGACCGATGCCGCCGTCCGGGAATTCGCCGAGGCGGCGTCCGCTGGTGCCCCCGGGCCGTGGCGGGCGGCCATCCGCGGCGCTGCCCGTGAAGGAAGTGACCGGCTGCCGGACGCTGTGGACCAGGCGATTGTCTCCACGGACCTGTCCGCGGGCAGGAAGTCCTGGTGGTGGGGCGTGTTCAACACGGTTCAGTGGCTCGCCCTGGTGACGGCGCTGGCCGGGTTCGCTTGGCTCGGAGTCCTGGCCGCGCTGGGCTACTTGCAGCTGCCGGTGCCCGAGGTCCCGCGGGTCCAGGGGTGGCCGGTTCCGACCGTGATGATCGCCGGGGGAGTGCTGCTGGGCATCGTCCTGGCAATTGCGGCGCGGTTTATTGTCGGTGCCGCGGCGGCGTCACGGAGTGCCGTGGCAAGGAAGCGGCTGAAAGCCGCCGTCGCCGATGTCGCGGAGCGACTCGTGGTGGCGCCCGTGGAACGTGAGGTCAGCCGCCTGGCGAAGTTCACCGCCGCTCTGAAGGCCGCTGCGGGGCGCTAGTGTGCCGCCTGTGCGGCTCGCCCGCTGGCCGCCGCGCTAAAGCCCGGCTGCGGCGTCGCGGACCTTGATCATGGTGCGGAGGTTGCGGGTGGTGGTGGCAGCCTTGTATTTGGCCTTCGAGGAAAGCTTGCTGAAAGGGCTGTCGAGGGTTCCGCCGGCGGGCGCTAGCCACGCCAGGGCCTCCGGGCCCAGCCGGGTGATCTGGGCCCCGTCCAGGCCGCTGCCTGACTCAAAGAGTTCCGAGAGCACAGCCTCCTCAGAGGCGAGCGTCAGGTACGTATGGGTGGACGCGTCGTCGGGCGGATAGGGGCAGGCCTCCACCAGGGCTGCCACGCGGGCCGCGGTCAGCACCACCACCCAGGCGTCGTAGCCGAAGGATTCCCTCAGGCACGCCTCGAACTCCTGCTTGACTCCACCCGGATCCAGCTCGCTGGCCAGCACCACGTTGCCGCTTGCCAGCAGGGTCTTTACATCTGAAAACGGCCGCGAATTCAGTGCGCTCTTGAGATCGGCCATCTTGATATTGATGCCGCCCACGTTGATGCCCCGCAGGAACACCGCATAGCTGTTCATGGGCACAGCATACTTAATCGTTGGTCTTGCGCAGCGCCTCAGTCAGGACACGGCCGGCGTTGCAGACCACTTCGGCGTGCAGCCGCCCCGGCTGGCGGGTCAGGCGCTCGATCGGGCCGGAGATGGACACTGCGGCAATCACGCGGCCGGACGGCCCGCGGACCGGTGCCGAAACGCTGGCGACCCCCGGCTCGCGTTCGCCCAGACTCTGGCCCCAGCCCCGGCGTCGTACTCCCGCCAGGACCGTGGGGGTGAAGCGGGCGGACTGGAGGCCTTCCAGGAGACGGTCGTGGTCCTCCCACGCCAGCAGCACCTGGGCGGCGGAGCCGGCCTTCATCGACAGTTGGGTGCCAACGGGGATCGTATCGCGCAGGCCAATGGGGCGTTCGGCGGAGGCCACGCAGACGCGCCAGTCGCCCTGGCGGCGGAAGATCTGGGCGCTTTCGCCGGTGGCATCGCGCAGCTGCATGAGCACGGGGCCGGCGGAGGCGATGAGGCGGTCCTCGCCGGCTGCGGAGGCCAGCTCCACCAGGCGGCTCCCGAGCACGAAACGGCCCTGGATATCGCGGCTCACAAGCCTGTGGTGCACCAGGGCGAGGGCCAACCGGTGCACGGTGGGCCGGGCCAGTCCCGTAGCCGCCACCAGCTGCGCCAGGGTGGTGGGGCCGGCCTCAAGTGCGTCAAGCACATGGGCCGCTTTATCGATGACACCGACTCCACTAGAATTGTCCATGTAATGATATTGACGTCTCATTATCTGAGATGCAAGTCAACGCGCTGGCGTATTACTTGGCTGTGCTGGTTCAGTGGAGGCAGTAGTCCGTAGGAACGCCAATACTTACCGCAGTGAAGGGAGCAGGCCGTGGCAAAGACACTGGCCGAGAAAGTCTGGGACGCGCACGTAGTGCGCAAGGGGGACGGCGAAGGAGCCAACGCCCAGCCGGACCTCCTTTTCATCGACCTCCATCTGGTGCACGAGGTGACGTCGCCGCAGGCATTTGAAGGCCTGCGCCTCGCTGGCCGCAAGCTGCGCCGGCCGGACCTCACCATCGCCACCGAGGACCACAACACTCCCACGCTGGACATCGACAAGCCAATTGCCGATCTCACCAGCCGCACCCAGATCCAGACCCTGCGCAACAACTGCCAGGAGTTCGGCGTCCGCCTGCACTCCCTCGGCGACGCCGAGCAGGGAATCGTGCACGTGGTGGGCCCGCAGTTGGGCCTCACGCAGCCCGGCATGACCGTAGTCTGCGGCGACTCGCACACGTCAACCCACGGCGCCTTCGGAGCGCTGGCCATGGGCATCGGCACCTCCGAGGTGGAGCACGTCATGGCCACCCAGACGCTGTCCCTGAAGCCGTTCAAGACCATGGCCATCAATGTCGAGGGCACGCTGCGCCCCGGCGTGAGCGCCAAGGACATCATCCTGGCCGTCATCGCCAAGATCGGCACCGGCGGCGGACAGGGCTACGTGCTGGAGTACCGTGGCTCCGCCATCCGTGCGCTGTCCATGGAAGCCCGGATGACCATCTGCAACATGTCCATCGAGGCCGGCGCGCGCGCCGGGCTGGTGGCTCCGGACCAGACCACCTACGACTACATGTACGGGCGCCCGCATGCGCCCCAGGGCGCCGACTGGGATGCCGCCGTCGAATACTGGAACACGCTGAGCACCGACGACGGCGCGGCGTTTGACGTCGAGGTGGACCTCGACGCCGACACCCTGGAGCCGTTCGTGACGTGGGGAACCAACCCGGGCCAGGGCGTGTCGCTGTCCGCCAAGGTTCCGTCGCCGGATGACTTCGGCGATGAAAACGCCAAGGCCGCCGCCGAACGCGCCCTGCAGTACATGGGGCTTGAGGCCGGCACGCCTATGAAGGACATCCGGGTGGACACGGTGTTCCTGGGCTCCTGCACCAACTCCCGGATGGAGGATCTCCGGGCCGCCGCTGACATCATCCGGGGCCGCACCAAGGATCCCGCGGTGCGCATGCTGGTGGTGCCAGGCTCCGCCCGCGTTCGGCTCGAGGCCGAAGCCGAGGGCCTGGACAAGGTCTTCAAGGACTTCGGTGCCGAGTGGCGCTTTGCCGGCTGCTCCATGTGCCTGGGCATGAACCCGGACCAGCTGGAGGTGGGGGAGCGCTGCGCCTCAACGTCCAACCGCAACTTCGAGGGGCGCCAGGGCAAGGGCGGCCGCACCCACCTTGTCTCGCCGGTAGTCGCGGCGGCCACGGCGGTCCGCGGCACGCTGAGCTCGCCGTCGGATCTGGACCCTGCTCCGGAGTCCGCGGCGGTCCGAGTCGACGCCGCGTAGTTCCTGCCCGGATCTGAAGCCCGGACCCACAGGCTCTATTCACATAGCCCCCATCCGCACAGCCCGATCCATACAGCCCCCATCCATACAGTCCCCAAGGATCCGCCATGGAAAAGTTCACCACCCACACCGGAATCGGTGTCCCGCTGCGCCAGAGCAACGTCGACACGGACCAGATCATCCCCGCGGTGTACCTCAAGCGCATCACCCGGACGGGTTTTGAGGACGCGCTCTTCGCCGCGTGGCGCAAAGACCCGTCCTTCATCCTGAACCAGGCGCCGTTCAGCGCAGGATCCGTTCTGGTGGCCGGCCCCGACTTCGGCACGGGCTCGTCCCGCGAGCATGCCGTGTGGGCGTTGAAGGACTACGGCTTCAAGACGGTCCTGTCCTCCCGCTTTGCCGATATCTTCCGGGGCAACTCGGGCAAGCAGGGCCTGCTCGCCGCCGAGCTTGCCCAGGACGACATCGAGCTCATCTGGAAAGAACTCGAGAACGCCCCTGGCACCGAAGTTACGGTGGATCTCGTGTCCAAGACCGTGCAGTGCGGCAACATTGTGGCGCCGTTCGAGATTGACGACTACACACGGTGGCGCCTGCTGGAAGGCCTGGACGACATTGGGCTGACCCTCAAGCACGAATCCGATATCACCGCGTACGAGGCGACCCGGCCTTCCTTCAAGCCCAAGACGCTGCCTGCCCGGTTGTCCTGAGGCTCCAGATCTGGGCTCCAACCTGGAGCCCAGGACGGCAGGGTCTCGGGCAACCGCCAAGTGATGACGTGCCGCCGTCGAGTCTTCAAGACTCGACGGCGGCACTCGTCTTTGTGCGGGCTCATGTTCGCGCCTACACCCATTGCGCTAGGCTTTGTCGTGGCTCTCGGGCCGGCAAAGTCAACTGGTGGGAGCAACGCCGGGGTTCAGGCTGCGTGCAGCAGCTGGTTCAGCCGGCTGGCTGGGGTTTCGAGGTTGAGGGTGGGCCGGGGGCGGCGGTTGAGTTTCGCGGCGACCAGACGGAGGTCCTCGGGGGTGTGGACGGAGAGGTCTGAGCCTTTCTCGAACCAGAACCTGAGGAGGCGGTTGGTGTTCTCGTTGGACCCGCGCTGCCAGGGTGAGTGCGGGTCGCAGAAGTAGAGCGTGGTGTCCAGGACGGTCTGGATCCGGGCATACTCCGCGAGTTCCGAGCCCCGGTCCCAGGTGATCGACCGTCGCAGGTGGTCCGGGAGCTGGCCCATCTCCCGGATCATCGCGGCCGCAACGGTGTCGGCGGTGTGGTTCCCGGGGAGGTGGAGGAGGATCGTGAACCGGGTCG
The DNA here is from genome assembly GCF_040676555.1 of Arthrobacter sp. LAR12-1-1.1. Classification (NCBI taxonomy): domain Bacteria; kingdom Bacillati; phylum Actinomycetota; class Actinomycetes; order Micrococcales; family Micrococcaceae; genus Arthrobacter; species Arthrobacter sp. LAR12-1-1.1. Next base: position 97,532 of record NZ_JBEGIG010000056.1, on the reverse strand, counting down.
AGCGTTCGACCAGGGCGCCGATCGCTGTCCCGTCGGAGCCGATGATGAGGTCCCCCTCCCAGTGCCCGGGGACCGCCCGGTCCTGGGCCTCGGCGGGGCGCTCACTGATCTTGAACGCTTCCTTATAGGGGCTGTTCTGGTGCCGGTCCGCGGTGTGGGGAACGCGTTTTTTCCGTTTCAGGCTGAGCTTTTCCGCCAGGTCCGCCCGCAGACTTCCGCGGGTCTGAACGTATAGCGCCTAGTAGATCGTCTCGTGGCTCACCTGCATAGTCTGATCACCGCCGAAGTGAAACGCCAACATCGAGGAGATCAGTTTCGGGCTCCACCCGTCATCCATCCACACCCCGATCAGCCCGCAGAGCGGCTCGTTCAGGGCGAGTTTCAACGGCTTGGGCCGGCGCCGGGCCTGATGGGCCTTCGCATGGGCCACCGAGGCGTAATACTCCCTGTCCGGGCCCGTGTTGCGGTTCACCTCACGCCAGACCACGGACTTGTTGCGGCCGATCGCCCTGGCAATCCCGGCATAACTGAGCCCGCTCCGCCGGCCCATCTGGATCATGCCCCGCTCCTCCGCGCTCAAGGCCCGCCCTCCCGGCCCTTCCGGGGCGGGAACCGGATCCGCGAGACCGCCGCCGGGACCCATAACTATCGTCATCTGACCAGACTCGGCCCACCAATTCGTCCCGGTGCCGCCCGACGCACCGACACGCCGGGCGGCACCCAGGACCGACATCCTTGCGCATACCGAATCGAAGAACTCAGTGCGCGCATCCAGGGAAAACACTCTGGCCATCTAACGCTCCATCGATGAGAGCGTTGCTGCGACCATATGACTCTGCCCGCCCCCGAGAGGACTCCAAGTGATAGCGCAATGGAAGCAAGCAATGAGGATCTGAAGTAGTACCCGCAACGACGTTGGCCGGCTGATTGATGCTGACGTGCGGCGTCATCAGCTGATCAAGATGGTCGAGGCGATGCTGGGAACCCCGTTGCCGTCCAATGCGAAGAGCATATACGTGCCCGGGACCAGCACGCCGCGATCCGCCGGCAACTTCAGCGAAGCGGTGTTGCCCGACACCGCAGTTGCGGTCACCGGAATCCGCCGCTGGTCGGTGTTCACCGTATGCGTCACCGTGCTCATCCGCATCAGGGAAAACTTGGTGACCGGCGCTCCGGTGGTCACAGCAATCGTGCTGCCGGCTGCGGCGGTGGCCGGTGCGGTCAAAATCTTCGGCCGGGTGCGCGCACTGCCATCTGCGTTCAGCAGGTAGGGCGGCGTGAAAATCTCTCCGTCCAGATGGTTGATCGTGCAGCTGCCGCACAGCCCGCCACCGCCGACGAAAACCCGGCCATCAGGGAGGAGCAGTGCGACACTGTGATACGTGCGGGGGACGGCCATCGGGGCCAGCGTGGTCCACTTTCCGGTCGCCGGGCTCCAGATTTCTGGAGCCATCCTGGCGGCGGTGTCGGTGAACACAACGGGGGTGGCCTGACCGCCGACCACGAACACCTGGCCATCGGGCAGCGCGACGCCATTCGCGAACGACCGGGTGACGGCCATGTCTGCGGTCCGGGCCGCTTTGACCCCATTATTGATGTCGATAGTGTACGCCCGCGCCGTAGCCGGGGTTTTCTCGTAGGCGGTCGACCCGCCCACGGTCAGAATCTTTCCGACGTCGTACATCACGGCGTCGCCGTTCATCGCGTCCGGGCTATCGGAGCGCGGCCCGGCGGAGGTGATGCTTCCATTGCCGGTGGTGGAGATCCAGTTCATCTGGCGGCTCGGCCCCGCGTGGAACACCCGGCCACCGGGGGCGGCAAACAGCCAGGAGTGATTGTCGGAACGGTAGGCGCCACGGGGATCGGCGGTCAGGATGTTGTCGGCCAGCACATTCGTCAGCGTTCGCCAGCCGCCGGCGGCGGACCACACCTCACCGTTCTTGTTGCCGATACCGCCCGAAAACGACCCACCGATGGTGAATACCTCACCGGTGGATGTGGTCACGTTGGACTGGTAGCCGCGGGCGATCTTCATGTCCGGCCCCGGGGTCCAGGCGTTCGTCGCAGGGTTGTACAGGGTGGTCTTCGAGCTGTTGCTGCCGCCGCTGATTAGGATCTTCCCGTCCGGTAGCAGCGAGGTTCCGGGGCAGAACATGTCATGACCGGTGTTGGCCACTTGGGCCTGGGTCACCGCGCCGGTGCTGAGGTTCAGGATGGACGTCTGGGTATAGCCCCTGCTGCCACCGATGGCGGTGGGGGAATAGGCCGACCAGGTCAGCAGCCGGTTGCCAGGCAATAGCGCCGCCGCGGCCGGGACGATCGGGAAGCCGATCGTCGGACCCCAAGACCCCAGCGACGGGCCGAGGAGGTTGATCTCGGCGGCGCTGCTCCACGGGCCGCGGTTGCCGGCCTCTGTGGTCGCAATCAGCCGGACGTATCGGGTGCTGACCGAAGCGAAGGTCACTTCCTTCTCCGAATTGGTGTCCGGCCAGGTCCCGCGAGCGACCGGCGTACTCCAGGTGGTGCCGTTGGTGCTCACCCTGATCTCGAAGCCGCCGACACGCCCGTTCGGTGGGTCAGGTCGCGGGAGATAGCGGAAACCCGAGATGCCTCGCGTCACCTTGGTGTCGATCGTGATGGAGTGGGGCAGCGGCGCCGCCGGCGCCGGGGAAAACCTGCTGTGCCAGAATGTATATGCACTGCCGTCGAGCACATTGCTGGCTCGGCCGTTCGCGCCGGTGACCTCTTCATCGCTGGCGCTGGCCACCCAGCCGGTGCGCGGCAGCACATCGGTTGGAGGCGTGGTTTGTCCGGCGAGCAGGTTGATCTCGGCGGCGCTGCTCCACGGGCCGCGGTTGCCGGCCTCTGTGGTCGCAATCAGCCGGACGTATCGGGTGCTGACCGAAGCGAAGGTCACTTCCTTCTCAGAATTGGTGTCCGGCCAGGTCCCGCGAGCGACCGGCGTACTCCAGGTGGTGCCGTTGGTGCTCACCCGGATCTCGAAGCTGCCGACCCGACCGTTCGCGCCGTCAGAACGCGGGATATAGCGGAGTCCCCCGATGCTTCGGGTCGCCTTGGTGTCGATCGTGATGGTGTGCGGCAATGCCGCCGCCGGCGCCGGGTACCACCGGCTGTGCCACATCGTGGTGGCACTTCCGTCCAGCACATTGCTGGCCTGGCCGTTCACACGGATGGTTTCCTCGTCGCTGGCTGAAGCGGTCCATCCGGTCCGTGGCAGAGGAGCCGGAGCGGCCTCCAAGGCGGCAGCTGGAAGCACAGTGTTGTGAATGTGCGTTCCGGTCACGTCCGTGGAGCTGTCCAGGGTCGCCGCCGTCGCTGGCAGCCCCGCGCTGTGCACATGCGAGCCCGCCGCGCCCGCGGGTATGTGCAGAACCAGTGCCACGAACGCCATGATTAGCAGCGATCCGACAAGAAGTAAGAACACGCGGCGAATTTCAGCATGCAGCACCCTCAGGATCGCAGGCCGCGGCCGCCGGAATGCAGCTCGCATCCCACTTGGCGTTGCTTGGCAAATTGCAGGAGTGGGGTTTCTAGCAGATTCCAAGGCTGCATTGGCCGGTGGACTTCCATGGCTACCGTTCGTGCGCTGTTGCCGGTGCGCCGCCCAACGTTCCATCTGCGCCTCCTTGCGGTACTTCCCCCATGGCAAAACAGACTCTAGGGAGAGCAGCATGGGAAAACCTTGGGCGGCGGACGTGGGTATGCAGAGAGCGGGCATGGTGGCTCGCTAGGGGCGCATTCTCAGACGAGAGCCGGCAAACGGTGCGGGCCTGGCGCAATGGCTGGGATCAGGTGCCGCGACGTCGCTGCCCCCGCCTCGATGCCACGTCCGCCCCCAGCAGTCGAAAGCCAGCCTGCCCCCGTCCAGCCCCTCAGCCACATCAGCGGCCCGGCTGCACGCCATTTTCCGTGCTCACCGCGCCCTGGACGGGTATCTTGCACCGCTCCGTATTTCAGATCGGTAACGGATGCTCCTATGCTTAGCTGGAGCCTTTGTAAGGATTTGGGGGCGAGTAGTCGTGAGGAAACCGGTATATGAGTAGTGTTCTGACAATCCGCGGAGGCGTCCCGCTAACTGGTCGCGTCACCGTTCGCGGGGCCAAGAATCTTGTCCCCAAGGCCATGGTCGCTGCCCTTCTGGGCAACGAGCCATCGGTGTTGCGCAACGTGCCTGAAATTAAGGACGTCGAGGTTGTCACGAGCCTGCTTCAGCTCCACGGCGTCAGGGTCGACAAGGACCCCGTGACCGGCGATCTGACGCTTGACCCGAAGGGCGCCAAGACCGCCTCCAGCACGGCCATCGACGCCCACGCCGGCGATTCGCGCATCCCGATCCTGCTGTGCGGGCCACTGATCCACGCCATCGGTGAGGCCTTCATCCCCGATCTGGGCGGGTGCAAGATCGGCGACCGTCCGATCGACTACCACCTCAATGTCCTGCGCCAGTTCGGTGCCGTGGTGGAAAAGCGTCCAGGCGGCATCCACATCTCCGCGCCCAATGGGCTCAAGGGCGCCAAGATTGTCCTGCCCTACCCGTCCGTCGGCGCCACCGAGCAGGTCCTGCTGAGCGCCACGCGCGCCGAGGGCATCACCGAACTCTCCGGCGCGGCCACCGAGCCGGAAATCGTGGACCTCATCGCGGTGCTGCAGAAAATGGGCGCGATCATCAGCGTCCAGACTGACCGCACCATCCGGATTGAAGGCGTCCGGGACCTGGGCGGCTACAACCACCGGGCCCTCTCGGACCGCAACGAGTCAGCCTCCTGGGCATCCGCTGCCCTGGTCACCCGCGGCGACATCTTTGTCGAAGGCGCCACACAGCGCGACATGATGACCTTCCTTAACACCTACCGCAAGGTCGGCGGCGGAATGGACATCGGCGACGACGGCATCCGCTTCTACCACCGCGGCGGCAAGCTCAACCCGCTGGTGCTCGAAACGGACGTGCACCCCGGCTTCATGACGGACTGGCAGCAGCCCCTCATCGTCGCCCTGACCCAGGCCGAGGGCGTCTCGATCGTCCACGAGACCGTGTATGAGAACCGGTTCGGCTTCACCGATGCACTGATCCGCATGGGCGCCAACATCCAGGTCCACCGCGAATGCCTCGGCAGCGTGCCGTGCCGCTTTGGCCAGCGCAACTTCCTGCACTCGGCCGTAATCTCCGGACCGGCGCAGCTCAAGGGCACCGATATCGACGTCCCGGACCTGCGCGGCGGATTCAGCCATCTCATCGCCGCCCTGGCCGCCACCGGCACCTCCCGCGTCACCGGAATCGACATCATCAACCGCGGCTACGAGCGCTTCACTGAGAAGCTCGCGGGCCTCGGCGCCGATTTCGACATCACGTCGGCCAAGTAGCGGGGACCGAAGTGAAGGAATCGGCCAAGAGCCACGCCACGTTTGTGACGGTCGCCGGGATCATCCGGCCAGTGATGAACCTGCTGATGAACAAGAAGTGGGAAGGCCTCGAAAAGCTGCCCGCCGGGGGCTTCATCGCCGCGCCCAACCACTGCACGGAGATCGACCCGCTGGTGGTGGGGCACATGCTCTATAACCAGAAACGGATGCCGCACTTCCTCGCCAAAGCCGGCCTCTTCAACGTGCCAGTGCTGGGCGCTGTCCTGCGGAACACCAAGCAGATCCCGGTGGAACGCTCGACGGCGGGAGCGAACCGTTCGCTGCAGCTGGCCAAGGAGATCGTGAACGAGGGCGGGGCGATCATCATCTACCCCGAGGGAACCCTCACCAGGGACCCGGCACTCTGGCCGATGAAGGGGCACACGGGTGCCGCGCGCATGGCGCTGGAGAGCGGTATTCCCGTGGTTCCCATCGCCCATTGGGGTGCCCAAGAGGTCTTCCCGCGGTATGCGAAGCGTTTCTACATCTTCCCCCGCAAGACCTCCCGCCTGGTGGTCGGGAATCCAGTGGACCTGAGCGCCTTTGCGGGCCGCCCGCTGGACAAAGCAACGCTCACGGCCGCCACGAATGTCATCATGGACGCCATTACCGGCCTCCTGGCGGAACTGCGCGGCGAACAGCCGCCCGCGCAGCGCTGGGACCCGGCGGCCCACAATCAGCCCACGCACGGCCGCATTGACCCGGACGTCACAGCGTGACGGCGGATTTTACGACGGCGACCGGCCGCGGATCCGAATCCGCCACCACCGTTGCCGTCCTAGGGGCTGGCTCCTGGGGTACTACCTTCGCCAAGGTCGTGGCCGACGCCGCCACGGCCTCCGGCGTCGAACGAACCATCCGCCTCTGGGGCCGGCGCCCGGAAGTCGTCGACCAGATCAATACCGAGCACCGCAATGAGCAGTACCTTAAGGGCATCACGCTGCCGTCCAGCATTACTGCATCCACCGACGTCGCCGAGGTCCTGGCCGGCGCCGAAGTCGTCATCCTGGCCGTTCCGGCGCAGACCCTGCGGCCGCAACTGAAGGCGTGGAAGGACATGCTGGCGCCCGGCGCCGTCGTGGTGTCCCTCATGAAGGGCCTCGAACTCCACACGGATGCGCGCATGAGCGAGGTCATTTGCGCGGAGCTTGACCTTCCGGCCAACCGTGTCGCCGTAGTCTCAGGCCCCAATCTGGCCATGGAGATCGCCCGGGAAGAGCCAACTGCGTCCGTGGTGGCCTGCACGGATCCGGTCACGGCCGGCTGGATTGCCCGCAGCTGCACCGCGCCCTACTTCCGCCCGTACACCACGAACGATGTTGTCGGCGTCGAAATCGGCGGGATCGTCAAGAACGTCATCGCCCTGGCCGTAGGAATCTGCGAGGGCAAGCAGATGGGGGACAACACCAAGGCCTCGGTCATCACCCGGGGCCTCGCGGAAACATCCCGGTTGACACTCGCCCTGGGCGGCGAAGCCCGGACCATGGCGGGACTCGCCGGCCTGGGTGATCTGGTGGCCACATGTTCCTCCCCGCTGTCCCGAAACCACACGGCAGGCAGGCTGCTCGGCAAGGGGCTGACCCTCGAGCAGGTCACTGCCGAAATGAAGCAAACGGCCGAAGGCATCAAGTCCAGCCAGGCGGTCCACGAACTTGCCGGAAAGCTCGGCGTCGACATGCCCATCACGGCAGCCGTCGTCGCTGTGCTGGGCGGTAAATTGTCCGTAGACGAACTGGGTCCGCTGCTGCTGTCCCGGGACCTGAAACCCGAAGGCGATTACTGAGAGTGTCAGAGAACAACATGACCACAGAAGGCCGTACGGGCCAGTCCAAACCCCGAGTGGCGGTGCTGTTCGGCGGCCGCTCCAGCGAGCATGCCGTGAGCTGCGTGACAGCAGCCGGTGTCATGGGCGCCATCGACAAGGACAAGTACGACGTCATCCCGATCGGGATCGCCAAGACCGGCCAGTGGGTTCTGGCCTCCGCCGAGACCAACGAGTGGTCACTCTCGGCGTCGTCGCTGCCCGAGGTGGCGCCGTCGGCTCAGACCGTGGCCCTGGCCGAGATCGGCGGCGAGCACCAGCTGATCGTCGCCTCCCCGAACACGGTCCCAGAGGAGCTCGGCGCCGTCGACGTCGTGTTCCCGCTGCTGCACGGGCCCTTCGGCGAAGACGGAACCATCCAGGGCCTCCTGGAACTGTCCGACACCCGCTACGTGGGTGCCGGCGTGCTGGCGTCCGCGGTCGGCATGGACAAGCACTTCATGAAGGTGGTCTTTGAAGCGGCCGGGCTCCACGTGGGACCCTACATCGCCGTCACCGACCGGCAGTGGCGCAACGATCCGGAGACCGTCCGCAAGCGCGTGGACCAGCTCGGCTTCCCCGTGTTCGTCAAGCCGGCCCGGGCAGGGTCCTCCATGGGCATCTCCAAGGTGGATTCCATCGAGGGCCTGGACGCCGCAATAGAGACCGCCCGCGAGCACGATCCCAAGCTGGTCATCGAGGCCGGCATCACGGGACGCGAAATTGAATGCGCCGTGTTGGAGGGCCGGGGGACCGATGCTCCCCGCACATCCATGCCCGGCGAGATTTCCGTCGCCGGCGGCGGGCACGAATTTTATGACTTCAACGCCAAATATGTGGACGACGCCGCCGCGCTCAGCTGCCCGGCCGACCTCCCCGAGGAAGCGATCACCCGGGTCCGGGAACTGGCGGCTGTCGCCTTCGACGCCGTCGGCGGTGAGGGACTGAGCCGGGTCGACTTCTTCTACACCCCTGATGGCGAACTGATTATCAACGAGATCAACACCATGCCCGGGTTTACGCCCAAGAGCATGTACCCGCAGATGTGGAAGGCCTCAGGGCTGGGCTATGCCGAGCTTATTGACGAGCTGATCCACCTCGCCCTGCACCGCAAGACCGGCCTGCGCTAGCTCTATTTGCTAGTCGGCAGGTTCTGCAGGTCCTCCTGGCCCACGCAGTTCCGGGTTGCTGGGATCTTCACCGCGGCGGAGGAGAGGTCTGCCAGCACGGTGGCCGAACTGATCTTGTCCGGATCCATCAGGATCTCCGTCGCCGGTTCCCGGCCGAACGTGGTCAGCGTCCACACGGGGCTGCCTTCCTTGATGACCCAGTCGACGCCGTTGACGCTGACGCAGCGGTCCGTTGTGGGTCCCGGAACGTTGACCCCGCAGCGAAGGATCACTGCGGACGGATCGCCCCAGGCCGCCGTGGCCTGGGCATTGGTCTTGCGCAGCTTGGCATCGCCGATTGCGTCCGGTAGGGCCAGCATCATAGGCGCGCAGGCCGCGTTCGCGGCATCCTTGGCGGGTGTTACGTCCACCACCGGGGAGCATGACGTCAAGGACAAGCCGGTTGCGGCGGCCGCCGCAACCAGGGCAATGCGGGCGGAAATACGGCGGCTGAACTGGAGCATTCATCCAGCTTAACCCGGTCCGCGTGGCGCTGCGGCCACAGTTTCCTGAGTGCGGGTAGCATCACAAATGAACAGCCTGACTCTTACCTTCGAGTAGACTGGGACCTCGTGCACCACTGGGGCTCTGCCGACAATGACGTTAGTGTTGGCCGCATAACGCACACCTGATTCAATCTCGCACTGTGGGGGAGGGACTGTCGATGACGTCGTGCAGCCGAAATAAATCCATACGCACCGGGCTGGGAGCTTTGCTCCTTGCCGCCTCAGTCGTGGCCACGGCGACAGCCGCTTACGCCGAGGAAACCGGGCCTACCGCCCCTGCAACGGTGGTGGTGACGCCCACTCCGGCGCCGACGCCCACCAAGACGGGCTCGACCAAGCCGCCGTCAACAGATACGCCGTCGCCTTCGCCGACCAAGCCCGCGGACGAGCCGTCGCCGGTACCGAGCGAGCCAGTGATCGTTCCTACGCCAGTGGTTCCGCCCGTGGTGCCGGCGGCTCCGCCCGTCGTGGCGCCTGCGCCCGTCATTGAAACGCCGCCTGTCGTTGCACCCGTCGCCCCGGCACCCGTCGTCCCGGCTCCTGTGCAGGAAGTCCCAGTGGAGACACCGACGCCCACTCCGACGCCGGCGCCGTCTACGGCTCCCGCCGTCATCGCCACCCCCACCAAACCTCCGGTGATGGTGAAACCTGAAGTCCAGGCTGCAGTAGCCGTCGCTACGGGCAGCCCCCTGGCCGTCCAGGCCATCACCGTGCTGGTCCTGCTGGGCATGGGCTTTGCCTACTTCCGGTTCATTGGATCGAAAAAGGCTAGCGGCGTACCCCGGACCGGTAAGTCCTGACATCCATGCAGGATGAAGCCCTCGTGGAGTCGATTTCGCCTAAGTCCGTGAATGACAGCCTGCAGATCACGCTGATCACGCACTCCTACTGGCCCGAACAGAGTCCTCCACAGCGCCGCTGGACCGCCATGATCAAGGAGTTCTCCCACTCAGGTTGGGGCGTCGATGTCGTGACTCCGGTGGCGCACTACCCCTTCGGGCGGCGGGCACTCCCGCGCTGGATGGCTGGCAGGCCATTCCGGCAGCGCAACGGCCAGTTCACCGAAAAGATTCTTCACGTCCCCTACCTGCGCCACGGCAACTCCCGTGCCGCGCGGCTGCTTGACCAGTGCTTTTCGGCCTTTTTGTCGGTCCCCGCCGGAATGATGGTCCGCAAGCCCGACGTCGTTATTGTCACGGCCCCCGGCCTGCCCTCGCTTGCTGCCGGCTATGCCGTGGCAAAATTGCGCCGCGTCCCCCTGATCGTGGAAATGCGGGATGCCTGGCCGGACCTGGCCCGCGACGCCCGGCTCGTCCAAGGCAGTGTCAAGAGCGTTGTGGAGCACGTGGTGGACTTCGTCCAGCACCGGGCGGACCTTGTGGTTACAGTGACCGAAGGGTTCGCGGCGACGTTGCGCTCCCGCGGTGTCCGCAACGTGGCAACCGTCAGCAACGGCGTGAACCTTGACTCCATCCCGGTGGTTGGGCCCCCGGAACAGAAAAGGGACGTATTCGAGGCCTTGTATCTGGGGAACCACGGCGAGAGTCAGAAACTCGACGTCGCCATCCTCGCGAGTGCCCTGGTGGGGGAATCGATGCACCTGCACATGGTGGGCCACGGGACCCAGAGGCCGGCGCTGGAGAAGCTGGCACGTGAGCTGAAAGCTCCTGTCACGTTCCACCCGCCCCTGACCGGGGCCGCCATGCTGGAACGCTACTCGTCGGCGGACACCTGCATCGTCTCTTTGCGGGACGACTGGAAATCCTTCGAGACCACCGTGCCGTCCAAGACCTATGAGGTTCTGGCGATCGGCCGGCACATCACTGCCGTGGTGCGTGGCGAAGCCGCGAGAATCGTCTCGGACGCCGAGGCCGGCGACATCGTGGCAAGCAATCCCGAAGAGCTGGCCGCTTTGTGGCGCGAACTGGCTGCCGACCGCGGCCGCCTGGTCCGCAACGGCGACAGCCGCCAGTGGGTCAAAGCGCACGCCGAATACGAGCAGCTCGCCGGCCGCTATATGGAACTCATCACCGAACTGCTCGCGGAAACCCGCGAGAGCCGATGATGCAGCTGCTCAACAACGTCCGGCTGGCCCAGAGCGTGGTCCGCCAGCACCTGACTGATGATCCCGTCATCTTGTTCCTGCAGCTTTCGCGCAGGCTGCCCTCGGCCGTGCTTCCCCTCGCGAAGTGCCTCTGCCGCTGGGCCCCGAAAAACTCCACCTCGGCGGCCGTGATGTTCGCGGCACTCGCCGCCGGGGACGAGGCCGACGTCGAACGCCGGCTGCGCCTCGCTGCCGACGGACCCGTCGAGGGGGACCGGGCGCGCCGCCTGGCCGACGTCGCCCTCGCAGCGAACCTCCCGGCGGTGTCGGACGTCCTCCTTGCCAAGGCCGGCACGGCGCAGCATGTGAAGCAGGCCCGGGCGCGGCGTCTCTGGTACGACGGCGACGTCAGCGAAGCTGTTGCGGCACTCGACGGCTCTGGAGCTGCGGGACTGCGGCAACGCGCCCGTCTGGCGGCCGAGGCGGCGATCCTGACGAACGCATCGCCGTCGCTGGAGCGCCGCCCCTACGCACCGGTGCCCGGTCGGATCCTTCATCTGCTGACGAACTCGCTGCCCCACACAGCCAGCGGCTACGCCCAGCGCTCCCACTCCACCCTGCTGGCGCAACAGGAGGCCGGATGGGATGTGCTGGCGGTCACCAGGATGGGCTATCCCGTTCAGGTGGGGAAGCTCCTCGCGAAAACCATGGACACCGTGGACGGAATCCGTTACCAGCGGCTCCTGCCCGCCAAGATGGCACACACCATTGATGCCCGGCTGCAGCAGCAGGCGGAAGAACTGCTCGCCGTGGCCCTGGTGTTCAAGCCGAGCGTGCTGCACACCACCACGCATTACGTCAACGGTCTGGTGGTGCGGGCCGTGGCCGAGGCCCTCGGGATACCCTGGGTCTATGAGGTCCGCGGCCAACTGGCCGACACTTGGGCCTCCACACGCGGGCCGGAGGCCCGCAACAGCGAGAAGTACCGGCTGTTTCAGAGCCGGGAAGCGGAGGTCATGCAGGATGCGGACCTCGTGCTGACCCTCGGGACGGCCATGAAGGCGAACATTGTTGCTGCCAGAATCCCCGAAAATAGGGTAATCATTGCCCCTAACGCTGTCGGCGGGAACTTCCTGTCCGAGCCCCTGGATAAGGCCAGCGCCCGGCGTGAGATCGGTCTCGCAGAAGACGGACAATTTATCGGCACAGTGAGCAGCTTGGTACCCTATGAAGGCATAGAGGACCTCCTCGCCGCGTTTTTGCTGCTGGCTGAGGACATGCCTCAGCTCCGTCTCCTGATTGTCGGAGACGGTTCGTCCATGCCTTCGCTGCAGATTCAGGCGCAGCGGAGCGGATATGCCGATCGCATTGTCTTTACGGGCCGCGTGCCCCGGAGTCAGACAGCCCTGTACCATCAAGCGCTGGATGTATTCGTTGTGCCGCGCAAGGACCTGGAGGTGACGCGTTCCGTGACACCGCTCAAGCCCGTGGAGGCCATGGCATCTGCCCGGCCGGTTGTTGCCAGCGACTTGCCTGCATTGGCGGAAATCGTCGAGGACCGCGTAACCGGCCGCCTTGCGACTGCCGGAGACCCTGCATCGTTCGCTGCAGCGGTCCGGGAACTGCTCTCGGATGCACCGCTGGCGGCAGCGCTTGGCGCTGCCAGCCGGGGGCGAGTGCTGCGGGAGAGAACATGGGCCGCCAACGCGGTTGCCCTGGCAAGAGAGTTGGAAATGCTGGGAGTAACCATCAGATGAGCACCAAAGAACAGAGCCGGGCGGAAGAGACCAAGACGCCCACCGTCTCTGTGCCCGTAAACCTTGTCCGATTGAGCAAAGTGGGGCAGCGGCCCGACTTCCTGGACTATCTGGTCCAGCTATGGGACCGCCGGAGTTTCATCTTCTTCGACGCCCGCGCGCGGGTCCAGAGCGAGCACGACAAGACCCACCTGGGAACTGCCTGGCTGGTTCTGACGCCCTTACTGAGCGGACTCAGTTTCTACCTAATCTTTGGTTTGCTCTTAGGCACCAGCAAGGGCATTGACAATTTTGTCGGCTACCTGATCATTGGCGTCTTTACCTTCCAGATGACCACGCGGTCCGTCCTGGGCGGGGCTAAATCTCTGACCAGTAATACGTCCATGATCCGGGCCTTCCAGTTCCCCCGGGCGGCACTGCCCATTGCCCTCAACGTTCGGGAACTGATCTCCAACGTTCCCGTGACGATCGTCATGCTGCTCTTCATCATCTTCACGGCACCGGCCGAGGAGATCACGTGGCGGTGGCTCCTGATTGTCCCCGCGATCCTGCTTCAATTCTTATTTAATCTAGGGATCGGCATGTTGCTGGCACCGTTGATCCTGAAAATCCCGGACCTGAGCATGCTGATCTCTTTCGTTGTGCGCTTCTGGATGTATGCCTCGGCAGTCTTCTTTGCTGAGACCAGGTTCGACCAGTACCCCATCATGCGCACCATGATGGACGTCAACCCCGTGTTCCAGGTCATCAAGATCATTCGCGACTCGTTACTTTACGACACAACACCGTCCTGGCGGGCGTGGGCCGTTCTGGGTCTCTGGGCGCTGGGATCGGTCGCCGCCGGACTGTTTGTCTTCTGGCGCGGAGAGGAAAGCTATGGACGTGTCTGACATGACAATCGGCCACATCGCGGAGCCAACAGTGGTAGTTGACGACATTTCGGTCGTCTACCGGACGAAGAACCAGACTCCCGGGCGGACCAACGCCCGGACTTCGTTCCTCAAGAAACTTCGCACGCCGCGCCGTGGCGACAGCGTGGTACGCACCACGGCATTGAGCAAGATTTCCTTCGTGGCCAATCAGAGCGATTCAATTGGCGTCATTGGCCGCAACGGCTCAGGCAAGAGCACCCTCATGAAGGTTCTGGCCGGGCTGATCATCCCGGACTCCGGCACTGTCTATGCCGCGAGCAACCCCATCCTCCTGGGCGTCAACGCGGCCCTGATCAGCTCCATTTCGGGTGCCCAGAACATCCGGCTCGGCTGCCTTGCCATGGGCATGAGCCACGCAGAAATCGATGCCAAGTTCGATGACATTGTGGAGATGTCCGGGTTGGAGCACGAGGTCTACCACCCGATGAATTCCTATTCCTCTGGCATGGGCGCGCGCCTCCGCTTCGCCATCGCCGCGGCAGTTGATCCCGAGATCCTGCTGATCGACGAAGCCCTCAACACCGGCGATGCCCAGTTCAAGGAGCGCTCCAAGAAGCGGATGGAGCACGTGACCAGCCAGGCCGGAACCGTGTTCGTGGTCAGCCACAGCCTTTCCACCATTACGTCCATGTGCAACCGCGCCCTTTGGATCGATAAGGGCGATTTCATCATGGACGGAACGCCCGACGAAGTTGCCAAGGAATACCGGAACTTCATCTGGCGCATCAACGAGGGCAACGCAGACTACGGCCGCAAGATCCGGGCTGAGCTGATGGCAAGCCTCCCCGAAATGCGCACCACCCTGCTTCCCAACGGCTGGAAGCGGTCCAGGTAGAGAATGAGTTTTCGAGACAAGACGGCCTACTGGCGCCGCGCGCTGTGGCACGCCCGCCAAGGCGGCATGGGACAGGTCAAGAGCTACCTGCACCGCAGCACGGCCGAGCGTGACGAGGCCAGCCTGGCCGGTGTCCGCGGCGCGGAAGGCGCCTGGCGCGGAATCGGACGCGGCCGCCACCTGATCTTCAGGGAAGCTGCTGTTGGAGTTGCGCAGCCGCGGAATCCGCAGCTGCGCGTGGGCATCATCATGGATGACTTTTCCGCGGCGGCGTTCGCCGCCGAGTGGACCGTCGTGGCGCTCAGGCCCGACGGCTGGGCGCAGCAGCTGCGCGACGAGGCGCTGGACTTCGTCGTCGTCGAATCCGCGTGGGCAGGCAACGCAGGGCTCTGGCGGGGCAAGATCACCGGCCCCGCCGGCCCTTCGGCGGTCTTCCGCGAGCTCGTTGACGGATGCCGGGTCTCCGGAGTCCCGGCGGTGTTTTGGAACAAGGAAGACCCGCCGCACTACGAGGACTTCCTGCCCGCCGCGAAACTGTTCGATCACGTCTTCACGACCGATGCCAACATGCTGCCCAGCTATCGGGAGGACCTGGGCCACAGCCGGATTTCCGTGCTGCCCTTCGCCGCGCAGCCCCGCATCCACAACCCGGCCCGGCCCCGGCACGGCTGGCACGCCCGCGAGATCGCCTTCGCCGGAATGTATTTTGCGCACAAATACGAGGACCGCCGGCGCCAGATGGAGTACCTGCTGGGTGCAGCCGTTGACGCGACCGCGGGCAAACGCCCCGGTTTTGAGATCTTTTCGCGGCAGCTGGGCAGGCAGCCGCAGTATCAGTTCCCCGGAATCCTCAAGAAGCACGTTGTGGGGTCTCTGTCCTACAAACAGATGCTGACCGCCTACAAGGCGTACAAGGTGTTCCTCAACGTCAACTCCGTCACGGACTCGCCGTCGATGTGCGCCCGGCGGATTTTCGAGATCACCGCGGCTGGCTCCTGCGTTGTCTCGACCCCCAGCGCGGCCATCACGGAGTTCTTCCCGGAGCGGGAAATCCCCACGGCGGACAATCGCGAAGACGCCGCGCACCTGCTGAGGGCACTGACCGCAAACCCGGACTATGCCCAGCGCCTCGTCCACAAGGCCCAGCGCAGAATCTGGGCGGAGCATACATTCAGCCACCGGGCACAGTCCATCGCCGCTGCGGCACGGCCCTCGCTGGCCGCCCCGGCACCCCGCGCCCAGATCTCTGTCCTCGTTTCAAGTTTCCGCCCGCAGCAACTCGAGCATGTCATTGCCGGGGTGGCCGCCCAGCAGGGCGTCGATGTCCAGCTCGTGTACCTGGCCCACGGTTTTGAAATAGACGAAGCCGCGTTCCGCCGCAAGTCCCAGCTGGCCGGCATCGCGGACACCGTGGTCCTGCATGAGCCGCAGCAAACGGTGCTCGGTGAGTGCCTCAACGCCGTCGTGGCGCGTGCCGACGGCCGGTTCGCCACCAAATGGGACGACGACGACATCTACAGCCCCCTGTACCTGGGCGACCAGGTCCACGCCATGATGTATTCCGAGGCCGAGGTGGTGGGAAAGCGGGCGCATTACATGCATCTGGCCGGAGCTGGTGCTACGATCCTGCGCAACCCGCAATTGGAACACCGTTACGTGGAAGCAGTCTCCGGACCTACAATTTTCGCCGCCACTGACACGTTCAGGCGCTTTCCGTTCCAGCAGCTGCAACGTGGAGAGGACTCGCGCTTCCTGACCGACATTGTCGAGTCGGGAGCCCGGATCTACTCGGCGGACCGTTTTAACTACTGCCAGATGCGCGGCGCCAACGTGTCGTCGCACACCTGGCCCATCACCAATGAAGAGCTTTTGGCTACTTCAAAGATTCAGTTCTTCGGTTCACCCGAAGACCATATTTTAGTTTAGGGAAACATGGACGAGACGATTTTTGATGTTGCCGTCATCGGACTTGGCTACATCGGCCTGCCCACCGCGGCCAGCTTTGCCGCCAAAGGCAAGCGCGTAGCCGGCGTCGATGTGAAGCAGTCGACCGTCGACGCCGTCAACCGGGGAGAGGTTCCCTTTGTGGAACCCGATATGGGTGTGGTGGTCTCAGGTGCGGTCAGCCTGGGCAACCTCGTCGCCATGTCCACCGTGCCTGTGGCCGACGCGTTCATCATTGCCGTGCCCACCCCGCTGGCGGAGGGCAACGGCGCCGACCTCTCCTACCTCCGCAGCGCCCTTGAGGCCCTCGCGCCCAAGCTCCGCGGCGGCGAACTCGTGGTCCTGGAATCGACGTCGCCTCCAGGCACCACCGAACGCCTCGGCACCTACCTCATGGAACTGCGGCCGGACCTGTCCCTCGAAGCGGGTCCCGGACTAAACCATGTCCACATTGTGCACTCGCCGGAGCGCGTTCTGCCGGGCCGGATCATGGTCGAAATGGTCACCAACGACCGCGTGATAGGAGGCCTCACCGAAGAGGGCGCCCAGCTGGCCAAGCGGCTGTACGAGGTGATCTGCCAGGGTGAAATCCTGCTCACGGATGCCACCACCGCTGAAATGACCAAGCTGGTGGAAAACACCTTCCGCGACGTCAACATCGCCTTCGCCAACGAGCTCTCACTGATTTGCGACAACTTGGGCATCGACGTCTGGAAGCTGATCGAGCTGGCGAACCATCACCCGCGCGTGAACGTTCTTCGCCCCGGCCCCGGCGTGGGCGGACACTGCATCGCGGTTGATCCCTGGTTCATCGTCGACGCCGTCCCGGAGCACTCCGCCCTGATCCGGACGGCCCGCGAAGTCAACGACTCCAAGCCGTACCACGTGGTCCGGCAGGCAGTGCAGACACTGGCCGACCAGCCGGGCGCCACCGTGGCTGTCCTCGGCCTGGCCTTCAAGGCCAACATCGACGACGTCCGCGAGTCGCCGTCGGTGACGATCGTCCAGGAACTCGTCCGGCAGCTGCCTGACAGCGCCATCCTGGTGGTTGACCCGAACGTCGAGGAACTCCCGACGGCGCTGGCAGCATCCGGCCTCGCCAGGCTCCACGGCATGGAGGAAGCCGTCGCCGCTGCGGACCTCGTGATGCTCCTGGTGGACCACGATGAATTCCTGACCCTGGACGCCCTGTCCCTCGAAGGAAAACTCGTCATCGATACCAAGGGCATTTGGAACCAGCAGGAGCCCGCGGACGCCAGCCGGCCGCACACGCCCGTAGGGGCCAGCGTCGGTGGATAGGGGAAGCCACGCCGTGTCAGCGTCCATTGAGGAAGAGCTGCGCCATGCCGGCTTTGCACTCAAGGCCCTGCACACGCCGCGGCGCGAGACCCCGCTTGTCCGGATCCTGATCCGGGCCGCGAAGGCTACGGATCTGAAAGTTGCTGGAACCGTCGCCTCGCTTTTCGGCTCTGCTTGCCAGGACTTCGCCGTCGACATTCTGGTCGAGGACGGCAGCCGGCCCAAGCTGGAAGACTGGCTCTCCACCGACCGCCGCTTTTCGTTTCTCCGGGCTGACGGACAACAGCTTGCCGAGTCCGCCTACACGCTGGTGCTCAGCGCCGGAACGGCCCTGGGCCTGCACTCACTGGAAGCCATGATCGACACCCTGCGCCAGACCCAGGCTATGGTCCTCAGGGCCCTGGTGGACGGGCAGCCGGGCGCAATCGAACTGTGGCAGACGGCGACCCTTCGGGAGCTGTCGGAAGCCGGCGACCCGGAGAAGTCCGCGCGCAGTGCCGGTGGCGAACGCTGGGTTTCCGGCAGCGCCCTGGGCCTGCACGATTTCCGGCGGCCCAAGCCCAAACTGCACCTGCGCAAGGGCGCCGCGGCAACCCTTGACCTGAATATCGTGGTCCGGGACCTGGCCGACAGCGCCACGCGCCTGGACTATGAGCAGAAGATCCGCCTGCTGGAGGCCCGTCTGAGGAAGTCCGAAATCGAGCGCCGCCGCCTGGAGCAGGGGCTTGCCCCGAACCGCGGCGTCTCGCGTGCCCGCGCTATTGCCCGCAAGGGCCCGGCCTATATCCTTGGCCGGCTCAAGGCCCGCACAGGCCGGGCGGGGAGCTAGCAGCATGCAGATCAAGAGCGTCGCGGTCGGCTCCGCAGACCACTCCATGGCGCAGCTGGCGTTGGACCTCGGGCTGGACTACGCCCGCACGGACTGGGAGCACCGCGATCCCCGGAGCGGGGCCGACTGGGATCATGCCCTTCCTGCTGATCAATTGTGGTGGGACAACTACGTTGTGCAGACGCAATCGCTCTCTGAGGCTCGGATGCTGCTTCCCTTGTTCCGCAGCGAGGGACAGGCGCAACGCTTCGTACTGGTCATCCGCGGGCTCTTCCCGGCCGCCGACCTGCCGGTCTGGACTCCGCGCAGCCTCCAGGTCAAGGCCGGCACATCCGCCATGACCGTGCCGGGGCTCGGTTTCGCAGTGGTGGTCGAAGGCGGCAAATGGGTGAATGTGCATGCTGCGGCCCTCGCCGCCTTGGGCTGCTGTTCGCCTGCCGCGCCGCGGCCGGTGCTGGGCGGACTGCGGGTCGGCATCACCGATCCCGCCGCCACCGCCTGGCTCGCCGGCGACGCACTCGGCAGCTTCATGACCGAAGAGCTCCTGCAGCCCGAGCCGGATGACATCTATTCCGTCGACGTGCTGATCGGACCCGGCGAGCTCACCCAGCAGCTCAGCGAGCAAGCCTCGGACCAGCCCTTACGTGTCACACCGCCGGTCTGGACTCCGCCGGGGACGGTACTGCCCCCTGTTGACACCGCCGTCGTGTCTCCCCTGGGATTCCTGCCGTACCCGGATAAGGCGACGCGGGCACTCCGGCCGATCGAGCTCGGCCGCCGGGGAGAGCTGAGCGAAGCCGATCTCGCGGCCCTCCGGGAGCACAACTACGTTGAGGTTGATGGAGACCTCTTTGGCGGCCTGGACTGGCAGCTGGCGCGGCGCCTGAGCCAGCTGGCCGTCGCGGGCGTGCCCCTCTTGACGACGGCGTTGCCTGCCCCCGTCCGGTCCCTGCTCGGCGAGCAGCTGGTGGACCGCATTCAGGCCTTCGACGCCGGCGACCCCCGGGTGCTGCGGGAATCGAAGTCGATCGAGCTTCGACGGACGGCCTTGGACCTCTACAGCCCGCGGGCCGTCTGGAACACTCTGCTGGGCCAGCTCGGCAAGCCGCTGCTTCCCGTGCCCTCCGTGAGCGTGGTGCTGGCCACCCGCCGGCCCGAGAAGCTGGTATCCGCCCTGGACCAGCTGGCACGCCAGAGCTGGGAGGCACTGGAAGTGGTGGTGGTGCTGCACGGGTTCGACACCGACCTGCCCGAGGTCCGGCGCGCCGTCGAGGCGTTTTCCGGCGAGCTGCAGGTGCGCACCGTTCCGGCCGACATGATTTTTGGCGACGTGCTGAACGCCGGCGTGCGCGCCGCCAGCGGCGATCTCGTCTGCAAGATGGACGACGACGACTGGTACGGCCCGCACCACCTGCGCGACCTCGTCCACGCCAAGGAATTCAGCGGCGCCACCCTGGTGGGCGCGCAGGTTGAGTTCGTTTACCTGGAGAGCCTGGACATCACCACGCGCAGGCCCCCACTCGGGGAGCAATATTCGGACCACGTCGCGGGCGGCACTATAATGCTCGGCAGGGATGAGCTGCGTCAGCTGGGAGGATGGCGGCCCGTCCATCGCGCCGTTGACCGCTGCCTCCTACAAGCAGTCCAGGCCTCCGGGGGACTCATCTACCGCTCCCACGGGCAGAATTACATGATGCACCGCCACTCCGGGGCGGATTCGCACGGCGGCCATACCTGGAATCCGGAAGACAGCATCTTCTTACAGAGTGTGGCCGAACAGTGGGACGGATTCCAGCCGCCGCCGCAGATCGACGCTGTTCCGAGCTCACCTTCCGGAGCGCGGCTGGGTTCCATGCGCAGCCACTTCGCCCGGGTGCCAGTTCCAGTCCCGGCTCAATCCGCACTTACTACTCACTCGCATACTTAGAAGGCTCAGGGAATGAAATTTCAACAAGCTCTCCGCAGAATTGCGCGGCTGTCCCCGAAGAAAAAGGTGGCCGCCGCCGCGTTCGCCGTCCTCCTTGCCTTGGTAGTGGTGGCTGCATACGCACGCAACCCGTGGCTCCTAGGCCTGCTGGTGCTGGTCTTCGCGGCCGCGCTGGCCGTCGGCGCGCTCTACGTGGACCGTCTGCTGAAGGCGTCCCGGCGGGCGGCGAAGCGGGCATCTGCCGCACTGGCAAAGCCCGCTCCGGTTCAGCAGGACACACGCCCCGGTGCCCTTGTCGAGTGGGGTGCACGCTCCCGCATCCCGGAGGCGCGGCTTGCCCAGCGCCTCACCAAGCTGCGTTCCGTTGACGGCCGCGATATCTTGGTCGCCACGGCAACCACCGGCCAATGGGGCTGGCGGGACATGGCCGTAGCCCTGGAAATGTACCGGATCGGGGGGAAGACCCGTCGCAGCGTAAAGCCCGTCCTGGACAAGACACCGCGCTCCGTGCTGCTGCACTTGGGCGACCTCTGCTTCCGGCAGAACATCCTCCAGGACGACATCCTCAACGCAGCCACGCTGTACAAGTACGTCTTTCAGCGACTCGGAGCCAAGCCGTTCCGGGAAAAGCGGCGCGGGGAGTTCTTCCTTGACGCCTTAGCCCGGACCGGGCAGGGGGAGGAAGTAATTCGGCTTCAGGGCCTCTACAAGGCCGACGAAATGAACTCCAACGACCTCCACCTCTACCGGGCCAACGCAGCCAACCCGTTCAAGGACAATTCAGTCGATGTCGACGAGTGGCTCGCCGAAATCAACGACATCTACCAGCTGGCGGGGCTGTCCCGGCTTTCGCTGGCCGAAGGTACCGCCCCGGCCTTCCTCCGCCTGCAGGCGGAAGCGCCGGCACCGGTCACGGACGGACCTCTCGTCAGCATTGTCATGCCCGTCTACAAGCCGGACGAGTACACGGATCTCGCGATTCAGTCGGCCGTCGACCAGAGCTACCGCAACATCGAAATCATCATCGTTGACGACGGTTCCGGCGGGGATGCGGCCGAACGGCTCAACAAATGGCCGGCAGTGGACGGGCGCATCAAGGTGGTGCTCAACGAGCCCAACGCAGGTGCCTACACGTCGCGCAATATTGGCTACTCCATGGCCCAGGGCGAGTTCATGACGATTTTCGACGGCGACGACTGGCAGCACCCGCAGAAGATCGCCCTCTTGGTCCGGGGGTCACAGGAGCAGACCGACGGAAGACTCGTGTCCGCTCCCTGGACGCGCGCGGACGAAGACCTTTTCTTCCACTACCGCGGATGGCGCGGAGCCTTCATCACGCCGGCCCACGTATCCACAATGTTCCACACTCCCACCATCCGGGAGCACTTGGGTCACTGGGATTCCGTCCGCAAAGCCGCCGACACGGAGTTCATTCTCCGCTACCAGGCCCTCGTCAATAGCGAGGAGCCCTTCGAGGTAAGCGAGGCGCCCTTGACGCTGTCCCTCGTCGGCGCCTCGAACCTTTCCATGGAAGATTTCCGCCTCGGCTACAGGTCGCCGGACCGCGTGTCCTACCGTGACTCTTACGAGCACTGGCACAAGAGGATCGAGGCGGGCGAACACTCCGGCTACCTGGACTTCCCGCTTGCCGAGCGGGTGTTCCCGGCACCGTCCCGGTTCCTGCCGGCGGGTGCGAAGCAGCAGGACCTGGAACTTGATATCCTGCTTGTCGGCGATTTCGGCGCTGATTCCCTCGTGGGCGTGCTGATGCTGGAACATCTGGCGTCTGCGGTCGGAAAGGGGCAGCGGGTTGGACTCATGCACTACCCGAGCATTCTTCACACGGCCGCCATCGACCGGTCATTCTCTGACGAGGTCATGGAGGCTTTCCATGACGGGCGTCTTGTCCGGGTGGAGGTTACGGACCGTGTGCAGTCTGCCGCGGTCAACGTCTACGATCCCACCGCGTTCCAGTACAGCCGCGAGTTGCGCAGCGGGCATGCGGCGGAACGAGTGTCTGTGTGGACAGACGAGCCGCCCTATAACTGGGAAACGGATGAACACAAGTACGAGGTCGGGACTGTGGAACGCAACCTGTTGGCCGTGTTTGGCGGCCCCATACGGTGGATTCCGCTCAATGAACGGACACTGCGGATCATCACGCAGTCCGGGCACGGACAAAAGTCCATCGGCGACCACGTGGCGCAGCCGGACACGCTGACAATTCCCGACACCCCGGCGGAGGAAGCTCCGCTGGCACTGACAGGCTCCAATGTGGGCGCTTTTGAAGCAGGAGAGGCTCCGTGAATTTGCAAAACACCACCCAGGAAACGGCTTGGGATGAGCGGAACAATGTAGAGATCCGCCGCATCGCCTCGGCCAGCGAGATTGACCACAATGCGGCGGAGCCGTATGAATTCGTGGTCCCGGCTGCTTCCGGCGGTCCGCTCGATATCGTGGCACTGTACGCGCCCAGAGTGTCGAAGACTCTGATCGTCACTTTCCACGGCTCACTGCAGCGGTCCAAGTACCAGCTCCCGCGCTTTGAATGGCGGAAGTCGCTGGCATCCATTGACGCCGCCCAGCTCTTTATCGCAGATTCCAGCCTGAACCTCAGCAGCAGCATTCCGCTGGCGTGGTACGTCGGCAATGAAGCACAGGACCTAACCTCGGACGTGGCAGAGCTGATCAAAGAGATTGCAGCGGTCGCAGGATACGAGCGAATCCTGCTGACCGGCTCCAGCGGCGGCGGCTTCGCATCATTGGCCATCTCCCGGCAGATCAGCGGTTCCCTGGCTGTTTGCTTCTCGCCGCAAACCCGAGTGGGGGACTACGAGCGGCAGGCCGTTCGGACCTTCTCCAGGGTCTGCTTTCCCGAGTTCGAGAGCTACGACAGCATGGAAGAGAACAACCGCATGCGGCTGGACCTTCGGCACCTCTACTCAAACACGCGGGACCGGAACTTCGTCTGGTATGTGCAGAACACCCTTGATGCCTCGCACTTCGAGAAGCACTACACCCCCTTCGCCGAAGCGCGCGGCGTGGATCCCGTCCTGGGCGGACTGGACGAATCCGGCCGCATTAACTTCGTGCCGCAGGAGCTTCAGGAAGGGCACGAACCGCCGTCCCGCGGACGCTTCCGCAGTAACGTCCAGGATGCGCACAAGGCGTTCTTCGGTGAGGAGCTCGGGGTCCTCGCCGACGACGGGAAATGAGATTCGCGTAGAAGCCCCGCAATAACCGTGGTCAGCGTCGATGAGGCCGGCTGACGACGGCTCGCTGTCCGGATCACGGGCGGCGAGTTGGAGCCAGATTGATGATGCTGCCGCCGGACGGCACGCCAGCTAAGTTTGCAACAGACTAAGGAAACGTGACTAATGAACGCCTCGAGCCAAGTCCTTGACCCCATTTCAGCCCGCAGCCTGCGGCTGATCAAAACGGAAGTGTTCGACGCCGAGTACTACGCCGCAGAGTGCGGGAGGGACTTCGTCTCGAAGACGGCGGCTGCACGTCACTTCGTTCAATATGGCATGAAGGCTGGACTTAGCTTCCATCCATTGTTTGATCTTGGGATGTTTCCGGCGCCCGTTCGGGACCGTTACAAGACCGGCGATGTCGAGTCCCTGCTGGCCTACCTGCGGAGCCCGGAGTCGCGCGAGCACCCGTGGTCTTGGCTTTTTGACCCCGCTGGACTCGACGAATCTGGCACAGCGGGTTCCGTGCTGCTGTCACGGTACCGTCCCGGTAAGGCACGAGCCCTGCCCGTTCCAGACAAGCTGCCCGGCTCAGCCCCGGCTTGGCCGGCAGTAAGGGCGATCGTTATTGCCCACGCCCTGACGGCCAAGACTTACGAGGTTGGCAAGAAACCGCTGCGCCTCCCTACGTGGTCCGAAGTGACGGAGAAGGAATGGCTTCAGAGCGTCAAACATGTACCTTTGGCGTCAAATGGGTCGGCACCGGTAGTGAGCATCGTCATGCCTGCTTGGAACCGGGAAACTGCGATTCTGGATGCCATCGAGTCGGTACGCCAGCAGAGCCTCAAGGCGTGGGAACTCATCGTAGTCGACGACGGCAGTACCGATGGGACGCGGGACGTCGTGCGCGCGTACGCACTTCTGGACAGCCGAATCCGCTTGATTGAGGCGGATCACCTGGGAGTCTGCGCAGCCCGAAACCGGGGTATCGAGGAGGCCCGGGGAGATTTCTTGGCCTTCCTGGATTCCGACAACACCTGGCGACCGGATTTTCTTAGGAACATGCATGCCGGGCTCATTGCCAGCGGCGGCCAGGCGGGCTACTCTGCCGTACGCATGCTGAACGGCCGGCTGGAATTCACCGGCCAACCCATCACGGCTGATCAACTCTTGGTGCGCAACTACGTGGATCTCAATGTTCTCGTGGTGCGGACGTCCTTTATCCGGGAGTTGGGCGGTTTCGACAACTCTCTGCGCCGCTGGGTTGACTATGACCTCGTCCTTCGGATTACCGAGACGACCAGCATCGAGTACTTCCCCTTTATCGGTTGCGATTACGTAGACGACGACAACGATGACAGAATCACCCGCAAGGAGTCCGGGAACTGGGAATACGCGGTACTGGGCAAGAACGTTCAAGGGCGGTTTGTTCCTGATTCTGTTCCGGAACGGGTGAGGGTTCCTTCCCTGTCGGTAATAATGCGCATCACGGAGAACATCGACCAGGCGATCCGGAATGTTCGCCGGATCCAGGAAACTGTCGACGCCGACTTGGTCGAACTGGTTGTGCTCGACGAGGTCCAGGGCTTCCGCACTTCGCTGCGCCTGCGGGCCGCTCTCGCTGGCCTGTCCGGCTTAAAATACATCAAGCTGCCGCGACGCTACACGGAAGCGATCGCCTACAACATTGGTTCCGTCCACGCTGACGGAGCGAACCTACTGTTCGCCAAGGAAAATGTCGAATTTCGCGCCGGTGCCCTAGACAAGCTCCTGGAACAGCTTGACCATCCATCCGTCGTTGCGGCACAGCCCCTGTTGACCGATCCCGCTGGAGTCGTCGTCTCCGCTGGCGCTGTTGCGCACCGCAACAGCCTCGCCGTCCCCTTGTTCCGGGGCTTGAACATTGCCGATGCCCGGCGCCACGGCGGCAGGGTGGTTGACGAGTTGGCACCAGCCGCCTTTGTGGTGCGAAGGGAGGCGTTCGAACGGCTAGGACGATTCAATACGATCTTTGCCGGCGAAGCGGCAGTGACCGATTTTCTGCGGAGGCTCGGCAACTCCGGGGCAGGGGAGTTCGTCGTGGAGGGCGCAGCGGTCGCAGTAGACCATTCGGCGGATGCTTATGCGGAGCACCCTTCCTTGTCCGCCGCGGATGCGGATTGGCTGAGTGCATCCAAGGAGCCTGCGCGGCCGGTTGAAGCCCACTACCGTGACATTGGCCTGGACGTCGTTGCGTTCACTGCGCCACGAAACCCGAGGCTCCAGCCTGCGGCGCCGGTAGTCGTCAGGCAGACCTCCGGGTCGGATCCGGCGGAGCGTCTGCGATGGGCGATCAAGATCGGCGCTGAGTTCAGTGTCGGCGGAGACCGCTGGGGCGACGTTCCGTATGCGGCGGACCTTGCAGAGGCACTCACTGCCCGCGGCCAGGAGGTTGTGGTCGACAGGGCCGCAGCCCTCGCGCGGCCCTCCAATCACCTGGACGATGTTGTGGTGGTCATTCGCGGCCTGCACCGCTGCGATCCTCAGCCAGGAAAGACAAATATCCTGTGGGCGATCAGCCGGCCGGACTTGATTGCCAAAGAAGAACTCCTTGAGTTCGACCTCATTTTCGGGGCGTCCGGAATCTGGTGCGAGTATGTCCGCAGCGAGTGGGGGATCGAAGCCCATTACCTGCCTCAGGCCACGAATCCGAAGCGATTCCACCCGACGGCGGCGACTGAGGGAAGCCCCCAGTTCGACCTGACTTTCGTGGGGGGCCCGCGAAAACCAATTGGGCGCAAGATCGTCGCCGATTGTGTTGGCCTTGGCCAAAATGTCAGTGTGTGGGGCCCCCGGTGGGAGCAGTTCATCCCGGCAGAATTGGTGGTGGCCGATTTCATCGACAACGATGACCTTGCTGCTGTCTACAACTCGTCCACAATTGTCCTCAACGATCATTTTGAAGACATGGCAAGGTGGGGCTTCGCCAACAACCGCCTCTACGATGCCGTGGCCTCCGGTGCGAGGGTGATCAGTGACGACGTGGACGGTATCGACGAGATCTTCAAGGGCGCCGTCCGGACATATGCTTCGCTCGAGCAGCTTGCCGAAATTCTGGCTGATCCGAGCGGCTTCCCCGATGATTCGGAGATGGCTGCTATCAGCCAGATGATCCGCGACGAACACAACTTTGACAAGCGTGCCGAGACCCTGCTGGAGGCAGCCCGGGCGCACCGGAAATCAGTGTCGGATGGTGCCGACAACGACAGCACGCCTGCCCTGTAGATACGACTGTTCGCCAAGGCAACGGGAACCAACTGAGAGACCCGCACATGAATAACAGCACATCGCCGCTTTCCCACGTCTTTATTTCCCAAGCTCACTTGGTAAGTTACGGCGGTTCGGAAATGGTCACTTTGGAGCTCGCGGAGCATTTTGCTGCTGCGGGCTCCAAGGTAACCATCGGAACATGGAGCGCTGGCAGGCCGGTACTGTCGCATTTGACCGACCGCGCCAATATTTCCTACTTCGACATCGACGACGACCAGCTTTCAAAGGTGCTAGAGAGCGATCCGCCGCAACTGGCATGGATCCATCACCAGATCGTCCCTCAGTGGCTCCTCCAGAATCCGGGCGTGACGGCGTTTGTGTTCAATCACATGTCGTCTGCCCACCCTCTGGAATCGTCGTGGTCAGCAGTCGTGGAGGCCAAGCTTGCGGGCTTGCACGTCTACAACTCTGCAGAGACCTTGGAGGCGCATCTCGCAGACGGGGCGGCAGAGGCGTTTGACCCGGCCCGGATGAAGGTATTTGCCAACCCCGCCCCTGATGCCTTCGGAGCGGCGGGCAAGCCGAGCCGGGGCAGGAAGCAGTTGATCGGCGTCGTTTCTAACCATGTCCCTGGCGAGCTGGGTAAGGTGCTGGAAGACCCGCCGGCCGGAGTGGATTTTTTGCCCATTGGCAGTGGCGATGTGGCCAACTCGGTCGCCGCCCGCGTCACGCCCGAGACGCTTGCTGCGCTGGACGGGGTGGTGACAATTGGCAAGACGGTACAGTACGCGATGCTGGCCGGTGTGCCGGTATATTGCTACGACAAGTTCGGTGGCCCTGGCTGGCTGGATGCTGAAAACTTTGCCGTGGCGGAATTCCATAACTTTTCGGGCAGGGGCTTCGCAGTCAAGAGTCCGGAAGATATCGCAACCGAACTGGCCAGCGGCATTGAAGCAGCGACCGACTTTGCGGTCGAGTTGAAGTCCGGGGACCTGTCGAGATTCACGCTGTCGACTGCTCTTCAGGAAGTGTTGTTGACATTGGACGAACGCCCGGCGGCGCCTTCGACGCTGGAAGGAGCAGAGGCGAGTGCGCATTCGCGGCAGCAGAACCTGGTCGGACACTACGTGCGGAACTGGCTCCGGGCAACCCAACGACTTGCCGGAAGCCAGAAGTAAGCCCTGGGGCAGCACGAGAGGACTTACGTCTTTCGCGACGGTAACCGAAGACCCCGGCAGACTGAATCTGCCGGGGTCTTCGGTTATGCCGCTAGCTCGTGCCTGGGATCCTCGGTGGCCGTACCAGGAACCGCTCGATTGACTGCGCGATGACATAGTCAGGACGGACGTCCCGCACGTAGTCCATGTCGACGGTGTTTTCCCACTTCAGGTGGTATTCGCTGAAGAGACGGGCGAACCACCAGCTCAACCGGGTTGGGCTCGTCACGCTACCGAAGAATGAGTTGCCAAAGACAACCACCTTTTTCTTGATCGGCGCGCTCTCGTTAGTCCAGACGTTGTGCGAGCCGACGAAATTTCCCGGACTATGAGAGAACGCGAGTTCGATTTCTGGATCACCCAGTGTTCCAGGGGCAGGAATTTGCTGCTTGTCCCAGAGCGGGATATCGAAGAACTTCGGCGCCAGATCGCCGTTGCGGTATATGGTTCCCGTCAGTTCGACTCCGTCAAGAATGGCTGGATCGCAGCCGGGGAGCCGATCCAGAAGTGCACGTGCCATTGCCAACGTGCCGGCCGGGGAACAATGAGTGTCGTTCCGCTGCCAAGCTCCGATATCACCCGACCAGCCCTCGAACATGCTCAGGAAACTCACGTAGTTGGGCTCATTCGCCATGAGTTCATCGAGGCGACGGTACAGCGGGGTCGGGCCAGTTATTGCCAGCGGGGCGAGGTGCCGCAGGGCCGTCAACTTCTCGGGTATGACGACCTGAAGGAACGGGATTCCCAGATCGTCCAGCACCTCGCTGTTGGTGCGGATCGCCGAGGCCCACATAGTGGCCCTTTTTTCCAGCAGGGCCTCCTCCGCCGCGTCTTCGGGCGCCCTGTACTGGTCTCGCAGCGCGTTGCTGCCGCCCGTCAGGAATAGGTGGCCGTCCTTGCCAATCTGTCCGACGTCGTCACTGGACCGCAACCCGACCGGAAATCCAAGGTAGGAGAGTTCGCCTGCCTCCGACGACTCCCTCACTTCCGCGAAGTGCTTTGAGAGCTTGAGTTCGTTGACTTCGAGGGCATCAAGTATCACCTCGCGCGCACCCCTGACGTTGGCGGCCGAGGCCCGGACGAAATCTGCCAGCATCTGGTGGTAGGCGCTGCCACCCAGCGGAATGAAACTCCTCACGCCGTCGGCCACCGCAGCTACTTGGTGAGCCTTCGCCAGGACGTTCTGACTCTGGACAGGTGTCTCGAGAGTCAGGGTGAAGGACTTGTTGGCCAGCCCCAGAGCGGAACGGACGTCCGCGCGTTCGGCACCGAAGACAGCTTTTCCAACCTGTTCGCCGTCGAGATCGAGCCAGAGATCCGGGTCTTCACCGCCCTCTCCTACTTGAACCCAGCCAGTGAGCGACCGCTTGTTCGGTGAGATTGAATCGACGTAGCCTTTGAGCATTTTTCCCTCATCACTGTTTTCTGGACTCGATTCTTCCACACCAAGGGCGCGCTACTCGCCGGGTGTCGCGGGCCGTGGTCGAGGCCAGTGTGCCTTCAGATGCTGGGCCTCCAGGGCCTTCCCGGCTGTCCCCGCCGGGAGCGTACGCAGCATGTCCGCCGCCAGCGTAGGATATGCGATGAGATCACGCCGACACTCTGATGGGTCAATTCCGTCAAGAACTCCGATTGGGTGCTCCGCCACCGCTAGATCGCGGGGAGATTATGATGACCGCACTCAGCGCAGAGTGCCGGTTGACACTCCACCGAACGGCGGTCGGCAAACAATGTCCGCCCACGCGCGAAGAGTTAGGGAAGGAACTGCACATGGACGGGATTTCGTTCCTGGGGCTGATGCGCCAGAGGTTCAACCAGCGAAACGATCCTGGGCTGGATCCCGTACCGTGGGAACTGGACGACAAGGAAACGGCCTACAAGTACGTTGAGCAGGCCGGATATGCCGTCCCGCGGTATGCGCGGACAAGCAGCGCGGCCGAGGCCTTGGCAGCGGGGGAGCTGTTCGGGGACAGGCTCGTGATCAAGCAGCCGAACCGCCATTCGGCTTCCGGTGTCTACGTGCTTGAGAAGCTCGGCGAAGGCTCCTACCTCGACCTGTTGAGGATGAAGGTCCTCGCTGCCGCCGACATCAAGGCAGTGGGTGCCGCGCCTGATTACTGGCTCGCTGAGGAATGCATTCCGTCATTGCCGGCAGGCAAGCCCGTTCCGTTGGACTATAAGATCTATGCCTTCCGGGGACAGGTCAGCCACATCACCCAAATCGACCGGAATGTGTCCCCGCCGCGGGTTGCCCTGTTCGACGGGGCATTTATCCCGCTCGAGCTCGGGAAGGACTATTCGATTGATGAGAATCGATGGCTGCCGGAGCAGCACGTCCTCCCACGGTTCGCGGGGGCGATGCTGGAAATGGCGTCGACATTGTCGCTGAACCTCGAAACCCGGTTTGTTAAGGTGGATTGTTACGACGGGCCCAACGGTCCCGTCTTCGGCGAGTTCACCTTCGCCTCCGGCGGCGACGACACAGGCATGCTCCGCTACAGCGAACGCATCATCCGGGCCCTCGATGCTGCCATGTTGACTGGTCGTGCTGCAGCCTTGTCCGGGTTTGATATCGACCTCGACAAGTTCCGGCAGGATCTGTCGCCGAACGCGACGATAGTGGCCGACGAGCACCTCGTGGCGAGGCTCTCCGGCGGCGCGTCACAGGGCGATGCCCGCTATGCACAACTCCTGCCCGCTCTGCTGGTGCAGGATTCTACAAAGGCCGTCTTTAGCCTGGCGGCCTACGTCATCGGCCACCTCAGCGGCGATGGCAGCCAGGCATTTAACATTCAGGCCGCCGTCCGACGCGGCGGTAAGCACTTCTATGGAACGCGGCGATTGGCTGAGTTTGAGGAAGCCGCAACCGCCTTCCATGATGAGCGATCAGCGGGCAACCCGTGGCACACCTCGCGGGCGGCGGAGGTGCGGTTGAGTTCGGGTGACCAGTCCGCGCTGGAAACTCTCAAGGCCTTGGCAGACGGAGGTTACGAACATGCCCGGCGGGTTGTGGCCGGATATGAGGCGGCGCACGCGTCAGCCTAGATGTACACAGTCAGTAGTTTGGTTGCACCTGCTGATTTGTGGGTTGCCTCCGAGGCTGCTGTGGGGCCGGTGGATGTGGTAGACGTCTAGCCATGGCTGCAGGGCATCAGCGCGGGCCTGATTGGATGTGAACGGCTGCCGGTAGGCCCAGCCTTCCGGCTTGGGCGGGGCTGGGCTGGGCTGCGCACCTGGCGATCCTGGCGATGACTAGTTTGTGTTGCACTGCTCGGTACTTGAGGAGAGGGACCGACCGCCGCTTGATGGACTCCCGACTCAGACCCATTAATCTTGGTGGAATCCTCTCGATCAGCACGGCCGTACCGCCGGCCTCGAACTGTGCGTCGGATTCTACGAAATCGAGCCGATTCCTTCACTGCGGCTCCTTCATCCTGGTCATACTGGATTTGAGCCGTCGTCCTGGTTCTAAACGCATCGCGCTCCGTGTGGCCGCTCACCCCTCTGCTTCGCAGCCTCGGACATTAATAGGGCGATTCAGCCTATCTCAACGAATCGATTGCCCATCACGGCGCCAGGAAGCCCTTCACACCGGTCGCTGCAAAGCGGGCGCGCGACGACGCACGGGTGCTGCAGCCCGAGGCGACGGCGAAAGTACGGAAGCCACTTGAGTTGTTCTATGCTGTTGGGGGCCTCGACCGCGCACACCCTCAGAAGCGAGGGCGACTGTCGTTGATCTTATTCAGCATCTGCCTGGATCACTATCGAGTGGAGTTTAGAATGGCGGATTTTCGCCTTGAGTTTTGGCCGGCGAGAAGCCGCCAGGCTCCCATTGCCTTCCTTACGATGGCACGGGATGAGACCATCCTGCTTGAGGCGTGGGTAAAAAACGGGCTTCGCATCTGTCCAGAAGCGGCCTTTTACGTGATCGACCACGCCTCCAGCCCATCGCTGTCGGAGTCTCTGGCCAATAGCCCCGGCTACAACGGTGTAAACCTCAATTTTGTCAGTATCCCCCCAGTGCCCTTTGACGACGACTTCAAGGCGATGGCGATGTCCGGCTTTGCCAAGATGTTGTTGCACTGCTATGACATCGTCGTAGCAACGGACTGCGACGAATTGCTCGTCGGCTTGGGGATCGGCGCCGATGAAGTGTTGCCCAAGCTGCAGTCCTTGGACGGGATAACCGCGCCAATCGGCTTCGAAATTGTCCAGCACACGGAGAAAGAGGCGCCTTTTGATCCGTCTCAGGACATTGAATTGCAGCGCGGCTACGGATTCTTCGCCTCCGGGTACACAAAGCCCGTAATCTGGAAGGCCCGCAGTGAATTCGGTGCTGGGCTGCACCGATCTCGCGAGGACTTTGCGTACGAGACGTCTTTGGGTTTGCTCCATCTGAGAAGTGTGGATCAAGAAATGTCCTTGGAGAGGGCCGCGCAGAGGCGTCAATACGAGCTCTCCGTGGGACAGGTGGATCAGGGGCGCGGCGGTAATTGGTTGAATCCTCAGGAGAAAAAGGCTGATTTCTTCGCAGGGCTCCGTTCCGTCGACGTGATTCCGACTTTCAACGATCTGCTAGAGGGCTTCTACGGCGAACTTACCGAGACCCACCACAAGAATGGCGGTGGGTTCTGGGGTCACAACATCAACAGAAGATCGAACTATTGCGACATAAGTAGCGTCCTCTACGTATAGCCTCTGGGCTCAGCACATCAGAGCAAGCTGATTAGGGCCCGAAGTCCATCGTTCCGTGATTGGTCGTTCCGTGATGATCCAGCGGCACCGTGGACGTGGATTGACGTCCTGTCGGGCTTGGGAGCCGCTAAGCGGACCAGCGCTTCCACCGCCCAGCCCGGCGCCGCTCGTCGTCAGCAGGCCTTGCTCTGTCGTCGGAAAGTCAATGTCCGCGGCCATTTGGGAATCGAGACCCGCGAGCATCATGCGTCAGTACTCAAGACATCCGGCCTTCAAGTGCGCGACACCAGTTGTAGAGGGATGACGTTGGTCACGGTGGCGAACTGAAATCGGATATCGCGAGCAACAGTTATATAGTGGACGCGTTTGGTTGCGCTGTTTGGCGCCCAAGGCAAAGAAATCAACTGCGGCTACTGGGGGACTAGTGACACTACGACTAACCGTGATCGGTACGGGATACCTCGGCGCGACCCATGCGGCATGCATGGCGGAACTCGGATTCGAAGTTCTGGGTGTCGACGTCGACAAAGAGAAGATCGATAGCCTCAGCCGAGGCGAACTACCCATCCACGAACCTGGCCTGCCCGAACTGCTGCGCAAGCACACAGAATCCGGCCGCCTGCGCTTCACTACCTCGTTCGAAGAAGCCGGCGCCTTCGGTGACGTGCACTTCATTGCCGTCGGTACCCCTCAGCGGGCCGGCGAGCACGCTGCCGACATGACCTACGTTGACGCGTCCGTGACAGCGATTGCACGTGCCGCCACGAAGGACTCCCTGATCGTCGGCAAGTCCACCGTTCCGGTTGGCTCAGCACGTCGCCTGAAGGGCCTCGTCGCCGAAGAATCGCGCGACGGCGTTCAGGTCAACTTCGCCTGGAACCCCGAGTTCCTGCGGGAAGGCTTCGCCGTGGAGGACACCCTGCGTCCGGACCGCCTGGTTATCGGCTCTGACTCCGACGCTGCCGAGACCACCCTGCGTGAGGTCTACGCCGACGCCATCAGCCGCGACACCCCGTTCATCGCCACGGACTTCGAGACGGCGGAACTGGTCAAGGTCGCTGCAAACGCGTTCCTTGCGACCAAGATCTCCTTCATCAACGCCTTCTCCGAGGTCACCGAGACCGTTGGCGGCAACATCCGCACCCTGGCGGATGCTATCGGCCTCGACGCCCGGATCGGCCGCCGCTTCCTCAACGCCGGCATCGGCTTCGGCGGCGGCTGCCTGCCCAAGGACATCCGCGCGCTCCAGGCCCGGGTCTCCGAGCTCGGCCTGGACAGCACCATGCGGTTCCTGAACGAAATCGACGAAGTAAACCTCCGCCGTCGTGACCGTGCGGTCCACGTTGCCGAAACGTTGCTCGGCTCGCTCGAGGGCAAGCGCATTGCCGTCCTCGGCGTCGCGTTCAAGCCCAACAGCGACGACGTCCGCGATTCACCGGCCCTCGACGTGGCGGCCAGGCTCTTCAACAGCGGAGCGGACGTCAGCGTCTACGACCCCGCTGCGAACGCCAACGCCGGCAAACGGTACCCGCGCCTGAACTACGTCGATTCGCTCGCCACGGCAGCGGCTGACGCCGACCTGGTCATGGTGCTGACGGAATGGACCGAGTTCGTGAACGTCGATCCTGCGGAACTCTCTGCTGCGGTTTCGCGCAAGCGCATTTTCGACGGACGCAACGTCCTGGACCACGACAAGTGGAGCGCTGCCGGCTGGGACATCGTCTCGCTCGGCCACAAGAGCGAACTGCTGGACCTGGCCGCTTCCGCCAACTGATTTATGTAGGTTCGGTTGTCAAGAGGCATAGATGAACGGCTCCTGGAGTTTTGGTTCCGGGGGACGTTCGTCTATGCCCGCCGGTCGCGGTGACGGGGGTGTTGGCGAGTCTTTTTGGTGACTGCAGTGTCAAGGCTCCCACGAAAATTAAGGTGACCGCGGATGGTGTGCGACGGCGTGGGCGAGTATGTATCGGGCCGCCCAAGGGGTCGGTCAGGCGGTTTGTTGTGTGGGTTCGATGGTGACCGTGAAACCCATGGATTCGAGCTGGCTGCGCGTGCCCGCGTTTTGGCCGGTTGCAGGCGGGTGTAGTAGTCGGGTCCGGGGCCCTGTAGAGTTCCCCGGTCCTGAGCATGTTCCAGACCGCGGTAAGTATTGCATGGTCGACGGCTACAAGGGCTTTCATGGGTCCCCGTCTGGCCGCGAGGCGCCGGTATTTGGCGCCGAAGTACACCGGCAGGTCCCGGGCCGAAGGGTGCCAGGACTGCTTCAGTCCAGGCTCTGAGCTGTTCTATGGCCAGGGTGTGTCCGTCAATGATGTTCAGGTGCAGTCCGGCCAGGAACGCATGGTGGGCGTTGAATCTTCCGTTGAGTGCTTCGGTCAGGGCGGGAATCTTCGTTCGCAGGCTGTAGACGGCAAGATCGGCCAGTACGGCCGGATCCCCTGGCCCTCAATGAGGGTCCCCAGCATCGCCCTGGAGGAGACACCTGTCAGATCCGTGGCCACGGAACACAGCTTGATCCCGGCGTCTTCCAGCAGCTTCTCCAGGCGCTGGATCTCACTGCCGCGCTGCCGGATGGACATCGTGCGCGTGCGTGTCAGGTCCCGGAGCTGACGGACGGGCTCGGGCGGAACGAACGAGGCACGCACGAGTCCGAACGCGCCGAGCTGGGCCAGCCACGCCGCGTCCGAGACGTCGGTCTTGCGCCCGGGCATGTTCCTTACCTGTTGGGCGTTCGTAAGCATCACGTTCAGCCCGTCCTCCAGCAGGAAATAGAACTGCTTCCAATAGTCGCTGGTGGCTTCCATCACCACCAGCGTCACTTGCTCACACAGCAGATGCCCGCGCAAGGCCAGAACCTCGTTTTTGGTCGACGCCCATCTGGTCACCGTCGAGATGTATTGACCTCGGCGGCGGCCGCCCTCCGAAGATCAGGCCGACCACCAATGCAATGACTAGCAGGGCATATAGGTGCCGGTGGTTTCCGTCACCGATCTAGACTCAGGGACACCGCAGAAAGGAACTAATCGGCGACTCGACCGTCAACCGCGGACAGGGCAGGGTGTTTTAGGGCTAGGGTTAAGGGTTCTGCGTCTTTGCAGGTTCGGGTGGTGCGCCGCCCATTGACGGAATGGGGATCCGTAATGAGGAATTTGGCGAGCGGGATTCGAGGGCTGCTGGTCGGCCTGGCGGTTACTGCCCTGATGCTCGCGGGCGTGGCGCCTGCGCGGGCAGCGGAGACGCTCACCGTCCTGCATGTGTTCCTGGCGGCGGGGCAGTCGAATATGTCCGGGCGGGGCCTGCCCGCCGGTAGCACGGATGACCCCGCGGACCCTCGGATTTTTGAGTTTGGCGCGAGTGACCGCGAGCTTCAGAAGGCGGGTGTGCCCCTGGACATGCACGACATCGCGACCGGGCTTTCGCCGGCCACAACTCTTGCCCGTGAGTACTTGAAGACCCAGCCCGGCAACGTCGGGGTGCTGCTCATCCCGGCGGCGCACGGCGGCACGGGATTCACCACTGCCGCGTCCACCCTCACGTGGATTCCCGGCGCGGCCTCCGCCCCGGAACTCGATCTTTCCGCGCTGGCGGTAAAACAGACCCTCGAAGGCATCGCGGCGGCCAAGGCGTCCGGTCGTACGGTTGAGCTCAAGGGCGTCCTCTGGCACCAGGGGGAAAACAACGCGACGCTGACCACTTCCGGCTACAATGCCAGGCTGGATACAGTCATTGCTTACTTCCGGTCCCAGTTGGCGGTCCCGAACCTCCCCGTCGTGGTGGGGCAAATGGCACCTGAGGGAATCGCAGCAGATCCGGTCCGGCTCAACGTCGACAGATCGCACCGGGAAACCCCGTCGCGGGTTCCGTACACCGGATTTGCCGCGGCCATGGCTGGCGGCACGAATACTGGCGACATAATCCACTTTTCCCGGACCGGCGTCGAATTCCTGGGCAAAAACTACCTATCCGGATACCAGCAGGCCACCGCCGCCGCCGTCGTCGACAACGGCTCCCTGAACGCTCAGATGCCGTCGATCCAAGGTTCGGCGAAGGTCGGGGCCATTCTGACAGCGGTGCCTGGCGGCTGGCGCCCGGCGCCGGTGACCCTGGCGTACCAGTGGTACCGCTCGGGGACCGCGATTAGCGGCGCCATCGGCGCCGCCTACACTCCTGTCGCCGGTGATCTGGGTGCGACGATCACCGTGAAGGTCACCGGTTCCAAGTCCGGCTACCCGACGGTCTCCAAGACATCTGCCGCCACGGCTTCGATCGTCAAGGGCACCCTCGCGGCTCCCACGCCGACGATTGCCGGCACCCGGAAGGTCGGGTCCACCCTGACCGCCGTGCCCGGAACCTGGGGCCCGGCGCCGGTGACCTTGACTTACAAGTGGTACCGGTCCGGTACGTTGATCAGCGATGCCAGCAGTGCCACGTACAAGCTGCGCTCCGGTGATGCGGGCAGGACCATCACCGTGAAGGTCACTGGCTCCAAGACTGCCTTCAACACGGCCTCCAAGACGTCCCCCGCCACCGCTACCATCGCCAAGGGCACTCTCGCCGCGCCGATTCCCAAGATCACGGGCACCGCGGCGCTAGGGTCCACCCTGACGGCCGTGCCCGGCGCCTGGGGACCTGCGCCGGTGACGCTGACGTACCGTTGGTACCGCTCGCACGTTCTGATCAGTGATGCCACAGCTTCCACCTATAAGGTCCGCACTGGTGACGCGGGGAGGACCATCACCGTCAAGGTCACAGGCTCCAAGACCGGCTACTCCACGGTCACCAAAGAGTCCACTGGCACTAAAGTGGCGGGGTAGCGCGCGGCCGTACGCCGCTTCGCGTTTTCAGATCAACGAACCAGGGAAACAACCATGAAGGTTTCACTACTCACTGCTGTAGCATTAATCGGCCTCTTTGGGCTTACTGGATGCACCGGTCAGTCTCAGGGCACCAATTCGGCCCCGGAAAGCCCGGCTGCCACGACGGCGTCAGCGCCGCCGCCGGGGACCGCGGCCGAATCCACGGACTCGGCCGTGGTCCCGGACGCGGCGCTGCCTCCGGGGCAACTGCCGCCGACCGCCATTCCCAACCAACTCGCCGAGGGCAAGGTCCACTTCACCGGAGACTACACGAAGGCGACGCCCGCGGACTCAGCGAAGATTATCGAGCTTGCAAAGCAGTGGCATTCCGCTGACAAGGAAGCCCTGTTCCACGAGAAAATGGACGGCTCGGGCCTGAGCTCTAACGTCCCTCCCGAGCAGGCCGAGACGTTCTACGGTCGGGCTGCGGAGGCTTGCCAGCGGCGCTTCGACGGCTACAAGCCCCCGCTCGAGGGGTCTTCGCTTGAAATCGAGAACCTTGCCCTGAGCATCTACTGTCCCGCGTTGGGTAACACCTCATCCATTGCTGGCTAGCTGGTCAGCTGTTGCCCGTAGCGACGGGGATCGGGACGTTCCGGCCACTGACCACTATCCCGCCGGCGGCGGGAATGTTCACTGTCGGCAGGCCCGCGGCCCCTGGGCGGTTTCTAGGGGTCCTCCGTGATGGCACGGGGAATCTGGGGTGCGCGGTGAGCAGTTCCGGCCTGTTCGACGTCGGCGTCGTAGGTGAACTGCAGTGCCGGTTCGTCAAAGTGCTGGCGGGCGTGCGCGAGGTCCCCGGCCGTGCCGGAGCGCAGCCGTGACAGGTCCCGCAGTGCTTCTTCGTCCGGATCCGGGATGCGGACCTCGGTGACCGAGCCGACCGCGAGCATTTCGGCCAACACGCGGGCGTCGCGGCGGTCGGTTTTCACGCGGTCCCCGGGGCAGCAGTTTCGAGGACGCCGCAACGACGCAGTTGATGCCCGCAGCACGCAGATACCGGGCCAGAACGAACCCAGTAGGGCCCTGATTCGACCTCCCAAACCTCACATGTGACACTGCCATCGCACCCCCGAGAAGGCGTCAGGCCAAGGGAGCTGCTAATGGCAACCCACGGACGCTGTGAAACAGATGGCCCCGGCTCCTTAGGCTCCTGCCCTTGCCTGCCTGTCCGGATAAGGACATCATCGACCGGGTTCAGGCCCGCCAACGCCGCCCCCGGCCGGAGGCACCGGATTACACCAAGCCGGCGCTGCAGGAGCGCCCCCGCGATAACGGCCGGCCAGTGCCTTCGAAGCAGTCTGCCCGTATATTTCCACCGCACGGCAACTTCGAACATGAGGGAGGCCCTACCGGATAAATCTCCGGTGGGGCCTCCTTGGCTAGAGCAGCCGCTCCAAGGTCCGCAAGGCCCGGAACGCTGTTGGGAGGCTCTACAGAGCCTTACAGCGCCGCGTAGAGGCGTCCGGTGCTGGTGAGGGTGCCGTTCGCGTTGAACAGGGTGGAGCATCCCATCTTGATGTCGCCTGCTGGGCGGGTCTTCCAGGCAAAGCGTTCCACGAAGGGGAGCGCACGCATTCCGGCTACGGTGGCCCGCATGAAGTCCTCTGTCTGGGCGCGGGAGTACTTGCAGGGCCTGGACGCGGTGGCGTCCCAGTCCGCCACCGCGTATTCGGTGACCCAGATCGGCTTCCCGTACTTCTCGTGCATCATGGTGAGCTTGTTCAGGAAGTCGTCCGCCCGGGGCCAGGCATAGATGTGGGTGGTCATGAAGTCTACGCGGAGGCCTCTCGTCTTTGCCTTCGCCATGAAAGCCGCCAACCAGGTGCTGCTCGGACTGGTCGTGGCAGGGGAGCCGAGCCGTAGGCCCGTTGCCTGAAGCTTGGGCCAAAGGCTGATGGCCTGGTCCACGCTCATGTTCGCCTGTGCCACGACGTCGGGTTCGTTGAAGCCGAGCAGGTGCGTGGCCTTCGTTTCGGCCAACTGGCGTGTGACATAGCCAAGGGCGTCCTGCTCCAGCATCGTCTTGGCGCTCTTGATCATGGGCACGAAGGCAGGGGTGGTGGTCACGTTAGGGTGCGAACCCCAGGTGTAGTGCCATTTCAGGTTGAGGCTCTTGATTTGCTGGAGCGCCAAAGCGTCCTTGCCGCCATGCCCGAAACCCTTCAAGGTGTTGGCGGGCGTGGTGATGGAAGGGACGCTCACAACCGCTTCGGCGGTTGCCGCGTTGGCAGCCAGCAGAGCCCCCGGGGCGGCCATAGCTGCCAAGGGCATGGTAAGAAACTTACGGCGTTCCATGAGTCGCTCTCGGTAGGGACCAGATTGTTAGCCGGCACCACGGGCGACGTGCATCAACTCCCCCGGCACTCAAGCTCGAGCAAACCTAGCACGGAAAACACACAGGAAACTCCCGGGTAAGCGCAGGAAAAACGCAAGGTTTTCTCAGTGGACGGTGAGCCTCACCACGGCGTCGGATGTTGGCGTCCCGGGCGCGGCGCGCCCCCTACAGGGACTTGTAGAGCTCGCCTGTGGGGGAGAGCGATCCGTCCTTGCGGAACAGGGCCGAGGCGCCCATGATGGGGTCCCCTTCGGCCCGGGTCTTCCAGGCAAAGCGCTCCACGAACGGCATCTGGCGGAGCCCTGCGGCCGTTTCGCTCATGAACGCCATGATCTCTTTTTCGGTGTAGCGCGTGGGCGACTTTTCGGAGGCTTTCCAGTCCGCGACGGCGTATTCGGTGATCCAGATGGGCTTTTCGTACCGGTCGTAGAGCTCCTGGACGCTGTTCAGGAAGGACTCGGAGTCCGGGGAAGGGTAGGAGTGCATAGTGATGAAGTCCACCCTGAGATCCTTCGAGGACGCTTCATCCATGAACTCCTTGAGCCAGTCGCCCAGTGCCTGAACGGGCGCCGGCGAGCCCAGCCGCAGCCCGGATGCCTCGAGCTCGGGCCAATACTTGATGGCCGAGGACACTTTCATGTCTGCCTGCTCGGGATGGTCGGGCTCATTGAAGCCAAGCAGTTCCGCGGCCCGGGTCAGCTCGAGTTCGTACTGTACCTCTGCGACCGCGTTCTGGCGGACACTTTCCTTGCCCCAGATCATCGGCACAAAATCCTGCGTGGGGCGGGCTGCGGGATATGAGGCGCCCCATGTGTAGAACCAGTTCACATCCAAGGCGTCGAGCTGCTGGATGCCGTACTTCTTGCCCACGGCAAGGCCCACGCCCTTGCGGGCCCCCGCCGGCGTGGGACGGCTGCTGGTTGGTGGCTGGCTGGTGATTGGTGGCTGGCCGACGTCGTTAGGT
This sequence comes from Arthrobacter sp. LAR12-1-1.1, assembly GCF_040676555.1. Taxonomy (NCBI): domain Bacteria; kingdom Bacillati; phylum Actinomycetota; class Actinomycetes; order Micrococcales; family Micrococcaceae; genus Arthrobacter; species Arthrobacter sp. LAR12-1-1.1. The sequence continues at coordinate 56,555 of NZ_JBEGIG010000056.1, read as the reverse complement.
TCCGGCGTACAAGAGGCCAGCGTGGCGGCGGCAGAGGCCGCCAACGACAGTCGGAAGAAGTCCCTGCGGTCCATGCTCACGTCCACTTTCACTTTTCTCTCGGCTGCGCGCGGGGGTGAGCACTCCCTCCCCGGGAGCTTCATTGTTTCACGATTTGGCCACCGCCTACGCCCCGCTGAACTCCGCCGTCCGGTAGCCGACGCCGAGCAGCTCTTCGATGGCTGCCACCGTCCGGGGGGCTGCCTTGCCGTCGCCGTAGGGATTCACTGCGTTTGCCATGGACGCGAAGTGCGAGGAATCGTGCAGGAGGCGGGTCACCTCGGCAACAATCCGCTCTTCGTCGGTGCCGATCAGCTTCACGGTGCCGGCTTCAAGGGCCTCGGGCCGTTCCGTGTTCTCCCGCATCACCAGGACCGGCTTGCCGAGGCTGGGGGCCTCCTCCTGCACTCCGCCGGAGTCCGTCAGGACGATGTGCGCCTGCGAAAGCATCCGGGTGAATTCGCCGTAGGCCAGCGGCTCCGTCACCAGCACGTTGGGCTTGCCCTCCAGCGCGGGAAGCACTGCCTCACGCACCACGGGATTCTTGTGGGCGGGCAGCACGATCACGAGGTCCGGTTCGGCGTCGGCGATCCGCGCGAGCGCCCGTCCCACCCTGCGCATGGATTCGCCCTGGTTTTCGCGCCGGTGCGTGGTGACCAGCAGGACCCGGCGGTCGCTGGCGGCCAGCGCTTCCAGCCGGGGGTCCGTGAAGGGAAGCCGCTTGTCCACGGTGGCGAGGAGGGCATCAATTACTGTGTTCCCAGTCACCACGATGTCCTGCGGGCTGATGCCTTCCCGCAGCAGGTTTTCCCGGCTGGTGGAGGTCGGTGCCAGGTGCAGGCGGGTGATCTGGCTTGTGATCTTACGGTTGGCTTCCTCGGGGAACGGCGAGAGCAGGTCACCGCTGCGCAGCCCGGCCTCGACGTGCACCACCGGGATGCCGTGGTAGAACGCCGCGATGGCGGCGGCCGTGGAGGTGGTGGTATCGCCCTGGACCACGACGGCGTCCGGACGGGTGACAGCGAAGAGTTTTTCGAGCCCGTCAATGGTCCGCGTCATGATGGCCGACAGGGATTGCCCCTGCTGCAGGATGTTGAGGTCATGGTCCGGAACAATGCCGAACAGTTCGTTGACCTGGTCCAGCATTTCGCGGTGCTGCCCCGTGACCGTCACGATGCACCGGAAGAGCGGGGACTCCTGCAGCGCGCTGACGATCGGCGCCATCTTGATGGCTTCCGGCCTGGTTCCGAAGATCGGCATGATGCTGTGCATGGTTATTCCCCAAAGGTGTGCGAGCGGTTGGAAGAGTTAATGGCTCGGATTCAGCCGAGCAGCAGGGCCAGCACGATTGCCGGCACGGCGATGGCGACAAAGAGAACGAACAGGAGGGCCACCCGCCGTTTGCGCCGTTTCTGCATGTCACGGACGAGCTGCTGGGATTCTTTTTCCTGGATTGCGGCAGCCTGGCTTGCAGCGTCCTGGCCGTCGGCAGCCTGAGTTGCAGCGTCCTGGCCGTCGGCAGCCTGAGTTGCAGCGTCCTGGCCGTCGGCAGCCGGCGCCTCGGCCGGCGGATCCGTGAGCGGAAGCGGCTCCGCTCCGGGCACCAGGAGGGCGTCCGGGATCTCCGTGTGCATGCGCCGCCGGCGCAGGTGTCGTGGTGCGGCCACCAGCGTCGGAGGGCCGTCGGGAGAGTGTTCCAGCATGTCCTCCTCGCGTCGGTCAGATGCCCGAACCGGCTGACCAGTTCAACCGGATGAGGTTCAATTGTTACATTTCCGCTCACTGATTGACGCATTCGGGCCTGAGGGAAACGTCCAATAGGCCTCCGGTTTCGACCACAAACCGCCGGATCCATTGGCCTGGATCCAGGTCCGGATGCGAGGCAACCATCTGTACATCCGCCGTCGTGCACTGTCCGATCAGCCGCCCCGCACGGGTGATGTGGTAGCTGGAGGTCACAACCGTGACGGACTTCCAGCCGTTGGCCTCGATCAGCCGGGAGATAGCCCGCGCTTCCCCCCTCGTGTCCAGGTCCGGGGGCCGGAAGCAGATGACGGTTGGGTTCGGAAAGGCAGCTGAATTGCATGCCTCATCCGCCGCACGGTTGCCTAACGTGTCCGTGTGCGAGATCACCAGGACCGGAATGTGAGATTCGGACTGGATCTGACGGGCCACGGGAAGGCGTTCGGTGGCCGCGCCGCCCAGCATGATGATGGCGTCCGTCCGGTGCACGCTGAGCGGATCCACGTTGACGAAGAGTTGAACGGCGATGATGAGCCACAGCAGGAGGCCGCCGACGGCGAAGGCGAGCACCCTGCGGGTGGCGGTATTCACCGCGGCGACGGAAGAAGGCACGGCTTAGAGTTTGGCACGCGGTTTTCAGGTGGCGAAATGGTGTGTCGGTCCTGCGCAAAAACTTGGCAATAACAATGCGTGATGCAGTTGTGATTCAAGGGATCAAAGTTATTGGGGTGACAGACGGGAATTGGCGTTTATGCTATAGGCATCTTCCGTCGCTCCCACCAACAGGTCACCGCCTGAGGTCCCACCCTAAGCGAGCAATTTATGCGAAAACTGAACATAGCGGCAACCGTGATTGCCGCCGTGATGCTGGCAGCATACTTGCCCCAGGCCGCTGGGGCCGCTGTAGAGGTACCGACCGCCGCGCAGGTGTCCGCCGGTGCCATCCCGGCGGTGTCGGACCCGAGCCCCCAGGGGCAGGTGGTGGATGACTTTGTCCGGCCCGAGCCGCCGGCCAACAGGGCCAGGAGCGAATACACCTACGTGAGCGCGCCCATGGCGGGGACCTTGAAGACCACCCTCGTGACGGTGCAGCTGGCCGACAAATCGGCAGCCGAGACGGACGCGGCAGTGCCGATGGCCGCGGCGAAGGCCTCGCTCAGCGCGGCCAACCGCTACTGGGCACACGCCACCTCGAGCCGCGTGGACATCGCCCTGACCTCCTCACGCCATCTACACAGGTCCGCCGCGAAGTCCACTCAGTCGCCGGCGCAGATCGTGGAGACAGTTTCCCAGGAACTGGGCTGGACGCAGAGCTCCTACACCGCCCTGGTGATCTTCATCCCGGGCGCGTACCTGAGCAACGGCACCGCCGGCATGACCTACAGCAACGGCACCACAGGCGGGCGCATCCTGATGCCGCAGAACAGCCGGCTGACCACCCCCGTGCTGACCCATGAGTTCGGGCATGCCCTGGGCATGGACCACGCCAACAGCCTGGTGTGCGGCAGCGGGGCCATGGACGTGGCCTCCGGACCCTTCGCCGGGTTTGCCGATCCCACTTGCAGCATCAAGACCTACGGCGACAACCTGGACCTGATGGGGATCTCGCACTGGGACATGATGCCGGAAATCAGCGCCAGCCTGTGGGAGATGGGCCGGTTCGGCAACGGGAACGAAATCACCAACCTCGGCACCGTGTCCGGACCCCGCCGGGTGACGCTCAAACCCTGGGCCGGCGACGACGCGAACCGTGCGGTGAAGTTCACGGATCCGAAGTCCGGCGAGGTGTACTACCTCGAGCTCCGGACTGCCGTGGGCTATGACGCGGTGATTGCGCAGGCCGGAAACCGCGGCGTGAAGATCACCCAGCAGGGCGGAGGAAACTCCTCGATCCTGCTCCCGCCCGATACCCGCGCAACCGCTTTCAACGGCTACTACAGCAACACCCAGGCCTGGCAGGCCGGGCAGACGTTTAGCACGCACGCCGGTACAAAGGTGAGCATCGATTCGGTCAGCGACACCTCGGCCACCGTAACCATCCGCCCGCCCGGGGCGCCCGCCAAGGGTTACGTCGAGTCCATGGCCATCACCAAGTCCGGCACCACGGCCCGCCTGCACGTCGCCGGCTGGGCCTACGACTCCGCCAAGTCCTCAGAATCGTCCACGGTCCACATCTATGTGACGCCGCCCGGCGGTAGTGCCACGGGCTACGCCGTGGCGGCCAATCAGGCCCGCCCGGACGTCAACCAGATCATGCAGGTGACCGGCAACCACGGGTTCAGCCGCTCCTTCAACCTGACCACCGCCGGCGTATATAAGGTCTGCGTGTACGCCCTGGGCAGTGTCGAAACCGTGGATCTGGGCTGCCGGTCCCTGACCCTGGCCGGGTCGGCGCCCACGGCCGGTTACCTCGAGTCGATGGCACTCACCAGGGTCAGCGGGGTGACAGTTCTGCGGGCGACGGGCTGGAGCTACGATCCCGGGACGCCCACCGCGTCCATCCCGGTCCACCTGTACGTGACGGATCCGGCGGGCAAGACGACGACGAAGGCCATCACCGCCAACAAGAGCCGCCCTGACGTCAACACGGTGATGTCCGTGACCGGAAACCACGGCTTCACCTCGGACATCCCCGTGACCATGAGCGGACAGTACAAAGTGTGCGCCTACGGCCTGGCCGTCACCCCGCTGAGCCAGGGCAACAGCCTCCTGGGCTGCAAATCCCTGACGCCGCGGGCAACACCGGCGCCGGCCGGCTTCCTGGAGAGCACCGTCGTCAAGACGGACGCGCCGACGGCGACCATCACGGTCAGCGGATGGAGCCTGGACCCCGGAACGCCGGCAGCCTCCATCCCGGTGCACCTCTACGTCACCGACCCTAACGGAGTGACCAGGAGCTCCGCCTACACGGCCAACCGGGCGCGCGCGGACGTCAATCAGGTCATGGGGACCACCGGAAACCACGGCTACCGGGTGGCGCTGCCCGTCAAGACGCCGGGCAGCTACAAGATCTGCGCCTACGGAATTGCCGTCAGCATCTTCCCGTTGGGCAACAGCCTCCTGGGCTGCACCACCGTGCGCGTTGCGGCCACCCCCGCGCCGATCGGTTACCTGGAGTCCGTCAAGGTCCAGCTGGGCGGAACGGGATCGGCGCTGGTGGCCAGCGGCTGGGGAGTGGACCCCGGCATGACCCGGGCGAACATTCCCGTCCACCTCTACGTCACGTCCCCCGACGGCACCACGAAAGGCACCGCCTATGTGGCCAGCCGGTACAGGGCGGACGTCAACTCGGTTATGAAGATCAGCGGCAACCACGGCTACCGGATTGTCATTCCGGTGACCAGACGCGGCGTATACACCGTGTGCGCGTGGGGTCTGGGCGTAGCAGGGCTGTCGTCCGGCAACACCCACTTCGGCTGCCTCAAGGCTACGTACTAACTCCCCTCGCGGTAGCGTAGGGCTGTGCCTGAAACTGTGCCTGACTCTCCTGTGCCTGCAACTCCTGTCCCTGTTACTGCCGTGCCCCAACCCCTGCGGGCGGACACCGCATTGACCGTTGCCGGGCTCTCGGAGTCCCAGTTGCTGGCGCGCATCTTCCCGCGGCTCACCAACGCTGAGCCCACCGGCGGCCCGGCTGCGGCGACGTACCTGCTGCTGGGCCCGGGGGACGACGCAGCGATTGTCGCCGCGCCGGACGGTCGGACCGTGCTGAGCATCGACACCCAGGTGGCGGACCAGGACTTCCGGCTGGAATGGAACAACGGCTACCGCACCAGCGGGTACGACGTCGGCTGGAAGGCCGCGGCGCAAAACCTCAGCGACATCAATGCCATGGGCGCCCGGGCCACGTCACTTGTGGTCAGCCTGACGATGCCGCCTGAGACCCTTGTGTCCTGGGTGGAGGATTTCGCGGACGGCCTCATGGCCGGGATCAGGGAGCTGGGCGCTCCGGCCTGCGCCGTGGCCGGCGGCGACCTCGGCCGCGGCCGCGAACTGGCAGTCAGCGTGGCCATCCTGGGGACCCTTGACGGCATGGCGCCCGTGCTGCGTTCCGGGGCCCGGCCGGGAGACACCGTGGCCTTGGCTGGAACAGTGGGCCGGGCCGCAGCCGGGCTGGCGCTGCTGGAGTCGGACGTCCCCATGGGGGATCTGACCGCCGGGCAGCGCTCCCTCATGGACACCCAGTGCCGCCCGCAGCCGCCGCTCGCGGCCGGCCCGTTGGCGCGTGAGGCCGGCGCGTCGGCCATGATGGACATTTCGGACGGCCTGGTCCGGGACGGAAACCGCATGGCGGCCGCGAGCCACGCGGTGCTGAACCTGGAAGCCGCCGCCCTGAAGGAGCTGGCCGTTGCGCTGCTGCCGGCGTCGGAGCTGTTGGGAGCAGACCCGATGTCCTGGGTCCTCGGCGGCGGCGAAGACCACGGACTGCTGGCCACTTTCCCCGCAGGGGTTCAACTCCCTCCCGGGTTCACTGCGATAGGCTCGGTAGAGGCCCCTGCACCAACCGAAAGCACGGGAGTAACGATCGCGGGCAGGCCCGCTGACGCTGTGGGATGGGATCACTTTGCAGACTAAGATTGCCGCCAACGCGCAAGCGATGAAGCGGTGGTTGGGCAAGGCGGAAACCACGCTCGGCAACCATAGCGACCGCCTGAACGCCATCAACATCTTTCCCGTGGCCGACGGCGACACCGGCACCAACCTCTACCTGACCGTCCGCGCCGCGGCCCACGCCGCGGACGCCGTCGTCGACAGTGGCACGGCCACTGGCCAGTCCACGCACGCCGCCGCGAACCCGCACGACGTCGGCGCCGTCCTGGCGCAGGCCGGCCAGGTGGCCATGGAACAGGCCCGCGGCAACTCGGGAACCCTGTTTGCCGTCTTCCTCGCCGCCGCCGCCGAACCGCTGGCCGGGCACACCCGGATCAGCTCACCGCTGCTGGCCGCGGCCCTGAACCGGGCCCAGATCCGGGCCTGGTCCGCGCTGAGTGATCCCGTGCCGGGCACCATGCTCTCCGTCATGGAAGCCGCCGCCCGGGCCGCGGCCGCCGTCGACTCCGCGCACGACGGCGATGACAGCAACCAGACCCTCGGCCTGGCCCTGGATGCTGCCGTCGAGGCAGCCCTGGCCGCCGTGGTGCGCACGGAGGACCAGCTCGATGCCCTGCATGCCGCCCACGTCGTGGACGCCGGCGGTGTGGGCATGCTCCTGATCCTGGACTGCCTCCGCTCCGCCGTGCTGGGCGAGGAGCTCCAGAGCGAACTGCTGGACGGCCTGCACGGCTACGACGTCCAGGACCCGCATATCCACGTCGGCATGCCGCGCGACGAAGGCGTCGAAGTCATGTGCACCATTTCCCTGTCCCCGCTGGACGCCGCCATGATGCGCCAACGGCTCGACGAAATGGGCGACTCGGTGATCATGAGCCAGGTCGGCGGCGCTGCGGACGCCGCCGGGCACTACCGCTGGCGCGTCCACGTCCACGTCCTGGATGCCGAACCCGCCGTCGCGCTGATCCGTTCCCTGGGTGAGCCCACGGAAATTTCCGTGAGCGAGCTCGCCGTGCCGCGCGATCCGGACCCGCGGGCCGCCACTGTTGCCGCCTTCGATGCGCCCGCAATTGCCGCCGAAACCCGAAACCCCGACGGACATGCACGCTGAACTTGAACTGGGCCTGGAACGCCGCATCGGCAAGCGCTCCGCGGCTGTCATCGAAAAACACCTCGGCATCACCACTGTCGGCGGGCTCCTGAACTACTTCCCCCGCCGCTACCTCAGCCGCGGCGAGCTGACACCCATCAGCGAGGTTCCTCTGGACGAGGAAGTGACGCTGATCGCCCGGGTGGTCTCCAACAGCACCCGGCCCATGCGCGCCCGGCGCGGCTCCCTCACCGACGTCGTGATCTCCGACGACGCCGGCGGCAGGCTGCCGGGCACGCTCAAGGTCAGCTTTTTCAACGGGTTCCGGGCCAAGGCTGAGCTGCAGCCGGGCCGGCGCGCCATGTTTTCCGGCAAGGTCACCCGCTACGGCGGATTCCTCGGCCTGACCAACCCCGATTTCCTGCTGCTCGACGAGGACCCCGACACCCCCGGCATCGACCCGGAGAAGCTCGCCGCCATGCCGATCCCGGTGTACCCGGCCACGGCCAAGCTCACCAGCTGGTCCATCCAGAAGGTCATCTCGACGCTGCTGGACACCGTGGAGCTCGAAACCCTCGGTGACCCGCTGCCGGCGGAGATCGCGGCGCGGGAGAAGTTCCTGCCGGTCGCCGACGCGTACCGGCTGATCCACGCCCCGCAAACCCCGGCGGACTTCCAGCGCGCCCGCGACAGGTTCCGCTACCAGGAAGCCCTGGTGCTCCAGTCGGCCCTGGCCCGCCGCCGTGCCCAACTCGCCGCCGAGGAAGCAACGGCCCGCCGTCCGGCACTGGACGGGCTGCTGCCCGCGTTCGACCGCCAGTTGCCGTTCACGCTGACCGCCGGCCAGGCCGCCGTCGGCAAGACGCTCTCCGACGAGCTCGCCCAGGACTCGCCAATGAACCGGCTGCTCCAGGGCGAGGTGGGCTCCGGCAAGACGATCGTGGCCCTGCGCGCCATGCTGCAGGTGGTGGACGCCGGGGGACAGGCTGCCCTGCTGGCCCCCACGGAGGTCCTCGCCGCCCAGCACTATGAATCCATCCGGCGCACGCTCGGACCGCTTTCCCGGGACGGGATGCTCGGCGGGTTCGGCCCGGACGCGGTCCAGGTCACCCTCCTCACCGGTTCCATGCCCACCGCGGCGCGGAGGCAGGCCATGCTGGACGCGGCCTCCGGAACGGCGGGAATCGTGATCGGCACCCACGCTCTGCTGAGCGAGAACGTGTCCTTCTACGACCTCGGCCTGATTGTGGTGGACGAGCAGCACCGCTTCGGCGTTGAACAGCGCGACGCCCTCCGGGCCAAGGCCAGCAAACCGCCGCACCTGCTGGTCATGACCGCCACGCCGATTCCCCGGACTGTGGCCATGACCGTGTTCGGAGACCTCGAAACCTCCGTGCTGGATGAGCTCCCCGCCGGCCGCGCCCCGATCTCCACGCATGTGGTGGGACTCGCGGAACACCCGGGGTGGGCCACGCGCATCTGGTCCCGTTCGCGGGAGGAGATCGACGCCGGGCACCAGGTCTACGTGGTCTGCCCCAAGATCGGCGCGGACGACGACGGCGACTTCACCCCGGGCGAGGCCGAACCGTCCGCCGCGGACCTCGAAGGCGAGAACGGCTCACGCGAACTCGCCTCCGTCACCGGTGTCGTGGAGCACCTCCAGGACGAGCCGGCCCTCGCCGGGGTGGCTGTGGCGCCGCTGCACGGCCGGCAGGACCCGGTGCTGAAGTCCGAGACCATGGCCTCCTTCACGGCCAATCAGACCAAAGTGCTCGTCTCCACCACCGTGATTGAAGTCGGCGTGGACGTGCACAACGCCACGCTCATGGTCATTCTGGACGCGGACCGCTTTGGCATCTCCCAGCTCCACCAGCTGCGCGGCCGGGTGGGCCGCGGCGGGCTGCCCGGGACCTGCCTGCTGGTCACCACCCTGGAGCCGGGCCATCCGAGCCGGCGCCGGCTCGATGCCGTGGCGGCCACCACCGACGGCTTCGAACTGTCCCAGGAGGACCTCAAGCTGCGCCGCGAAGGCGACATCCTGGGTGCCTCGCAGTCCGGCGGGCGCTCCACCCTTAAGCTGCTGCGCGTCCTGGAACACGAGGACGTGATCGCCCGGGCCCGGCAGGACGCCCAGCGGATCGTGGCCGCCGATCCCTCACTGGCGGGCCAGCCCGGGCTCGCGGCCGCGATCGACGAATATTTGAACCCCGAGAAGGAGGCGTTCCTTGAACGCGGCTAACAGAATCCAGGCGCCGACGGTGGCGCGCCCATGAGCCGTATCATCTCGGGCGCGGCCGGCGGAACGACGCTGACCAGCGTCCCCGGGAGCCTGACGCGGCCCACGACGGACCGGGTCAAGGAAGCGCTGTTCTCCCGGCTGGACGCCTTCGATGTCATTGCCGGTGCGCGTGTGCTGGATTTGTACGCGGGATCCGGCTCGCTGGGTGTGGAGAGCGGCAGCCGCGGCGCCGACTCTGTGGATCTGGTCGAGTTCGATGCCAAGGCCAGCGCCGTCTGCCAGCGCAACGCGGACCTGGTCAACACCGTCACGGGCCGCAAGGTGGTCTCCGTGCACCGTTCCAAGGTCGAATCCTTCCTGGACCGGACCGCTGAGGCCGCGCGCTGGGACCTGGTGTTTCTGGACCCGCCCTACCCCCTGGACGAGCCGGCCCTGGCTGCCGTGCTGGCCAAGCTGGTGCCGCACCTGGGCGAGGGGGCCGTCGTGGTGGTGGAACGCTCATCCCGGACCCCCGAGCCGGCATGGCCCGAGGGCATGGAACGGTTTGCCGAGAAGAAGTACGGCGAAACCCGGCTGTGGTTCGCCGAGCCCGGTGTGGAAGCCGTGGAAACCGGGGTCGAATCCGTGGACGGCGTGGATTTAGAGGTCGGGGACTAACCGGCGAGCACGTCCAGTTCGACGCCGGCGAGCAGCCTGGCCGGATGCGGACCGCGCGCCGTGAGGGCCGCCGTCCAGACCGACGGCCACGGGCCCTGCGTCCCGGTCAGGATGATGTTCCCGGGGTACCGGCCGGTGAACATGCCGGCCTCGGCGAAGGCCGAGACGTCGGCCATGGCCCGGCGCATGGCCGCGGCCTGGCTCCGGACCAGGGTCAGCCCGGGTTCGTCGCCCACGTTGACAATCAAGACCCCGCGCGGTGTCAGCCGGGCGGCCGCCTCCTGGTAGAACTCGGTGCACGCGATGTGTTCGGGCGCCTCGGGCCCCGAGAAGATGTCCAGGATCACGACGTCGAAGCGCAGTTCCGCCGGAAGCCCGGCGAGGGCGTCGCGGGCGTCGCCGATCACCGTGTGCAGCTGCGTTCCCTCCGGCAGGGGCAGCTGCGCCAGCACGAAGTCCAGCAGTTCCCGCTCCAGCTCAACCGCATACTGGACCGAGCCGGGCCGGGTGGCCTGGATGTAGCGGGCCAGCGTCAGGGCGCCCGCGCCCAGGTGCAGGGCGCTGATGGGCTCGCCCCACGGGGCGGCGAGGTCCACCACATGCCCGATCCTGCGCAGGTACTCGTAGAAGATGTCCGCGGGATCAGCCAGGTTGACGTGGGACTGCTCGGCGCCGCCGATGCTCAGCACGACGCCGCCGTCGGTAAAGGGATCCGGTTCGATCGTGGCATGCTGCCCGGTGGTCCGCAGGAACCGCGAGGCTCCGGGTGGCTGCCCGGCCATGCTCAAAGCCTGTCGCGCAAGGTCGCCAGCCGCTCGGCCGCCTCTTCCAGCACGTGCAGCTGCTTGCAGAAAGCGAAGCGGAGCAGGCTGCGGGTGCGCTCGGCGCCCTCGGCGTGGCAGAAGACCGGCACCGGGATCGCGGCGACGCCCACCAGGGCCGGGAGCCTGCGGGCCAGCTCCACGGAATCGGTGATCCCCAGCGGAGAGGTGTCCACGTTCACGAAGTAAGTGCCCTGCGGCGTCAGGACGTCCAGGCCGGCTGCGCGGAGTCCCTCGCTGAGGACGTCGCGCTTGTACCGGAGCGTGTCGGCAATGCCGGCGTAGAACTCGTCCGGGAGCCCCAGCCCCACCGCGATCGCGGCCTGGAAGGGCGTGCCGGAACTGTAGCTCAGGAACTGCTTGACGGTCCGGGCGGCGGCCACGAGGTGCTCCGGCCCGGAGAGCCAGCCGATCTTCCAGCCGGTGAAGGAGAACGTCTTCCCGGCCGAGGAAATAGTCAGCGTGCGCTCGGCGGCACCGGGCAGGGTGGCCAGCGGGATGTGCTGCACACCGAAGGTCAAGTGCTCGTACACTTCGTCGGTGATGATGACGGCGTCGTATTTCGCGGCCAGTTCGACGACGCGCGCAAGCACCTCGCGGGGGAACACCGCGCCGGTCGGGTTGTGCGGATTGTTGACCAGCACCACCTTGGTGCGGTTATTGAACGCGGCCTCGAGCGCGGCCAGGTCCGGCATAAAATCCGGGGCCAGGAGCGGGGCGGTAACGTGCGTGGCGCCGGCGAGCCCGATGATGGCGCCGTAGGAGTCGTAGAACGGCTCAAACGTGAGCACCTCGTCTCCCGGACCGACCAGCGCGAGCAGCGAGGCGGCGATGGCCTCTGTGGCGCCGGTGGTGACGATGATCTCGGTCTGGGGATCGGGGGTGAGCCCGTAGAACCGCTCCTGATGGACTGCGATCGCCTCCCGCAGCGGCAGGATGCCCTTGCCGGGCGCATACTGGTTGGCGCCGGCGGCGATGGCGGCCTGGGCGGCCTCCTTGATCTCGACGGGGCCGTCCTCGTCCGGGAAGCCCTGGCCGAGGTTGATGGCGCCCGTGCTGAGCGCAAGGGTGGTCATCTCCTCGAAGATCGTGACGCCCAGCGAACCGTCGGGGGAGAGCAGGTTGGCGCCGGTTGCGGCGCGCTGCCACGGGAACTGGGGAGGGAGCTGGGACATTCAGCCATGTTATCCCGGCCTGCGGCGCGGATACGGTAGGTTCGGAGCATGAGACGCGCTGTTTGCCCTGGCTCTTTTGACCCCATTCACAATGGACACCTGGAAGTCATCGCGCGTGCCGCGGGCCTCTTCGACGAGGTGATCGTGGCCGTGTCCACGAACTACACCAAGAAGTACCGCTTCACCCTGGAGGAGCGGATCGACATGGCCCAGGAAACGTTTGCGTCCCTGCGCGGCATCGTGGTGGAACCCGTGGGGGAGGGGCTGCTGGCCGAGTACTGCCGCCAGCGTGGCGTGTCCGCGATCGTCAAGGGCTTGCGCTCGTCCTCGGACTTCGACTACGAACTGCCGATGGCCACGATGAACCGGCAGCTGACCGGCGTCGAGACGGTGTTCCTGCCCGCGGAAAGCCACTACCTGCACCTGTCCTCCACCCTCATCAAAGAGGTCTTCGCCCTCGGCGGGGACGTCTCGGACTTTGTTCCCCGGTCCGTGCTGAAACGGCTGGCTCCGGGCGAGCCGGTCCAGAACCGGGCGCGCAAAGTGTAAGCTTGACCGGTACTCGGCGGCCTGCTGCCGGTTGCGTGGCCCGAATCCAAGGCCGCTTGTGGTGTGAACCGCCGGCGTGCCCCGGTTTGAGTCCGTCCGGAAGTTCAGGCTAAGATAGTACGTCGGTCATATGTTCAACAGGAGTTCTCATTAAACGAGATGCTAGTTCGCCCTTGGCGTTCGACGTCAAGGACCTCGGACGCAGTCCGGGAAGCATGCGAACGCTGACGGAACATGTACCCGCGCCAAGTGATCTTGGTGTGGCGCTCATTGGCGTGCAGGAAGGCTCGGATATCGAGCTGGACCTGCGGCTTGAGGCCGTACACGAAGGAATTCTGGTATCAGGAACCGCGCTCGTTGAAGTAACTGGCGAATGCGGCCGATGCCTGGATCCCCTTGCGTATGACCAAGAGGTCGATGTGCAAGAACTTTTCTTCTACGAGGACGCTGTGTTCTCCGACGAGGAAGACGAAGAAGAGCAACGTCGAGTCGAGCACGATCTGATCGATCTTGAGCCGGTGTTGCGGGACGCAGTTGTCACCATACTGCCGTTCCAGCCGGTGTGCCGGGAAGACTGCCAGGGCCTTTGCTCCGAATGTGGAGTACGCCTGGAAGACGAGCCGGGGCATCACCACGAGGTCGTAGATCCTCGCTGGGCCGCCCTGGCTGACTTGGCTAAGCCTGACCGGCAAAACTGATTTGTAAGTGTTTTTCTAGAGAGAAATGAGTTAGCCGTGGCTGTCCCGAAGCGGAAAATGTCTCGCTCGAATACCCGCGCCCGCCGCTCCCAGTGGAAGGCAACTGCCCCCCACCTGGTGAAGACCGTAGAGAACGGCCAGGTTGTTTACAGCCTGCCGCACCAGGCAAAGGTCGTTACCGACTCGGCTGGCACCGCGCTGTTCCTTGAATACAAGGGCCGCAAGGTCGCAGACGTCTAATCCGCCGACAGGCTGAAAAAGATGTCTTCAACTGAAGAGCTTCTGAAGCGTCTCGGTGTCACTATTGACGCCGGGACGCTTCGTCTTGCGCTCACACACCGTTCCTACGCCTACGAAAACGGCGGCATTCCCACCAACGAACGGCTCGAGTTCCTGGGCGACTCCATCCTGGGCTTCTCCGTGACGGACGCGCTGTACCGTGACAACCCCACGCTGCCCGAAGGCGACCTGGCCAAGCGCCGCTCCGCCGTCGTCAGCACCCGGGCGCTGGCCGGCATCGGCCGCAGCATCGGGCTGGGCGAATACATCTACCTCGGACAGGGCGAGAAGCTCACCGAGGGCAAGAACAAGGCGTCCATCCTGGCGGACACCATGGAGGCGCTGATCGGCGCCACCTACGTCTCCAACGACATCGAGACGGCCCGGCAGCTGGTCATGCGGCTGGTCGGCCCGCTGTTGAAGGACGCCGCCGCCCTCGGCGCCGGTACCGACTGGAAGACGAGTATCCAGGAGCTGGCGGCCAGCCGGCAGCTCGGAACCATCAACTACGCCGTTGACGGCTCCGGGCCGGACCATGCCCGGACATTCGAGGCAGTGCTGCGGATCGGTGGAACCGACTATGGCACCGGCACCGGCAACTCCAAGAAGGAAGCCGAGCAGGAAGCCGCCGCCGATGCCTGGCGCCGGCTGACCGCCCCCTCCACGCCTGATCCGCAACAGCTGCAGCCCCAGACCGGCAGCTAGGCGGCCGCGTTGCCTGAACTGCCCGAGGTCGAGGTGGTCCGGCGCGGCCTGGTGAGCTGGGTGCGGGGCCGGACCATCACCTCTGTCGATGTGCTGGACCCGCGCTCCCTGCGCCGGCACGCCCTGGGGCCGGAAGACTTTGCCGGCAACCTTGAGGGTGCCCGGGTGCTGGACGTGGTCCGCCGCGGCAAATTCCTCTGGATGCCGCTGGCGGACACGCCCGCCCCGTCCGGGAGCAGTGTCCTGTCTGGGGAGCCGGTCCCGGGCGCAGAGCCAGCCCCCGCCGTCGCACTCATGGCCCACCTGGGCATGTCCGGCCAGCTGCTGATGCAGGACCCCGGCGTTCCGGACGAAAAACACCTCAAGGTCAGGCTGCGGCTCAGCCCCGCTGACGGCATGCCCGCACAGCTCCGGTTCGTGGACCAGCGCATCTTCGGCGGCCTGTTCCTCACCTCGCTGATCCCCACTGACGACGGCGGCCCAGGCGGCCTCGCCGAAACACCGCTGCCGCTCATCGCCGAGGAAGCCTCGCACATTGCCCGGGACCCGCTGGACCCCTGGTTTTCCTTCGAGGCCTTCTACCGGCGCCTGCGGGCACGCAAGACCGGGCTCAAGCGGGCGCTGCTGGACCAGGGCCTGGTCTCCGGGATCGGCAACATCTACGCTGACGAGGCCCTCTGGAAGGCGCAGCTGCACTATGCCCGGCCCACCGACACCCTGCGCCGTGCCGACGCGCTGCGGCTCCTCGACGCTGCCCGCGAGGTCATGACGGATGCGCTGGCCGCCGGAGGCACAAGCTTCGATTCGCTCTACGTCAACGTCAACGGCGCCTCCGGGTACTTTGACCGCTCCCTGAACGCCTACGGCCGGGAGGGCCAGGAATGCAAGCGCTGCGCGGCCGCCGGCCGGGTCAGCCTGCTGAGGCGGGAACAGTTCATGAACCGTTCCTCGTACACCTGTCCCGTCTGCCAGCCCCGCCCCCGGAACGGCCGCTGGTAAGCTTGGGCGGCCGCTAAATCCCCGGACTTCCGCGGTAACACAGGTAGATTTAGGGCTGGAAAGCACCCGCTGCCGCCACCGAAGAGAGCCGAAGCACCTTGCATCTGAAGAGTCTGACCGTCCGGGGATTCAAGTCGTTCGCCTCAGCGACGACATTTGAATTCGAACCGGGCGTCACCGCCGTGGTGGGCCCCAACGGTTCGGGCAAATCCAACGTCGTGGACGCGCTGGCGTGGGTCATGGGCGAACAGGGCGCCAAAACCCTCCGCGGCGGCAAGATGGAGGACGTGATCTTCGCGGGCACCTCGGGCCGGCCGCCCCTGGGCCGGGCCCATGTCTCGCTGACCATCGACAACAGCGACGGCGCCCTGCCGATCGAATACAGCGAGGTGACGATCTCGCGGACCCTGTTCCGGACCGGCGGCTCGGAATACGCCATCAACGGCGCCGGCTGCCGGCTGCTCGATATCCAGGAGCTGCTCTCCGACTCCGGCCTTGGCCGCGAGATGCACGTGATTGTGGGCCAGGGCCAGCTGGACAAGGTCCTGCACGCCACCCCCGAGGATCGGCGCGGCTTCATCGAAGAGGCCGCCGGCATCCTCAAACACCGCCGCCGCAAGGAAAAGACGGTCCGCAAACTCGAGGCCATGCAGGCCAACCTGTCCCGGCTCAGCGATCTCACCGGCGAAATCCGGCGGCAACTGACCCCGCTGGGAAAGCAGGCCGAAGTTGCCCGGCGCGCCCAGAGCGTCCAGTTCGAGGTCCGCGACGCCCGCTCACGCCTCCTGGCGGACGACCTCGTCCAGCTGCAGTCCGCGCTGGCCAAGGACGTCGCGGATGAATCGGCGCTCAAGGCCCGCCGCGGCGTCGTCGAACGCGACCTCGAGGCTGGACGGCAGCGCCAGGCGGTCCTCGAACGGCTCGCCGCCGAGGCCACGCCAACGCTGAACGCGGCGCGGGAGAACTGGTACTCGCTCTCCACCGGGCGCGAACGGCTCCGCTCGCTCGGCTCGCTCGCCGAGGAGCGCCGCCGGCTGCTCGGCGCAGCGGACGTGGTGCCGGACACCGGCCGGGATCCGGACCAGCTGGAGCAGCAGGCCGCCCGCGTCCGCGACGAGCAGGCCGGCCTGGAACGGCAGATCCTGGACCGGACGGAGGCCCTGGCCGCCGCGACAGCCGCCAAGCATAAGGCCGAACAGGCCGCCGCCGCCGAGGACAAGCGGCTCGCGGCCCTGCTCCGGGCCGCCGCGGACCGTCGTGAAGGCCTGGCAAAGCTCGCAGGGCAGGTCGGCGCGGCACGCTCCCGTGTCGAGTCGGCCCAGTCCGAGCTCGGACGCCTCCGCGAATCGCAAAAGGCCGGCGAGGAACGCCGCCGGCACGCGCACAGTGAGTTCACAGCCCTGGAGACGCAGGTGGCTGGCGTCGAGGACGGCGAGGAATCGCTCGACGCCGACTACGAGGCCGCAAGCGTTGCCCTCGACACGGTCATCGCCGAAATTGACGCCCTGAAGGCGGCCGAGCGCGACGGCGAGCGGGAACGCGGCGCCCTCATGGCCCGCCGCGATGCCCTCCAGCTCGGCCTGAACCGCAAGGACGGCTCCGGGCACGTGCTCGGCGCCGCCGCAGGGGTCCTGGCCGCCGGAGTGCTGGGACCCTTGGCGTCCATGATCACCGTGGAGGCCGGATTCGAGGCCGCCGTCGCCGCCGCACTCGGCAGCGCGTCCGACGCCGTGGTGGTCCGGGACCAGGAGACGGCCGCCGCCGCCGTGCGGCTGCTGCGCGAGGACGACGCCGGCCGCGCCGCGCTGCTGCTCGCCGGCGTTCCGGCCGGGCCCTCGCCACTGTTGGCCGGTGCGCTGTCGGCCGATGCATTAGCCGGCGGGAGCACGCTTCCCGCGGGCGCGCGCTGGGCCGCGGAGCTGGTTTCGGCTGCGGGTCCGGACGCTGCCGGCCTGCCGCTGGCTGCCCTGCTGGCCGGCGTCGCCGTCGTCGAGGATCTGGATGCCGCGGCGCAGCTGATCGCCGCGAGCCCCGGGCTCACCGCCGTGACCCGGGCCGGGGACGTCTTTACTGTGCTGACCGTGACCGGCGGTTCCGCGTCGGCGCCGTCGCTGCTGGAAGTCCAGGCCGCCGTTGACGACGCCGCCGCGAGGCTGGCCGCCGTCACCGCCGGGCTCGAACGCAACCGCTTCGCCCTCTCCGCCGCCCGGACCCGGCGCGCCGAAGCCCAGGACCGGGCGGACGCGGCCCTCGCAAAACTCCACGACTCCGACGCGAAACTCGCGGCCGTCGCCGAACGCCTGGGCCATCTGAACGCGGTGCTGCGCAGCGCCGTCGGGGAAAGTGAGCGCCTGGCCGCGTCCCTGGCCAGGGCCGAGGCCCAGATTGTCAGCGAACAAGATGCCCTGGAAGCGGTGGCGGCACGGCTCGCCGCGGCCACCGAAGCCCCCGCGGAGCAGGAACCCTCCCCGGAGCGCCGCGACGCCCTGGCCCTGGCCGCCTCGCTGGCCCGCACGGCCGAGATGGAAGCCAGGCTCGCCCTGCGCAGCGCCGAGGAACAGCTCACGGCCACCCGCAACCGGGCGGCCTCGCTGGAACGGGCCGCCGCCACCGAACGCCGCGCCCGCGAGGAAGCCGCGGAACGCGCCCGCCGCCGCCGGCTCCAGGCCCGGCGCGCCGCCGCCGTCGCCGTCGCCGTGCAGCACATCATCGGGTTCATCGACGTCTCCGTGGAGCTGGCCCGCCGGGAGCGGGACAGCGCCGAGGAACGCAGGGACGCGATGGACCGTGAGCTTGCCGGGGTCCGCAGCGGCAACGACGCCCTGGCCCGCGAACTGGCCGAGCTCACCGACTCCGTGCACCGCGACGAGCTCGCCCGCACCCAGCAGAGGCTTCGGATTGAGGCCCTGGAACTGAAGAGCGTGGAGGAGCTCGGCCTGACCGCAGAGCAACTCGTGGCCGATTACGGTCCGGACCGGCCCGTTCCGGTGCCGGCCGAGGACTCGGCGGACAAATGGGCCGCCCTGCGCGCCCCGGTGGACGAGGCCGGCCGCGAGATTTCCGAGGGCAAGCCCTTCGTCCGGGCGGAGCAGGAAAAACGGCTCAAACGCGCCGAACGCGACCTTGCGGCCCTCGGCAAGGTCAACCCGCTGGCGCTCGAGGAGTTCGCCGCGCTCGAGGAGCGCCACCAGTTCCTCAGCACCCAGCTCGAGGACCTGAAGTCCAGCCGCAGGGACCTGCTGGACATCATCAAGGAAGTCGACGACCGCGTCCAGAAGGTCTTCGCCGAGGCATTCGAAGACACCTCGCGGCAGTTTGTCCGCGTTTTCGCCCGGCTGTTTCCCGGCGGCGAGGGCCGGCTGGTCCTGACGGACCCCTCCGACATGCTCACCACCGGGATCGAAGTGGAAGCCCGCCCTGCCGGCAAGAAAATCAAGCGGCTCTCGCTGCTCTCCGGCGGCGAGCGTTCCCTGACGGCGGTGGCGCTGCTGGTGGCGATCTTCAAGGCACGGCCCTCGCCCTTCTACGTCATGGACGAGGTCGAGGCCGCGCTCGATGACACCAACCTGGGCAGGCTCATCACCATCTTCGAAGAGCTCCGCGAATCCAGCCAGCTGATTGTCATCACGCACCAGAAGCGCACCATGGAAGTCGCCGACGCCCTCTACGGCGTCACAATGCGCGGCGACGGCGTCTCCACGGTGATCAGCCAGCGGCTGGGCGCGGAGGTCTAGACAGCGGAGATCTGGGCGGGGCGGCGGCCCGGGTGTAACGAAAACGCTGGCCACGGCCCATTTGGGGTTTGTGAGAAGCTAGGGGAGTGAACGACATCCTCCCCATTATTCTGCCCATTCTCGCTGTCCTGGTGGTCATTGGTGTGCTGATCCCGGTGCTCATGAAGACCCGGAAGAACGCCAAGACCTATTCAGGCACGCGTGACGCAAACGACCCCGTGCAGGCCCCGGGAGCCGGAACCCTTGTGGAGGACCGTCCCGCGTCGGCGCCGGCACCGGCAAGAACCTCGCCGGACGCCGTCGAGCTCGAACAACCAGCGGTCGAGGTGCCGGACAACGCCGCCGGCCTGGAAACTGTGCCGGTGGAAACCCCGCTGCCGGTGGCCGGACGCCTCGCCCGGCTGCGCGAGCGGCTGGTCAAGTCCAACAACGTCCTGGGCAAAGGCCTGCTGGCCCTGCTCTCGGCCGACAAGATCGACGAAAACGTCTGGGATGAAGTCGAGGAAACCCTCCTGCTGGCCGACCTCGGCACCGAACCGACCATGCAGCTCGTGGACGCGCTCCGCGAACGCGTCAAGGTGATCGGCACCCGGGACCCCGAGCACGTCAAGGCCCTGCTCCGCGAGGAACTCATCAAGCTCGTGGACCCCACCATGGACCGCAGCCTGAACGTCCAGCGCCACGCCGACAAGCCCGCCGTCGTGCTGGTGGTCGGCGTGAACGGCGTCGGCAAGACCACCACCGTGGGCAAGCTCGCCCGCGTGCTCGTGGCCGAGGACAAGGACGTGCTGCTGGGCGCCGCCGACACCTTCCGCGCCGCGGCCTCCGAACAGCTCGCCACGTGGGGCCAGCGCGTCGGGGTCCCCACCGTCAAGTCCGACGTCCACGGCGCGGACCCGGCCTCGGTGGCCTACGAAGCGGTCCAGGCCGGCATCGACCAGGAAGTCGACGTCGTCATGATCGACACCGCGGGGCGCCTGCAGAACAAGGTGGGCCTCATGGACGAGCTCAGCAAGGTCAAGCGGGTCATCGAGAAGCTTGCCGAGGTGGACGAGGTGCTGCTGGTCCTGGACGCCACCACCGGCCAGAACGGACTCAACCAGGCCCGGGTGTTCTCCGAGGTCGTGAACATCACCGGGATCGTCCTGACCAAGCTGGACGGCACCGCCAAGGGCGGGATCGTCGTCGCCATCCAGAAGTCCCTCGGCGTCCCGGTCAAGCTGATCGGCCTGGGCGAAGGCGCGGACGACCTCGCACCGTTCGACGCCGAAGGATTCGTGGACGCACTGCTGAACTGACACGATCACGCCAACGCCCGGCTGGGGAATCCCAGCCGGGCGTTTTGCGTGGGCGGGCATTGAGTTCCGGGGCGACGTGCTCGTCTACGGATCCTCCGGGCCGCTGCGTCCTGTTAACTCTGCCGCTTAACTCTGCCGCGCCTCTTCCGCGCGCATGGCGGCGATGACGCCGCCATCGATCAGGAGGTCGGCTCCGGTAATGAAGCCGCCCTCTGGCCCCAGCAGGAGGGCTCCCGCTTCGGCGACGTCGGTGGGGGTGCCGATGCGCCCGGCAGCCGACGTCGCGATCATGTGGCGGTAGCCGTCGCCGTCAGGACCGGCCATTTCTTCCTGGGCCAGCGGCGTGGAGATAATGCCGGGACTTATTGAATTAACGCGTGCTCCGCGCTCTCCCCAGGTGACAGCCGCGGCCTGCACGCGCACCGTATTGGCACGCTTGGCCAGGATGTACGCATCCCGGGAGGTCCCCGCTGCCGCGGGCGCCAAGGACGCCAGGGCCAGCAGGTCCGACGCCGGGGTGAAGGCCCACGCACGCTCGACCTCGTGCGGAAATCCGTCGCCCATGTGACCGGCCATGCTGGAGATGACGACGCCGGAGCCCCCGGACGCGATGACGCGGCCGAATTCTTCGAGGACGAGCGCGGTGCCGAGCAGGTCGACTTCCAGGACCCTCTGAGTCGTCGCCTGAACGGGTGAGACGCCGGCTGCGTGCACCACGCGGGTGACCGGTCCCATCGCCGCGGCCGCGTCGGCCAGAGCGGCCACCGCGGCGCGGTCGGAGACGTCGGTGACCTGGGTAGCCACGTCGTAGCCTTCGTTTCGGAGCTGCTCGGCGACAGTAGTCATGGTCGTCTCGTTGTAATCGGCCAGCAGGATTGTGCGGCCGACGCCGGCGCGTCGGACGATCGCGAGACCAATGCTGCCGGTGCCGATGAGGACTGCAGTTTCCTTGTTCATATTCTGTGTTTCCTTCTGCTGGTGTGCGGCTTGTCGAGACACCAGATTTTCGTGTGGGGGAACGGGAGCGGTTCGTGTGAACCCGGGTGACGGCGCCGGCGGGCCGGTGTGGTCCGGGACCAGCGTCGGAAAGCCGACGGGAGGTACAGGGCCGTTCTGGCCCGCCCACTCTCATGCGCCTCTCTATCCAGCTAATCGCGCATCACCCGGGTGAGGAAGTGCCCGTTGATCCACGTACTGGCAGGTCCCCCCGCGGCAACACTCGGCGGGCTCTCGTGCGCGGCGCATCCCGCGCAGGCCGGTTCGACGCCGCCGCACTGAAGGTTGTGGGCGAGCTGACCCGGGCGGCGACTCTCGCGGACGCGGTCGCCGGCATCGATGCGGTCATCTTCACCCAGGGCTCCGCCTACGGCGACGCCACAGCGGCAGAAGCCGGATTCCTCCCCTCGCTCCGGGAAGTCCACCTGCCCCCGGAGGTTGTGCTGCTGGTCTTTCTGCCGCCCTGCGCCTGAGGCTGCTCGCCCGCAAACGAGCATCCGTCGTCCGGCTCCGCGACGAACGCCGGATCGACGACACCGTGCTCCGCCAAGTGCAGGCCGACCTGGACATTGAGGAGGTGCGCCTCTCCCGGCGCGAAGTCGTCGACTGAGGCAGTGGCTTGAGAAATCTTCGTTAAACACGACACGGTCATTGCAACTCCCAAGAATTCTGGGTGTTGCAATGACCGCTGGAACCGACGGACAGGACCGGGGCACTCTCTTTTGCCGCTGGGACGGGCTAGTACGTCAAGCGGCTAGTACTTGAAGTTCAGGACCGTCACTGTTCCGGCGGTCAGCTTGAACTGCTGCGCCGGGGACTTGTACGCGAAGCCGGGAACCGTGGCGCGCTGGGCGAGGGGCTTGGGCTCGGTCTTGGCGCCGTCGATGACGGTCTGGTCCTCGGCTGAGTAGCTGGGGCCGCTGAGCTGCGTCATGGTCCCGGTTACCGGCCTGCCCGGCAGGTTCAGGGTGACGAGAGTCTGCGCGGCCTTTTCGGGGTCGTTTTCATTCACGATCACGACACTCGTGCTGCCGTCCGCGTTCTGCAGCGCGTAGCTGAAGGCCAGCCCGCCTCCTGCGCTGTTCAGTTTCATGAACTTGCCGGCCTCGAGCTCGGCCACCATGGAGATGCCGAAGAAGTTGGCACGGCCGGACATCTGGCCGTTGCCGAACGGGTAGGCGCCGGCACTGCAGATGGCGGACAGGGGCGGGCCGCCCTTGCATGTGAGCAGCGAGCTGTGGAAACCGATCCGGGTAATGCCCAGCTGGGCGGCGTTGAGGGCATAATCAGCCGCCCACAGCGCCGAGGCATGCGTGCGCGAGGTCTCGTTCGAGCCCGGGCAGGCCGCGATCCCGGTCTCCGGGAGCCAGGTCTCCAGGCCCGCTGCCTGGCCGACCTTGAGGGCAGACTGCTGGTAGTCGGCGGCACGGTCGTGCATCAGTTGGCTCATCAGGTTGGCAATGGTGGGCGAGCCCTTGGGATCACTGCCGTCACAGCTGTAGAGCGGGTAGTTGTGGAACGTCAGGATCTTCTTCTGCGGGATGTCCGCATCGACGAAGGGCTGCCACCACTTCTGGTCGTAGGCGCCCGGGCCGGAGATGGGCACGTTGGGGGCCACGGCATAGATCGCGTTGGCGTAGTCCTTCAGTTCCCGGACGTACTGCTCCAGGCTGTAGCCACTGCCGGTCTTGACGTCGTTGAAGACGAAGCCGTTGGGCTCGTTGCCCACCGTGATGCTGAGCAGCCGGTCGCCGAAGATCTCCGAGGCGTTTTTGACCATGTCCGCTGCCCGGGCCGGGTTGTAGTGGCCCAGGTCCACCGTGAGGCTGACCTTGGCGTCGCCGGCCTCAAGCAGGGTCTTGAGCCGGGCAAGGTCTGCCGGGCCCACGGCCTTGACCGGGTGGGTCTTGTCTCCCTTGTAGTCGGAGGGGACACCCTCGCCGGTGGAGGTCCAGAAGAAGCGGCGGTCCACGGCGTTGCCGCCGAAGCGCAGGACGGGCTGGTCGATCTCCTTCAGGAGCTTGACCATCGACGCGTTGTCGCTGCTGAGGTCCGGATCGGCCAGATCCGTGGCCTCGAGGGAGATTCCGGTCAGGCCCTTGTTCAGGGAGGTGCCCACGAGGTCGTTGGAGACGTCGACGTTGAGGGGCTCAACCTTCTCCAGCGGTGACCCGGCCGGCGGGCCCGGCTGCGCGTAATAGGTGACAGGGGGGCCCACCTCAGCCGCGGTGGGCGCCGGTGCCGCCGACTGGGCGGTCTTGGAAGCGGCCGGCGGGGCCGGCGTCGGGGAGCCGAGCGCGAGGGGAATCAGGACGGCCGTTGCTGCGACGACGGCGACGATTCCGGCGCCGGCAACCATCCGTGCGCGCTTTCTTTTCCCCGTGTTCGTTGGATCGGCGGGGTCGGGGCTATCGGCTTTTCCTAGGGAAGAGTCGAATCTGGCCATGGGGGATTACCTCCGGAAGATTGTGGCACGTGCCCCCAGCTTAGCCAAGGGTGACGGCCTGCGCTGACCGGTAGGTCCTGAACGGGGTCCCGGTCACGGTCCCGGGCCAGGTCCGGGGAGGGTCCTGGACAAGGTCATTGACAGGACTGCACGCGCGGCGGACCGGCGGCGGCAACGCCGCAGGTCAGGCGCTCTTTGCTGCCGGCCGGGCGAACGTTTCGCGGGCCGGCAACCACACTGCGGCGGCGGCCAACAGCATGCCGCCGGTGACCCCGAAGGCCCAGCCGTAGCCCAGGCGGTCCGCCAGCAGCCCTGCCACCACCGGCCCGACGATCGCGCCGCTGTCTGAGGCCATCTGGAAGACGGCCAGGACGCGGCCACCGGAGCGCTCGTTGCCGATCACATCGGCGATCGCGGCCTGCTGGGCCGGTCCCAGCAGGCCGGAACCGATCCCGGCGCAAGCGGAGGCGAGCAGGAACCAGGGCAGCTGGTGCGTGAATCCGATGGCCGCCGTGGCAGTGCCAGTGACCAGCAGCCCGGCGAGTAGGAGCGGCTTGCGGCCAAGGCTGTCCGCGAGCCGGCCGGAGAACGTCAGCGCCACCGCGTTTCCGCCCGCGAAAACCGCCAGGGCCCAACCGGCCGATTCCGGACCCGCGCCGAGCGCCACGACGGCGAAGAGCGGCACTGTGGCCATCCGCACCCCGAAGGTGGCCCAGCCGTTGGCAAAGCTCGAAAACAGGCCGGCCCGGTAGGCGCTGTCCCGCAGCGCGTCGCGGAGTTCCATCGCCGGAGCCGTGGCGCCGGGCTGCCGGGCGGCGGCCGGGACATGGCTGAGCTGGGTCTGCACCACGAGGGCCGCCAGCACCAGGGCCGCCGCGTAGGCCAGGAACGGCACCCGCAGGCCGAAATTGGCGAGCAGCCCGCCGACGATCGGGCCGCAGACGTTTCCGATCAGGAAGGCGGAGGCATAGGCCCCCGAGACCCGGCCGCGGCTTTCCGGCGGCGCGAGCCGGACCACGAGTGCCATGGACGCCACAGTGAACATCACCGAACCGGCCCCGCCCAGGCCCCGGAAGACCAGCAATTGCCAGTAGTCCTGGGCGAAAGCGCAGGCGGCCGTCGACGCAGCCACGATCAGCAGCCCGGCCACGTAGACGGGCCGTTCGCCCAGCTTCACGATCAGGGCGCCGCCCGCCGGGGCGAAAACGAGCCGCATGAACGCGAAGATGCTCACGATCACGGCTGCCGCCGTCGCGCCGACGTCGAACGTGGTGGCGAACTGGGGAAGCACCGGTGCGACGAGGCCAAAGCCGATCGCGATCAGGAAGGCCGCCACCAGCATCACCTTGATGTCCCGCGGCAGCCGGGAACGCCCCGGGGCCGGCGCGGGCGCCATGGCTGCGGCTTCGCCGCCGGGGCGGGAGGTTTTGCTCATGATGCGTTCGTCCTTGGGCAGATGCGGGGCCGGCTGGCGGCGGGGTCCTTCAAGCGCGGAATTGATTCGATGAAACATAACCGTAACAAGTGTGAGATGCACCATTTACGTCCGGGAGGTTCTTGTAACAACCCGGCAATGTAAATCCTCCGCCAGCGAAACACGGCCCCGCGAAACTCGATGTAGAACGCAAATAATGCGTTGGGACCGGCGGACTACTCCGCACCTATTGCAAGAGAGGACGTAGACCATGGAACTCACCGCAGGTCTCGTTTGGCTCCTGGTCGCCGCGGCACTCGTGCTGTTCATGACCCCGGGCCTGGCATTCTTCTACGGCGGCATGACTCGCGCCAAGTCGGCCTTGAACATGATGATGATGAGCTTCGTCGCCATTGGAACCGTGAGCATCATGTGGGTCCTGTGGGGCGCCTCGATGGCCACCAGCAACGAAGACAACTTCTACCAGATCTTCGCCAACCCGTTCAGCCACTTTGGCCTGCACGGCTTCACCGAACCGGCTGATCTGCTCAAGGTTGGCTACGCGGCCACCTTCGCCATCATCACGGTGGCCCTGATCTCCGGCGCGGTCGCCGACCGCGCCAAGTTCTCCGCCTGGGTGGTCTTCACCCCCATCTGGGCCACCCTCGTCTACGCGCCGCTGGCCTTCATGGTCTGGGGCGGCGGACTCTTCTCCGCCAGTGGCTGGTTCGGCCAGACGTTCGCGCCGGTCATCGACTTCGCCGGCGGCACCGTGGTCCACATCAACGCCGGTGTCGCGGGCCTGATCCTGGTCCTGATCATCGGTAACCGCAAGGGCTTCGGCAAGGACCCGAACCACCGCCCGCACAACATTCCGTTCGTCATGCTCGGCGCTGCAATCCTGTGGTTCGGCTGGTTCGGCTTCAACGCCGGTGCCGCTGCCACTGTGGAGCAGGCCGGCCTGATCTGGATCAACACCCTGGCTGCCCCGGCCGCCGCCATGCTCGGCTGGCTTGCGGTGGAACGCTTCCGCGACGGCCACCCGACCTCCCTCGGTGCCGCCTCCGGCGTGGTGGCCGGCCTGGTCGCCATCACCCCGGCTTGCGCCAACGTCTCC
This sequence comes from Arthrobacter sp. LAR12-1-1.1, assembly GCF_040676555.1. NCBI lineage: Bacteria > Bacillati > Actinomycetota > Actinomycetes > Micrococcales > Micrococcaceae > Arthrobacter > Arthrobacter sp. LAR12-1-1.1. The sequence continues at coordinate 30,005 of NZ_JBEGIG010000056.1, read as the reverse complement.
CCGCTGGGTGCGATCGCCCTCGGCGTCGCTGCCGGTGTGGCCTCCGCGCTCGCCGTCGGCCTGAAGTTCAAGTTCGGCTACGACGACTCGCTCGACGTCGTCGGCGTCCACCTCGTCGCCGGTGTTATCGGGACCGTGGCAATCGGCTTCCTCGCCACCCCGACCCAGGGCGCTGCGGGCCTGTTCTACGGCGGCGGAACCACGCAGCTGGTCGCCCAGAGCCTCGCGGCACTGATGGCCATCGTCTTCACCGCCGTGATGACGTTCATCATCGCCTTCCCGGTCCACAAGCTCATGGGCTTCCGTGTCTCCCAGGAACAGGAAGTCGTCGGTGTGGACCTGAGCCTGCACGCAGAGACCGCCTACGAGTTCGGCGTCGGCGGGCACGGCGGCAGCTTCCAGCCGCTGCACGAACTGATCACCGGCAAGCCGATGGGCGAAGAGGCAGTCGACGAAGTGCCGGTGGACGCCGCGTCCAACGGCAAGCAGAACGCAACGGGTAAGGAAAGTGTGGGGGCATGAAACTGATCACGGCAATCGTCCGTCCGGAAAAGCTTGAGGCTATTCGCGAAGGCCTGGAGGCCTACGGCGTGCAGGGACTCACGGTCAGCGCGGCCAGCGGCTACGGCCGGCAGCGCGGCTACACCGAGGTGTACCGCGGGGCCGAGTACAACGTGGACCTCCTGCCCAAGATCCGGGTAGAAGTCCTGGCCACCGACGAACAGGCGGACGACATCCTGGATGTCATCATCGCCAGTTCGAACACCGGCCGGGCCGGCGACGGCAAGGTCTGGACGATGGATGTGTTCGAGGCTGTCAGGGTCCGCACGGGAGAGCGCGGTTCGGCAGCGATCTAGCTGCTCCCCGCTCCGCACCACCGAAGCCGGTACTGACACAGCGGCACTGACACAGCGGGCCGGATGCCTGAGAGGCATCCGGCCCGCTTTTGTCGTCCCTGTTGCCTCGCCGGCGCTACGCCAGTGCTACGCCGGCCAGCCCTCCGGTCCAGGGGTTCCGGCCTGATATTCCTCCAGCGGGACATGTCCGGCGGTCCAGGACTTCAGCACGGGCGCCAGGATGCGCCAGCAGTCCTCGGCGGTGTCCGCCCGCACCGAGAGCAGCGGATCGCCGGTCAGGACGCCCTCCAGCACTTCACCGTAGGGGAGGAGCTCGGAAGAGCTCAGCTCCGCCTGCAACGTGGCCCGGTCCAGGCTCAGCACATCGCCCGGGCCGTTCACGTCGACGTCGAACTGCAGGGTGTCCGGGCCAAAACCGATCCGCAGCTGGTTGGGGGCGTCCACGCCGGTGAACCCCTTCGGCAGGTGCGGCACCGGCCGGAAGGTCACCACGGCCTCCTTGCGTTTTTTGCCCAGCGCCTTGCCCGAGCGCAGGATGAACGGCACGCCCTGCCAGCGCCAGTTGTCGATCTCCACCTGCACCTCGGCGAGGGTCTCGGTGCCCCTGGACGCGTCCACGCCCTCCTCCCGGGCATAGTCCGGGATTTTCCGGCTGTTGATCGAACCGGCGGTGTACCGTGCCCGGCGGGTGTTTTGGCGGTACGGGGCCTTGATTCTGCTGGCCCGCAGCACGGTGGCCACGGCATCGCGGAGGTCGCGTTCGTCCACGGACGCGGGCGGCTCGATTGCCATGAGGGCCATGATCTGAAGCAGATGGCTCTGGATCATGTCGCGGAGGGCGCCGGCGCCGTCGTAGTAGCGGGCGCGTCCTTCGAGAGCGAGGTCCTCGTCGAAAATGATCTCGATCTTTTCGACGTGCTGCCGGTTCCACACCGGCTCCAGGAACGTGTTCGCGAAGCGCAGGCCAAGGATGTTCAGGACGGTTGCCTTGCCGAGGAAGTGGTCCACCCGATGGATGTGGTCCTCCGGGACCAGCGCGGCCAGTGTCTTGTTCAGATGCTGCGCGGACTGCTCATCCGAGCCGAACGGCTTCTCCATGACCAGCCGGGTGCCGGCGGGCACGTCCTCGGGAGCCAGCGCCTCGCACGCGAGCTGGCTGACAGGCGGCGGCAGGGCGAAGTAGATGGCCACGGGGCCCTCCATCTGCGCCAGCAGCCCGGCGAGCTGGCCTTTGGCCGTGACATCGATCTGGTGGTAGCTGCTCTCCTGGCGGATCCGCTTGAGCTCCCGCTTGCCGTGGGCATCGGCCCGGGAGTTCTCGTCCGCAAAGGACTCCTCGATCCGGCCCAGCCACTGCTCCGGCGTCCAGGGGTCCGATCCCGCTCCGGCCAGGGTGAGGCCGTCGGCGCGGCCCCGGGCCACCAGGCGGGCCAGCCCTGGCAACAGGAGCCTGCCCGTCAGATCGCCTGAGGCGCCCAGGATGAGCAGGGTTTTTACAGTTGTTTGGCTGGTCACCTAAGCCAGCATGCCATCTTGAAGGCGCATCTTGGTACCCTAGATAGTCGAGTCCTGTTGTCGAGGCGGTTCGTCCAGGCGAACACCAGTCGCGACGCTGGCGTGCCGCACCGGCCGCCACCTGTAGATCCACTGAAAGAAGTGCACGGCGCGTGTTCAATTCACTCTCTGACCGGTTGACAGCAACCTTCAAGAATCTGCGTGGCAAAGGCCGCCTGACCGAGGCGGACGTTGACGCCACAGTCCGCGAGATCCGGCGTGCCCTCCTGGACGCCGATGTCGCCGTGCCCGTGGTCCGGGAGTTCACCGGCCGCGTGCGCGAGCGTGCCCTCGGCGCCGAGGTTTCCGGGGCGCTGAACCCGAGCCAGCAGATCGTCAAGATCGTCAACGAGGAGCTCGTGGAGATCCTCGGCGGCGAGACCCGCCGGATCCGCCTCGCCAAGACCGGACCCACCATCATCATGCTGGCCGGCCTGCAGGGCGCCGGCAAGACCACCCTGGCCGGCAAGCTCGCCAAGTGGCTCAAGTCCCAGGGCCACAGCCCCATGCTGGTGGCCTGCGACCTCCAGCGCCCCAACGCCGTGACCCAGCTGCAGGTGGTCGGCCAGCGCGCCGGGGTGCCCGTTTTCGCCCCGCACCCGGGCGCCACGTCCACCGAGCTGGACCACCCTGCCGGCGACCCGGTCGCCGTCGCCCGTGACGGCGTCGAGGAAGCCAAGCGCACCCTCCACGACGTCGTGATCGTGGACACCGCCGGCCGTCTTGGCGTCGACGCCGACATGATGGAGCAGGCGCGCCAGATCCGCCGCGCGATCGTCCCGAACGAAGTCCTGTTCGTGATCGACTCCATGATCGGCCAGGACGCCGTCAACACGGCCGTGGCCTTCGACGAGGGCGTCAACTTCACCGGCATCGTGCTCTCCAAGCTCGACGGCGACGCCCGCGGCGGTGCCGCGCTCTCCGTCGCATCGGTCACCGGCAAGCCGGTCATGTTCGCGTCCACCGGCGAAGGCGTGGACGACTTCGAGCTCTTCCACCCGGACCGCATGGCCTCGCGCATTCTCGACATGGGTGACGTCCTCACCCTGATCGAGCAGGCCGAGAAGTCCTGGGACAAGGATGAAGCCGCCCGGATGGCGAAGAAGTTCGCCGACCAGGAAGACTTCACCCTGGATGACTTCCTCGCCCAGATGCAGCAGATCCGCAACATGGGCTCCATGAAGAAAATGCTCATGATGATGCCGGGCGCGCAGAACATCCGCCAGCAGCTGGAGCAGTTCGACGAGCGCGAGATCGACCGTGTTGAGGCCATTGTCCGGTCCATGACCCCGCACGAGCGCGTTGCTCCGAAGATCATCAACGGCTCCCGCCGGGCCCGCATTGCCCGCGGTTCCGGCGTGCACGTCTCCGAGGTCAACGGACTGCTGGAGCGCTTTGCCCAGGCCCAGAAGATGATGAAGAAGATGGCCGCCGGCGGCGGGATGCCCGGAATGCCGGGGATGCCCGGCATGGGCGGCGGGGCGCGCAAGGGAGCCAAGCCCGCGCCCAAGAAGAAGGCCCGCTCCGGCAACCCGGCCAAGGCAGCGCAGGAACTGCGCGACGCCGAGGCCCGGCGTGCCGCCGGCTCCAAGGCCCTGCCCACCGGGGCATCGTTCGGCCAGCAGGGCGGCGACTTCGATCCGTCCCAGCTGAATTTGCCCAAGGGCTTCGACAAGTTCCTCGGCGGCAGCAAGTAGCCGCAGCTGCTAATGCCGCCGGGACTGTGTCGCCGGCGGCATCAGCACTGAAGTGCCATAGGGTTAGACAATGTTCAAGCAGCGCGTAGTCTTCGTCCACGGGGATGGCAGCTTCGGTGCCGCCGCGTGGCCAAAGCAGCACGGAATGGCGCTGGACTACGACGCCCTGTTCCTGCGGCGGCACGGGTTTGACGCCGTCGCGGAACCCCTCGAATCCAACTTCGCCGCCGACGCCGCAATTGTGCTCGCGTCGCTGGCAGACGACGGCCGCGGCGAGGCCGGCGGCCATGTGGTGGCCCATTCGCAGGGCGCGATCGCCGCGATGATGGCTGCCGTCGAGCGGCCCGACCTCGTCCAGTCGCTCACCCTGGTGGAACCGGCCTGCCTGTCCCTGACCGCGGAGCTTCCCGCCACCGCTGCGCACCGGGCGCTCATGCAGCCGCTCTTCGACGTCCGGCACAACCTCAGCGACGACGACTTCCAGCGGGAGTTCATCCGCCGCGCGTTTGCGGCCGACGCCCCGGGGGCCACGACGCCGGAGGCCCTCCGGGCGGCGCGCCGGCTCCGCCTGCAGGCGCCGCCGTGGGAAGCCCCGCTGCAGATCGTGCCGGGCGTGCCGACGCTGGTCCTGACCGGAGGCTGGGAACCGCTGTATGAGGAAATCGCCGGCTACCTGCGCGAGACCGGCGCCCTGCACCGCACGGCGCCGGGAGGGCACCGGCCCCAGGATTCAGCCGAGGGGGACCGGGCCATCCGCTCGTACATCGCCGAGGTTAGCCGGCACCAGCACGCCCGGGCGTCCTAGGAGGCTGCAGGTTCGCCTACGGCCGGTTCCGGCAGGTAGACCTTGCCGCCCGAGGCGAGGAACTCATTGCTCTTCGCCTGCATTCCGGCCGCCATCTGCGCCAGGGCCGCCTGCGAATCAGCTGAACCGTATTCGTCCCGGATGTCCTGGCTGATCCGCATCGAGCAGAACTTGGGACCGCACATCGAGCAGAAGTGGGCTGTCTTGGCCGGCTCCGCGGGAAGCGTCTCATCGTGGAAGGCCTCCGCCGTCACCGGGTCCAGGGACAGCGCGAACTGGTCCCGCCAGCGGAACTCAAACCGCGCCTTGGACAGGGCATCGTCGCGTTCGTGGGCGCCGGGGTGGCCCTTGGCGAGGTCGGCGGCGTGGGCCGCGATCTTGTAGGTGATCACGCCCGTCTTCACGTCGTCCTTGTTCGGCAGCCCGAGGTGTTCCTTGGGTGTCACGTAGCAGAGCATGGCGGTGCCGAAGCGGGCAATCTCCGTGGCGCCGATCGCCGAGGTGATGTGGTCATACCCCGGTGCGATATCGGTGACCAGCGGCCCGAGCGTATAGAACGGGGCGCCCTTGCAGAGTTCCTGCTGGCGCTCCACGTTTTCCCGGACGAGGTGGAAGGGCACATGTCCCGGGCCCTCCACCATGACCTGCACATCGAACTCCCAGGCCCGCTGCGTGAGCTCGGCCAGCGTGTCCAGCTCGGCGAACTGCGCCGCGTCGTTGGCATCCGCCGTCGCGCCGGGCCGCAGCCCGTCACCCAGGGAGAACGCGACGTCGTACTTCGCGAAGATCTCGCACAGCTCGTCGAAGTGGGTGTAGAGGAAGTTCTCCTGGTGGTGCGCCAGGCACCAGCCGGCCATGATGGAGCCGCCGCGGGAGACGATGCCGGTGACCCGGTTGGCTGTCAGGGGCACGTAGCGCAGCAGCACCCCGGCGTGGATGGTCATGTAGTCCACGCCCTGCTCGCACTGCTCGATCACGGTGTCCCGGAAGATCTCCCAGGTCAGGGCATTCGCCTCACCGTTGACCTTCTCCAGCGCCTGGTAGATCGGGACCGTGCCGATGGGGACGGGGGAGTTGCGGATGATCCATTCGCGTGTCGTGTGGATGTCGTCCCCGGTGGAGAGGTCCATGACCGTGTCCGCGCCCCACTGGGTGGCCCACTGGAGTTTGTCCACCTCCTCGGCGATGGAACTGGTCACGGCGGAGTTGCCGATATTGGCGTTGATTTTCACCAGGAACGCCTTGCCGATGATCATCGGCTCGGATTCGGGGTGGTTGACGTTGTTGGGAATGATCGCCCGCCCCGCGGCCACCTCGCTGCGGACCAGCTCCACATCGCAGTTCTCCCGCAGCGCGACGAACCGCATTTCCTGGGTGATGACACCGTCCCGGGCGTAGCGCATCTGCGTGACGGTCTTGCCCTCAACGGCGCGCCGCGGCACCGGCCGGCCGCCCCGCCACTCGGCCGACGCCGCACCCCGGCGCACCGCCGACTTGCCGTCGTCGAGCAGCTCCCGTTCCCGGCCGGCGTAGGTTTCGGTGTCCGCCCTGGCCTCAATCCAGGATGCCCGGAAGGGCTCCAGCCCGCGGACCGGATCGCTGCCGGGGCCGGCGGTGCGGTAGACCCGGAAGGGTGCGTTCCCGACGCCGCCCGGTGAGGGTTCCAGGGCAATCTCGGTCACCGGGACGCGGATGCCATGGTCCGGGTCCGTGGTGAAGGCCAGCGAGTGGGACTTCAGCGACTGCGTGGCGGCTGCAGGCTCATTTTGGGCTGACTCAATTTGGACGGGCTCGATTTGGGCAGGGCTGTGCTGGGTCAATTGGGTATTCACGAAAATACTCACTTCCTTCGCCGGCATTACCCGGACAGGTTCAACGGTCGCAGGCTGCGTCAGCCCGATCTCAGCCCCTGCAGGGGGCACCCGTGTGGTCGTAGACGAAGCTACCACGTGCCTGTCGACGGCTGTGGAGTATGACGCGGCCGGCGGACCGCGGTGTTAGCTTGGCATTGTGACTGTGCCCGGGGCCGCGGCCCGGATCAGGACGGCGACGCCGGAAGACCTTCCGGCGCTGCCGGTTCTCGAGGCCGCAGCAGACCGCATCCTCGAAGCGGAGCCGGGGGACCAGGCGCTCCCGGCTCCGGCGTTGACGACGCCGGTCGAGCCGCGCTTCATACTTGTCGCCGGAAACCCGCCCGTAGGATTTGCCCGCGTTGACGAACTCGGCGGCCAGGCCCACCTGGAGCAACTCTCCGTGCAGCCGGACTTCGGCGGGCGGGGGATCGGCCGGTCCGTGGTGGAGGCGGCCATCGATGCGGCCCGGAGTCGTGGCTGTTTATCGATGACGCTTAGCACCTTCGCGGACATTCCGTTCAATGGGCCGTTTTACGCGAGCTGCGGTTTCGAGGAATTCGCCCAGCCGGGCCAGGCGTTGGCTGCCCTGCGGGTGCACGAAGCGCAGCTGGGGCTGGATGATCTGGGCCGGCGGGTTGTCATGCGGATTAGGCTTAGGCCATGACCGGTATCATCGAATTCAGCGGCCCCATCCTCACGGCCGCGGACCAGGAACGCCGCGGACTTTGGTCGGTGGACGGACTGCTGACCTTCCGCCGCCCGGCAGCCGCGCCGGAGACCGTGCTGGACGGCTGGGTCATTCCCGGGTTCGTGGACGCACACTGCCACATCGGCCTGGGCCCGGGCGGGGACGTTTCCGAGGACACCGCCGAATCCCAGGCCCTGGCGGACCGGGACGCCGGGACGCTGCTGGTCCGAGATGCCGGCGCGGTCCACGACACCCGCTGGCTCCAGCAGCGGGCGGACCTTCCCCGGATCATCCGCTCCGGCCGGCACCTCGGCAGGACCCGGCGCTACCTGCCGGGCCTGGCCATCGAGGTCCAGCCGGAGGATCTCGTAGAGGCGGTGCGGAAGCAGGCCCGCGCGGGCGACGGCTGGGTCAAGCTCGTGGGGGACTGGATCGACCGCGACGCCGGCGACCTGGCGGCCAGCTTTCCCGCCCGGACGGTCAAGGACGCCGTCCAGGCCGCCCACGATGAAGGGGCCCGGGTCACCGCGCACTGCTTCGCCGAAGACACCCTGGATGACATGCTCGACGCCGGGATCGACTGCATCGAGCACGGCACCGGGCTGCTGCCCCGGCACCTGCCGCGCTTCCTCGACCAAGGCGTCCCGATCGTGCCCACTCTGATCAACATCGCCACGTTCCCGGACATCGCCACGCGGGCGGAGGCCAAGTTCCCCCGCTACGCCGCCCACATGCGCTCGCTGTGGGAACGGCGGGCTGAACGGGTCCTCGAAGCCTACGAGGCCGGGGTGGCCATCTATGCCGGCACCGACGCCGGCAGCGTGATCAGGCACGGCCGGATCGTGGACGAGATCCATGCCCTGCACGCCGCCGGCCTGCCCGCAGCAGCCGCCCTCGACGCGGCGGCCTGGTCCGCGAGGACGTGGCTCGGCGCGGACGGCATCGCCGAAGGGGCCAGCGCCGACGTCCTGGTATGCGCCGAAGACCCCCGGCAGCACCTCGGCACCCTCGCGGGCCTACAGCACATTGTGCTGAGGGGGCACTTCATCCGTTAGGAATAAATTGAAGCTTCAAGTAATTTAACCCTATACGAAAGGTCGCCGATACCCGGTGGCCGCAAGACACCGGAGCGTTTCGATGACCCAAGAATCCAGCACCCAGGATCTCCTTCCGGCCGAACTCAGCATGGGCACCGTGATGCTCAAGGTCGGCGACATGAAGCTCATGACCGATTACTACCAGTAGGCCCTCGGCCTGGAAATTGTGGCCGAACAGGACGGCGGCCTCTACCTCGGACGCAAGCGCAAGCCGCTGGTCCACCTGGCGCCCGCCCCCGGCCTGAACATTCCCTCCCGCGGCGAGGCCGGGCTCTTCCACACCGCCCTGCTCTTCGAGGACCAGCACTCCCTGGCGGCTACCGTGGCCACCGCGGCCCAGTATGAGCCCCAGTCCTTCACGGGCAGCGCGGACCACCTTGTCAGCGAGGCGTTCTACTTCAACGACCCCGAGGGCAACGGCATCGAGCTGTACTGGGACCGGCCGCGGGAAGCCTGGTCGTGGGAGGGCAAGAACGTCGTCATGGACAGCCTGGCCCTGCCGCCGCAGCGTTACCTGCAGCAGTTCCTGACCGAAGAATCCGTGACCGGCCAGCGCGAGGCCGCCGCCGGCGTCGGGCACGTCCACCTGCAAGTGGGCGACGTTCATTCCGCGCAAGAGTTCTACGTCGGCACCCTCGGATTCGAGAAGACCGCGGGCTGGCACGGCCAGGCACTGTTCGTCTCTGCCGGCGGCTACCACCACCACATGGCCATGAACGTCTGGAACAGCCGCGGCGCGGGTCCCCGGCGCGACACGTTGGGCCTGGGTGAAGTCCTCATCGAAGTGCCGTCCGGTGACGACGTCGCAGGCCTGGCCGACCGGCTTAAGGTCGCCGGCGTCGATTCGCACCACACCGGCGCCGAGCTGCGCTTCGAGGACCCGTGGCGCAACCGGATCCGCGTCGCCGTGCGCTAAGGCACGCTGTTCGCTGGGCATGTCCAGCGTTCATAGCTCCCCACTGGACATGCCCAACGTTCGTTGGCGGGACTTCGGAACATGTCCATCGGTCGCGGCCGGGAATGGACATGGCTGCCTTATGTCCATTGCTCACCGTCGGGGGAGGGCATTTCCACTGTTCGTTGGCGGGACTTCGGAACATGTCCATCGGTCGCAGCCGGATGGGCTGGGTTTCCCGGGCTGGAGGAGGACATGTCCACTGGTCGCCCTCAGGACCGCTGGGTATGTCCACCGGTCGCAGCCGGGAACGGACATAGCTGCCATATGTCCAGTGCTCACGGTCAGGGGAGGGCATGTCAACTGGTCGCCCTCAGGACCCCTGGGCATGTCCGCGGGCGGGGCCGGGTGGGCAGGGTTCCCGGGCCGGAGGAGGGCATGTCCACTCGTCGCCCTCAGAACCGCTGGGTATGTCCACCGGTCGCGGCCGGGAATGGACATAGCTGCCATATGTCCATTGCTCACCGTCGGGGGAGGGCATGTCCACAGTTCGTTGGCGGGACTTCGGAACATGTCCATCGGTCGCGGCCGGGAACGGACATAGCTGCCATATGTCCAGTGCTCACGCTCCGGGGAGGGCATGCCCACGGGTGGGACCAAGTATGGCGACATCCGGCACGGTTACGGAGGGCATGTCCACCAGCGTCGCCGTGCGCTAAAGGCACGCTAGGCTGAAGCGACGCCGAAAACAGCGGTCCGCGTACCGCCGAACCCTAAGGACAAGCTGCATGGGATTCACCGAACTCTTTGTGTCCACCCACGAAGAAGCCCTCAAGCGCGCCGGCGCACTCGAAGGCGGCGGGCCGGCCGCGCCGGGGGCAGTCCGCATCCCGGAGATTAGTGACTTTGAGGTGGAGCGGCTGGGAGACCTCGCCGGAGTGGCCGTGCACGCCCCGGGCGCGGATTACGAGCTGGCCATGGTTGACGTGGCCAGCGACTCGCTGCTCGGCGTCCCCGCCGCGATGGTCCGCACGCTGGCGGAACTGCTCAGCTATGAAACCGAAGGGGAGGGCGACGTCCTCGAGGACGTCGCGGCCAACTGGGCCGCCGAGGAGGACATGCCCTTCGGCCCGGACGAGGCGCGGGGCTATGTCCGCCGGATCGCCGAGCTCGCCGCTGGAGTCGACCCCGCCACCAGGTCCGGCCTCTACGTCTGGACGTCCTGACCGGCCTGGATCGCCGCGACCAGGGGGCGTGCTGGCGCGCCGGACCCGCGTCAAGTCGAAATCCTGCCGGTGTTCTGGCACAATGAACAGGTACTCGATCTGCGTGGCCCCTCTCTCCGCGTCTGGATCTTGTCCTTTAGAACCCCCAAGTACGGCCCGCCCCACGGGTGCAGAACGCCGGGCTCGACCCCGTTTCAGAAACAGGAGTGACCACAAAAGTGGCCGTAAAGATTCGCCTTAAGCGCTTCGGTAAGATGCGCGCACCGTACTACCGCATCGTCGTCATGGACTCACGCTCCAAGCGTGATGGCCGTGCTATTGAAGAGATCGGCAAGTACCACCCGACCGAAGAGCCCTCGTACATCGAGGTCGACACGGACCGTGCCCAGTACTGGCTCGGCGTCGGCGCACAGCCGTCCGAGCAGGTTGCCGCGATCCTGAAGATCACCGGTGACTGGCAGAAGTTCAAGGGTCTCCCGGGCCAGGAGGGAACCTTGAAGACCAAGGCTCCCAAGGCTGCCTTCGTTACCCCGGAAAAGGGTTCCGTGATCATCCCGGAAGCCATCACCAAGAAGGCCAAGAAGGATGAAGCTGCCGAGGCTCCCGCCGACGCCGCCGAAGCAGAGACCACCGAGGCTGAGTAAATTGCTGGCAGAAGCGCTCGAACACCTGGTCCGCGGGATTGTTGACAGCCCCGAGGACGTCAAGGTCAGTGCGAAGAACAACCGCCGCGGGGAAACCCTTGAGGTGCGCGTTCATCAGGACGACCTCGGACGGGTGATCGGCCGGCAGGGCCGGACCGCACGCGCATTGCGCACTGTGGTTGCGGCGCTGGCGGACGGCGAGCAGGTCAGGGTCGACGTCGTCGACACCGACCGCCGCCGGTAACGCTTTCAGCACTACTTGTCTTGAGTCCGGCCCCTTCACCAGATAATGGTGGAGGGGCCGGACTGTTTTCCCGTCGTTACGCAACAGACTTACAGAATCACCAACCCCGAACAGAGGAACAGATGCAGCTCCAGGTGGCACGAATCGGCAAGCCCCACGGCATCCGCGGCGAAGTGACCGTCCAGGTGCTCACCGACGCGCCCGGCGACCGTTTTGTTCCCGGCACGCAGTTCATCGTGGAACCCGTCTCCGCCGGGCCGCTGACGGTGTTCAGCGCGCGCTGGAACAAGGACATCCTGTTGCTGGCCTTCGATGAGATCGAAACCCGCAACGAGGCCGAGACCCTGCGCGGCGCGAAGCTGTTCATCGAAACCGAAGAAATCGGCGCCGCCGACGACGACGAGGGCTGGTACGAGCACGAGCTCGTGGGCCTGGACGTCCGGGTGGGCGCCAGCGTGGTCGGCAAGGTCTCGGGACTGCACACGCTGCCCGTCCAGGACCTGCTGGTGGTCACCACGACCGACGGCAAGGAAGTCCTGATCCCGTTCGTCGAGCAGATTGTGCCCGAGGTCAACGTGGGTGAAAAGTACGTCCTCGTCACCCCGCCGCCCGGGCTGTTCGAGGTCAACACCGACGAGGCCCCCGACCAGCACAACCTCGATGAGCAGGGCAACGCGTAGATGAGAATCGACGTCGTCAGCATCTTTCCGGAGTACCTGGCCCCGCTGGAACTGTCGCTGATCGGCAAGGCCCGCCAGGACGGCCTGCTGGACCTCAAGGTCCACGACCTGCGTGAGTTCACCACCGACCGGCACCGGACGGTCGATGACACCCCCTACGGCGGCGGCGCCGGCATGGTCATGAAGCCCGAGCCGTGGGCGCAGGCCCTCACCGCCGTGGCCGCCGGGCGGTCCGAAGACGCCGGCGTGCCGGATTCTGCCGGCAAGCCGGTCCTGATTGTCCCGTCGCCGGCGGGGGAGCGCTTCACCCAGGCCACCGCGCACGAACTGGCCGAGGAAGAGCAGCTGGTGTTCGCCTGCGGACGCTATGAAGGCATCGACGAACGCGTCCTGGAATGGGCCGCGGACCACTTCACGGTGCGCCCGATGAGCCTGGGGGACTACGTCCTCAACGGCGGCGAAGTCGCCGTGCTGGCCATGGTTGAGGCCATCGGGCGGCTGCTGCCCGGCGTCGTCGGCAACCCCGAGTCCCTGGTCGAGGAGTCCCACTCGGACGGGCTGCTCGAGTACCCCGTCTACACCAAGCCCTCCAGCTGGCGGGACCGGGACGTCCCGGCGGTGCTGCTGAGCGGCAACCACGGCAAGATCGCCCAGTGGCGCCGGCACGAGCAGTACCGGCGCACCGCCGAACGCCGCCCCGACCTCCTGGTGGAGTTCGACGCCGGCAGGCTGCCGCGCGCGGACCGCACGGCGTTCGCTGACCTGGGGTACGACGTCGTCGACGGCCACCTGGTGCGCCGTCCCGACGCCTAACCGCCGGGATTGGGCTAACCCGCACAAAATGTGGCAAAATTAGTCCTTGTGCCTGCTGGGTTGCGAACCTGCCACAGGGGGAGCGCTGCCAACAGCCCGGCACCCCGGTCCCGTCTATTCCTGACAGGGCCGGATTGACAAACTTTCGGCGGAAATTTCCGGGCGGCACATGCCCCCGGGCTTGGCCGCCGTAACCCAACGTGAGTGACCTGTGGCGTTCACCAGGAGTGGATCAATGCATATCCTCGATTCCGTAGATGCAGCCTCGCTGCGCACCGATGTTCCCGAGTTCCGCGCGGGTGACACCATCAAGGTTCACGTGAACATCATCGAAGGCAAGAACTCCCGCGTCCAGGTATTCCAGGGCTTCGTCCTGGGCCGCCACGGCGATGGCGTCCGCGAAACCTTCACCGTCCGCAAGGTCTCCTTCGGTGTCGGCGTGGAGCGTACCTTCCCGGTGCACTCCCCGATCATCGACAAGATCGAGCTCGTCTCCAAGGGTGACGTGCGCCGCGCCAAGCTTTACTACATGCGTAACCTGCGTGGTAAGGCCGCGAAGATCAAGGAAAAGCGCGACTTCCAGCCCGCCAAGTAAGTCCTTTCGACTTCCACGACAGGCTTCCACCGCGGGTCCACGGACCGTACCCGGTGCGTCAGCTAGTGCGGCGCCGGAGCTATCCGCAACAGCGCAATTTAGTTCACTACAGCGCCAAGGGATACGGAACATGGAACAGCCAAAACGCCAGCCCAGGAAACCGGGCTGGCGTTTTGCGTTGCTGGCCCTGGTGCTCGCCGTGGCCATCAGCGCCGTGGTCCGCTCATTGTGGCTGGACATCTTCTTCATCCCGTCCGCGTCCATGGAACCGCTCCTTCACACCGGGGACCGGATCCTGGTGGCACGGGCCGGCTTCCAGGCTGAACCCCTGGACAGGGGGGACGTCGTCGTCTTTGACGGCCGCGGCTCCTTCGCCCCGCTCAACAGCGGCAACGGCCCCGTGGTGGATGCTCTCGCCGAAGCCGGACGCTGGCTCGGCCTCGCGGGCAGCGACACCACGTATGTCAAGCGCGTCATCGGACTGCCCGGTGACCGCGTGGTTTGTTGCGATGCCGGCGGCCGGCTCACAGTCAACGGTCAGCAAGTTGCGGAACCGTACTTGTATCCGGGGGACACCCCGAGCGATATGAAGTTCGCTGTTGAGGTGCCGGCCGGACGGCTCTGGCTCATGGGGGACCACCGCTCCATGTCGGCCGATTCCCGGAGCCTCCTCGGTGCCCCCGGCGGCGGCATGGTGCCGCTCGAACGCGTCATTGGCAGACCGGTACAGATCATCTGGCCGCTTGATAGATTTGCAGCAGTAGCGCGGCCCGAACCGGCTGCGACAACGACGACGAACGGACAGTAGATGCCCGAAACCGAACCGCGCACTCCTGATCCGCAGGGCCAGGACCGACCCCGGGTTGCCGCCTCGGCGATCCCCGGGGACGAGCCGGCGGAGCAGCCCACCACCCGGCTGCCGCAGGCACAGGTCGCGGACGAGCACGCTGGTGCGGAGGCCGCGGCGCCGGCTGTTGTGCCGGCGCCGGCGTCGCAGGACGGCAGTGCCGGGGCGCGGCGGGCTGATCGGGGCGACAGGGACCGGACAGCCGGTCCCGCCCACGCAGATGCGTCCTCCCGCCGGGCCAGGAAGGCCAGGGCCCGTGAAGGGCGCAGCCCGCTCTTCCTGTGGCTGAAGGAGGTTGCCACGGTGGTCATCGTGGCGATCGTGCTGTCCTTCCTGATCAAGACCTTCCTGTTCCGGGCCTTCTACATCCCGTCCGAATCCATGGTCAACACCCTCGACGTGAACGACCGCATCTTCGTCAACCTCCTCGTGCCGGAGCCCATGGCGCTCCAACGCGGGGACGTGGTGGTGTTCCGGGACAGCCAGGGCTGGCTGGCCCCCGCAGCCCAGAAGACGAAGGGCCCGTTCACCTGGGTTCAGGACGGGCTGACGTTCGTCGGTCTGCTTCCGGACAACTCGGAACAGCACCTGGTCAAGCGCGTGATCGGGCTCCCCGGGGATCACGTGGTCTGCTGCGACGCCGGCGGACAGCTCACCGTCAACGGCGCGCCGCTTGATGAGAAGTACATCAATTCCGTCGAGATTCCCCAGGTCCGCGACTTCGACGTCGTCGTGCCCGCGGGCAAGGTCTGGGTCATGGGCGACAACCGCAACCACTCCGCGGATTCACGCGCCCATATGGACACCAACGGCGGCTTCGTCAACGAGTCCGACATCGAAGGCAAAGCCGCCGTCATAGCGTGGCCGCTGAACAGGATGTCGGTGCTGGACAACTATCCGGGCGTCTTCAGCAGCGTGCCCGCCCCGACCGGAAAGTAAGCCGCCCTTCATGTCAGTCGCCCCCACCCTCGACTACGAACGCCGCTTCCGCAGCTCCGGCGCCCGGCTTCTCGCGGGTATCGACGAGGTGGGCCGCGGTGCCCTCGCCGGCCCCGTCAGCGTGGGGATCGCCGTCGTCGACCTGCAACAGCAGAAGCTCCTGGCCGATGTCCGGGACAGCAAGCTGCTCAAGGTCGCGGACCGGGAGCGGCTGGTGCCGCTGGTCCGGGACTGGAGCGTCGCCTCCGCCGTGGGACATGCCTCCGCGAACGAGATTGACGAACTCGGAATCATCGCCGCCCTCCGGCTGGCCGGGAACCGGGCCTGGTTCGCGGTGCTCGCCGCCGGCATCAGGCCCGAGGTTGTCCTGCTGGACGGCAGCCACAACTGGCTCTCGCCCGATCTCCAGCCCTCACTCTTTGACGACGCCCCCGCCGAACCCGGCTGCGACGCCCCGGTGCACACGCTGGTCAAAGCCGACATGCAGTGCCTCAGCGTCGCCGCGGCCAGCATCATTGCGAAGGTCGAGCGCGATGCGATGATGTGCGAGCTGCACACCCAATACCCGGCCTACGGCTGGGACGAGAACAAGGGCTACGGCACCGCGGCGCACAAGGAAGCGCTGCGGACCGCCGGTCCCACGCCGTACCACCGGGTCAGCTGGCAGCTGCTCTAGCCTGCGGGCGCCGGCCCGTGGCACGCTGTGCCTCTCTGTGCCTCTCTGGGGCGCGCGGTGGCGCGCGGCCGACGCCGGATGGTGCAAGATGGAACCATGAGTGCCGAGGACCTTGAAAACTATGAGACCGACATGGAGCTACAGCTCTACCGCGAATACCGCGACGTCGTCGGGCTGTTCAGCTATGTGGTCGAGACCGAACGGCGTTTCTACCTTGCCAACCATGTTGACCTGCAGGCCCGCAGCGCCGACGGCGAGGTCTACTTCGATCTGACCCTGCAGGACGCCTGGGTGTGGGACGTCTACCGTTCCGCCCGCTTCGTCAAGAGCGTCCGCGTCATCACGTTCAAGGACGTCAACGTCGAGGAACTGCCGCGCAGCGAGGAGCTCGCCCTGCCCAAGGTCGAAGACCTGGGCAACTGACCCTGGCTTCCTAGTTTTCGGGCTTCCTAGCCCCTGGGTGCCGCAGCAGGGTTTCCCGATGCGGTCCAGGGCAATGCACCCGGGCCCAGATAGATACCGCCTTCCGCCGCCCGGGTGACGAGTGTGGGCAGTGGCAGAACCCCCATCAATTGCGCAGCGTTATGAAGCAATCTGCTATTTATTCATGAGCTTTTTTGATGAAGTAGACGTTTCCGTCCTCATCAGAGCGACTGACTCGATGTCGCGGACTGACAAGCGCGGCATGTCCTCAAGGTGTGACGCGAAGCCCTCGAGGCTGACGACGTACATGGCGGTCGGTTGTTGCTCGCAGAGCTGTATGGCAGCTCGCAGCTCGCAGCTCGTCAGGGTTGTCCAGGTCCCCAACGTTGAGCAAGTCACGTAGGGGCTATTTAACTCGCTCCAGCACGTCCTGAAGTTGATCATAAGGTTCTCTTCGTTGGCTGGTAGACGTTCACTCATTGGCTCTCTCCTCCCTGTTTAGATATTCGGTTACCTGCTGCGCAATCTCGTCGGTGATTCCCGTCTGCCAGGCGGTCTTGAACAGGGGCTGATCGGCATAGAAGTCTGAGTCATCATCGATAATGGCATACCGCGTAACTTCTGGATGCTGGTCCAGCCACATCTTCACCTCCTCGCCACGAAAACCTGTGTCTGCCGTCGGAGTCACGTCAAAGGTCTTGTAGACGTGTCGGTCGACCTCTTCCCGGCCGTCTTTGAAGATCCGCCATGTGGACGTAAGAACAACGGCTGCGTCAGTGTCGAGGATGATCTTGCTGACCCTGGACGCCAGGAACGGATCGATGCCCATGAAGCCGTGAAAGCTCTGTCGCGTACCCACGCGGTTGACGACTCCATCAATATCGAGGAAAAGTACTTTCATTCCTGTTTCTCCTGCGGTTCTTCTCGTCCTGCCTTGATTATGCGATCAGCAGTGCTGAACACCCTGCGGATACGCTTCTCGTCTGGCTTATTTCCCTGTAGCCAAGACTGGACGTAGTGACGGCTCTCGTCGGCGTCGAACTGATCAGTCGCCCCTGACTTGTTCATGATTAGGTAGGCCGACCCCTCGGCTTCGAACTGGAAGATCCCACGGTGATTGCCGTACTCTGCCAGCTTCTCGTCAGTTGTGTGACCGTGGACGATGTGGCTCAGCTCGTGCTGAATCGTCTTGAATGGATAGGCCGCGACCGGGTTGATGGCGAACCGCCTGTGTCGTGAGTAGCCCTTGGCGTTGCCGTTCAGACTCTGGTACGCCATGTCTTGATTCGCCAGGGAGCCGGGTGCACGTTCCTTGTTCCAAGTCGGTGCTTCATACTCCGGTAACGCTGCGACCTTTCCTCCGCCGCGACCGGGCCATGGGTTTTTCCACATAGCAAAAGTGTGCCCTCTGCCCGTCCTTGGCGGCCCGCCATGCTGGAGGTATGAGAGCTAAGGACGTGCTCGGCCGCCACGGGGAGGACCTCGCGGCGGATTACCTTCAAGCCCACGGCATGCAGATCGTGGAGCGGAACTGGCGCTGCCCTGAGGGTGAGATCGACATTGTCGCGTTTGATGGCGAAGCCGTGGTCATCGCCGAGGTGAAAACCCGCAAGTCCCTCGCCTACGGCCACCCCTTTGAAGCCGTGGGCGCGGACAAGCTGGCCAGGCTCCACCGGCTCGCGTCGGCGTGGTGTCGTGCCCAGGGGCTGCGCGCCCCACTGTGCCGCGTGGACGTGATCGCCGTGCTGGACGACGGCATCGGCGAGCCCGACGTCGAGCACCTCAGGGGTGTGGGGTAGA
The DNA here is from genome assembly GCF_040676555.1 of Arthrobacter sp. LAR12-1-1.1. Taxonomy (NCBI): domain Bacteria; kingdom Bacillati; phylum Actinomycetota; class Actinomycetes; order Micrococcales; family Micrococcaceae; genus Arthrobacter; species Arthrobacter sp. LAR12-1-1.1. The sequence continues at coordinate 11,672 of NZ_JBEGIG010000056.1, read as the reverse complement.
TGGGCTTGGGCCGGACCTATTCGGTCGCGCTCGTGGGCCTCAACGGCTACATCGTCGAGGTCGAGGCCGACATCGGCCAGACCCTGCCGGCCTTTGTGATCCTTGGCCTGCCGGACGCCTCACTGAACGAGGCCAAGGAACGGATCCGCTCCGCGGCCCAGAACTCGGGGATCCCGCTGAGCCGTCGGAAAATTACGGCCAACCTCATCCCGGCGTCCCTGCCCAAACGCGGCTCGGGCTTCGACCTCGCCATCGCCATGGCGGTGCTGCTCGCGGCGAACGACATCCGGCCCACGGGGCGCACCGTCTTCATCGCCGAACTCGGCCTGGACGGCCGGCTGCGGCCCGTGCGGGGCATCCTTCCGGCCGTGATGGCCGCGGTACGGGCCGGCTACCCCGAGGTCGTCGTGGCCCGGGCCAACGTGGCGGAGGCCGAGCTCGTCCCCGGCGCGCAGGTCCGGGGCTATGCCACCCTGGCCCGGCTCGCCTTCGACTGCGGCGCGGACCCGCAGGACCTTGCCCTCGACTTCGAGCCCGGGTCCGAGGACTCCGACAGCCCCGATACAGGCAGCGGTCCCGCCCTGGCGCCGGACATGTGCGATGTCTCCGGCCAGGCCGCGGCGCGGCGCGCCCTGGAAGTGGCAGCTGCCGGTGCCCACCACTTGCTGCTGACCGGACCGCCGGGCGCCGGGAAGACTATGCTCGCCGAGCGGCTGCCCGGCCTGCTCCCGGATCTGGGCGACACCGAGGCCATGGAGGTCACCGCCATCCACTCGCTGTGTTCTTTGCCGTCGGGCTCTGTGCAGCTGCTGCGCCGGCCACCCTACGAGAACCCGCACCACACCGCGACCGCTGTGGCCATCATCGGTGGCGGGTCCGGGCTGCCGCGGCCCGGGGCAGCGTCCCGTGCACACCGCGGAGTGCTCTTCCTGGACGAAGCCCCGGAGTATGACCGCGGCGTCCTGGACGCCCTGCGGCAGCCGCTGGAAAGCGGTGAGCTGGTCATCCACCGCTCGGCCGGGTCAGCGGCCTATCCCGCCCGATTTCAGCTGGTCCTCGCAGCCAACCCCTGTCCGTGCGGGAAGGCAACCGGCAAAGGGGTGGACTGCATCTGCACCCCCACCATGCGCCGCCGGTACCAGGCCCGGATGTCCGGGCCCCTGTTGGACCGGGTCGATATCCAGCTCGAAGTCGAGCGGGTGTCGCTGGCCGGATTCGGCCAGCCTACAGCCGAGGAGGGAACCGCCAGCATCGCGGAACGGGTCCGGGCGGCCCGGAGCCGTCAGCTGGACCGGCTGCTGCCGTTCGGGATGGAAACCAACGCGCAGGTGCCGGGGCGGCTGCTCCGTGGGGCCCTGCGGCTCGATGCCCCCACCACCCGCATCCTGGACTACGCGCTGGAGCGCGGTGTGCTGACCGCACGCGGCTACGACCGCGTGCTGCGCCTCGCCTGGACCCTTGCGGACCTCTCCCGGCGCGACGTTCCGGACGGGGACGACGTCGGGCGGGCGCTGGGCCTCCGCCAGGCCGCCGCGGCCTCACCCTGAGCCTGCCGGCGCGAATCAGCACCCGTAGCCACGCGAAAGGAACCACCATGATCGATGACGAACGAACAGCCCGGGCCGCCCTGTCCCGACTATTCGAGCCGCAGGACGCGGCGGCGCTGGCACTCGTGCGGGCCGCGGGAACGCAGGACGCCCTGCGGATTGCCAGCGGCCGGCTCGCAGCCGGTCCCGAGCTTGAGCAGGAGATGACCGGAATCCTGTCGGACAGCGGCTCCGGTGGGGGCTGGTCAGGGCTCACGGAGGCGCTGAAGCGTTGGGCCCCGCGCGTGCCCGACCTAGCACCGGAGCGGGACCTGGCCACCATGCAGCGGCTCGGCGGACGGATCCTCATTCCCACAGACGACTTGTGGCCGCGGCAGCTGGCGGACCTCGAACTCAAGGAACCCCTGTGCCTGTGGTGGCGCGGAGTGGAACAGGAGCTGCCCCCGGCGGCCCGGTCCATTGCTCTGGTGGGCTCCCGGGACAGCACCAGCTACGGGGCATCGGTGACGGGCGATCTCGCGTACTCGCTGGCCCAGCGCGGCTTCACGATCGTCTCCGGCGGTGCCTACGGGATTGACGCCCACGCCCACAGGGCGGCCATGGCCGGAAGCACGGGCGGCGTGCCCACCATTGCCGTCATGGCCGGGGGAGTGGACCGCTTCTACCCGTCCGGCAACGAGGACTTACTCCGGGCCGTGGCGGACCACGGCGCGGTCTTGGCCGAGGTCCCGCCCGGGTCCGCGCCCACCCGCTACCGGTTCCTGCAGCGCAACCGCCTCATTGCGGCATTGGCCTCTGTAACGGTCGTCGTCGAGGCCCGGTGGCGCTCCGGCGCCCTCAACACCGCCCACCATGCCGAAAGCCTGGGCCGGGCCGTGGGCGCCGTGCCCGGATCCATCCACAGCGCCAACTCCGCCGGCTGCCACCGGCTCCTGCGCGAAGGCGGGGCCGTGTGCGTCACGGATGCCGGGGAAATCGCCGAACTCGCCTCCCCGAGCGGCGAGGGGGTGCCCCCGGACAAGGCAGGCCGGGCTGAGGCCCACGACGGCCTGACCCTGGAGGACCTGATCCTGCTCGATGCCCTGCCGCTGCGCACCACCAGCTCGGTCGAGAAGCTGGCCACGGTGGCCGGTCTGGGCCCGGACTCAGTCCGCGCCGGGCTTGGCAGGCTGGGGCTGCTGGGCCTGGCCGAATCCCGGCACGGCGGCTGGAAACGCTCCGGGAAAGCGGACTGAGGTGATGAGCGCCGCCGGGAAGGCGCGGCTCGCCGACCGGCTCCTTGAATGCCCCGGGAATACTGCCACAGTAGGAGGGTGCCTACACAGGATCCCCCCGCCGCGCTGCCCACCTCGCTGGACGGCGCCGCCGCACGCTTCGGCCGCTACCTGGAAGCGGAGCGGGGCCGGTCCGCCCATACCGTCCGGGCCTATCTCTCCGACGTCGAAAGCCTGCTGGCGCACGCCGCGACCGAGGGGGTCCAGGATCTTGCCGGGCTGGAGCTTGGGACCCTCCGGCGCTGGCTCGGCGCCCAGAGCGAGTCCGGCAAGTCCCGCGCCACCCTGGCCCGCCGCGCCGCCACCGCCAGGGCCTTCACCGCCTGGGCTGTCCGCGAGGAGCTGATTGAAGCCGACCCCGCCCTGCGGCTCAAGGCCCCAAAGCGGGAGAAGTCCCTGCCCGGGGTCCTGCACCAGCAACAGGTCCGGAGGCTCGTGGACGACGCTGAATCCGCTTCGGCCGAGGGCGAACCTCTGGCACTGCGTAACCGCGCCATGGTGGAGATGCTCTACGCCACCGGTGTCCGCGTTGGCGAGCTGGCCGGCATGGACGTGGACGACCTCGACCCCGACCGCAGAACCCTCCGGGTGCTCGGCAAGGGCAACAAGGAACGCACGGTGCCCTACGGGCTGCCGGCTGCCCTCGCCCTCGACGACTGGCTCCGCCGCGGCCGGCCGGCCCTCGCCACCGGGACCAGCGGCCCCGCGCTCTTCCTAGGCGCGCGCGGCGGAAGGGTGGACCAGCGCCAGGTCCGCAGCGTGGTCAAAGAGATGCTGGAGCGGCTGGGGGACACCGCCGCCACCGGACCGCACGCCTTGCGGCACTCCGCAGCGACCCACCTGCTCGACGGCGGGGCGGACCTGCGTGCCGTGCAGGAAATCCTCGGGCACAGCAGCCTTGCCACCACCCAGATCTACACCCACGTGTCCGTCGAGAGACTCCGGCAAAGCTACCAGCAGGCGCACCCCCGGGCCTAAGGATCGCCCGGCACAGGGATGCCCGGACCGGCCCGGATAGGGGTCCGCGGAGACGGGCGCGGCGCGCCGGAAAAGACGCGCCGAATCGCACTGGCGTAATTAGGAGGCGTAGGGCAGAATAAAACTCACGCCCGGGAAGTTTCAAGTTGAACTTGAAGCTGGAATGCACCACGTCCCAGCTTCGAACCCGGTTGTATAAAGTAGTCTGGCAGGAACCGCTGGCATGATTTCGGATCCGCGCAACAGACAGACATCCAGGCACAGGTCGTTGGGGAAGACGTACCTACAGCTATGGAGGATGGAATGTCTGTTGCACTGACCCGAGGTGTGTTGTTTGTTCACTCGGCCCCGACTGCCTTGTGCCCCCACGTTGAGTGGGCCATAGGGTCCGTCGTGGACAAGCGGACGGACTTGGAGTGGACCGCTCAGCCTGCCGCGCCCGGAATGTTCCGGGCCGAGCTGTCGTGGACCGGAACGCCGGGCACGGGGGCTCAATTGGCGTCCGCTCTGCGCGGCTGGGCGCACCTGCGCTACGAAGTCACCGAAGAACCGAGCCAGGGAGTCGACGGCGGCCGCTGGTCGCACACCCCGGAGCTGGGGATCTTCCACGCCACCACCGACGTCCACGGCAACATCATGGTTTCCGAGGACCGCATCCGCTACGCCTACGAATCCGGCGCCGGCGACCCCTCCGCCGTGTACCACGAACTCTCGCTCGCCCTCGGGGAGGCCTGGGATGAGGAACTCGAGCCCTTCCGGCACGCCGCAGAAGGCGCCCCCGTGCGCTGGCTCCACCAGGTCGGCTAGGGCCTCACCAGTCGCTACACCGCAGCAATTCCATAGCTAGGCGCCAAAAGGCAGATGGCGGCAATGTTCACGAAGAACATTGCCGCCATCTGCTATCTCGGCGTGCTGTGGGCAGGTGCAGCTACACGCTGCGTACCGCGATGACGGCGTTGTGGCCGCCGAAGCCGAACGAGTTGCTCAGTGCGGCGATGCTGCCGGCGGGCAGGTCGCGGGCCGTAGTGACGACGTCGAGCGGGATTTCCGGGTCCTGGTTCTCGAGGTTGATGGTCACCGGCGCCTTGCGGTCGTAGATGGCCATCACGGTCAGCACGGCTTCCACGGCCCCGGAGGCGCCAAGCAGGTGCCCCATCTGGGACTTGGTGGCCGAGACTGCGACGGTGTCCACGTGCTTGCCCAGTGCGGCTTTGAGGGCCGCGTACTCGGGCTTGTCGCCGACCGGGGTGGAGGTGGCGTGCGCGTTGACGTGGACGATGTCTTCGGGCTGGATGCGGCCGTCGAACATCGCAGCCTTCAGCGCGCGGGTGGCGCCCAGGCCCTCGGGGTCCGGGGCGGTGATGTGGTAGGCGTCGGCGGTGACCGAGGTGCCGGCCAGTTCGGCGTAGATCCGGGCGCCGCGGGCCAGGGCGTGTTCCTCGGCCTCGAGCACCAGGGCACCGGCACCCTCGCCCATGACGAAGCCGTCGCGGTCACGGTCGTAGGGCCGTGAGGCGTGCTCGGGATCGTCGTTGCGGCGCGAGAGGGCCTGCATGGAGGCGAACGCGGCGATCGGCATCGGGTGGATGGCGGCTTCGGCGCCGCCGCAGACGACGACGTCTGCCTTGCCGGCACGGATCAGGTCCAGGCCAACATGGACGGCTTCGGTGCCGGACGCGCAGGCGGAAACGGGGGTGTGGGCGCCGGCGCGGGCTCCCAGGTCCAGGCTCACAGCCGCGGCCGGACCGTTGGGCATCAGCATGGGCACGGTCATGGGCAGGACACGGCGGGGACCCTTTTCGCGCAGGGTGTCCCAGGCGTCCAGAAGGGTCCAGACGCCGCCAATGCCGGTCGCGAAAGCCACCGCCAAACGGTCGTGGTCGATTTCGGTGATGCCGGAGTCGGCCCAGGCCTCGCGGGCCGCGACCACGGCGAACTGGGTGGACGGGTCCATGCGCTTGGCTTCGACCCGGGACAGGACATCTAGGGCCGGGGTGGAGGCGCGTGCGGCGAAGTGGACGGGCAGCTCGTACTTGGCCACCCAATCGTCCTCAAGCGTGTGCGCGCCGGAGACGCCCTTGAGCGCGTTCTTCCACATCGTGGGGACATCGCCGCCGATGGGTGTGGTGGCACCCAGACCGGTAATGACTACTTTGCGTGCCATGGGATCACTCTCTGTCGGTGCGCCTGCCGTATCCGGAACCGCGAACGGGATGGCCGGGGCCTGCGAGGGGAAACTTTCGGGTCATGCACTTGATGGTGGTCCGGTCCGGGCACTGCTGCAGCGCCCGGACCGGGCACCTGGGTCCGCCGTTGCCGGCGGAAGCCAGACTAGGCCTGGGCGTTGGAGATGAAGCTGACGGCGTCGCCGACGGTCTTGAGGTTCTTGACCTCTTCGTCCGGGATGCGGACGCCGAACTTCTCTTCGGCGTTGACCACGATGGTCATCATCGAGATGGAGTCGATGTCCAGGTCCTCGGTGAAGGACTTGTCCATTTCGACAGCCTCCGTGGCCAGGCCGGTCTCTTCGTTGACGATTTCAGCCAGGCCGGCCAGGATTTCTTCGTTGCTAGCCATTGATGGCTCCTTTTCTGGTTGTTGCCCCCGGCTGCCGGTGGAATGCCGGCAGCCGGGGGCGGACATGATTCAAACCGAGGGTTCGGCTTGGTGCGGGAATGCTTGCTGAGCACAGCATGGGGGCGAGCCCCGAAAGTGAAGGACATGCGGTGCCAAGGTGAAACGGGCGGAACGTATTCAGTTCGGAAAAACGGTGGCTGCCTAAGGAAGCACGACCACCTGGGCGCCGAAGACCAGTCCGGCTCCGAAGCCGATCTGCAGCGCCAGCCCGCCGCTGAGCTCGGGGTTTTCCTCAAGCAGGCGGTGGGTGGCCAGGGGGATGGACGCCGCCGACGTGTTACCGGCGTCGGCGATGTCGCGGGCGATCTTGACGGACTCGGGCAGCTGCAGCTTCTTGGCCATCTCGTCAATGATGCGCATGTTGGCTTGGTGCGGGATGAACGCGGCAAGGTCCTCGGAGCGGACGCCGGCGGCGTCCAGGGCCTGCTGGGCCACCTTGGCCATCTCCCACACCGCCCAGCGGAAGACCGTCTGGCCGTCCTGGCGCAGGGTCGGCCACAGCGACGCGTCCGTAACTGCCGCTTCCTCATCGCTGACGGCGGCACCGTGCTTGCCGGTCAGGGCGAGCTCGCGGATGTCCAGCATGGAGTGGGTCATGCCGATGGCATCCCACTTGCTGCCGTCCGAACCCCAGACTGAAGGGCCGATGCCCGGCGTCTCGGAAGGGCCGATCACGACGGCGCCCGCGCCGTCGCCGAGCAGGAAGGAGATGGTCCGTTCCGTGTTGTCGATGACGTCGGAGAGCTTCTCGGCACCGACCACCAGGACATAGGCGGCCGCGCCGGAGCGCACCAGGGCGTCGCCCTGGGCGATGCCGTAGCAGTAGCCGGCACACGCCGCGGAGATGTCGAACGCCGGGGCCGGCGTCGCGCCGAGGCGGTCGGCGAGGCTCGCGGCAGCGGAGGGGGTCGCGTACGGGTGGGTCACCGTGGAAACGATCACGGCGCCGAGCTGGGAGGCCTCGATGCCGGCCTTTTGCAGCGCCTCACGTGCGGCGCCCTCGGCCATGTCAATCACGCTGACATCGGCGGGCGCGCGGTGCCGGGTGACGATGCCCGTGCGCTGGCGGATCCACTCATCCGAGGAATCGATCCACTGGCACACGTCCTCGTTCGTCACGATCACGCTGGGCCGGTAGGCACCGACACCCATGATGCGGGTGTTTTCCTGCACGGGGGCCTGCTTCAGTGTGGGAACGCTCATGCCCCTCCCTCCAATTCTGCAAATAGGGCCAGGGCCGCGGAGAGATCGTCCGGGGTCTTGACGGTGACGGTCTTGACGCCGGGCATGCCGCGCTTGGCCAGGCCTGCCAGTGTTCCGGCGGGAGCCAGTTCGATCACGCCGGTCACCCCGCGTTGCACCATCGTCTCCATGCAGAGATCCCAGCGGACCGGACGGGAGACCTGGGCGATGAGGCTGTCGACGGCGGCAGCACCCTCGGTGACTTCCGCGCCGTCGAAGTTGGACAGCAGCGGTACCTGCGGGTTCTGGGGGTGCAGTGACGGGCGCAGGGCCTGCAGGGCAGCACCGGCGGGGGCCATGTGCGAGGTGTGGAACGCGCCCGCGACCTTCAGCGGAATGACCCGGGCCTTGGCCGGCGGGTTCTCGGCGAGGGCCTTGAGCTGCTCCAGGGTGCCGGCGGCGACGGTCTGGCCGGCCCCGTTGACGTTGGCGGCGGTGGCCCCGGCGGCGCTGATGGCAGCCAGGACGTCCGCGGGGTCGCCGCCCACGACGGCGCTCATGCCGGTCGGGGTGGCGGCAGCGGCAGCGGCCATGCTGTTGGCGCGTTCGCGGACAAACGTCATGGCTTCGGTTTCCGTCAGCACACCGGCGAGCGAGGCCGCGGTGATTTCGCCGACGGAGTGGCCGGCGAGGATGACCGGAAGCGTGCCGAGTTCGACGTCGAACAGTGACTTTGCGGTCACCAGGCCTGCGGCGACGATCAGGGGCTGCGCTACCGCAGTGTCCTTGATGGTCTCCTCATCGGAGGTGGTGCCGTGGGCGGTGAGGTCGATGCCTGCTATTTCGCTGAGGGAGGCCAAAAGGCCTGCGACGGGTGGCAGTTCCAGCCAGGGGGCCAGAAAACCAGGGGTCTGGGAGCCCTGTCCAGGGCAGACGATTGCAAGCACGTAACCAGCTTTCCAAATTACCGCGTGAACATTCGTGTTTTCATGCACCAAGCTCACTGGGTCAGTTTGTAGGAAGTCTACAACGGTTCAGGAGCCGTTGCGGGGAGGCTGCCGCTCCGTGGGGGCCTTCGGCGGGGTCGAAAGCCGGCCCACGACGAGGGCGGTCTGGAGCACGAACGCCTCCCGCGGCAGCAGCGGATCCCAGCCTGTGACGTCGCAGACGCGCTTGAGCCGGTAGCGCACGGTGTTGGCGTGGACGAAGAGTTCGCGGGCCGTCGCCTCGAGCGAATGGCCGAGTTCGAGGTACGTTCCGAGGGTCTCCACCAGCCCGTTGGAGGCGGCCAGCAGCGGACGGTAGATGTTCTTGACCAGCGAGCGGCGGGCGGCGTCGTCGCCGGAGATCACGCGCTCGGGGAGCAGGTCATCGGCCGCTACCGGGCGCGGCGCGGAAGGCCAGGCGCGGGCGGCGGTGAGGCCGGCAAAGGCTGACTGGGCGGAGCCGCTGGCTTCGAGGAGGGAACCGGCCTCCGGGCCGTAGACCACCGGGCCGGGGGCAAAGAGTTCGCTGAGCTTCAGGTACGCGGTCTCCCGGTCGTGGACCCCGCCGAGGATGAGGATGAGCCGGTCGCCCTGGATCCCCACGAGGGCGTCCTCGGCGAAGCGCCCCGCGGTGCGCCGCAGTTCGCTGACGTAGCTGGCGCTTGGTTCGGACGGGGAATTCCCAACCATCACGGTGAAGCGTTCCTGCGCTTTCCAGCCCAGGGCCGCGATCCTGGACCGCAGCGCGTCCGTGTTTTCGCCGCGGAGGATGGCATCGACAATCAAGGCTTCCAGGCGGGTGTCCCAGGAGCCGCGGGACTCCGCGGCGCGGGCATAGACGTCGGCGGCCGCGAATGCGACTTCCCGCGAGTAGCGCAGCACGGCTTCCCGGAGGGCCCCCTGGTCCGCCTCCGGGGCGATGACCGGGACCTGGTCTTCTACGACTTCTACGACGATCCGGATCAGCTGGAGCGCCTTCTGGAGGCTGATGGAGCGGGTCAGTTCGGTGGGTGCGGTGCCGAAGACGTCGGAAAGGATCCACGACGGCGAGCTCGGCCGCTCGTACCATGTGACGAAGGCCGCGATGCCGTTCTGGGCCACCATGCCCAGGGCGGAACGTTCATCCGAGTTCAGCCGGCCGTACCACGGCAGGGACTTCTCAAGCTGGCGCAGCGTCGTCGTCGACAGCTGGCCCACGCTGGCCCGGAGCTTCTTGAGGGTTTCGGCCTTCTCCGGAGTCATCGCCCTCGAGGCCGGTTTGCGTTTTTCGGGAGTGGTGATCGGCTCTGCCATGCATTGAGCATACGGGGCGCACCGTCCAAGCTCCATTTGTGCGAAGGCTACAACTGCCGTTGTCCTGCATCACAGCGTCCCTGGCGCGGCCCCGGAGAGGAGCCGGAGCGGTTAAACGCCCGACGGCGGCCCCCACCAACAGGTGAGAACCGCCGTCGAACTTTGCTGGCGTGCTTAGGAGTCGCCGCCCGCGTTGCCGGTGGTGCCGGCGTTGACGTTGTGCAGGCGGTACTTCTCGATGGCCTGGGCAGGCGCCTCGGCATCCACTTCGCCCCGGCGGGCCAGCATCTGAAGGGAACGGACCACAACCGAATGGATGTCGTTCTTGAAGAAGCGGCGCGCCGCGGCGCGGGTGTCGGAGAAGCCGAAGCCGTCGGCGCCGAGCGAGGCGAACTCGTTCGGGAGGAACTGGCGGATCTGGTCCGGCACGGCCTTCATGTAGTCCGTGACTGCCACGATCGGCCCGGTGGCGCCGGCGAGCTGCTGGGTCACGAACGGGACGCGGGCAGGCTGGCCGGGGTTGAGGAAGGCTTCTTCCTCGGCGGCCATGGCGTCGCGGCGCAGTTCGGTCCAGGACGTCACGGACCAGACGTCGGCGGAGACGCCCCAGTCCTCGGCCAGGATCCGCTGGGCTTCGAGGGCCCAGGGAACGGACACGCCGGAGGCAAGGATCTGCGTGCGCGGGCCGTCAATCTTGGCCGGCGCCAGCAGGTAGATGCCCTTGATGATGCCCTCGACATCAAGTTCCGCCGGTGCCGGCGGCTGCACGATCGGCTCGTTGTAGACAGTGATGTAGTACATCACGTTCCGCGACGGGTCGTTGTCGGCCGGGCCGGGACCGTACATCCGGTTGAGGCCGTCGCGCACGATGACGCCCATCTCGTAGCCGTATGCCGGGTCGTAGGTGATGACGGCCGGGTTGGTCGCGGCCAGGATGGGGGAGTGGCCGTCGGCGTGCTGCAGGCCTTCGCCGGTCAGGGTGGTGCGGCCGGCGGTGGCGCCGATGATGAACCCGCGGGTCATCTGGTCCGCGGCGGCCCAGAAGGAATCGCCGGTGCGCTGGAACCCGAACATCGAGTAGAACACGTAGACCGGGATGAGCGGTTCGCCGTGAGTGGCGTAGGACGTTCCGGCGGCGGTGAACGCTGCCACGGAACCGGCCTCGTTGATGCCGGCGTGCACGATCTGGCCGGAGATGGACTCCTTGTACGCCAGGACGAGTTCGCGGTCCACGGAGAGGTAGTTCTGGCCGTTCGGGTTGTAGATCTTCGCCGTCGGGAAGAACGCGTCCATGCCGAAGGTCCGTGCCTCATCCGGAATGATCGGCACAATCCGCTTGCCGAACTCCTTGTCCCGCATGAGGTCCTTGAGCAGGCGGACAAACGCCATGGTGGTGGCGGCGTGCTGCTTGCCGGAGCCGCGGTTGGCGACTTCGTAGACCTTCTCATCCGGGAGGGTGACGTCGACGTGCTTGGAGCGCCGCTCGGGGACGAAGCCGCCGAGTTCCTTGCGGCGGCCCATCAGGTACTGGATCTCGGGGGAGTCCATGCCGGGGTGGTAGTACGGCGGCCGGTAGAGGTCCGCTTCCAGCTGCTCGTCGGTGATCGGGATGCGCAGGTGGTCGCGGAAGGCCTTCAGGTCGGCCATCGTGAGCTTCTTCATCTGGTGGGTCGCGTTGCGGCCCTCGAAGTGCGTGCCCAGGCCGTAGCCCTTGACCGTGTGGGCCAGGATGACCGTGGGCTTGCCCTTGAACTCGGTCGCGGCCTTGTAGGCGG
>NZ_JBEGIG010000055.1:0-281 GCF_040676555.1 Arthrobacter sp. LAR12-1-1.1 | reverse complement strand
TGGCGCTCTGGGGCGACGGCACGCACCGGGTCTCCCTCGACGAGGTCATCGTGACCATGCGGGAAACCGGCAAGGACATGAGCTCCAAATACAAGGAAACGGCCATGGGCGGCCTCGCCGTCAACGTCGTCGAATGCTGAAGGAAAGAGAACTATGACACTGGCACCAGAAGGCCGGAAGATGCTGCGCATTGAGCAGCGAAACGCGGCCACACCGGTGGAACGGAAGCCGGAATGGATCAAGGCCAAGGTCCAGATGGGCCCGGAGTTCGTCCAGCTCAA
>NZ_JBEGIG010000054.1:0-282 GCF_040676555.1 Arthrobacter sp. LAR12-1-1.1 | reverse complement strand
GAAGGGTACAAAGAAACAAGACTGCTTGCGTCCACTATGTGGTTCCCAAACAACAAACCCGTCACCGACGGCACTGTTGCACAGGAACCGACAACAAAATAACAACACCACAGATGTTGTAACCACAGATTTCCCACCCCCGGCCACGGCCGGCAGGGTGCGGACACAGGGTTACGGCGGTCATAGCGTGGGGGAAACGCCCGGTCCCATCCCGAACCCGGAAGCTAAGACCCACAGCGCCGATGGTACTGCACCCGGGAGGGTGTGGGAGAGTAGGTCACC
>NZ_JBEGIG010000053.1:0-353 GCF_040676555.1 Arthrobacter sp. LAR12-1-1.1 | reverse complement strand
GAACCGCCGGTTCGCGCCTTCGGCCGAGTTCGCGGCGAATGCGGTGGTCACCGCCGGCGAGTACGCCGAGGCCGACGCCGACCGCCCCGCGTTCTGGGCGAAGCAGGCCCGGGGACTGCTGAGCTGGAGCAAGGACTTCACCCAGGCGCTGGACTGGTCCAACCCGCCGTTCGCGAAGTGGTTCGTCGGCGGGGAGGTCAACGCCGCCTACAACGCCCTGGACCGGCACGTCGAGGCCGGCCACGGGGACCGGGTGGCGATCTACTTCGAGGGCGAGCCCGGCGACACCCGCACCTACACCTACGCACAGCTCACCGAGGAAGTGAAGAAGGCCGCGAACGCCTTCGAGTCCC
>NZ_JBEGIG010000052.1:0-359 GCF_040676555.1 Arthrobacter sp. LAR12-1-1.1 | reverse complement strand
CGTGGACACCTGGTGGCAGACCGAGACCGGGGCACAAATGATCGCCCCGCTGCCCGGCGTCACGGCCACCAAGCCCGGCTCGGCCCAAGTCCCGCTGCCCGGCATCGCCGTGGACGTCGTGGACGAGTTCGGCGAATCGGTGCCCAACGGCCACGGCGGCTTCCTGGTGATCCGCGAACCGTGGCCGGCCATGCTGCGCGGGATCTGGGGCGACCCGGAGCGGTTCAAGGAAACGTACTGGTCCCGCTTCGAGACCATGTACTTCGCCGGCGACGGCGCCAAGAAGGACGAGGACGGCGACCTCTGGCTGCTGGGCCGGGTCGATGACGTGATGAACATTTCCGGCCACCGGCTCTCCA
>NZ_JBEGIG010000051.1:0-360 GCF_040676555.1 Arthrobacter sp. LAR12-1-1.1 | reverse complement strand
AGATGCTGCGCATTGAGCAGCGAAACGCGGCCACACCGGTGGAACGGAAGCCGGAATGGATCAAGGCCAAGGTCCAGATGGGCCCGGAGTTCGTCCAGCTCAAGAACCTCGTCAAGAAGGAAGGCCTCCACACCGTGTGTGAAGAGGCCGGCTGCCCGAACATCTTCGAATGCTGGGAAGACAAGGAAGCGACCTTCCTGATCGGCGGCTCCGAATGCACCCGGCGCTGCGACTTCTGCCAGATCGACACCGGCAAGCCCTCGCCCGTGGACATGTTCGAGCCCACCAAGGTGGCCCGCTCGGTCCAGGCAATGCAGCTGCGCTACGCCACCGTGACGGGCGTGGCCCGCGACGACCTCG
>NZ_JBEGIG010000050.1:0-365 GCF_040676555.1 Arthrobacter sp. LAR12-1-1.1 | reverse complement strand
CGACTTAGAAAACAATACACCCACCCACGCCCCACCGCAACTCCACCCCACACACCCGCCCCACCACCCCAAAACCCCGCCACCACAGGCCACAACCACCCAAAAACACCCCAACACCCGCCCCGCCACCCCAACCCGGAACTGTGCACTGCATCACCACAGCACCAACCGCAGCCAACAACACCGCCGCCGGCACCACCGAAAGAACACCCCCGCCGGCACTCTGTCGGGAACCGACGTTTGGGCCGCCTCGGAGTTCTCGGACAGTGGACCCCCTTAAAATCGGGGGACTACTGAAATGAGGAATGTGCAGAATGCCTGCATCACGTCGCCGGTTCAGCCAGGAGTTCAAGGACCAGCTGTGC
>NZ_JBEGIG010000049.1:0-386 GCF_040676555.1 Arthrobacter sp. LAR12-1-1.1 | reverse complement strand
CTGTTCGATTCGGTCCGGGAGCACCTGGAACTGGGGTACAAGTCGATCCGGATCCAGACCGCGGTCCCCGGGATCAAGGCCGTCTACGGCGTCGCGGCCCAGGCGCAGGCCTCGGGCGAACGCTACGACTACGAACCGGCCGGGCGCGGCGCGTTCCCGCAGGAGGAGGACTGGGACACCCGCGCCTACCTCCGCCACCTGCCCACCGTGTTCGAGGCGGTCCGGAACGAGTTCGGCCCGGAAATCCCGCTGCTGCACGACGGGCACCACCGGATGACCCCGATCCAGGCCGCGAAGCTGGGCAAGGCGCTGGAACCCTACGACCTGTTCTGGCTCGAGGACTGCACCCCGGCCGAGAACCAGGAGGCGCTGCGCCTGGTCCGGGC
>NZ_JBEGIG010000048.1:0-388 GCF_040676555.1 Arthrobacter sp. LAR12-1-1.1 | reverse complement strand
CGGGTTCTGGAAGACATTGGTCTCGGTCCGCGCACCGAACTGACCGACCATCAGGTCGGCACGCTCTGCGGTGTCCAAGTTGACGCCACGGTCACCTACCTCGGCACGATTCGTCCCGGTGGCACGGTCGCCGGCGCCGGAAACGGTTTCGTCGTCACCGCAAGCGGGCAGACTGCGACCTTCACCGGCCACGGCGTCGGTAGATTCACCGGTCCGGGCCAACTCACCTGGCGGGGTGCACTGTTCTACGAAACCACGTCAGACGAGTTGAGCAGCCTCAACGGGATCGCGGTCTTGTTCGAGTACCAGGTGGCCGACGGCAAGTCCGAAGGCCGCCTGTTCGAGTGGAAGTAGCGCTGCACGACTCGGAAACCGACCTGATGCCCCC
>NZ_JBEGIG010000047.1:0-392 GCF_040676555.1 Arthrobacter sp. LAR12-1-1.1 | reverse complement strand
TCTCCAGCAACTATGAGCTCTACGGGGACATCAGCGCCCGGGTCATGGAACTGCTCGGCCGGTACTCCGCCTGGCTGGAGGTCTACAGCATCGACGAGGCCTTCCTCGGCGTCAAAGGCACCCCGGACGAGCTGCTGGCCCTGGGCCGGACCATGAAGGCCGCCGTGCGCCGCAACGTCGGGGTACCGGTCTGCGTCGGGATCGCCGGGACCAAGACCCTGGCGAAACTGGCCAACAAATGGGCCAAGAACAACCCGGCCTTCGACGGCGTCTGCCACTGGGACTCCGTGGCCGCCGCAGACAGGGAATCACTGATGCGCCGCCTGTCCGTGATTGAGATCTGGGGTGTCGCCACGCGGCTGACCAAACGGCTCAACGCCCTGGGCATCCAG
>NZ_JBEGIG010000046.1:0-418 GCF_040676555.1 Arthrobacter sp. LAR12-1-1.1 | reverse complement strand
CCCCGGCACGAACCCCGGCGGCATAGCCGACGGTTCCCCGGGACCCGGCAGCCCCCCAATATCCGGTGGCACGGACGGGGCTGCCGATGACACCGCGTTCGGCGTGTGGATCCGCCGGCTCTACACCCACCCCGGCACCGGCGGGCTCGTCGCGATGGACTCCCGCGCCCGGATCTTCCCGCCCGGGCTCCGCCGCCTCATCCAGACCCGGGACGACACCTGCCGCACCCCGTACTGCGACGCCCCCATCCGCCACCTGGACCACATCATCCCCTGGCACCACGGAGGAGAAACCGCCCAGGCCAACGGTGCAGGGCTCTGCGAAGCCTGCAACCACACCAAAGAAACCCCCGGCTGGACCGCCCGCCCAGCACCCGGATCCGCTTCCGGCAGCGGCGACCGGCACAGGCACACCATC
>NZ_JBEGIG010000045.1:0-297893 GCF_040676555.1 Arthrobacter sp. LAR12-1-1.1 | reverse complement strand
GAAGTAAAACAGACACAACCACCACCCCCGGGAAAACGGGAGAAAATGGCTGCACAAAATTTGAAACCAGCCAAAAACACCAGACCACACCACGGGGTGGCGGGCCCGGCACATTCAACCAATCCATTACAATAAATTGGTATCAACAAACTTGGCACACTATTGAGTTCTCAAACAACAGACACACCCGGCACCACCACAACCATTTCGGTCGAGGATCGCTCCGGAGCAACTTTTCAAACTTACCCGATCTTGGGAGTGTTTGCAAATTCGCATTTCTGCGATCTACATTCTCTCAAGAAGGTCCCCACCGTTATTTAGCGCGCAAATTTGCGAACCATTTTCAGGCTGTTTATCAGGGGGTCGGTCGCTTTCTTTCCGCATCAGCGGCGGCGACTCGAATTACTTTACACGCCGGGAGGACCCCGCACAAATCAGGCGGCGGAGCGGGTGCCATGGGGCAAGAATCCTGCATTGGCGCGGATTACTGGCCCGTGCAAGCCTCCGTCAGGGCGCAGACGCGCACAACAGAGTTTTGTGCACCGCGTCACAGTCCGCAACACTGCCGCCGTCATGTGTCGCGCGAACTCGCAGGAAAGGGTCCAGCGCCGTGTTTCAGCCCGCTGCCCGGGGTGCGTCGAAGACCAGGGATTCCTCCGGTGCACGGTCAAAGTCCGCAGCTCCTCGACGACAAGGCCGCGTACTGGGGGGAACTCGGCCAATGCGATGATCCGCCCTCGCTCCTGCCCGGATCGCCGGACGGGTTGTTGTCACAGCAGGAAGGGAAGTTTGGGGCCGCAACCTGTTCTCCTGGCGGGGCCACACTGCTACGTTGGCTGGATGCAACAATCTCTCGTCAGGCCCAAGAACAGCAAGATCATCGCCGGAGTCTGCGCGGCCCTCGCGGACCGTCTCGGTGTCTCCAGGACGCTGGTTCGCCTCGGCTTCGTGTTCTTCGGCCTGTTCGGCGTGGGTGAGCTCGTGTACATCGCGTTGTGGATCATCATCCCCAAAGCCCCGTAGTCGAAGGCCACTAGTGGGTGGCGCACGGCGCCGCCCACGACGTCGGCCCGCAGGCGGGTTGTGCTCCTGCTCCGGGCAGTGTTGGCTTCCAACAAGGCCCGTCGGGAAGTCGACCGGCCACGATACGTCTCGGGGGAAGAGGTAGCGGTCTCATGTCATTTGTTCACGGGCGAAGCAGGCACTGGTGGGGCTGGTCGGGATTCGCAGTGGCTGTCCTCATGCTGACCGGCTGTGCTGAGTCCCATTTGCCGAATGTGGCGGACACGCCTGAGGTGCCAGCAGCAGTGTCCACCGCAACCGCGCCCGCGGGCGTGTCTGCTTCAACCGACGCCGACATCAACGTCGACAAGCTTCCAGCCTTCTATCAGCAGGCGATAAAGAAGATTCCGCAGCCGCTTCCCAACGGGGTCGCCTGGCCGGCCAAGGTACCCCCGGGCTTCGACGACCCCAACGTGCATTATGACCCCGCAGGTCGCGGGGAAGCCGTGGCATCAACGTATTGGCTGTGTGCCTGGCAGGGCGAATACCTCGACGCCTTCGAGAGCAGCGAACAGAAGCGGCAGGCTGAAGCGCTGACCATGCTCGATGCCTTCGTCGTCGACCCGTTCTTCACCCAGGTCTTCGTTGACCCCAGTCAGGGATGGAAGCGCGACGTTCTCGACCCCGCAAGAAACGGTGATACGTGGAGGATGAAGTCCCAGCACAGCGATTGCCCGGCGGTCGAATGAGTCCGCCCACTCGTTGATCATCACGGTTGCGCGTTTAGCTAAGGGCCGCCGCGACTACTCAGCCGGCCTCCGCCGCGTGCCATACTCGGAGCGTGACGACGTCGTACGCGTTTCGCGGTGAGCTGTGGCACTACCCCGAGAAGGCCGGCTGGCACTTCATCACGTTGCCGCCGGATCTGGCGGAGGAGCTCAAGGACCAGGCCGCCCCGTTCCGCAAGGGCTTCGGTTCGGTGAAGGTGAGCGCCTGCATCGCCGGGCAGCGTTGGCGGACGTCGCTCTTTCCGGACAGCAAGAGCAACTCGTACCTCCTCCCCGTCAAGAAGGCCATCAGGACCGCGGCCGGCATCCGCGCCGGGGACGAGGTGGACGTGGAAGTCGAGCTGGAGCTCCCGGGCTGAACACGTGTGACGAGCCGCGCGAATGAGCCGGGCGAAGAACGGCTCACCGCGCGGGTGATGCCTCGACAAAGGCCACCTGGGTGGAGTATTGCTGATAGAGCTTGACGGCCTCGTCGATATCGATGTGGCCGAAGTTCAGCGACACCTGCAGCCCCTCCAGCTGGGCACTTGCGGTCTCGGCCGCGCTCACACGGTCCGCCACGGAACGGGACGTGGCAAAATTCGTGGCCAGCGCCGCGGCAACGGAACAGATCACCGCCAGCAGGCACAGCCCTCGCCACACAATTGAGTCGTCGGCCAGGTTGAAGATGTTCGCCACTGCTTCGGTGAACCCCGTGCCCCCGACCGCTGGACCGGCCGCGAACGAGGCGGCCAGCGCGCTGCCCACAATGCTGATGCTCGCCAGGCGCGTGCGCCGCGGTCTTTCCCTGCCGAGGTAGACCTGAAGGTCCCGTTGCTTCTGGTCGATGCGGTTGGACAGCCTCTGCCTCGTATCGGATGTTTCGTCCATGACCTGGTCCCCGGTTCCCTCGCCGATCGTGTCCGCGCGCCTGGAAAGTGGGATCCGACCGCCAGCCGTCCCCGGCTTCACCGGGGTGCCCCCCAGCCAGACGGAAGCTCCCGCCCCGTAGCCGCTCCTCCCGAAACGCGCACACGTTTAGAATGCTCCCGCGCCACTGCGAGTGTCTAGACAGTGGGAACCAGACGGCCGGTCAACCGCCGACGTCGGCTGCCCACCAAATCGCCGACGTCGGTGTTCCCGGCTGCAGTGGTACCGGCGGCCTCCGCCGGCGCCAGGCGAAGCCACAGGACGACGCGCGGGACCCCCACTTCCGGTGCCGGAAATGGGGGTCGGGCCAGAGCGGTCAGCCCTGGAGAGACCGCATGTATGCGTACGGTTCGCTGGGGAGGTTGCCGGCCTTCCACGGGCGCGTTGACCGAATGGGCGGGGTGTGGCCCCTGCCGTCGCGGACGACCGCAACGACTGTGGCGACGGCTGCGAAGACCAAGAGTCCGGCGAGCAGGATGGCGGCAAATTCCATTTGAGAAACACCTCGGGCGAGTGATGGAGCTGGTTGTTGGGGGCGGCTATTGAGCTGGTGTTGAGGGCAAGCGCCGGGCTGATCCTTGTGGGAGTTACGCGGTGCGGCGCTGGTCCGGAATTCGGTCCTTTTGTGGGGACATGTCCAGTTTGCGCGCGCACCGTGTGAGCCACCGTGTGAGGGTTTTCCGGCCGGTTTCCGGCCAGCTCCCCGCCTGTTTCGGCTCAGTTCACTCCCCTATCGCTCCCCCGACGCACGCTCACTATCACCCCCTCCCTTGCGCCCACCAGCGGCGTAGCATGACTCATATGGCCGAGACTTGGATTCGGCTCCTCGGTCCGCCCAGGATCGAGTCCGCTGGCACCGCACCCCGGCAGCCCCGCGGCCGCAAGGCGTGGGCTGTGCTGGCCTACCTCGCGCTTCAACCGGGCGGCACCGGCCGTGCCCGGACTGCGGCCCTCCTGTTCCCCGACGCCGAGGACCCCCTCGGCGCCCTGCGCTGGAACCTGTCCGAGCTGCGGCGGACCCTCGGCGCGGAATCGGTCGGCGGCGACCCGCTGCGCCTCGTGTTGCCGGCCGGGTGGAACTGCGATGTGATGGCCGCCCTCACTCCCGCCGGCGGCGCCGACCCCCGCACCTTCGACGGCGAGCTCCTTGAGGGTCTCGCCTTCGCGGACTGCCCCGTGTTCGAGTCCTGGCTCGAGGACCAGCGGCACCGGCTCGAGAACTGCGTGCTCACGATGCTGTATGAGGCCTCGCTCGCCGCGCTGGCGGCCGGAAGTGCGGACGACGCCGTCGACCTCGCCACCCGTGCGCTGCACCTGGACCCCTTCAACGCCGACTGCCACGCCGTGCTGATCAAGGCCCTGGTGTCCCTGGGCGAGTACCGGCGGGCGCGGGAGCAGGCCGACAAATGCCGCGAGCTGTACCGCAGGGAGCTCGGGCTCGGCGTGCCGGCGGAGGTGCGCCGAGCGCTGACAGACGCGGCGCCGCCGGCCGAGCCCGGGCTGCCGGCCAGTGGGGCCGCGGTGCGGTCCTACCTCGATGCCGCCGAGGCGTCGCTCTCGGCAGGCTCGGTGGACCGCGGGCTGGAGCAGTTACGCCTCGCAACCGAGATAGCGCAACGTACCGGCGACCATCATTTGCTCGCCGAATCCCTGGTCACGCTGTCCGGGGCGCTGATCCATCAGGCCGGCGGCCGCGGCGCCGAGGTGGCCGATCTCCTGCACCGGGCTTTGAAATCGGAGGGATTGGATCCGGAAGGCCTGCAGTCGGAGATGCGGAACCCCGGGCGGCCGGCCTCGCGGGTGGCGGCGGCCGCGTACCGGGAGCTGGGATACCTGTCGGTGCAGCGGGGCATTCCGGACCGCGCGGCCGGCTGGCTGGAGCAGGCTGCCCGGGCGGCGGACGGGTTCGACGACGAACGGTCCAGGATCCTGGCCATCCAGGGCATGGCGGCCTCGGACACCGCGCACTACAGCGAGGCGCTGGCGGCACTGGCCGAATCGACCCGGCTCGCCACCGCCGCGGGCGGCCGCCGTCTGCTGGCGTTCAGCACGGCCCTTACCGGCCGGGTGCATCTGCTCCGCGGGGATTTGGAGCCGGCCGCTGAATGCCTGGACCGGGCCCAGGAACTGATCGCGGCCGAGCACTGGACGGCGTTCGAGCCGTTTGTGGCCGGGCTCCGGGGCGAGACCTTCCTCGCCGCGGGCCGGCTGGAGGACGCCGCTCCCCTGATCGACCGCTCGTGGGTGATGGCCGACGTCGCCGGCGACCACTGCTACCTGACCCTGGCCGCCGGGGCCAAGGCCCGGCTCAGTATGGCGCTGAACGACCAGGCCGCGGCCGAGGAGTGGCTGAAGCGTGGCCTCGACACCACCCCCTGGTATCTCTGGTACCGGGCGCGGCTGCTGGACACGGCCGCCGAGGTCGCAATCGACGCCGGCTCCCCCGCCGCCGCGGACTACGCCGACCGGCTGGGGACCATGGCCAGCCGCGGCGCCTTGCGCGAACTCGTGGTCCGGGCGCACTCGCACCGGGCGGTCCTGGGCGACACCGCCGCCGCGGAGACGATTCCGTGGCTGGCCAAGGACATCGACAACCCGGCTCTCAACACGTATCTGGCGCGGCGCGGCCAGCTTTGAGCAGTAGCCCTAAAGTAGTGGGCAGACGACGGCTGTGGCGCGCCGCCGCCGTCGTCGTACCTGTATTGGAGGCACAGGTGGGTTAAACAAAAGCAGGGCCCGTCCGAAGACGGGCCCTGCTCGAAACCTAACGGTCCCGGGTATCTAAAAGGAAATTAGATAGCCTGGATGTTGGTGGCCTGGGGACCCTTGGGGCCCTGCTCGGTTTCGAAGGAGACCTTCTGGTTCTCTTCGAGGGAGCGGAAGCCGGAGGAGTTGATCGCAGAGTAGTGTGCGAAAACGTCCTGTGAGGAGTCATCGGGGGAAATGAAGCCGAAGCCCTTTTCAGCGTTAAACCATTTGACGGTACCAGTAGCCATTATTTTTGTCCTTCGTGAAGGTGGAGGAACTGTCCCGACTTTCGGGTCCTCCTGTTTGGGGTGCTCAAAACCGCTGCTTCAGAAGAACATGGTCTTGCAACCATGCGTACTGCCTGAACTACGAACTGCATAAACACAACAACAGGATCAACTGTACAGGAGATTCCGGACACCAATTACCACAGCGTGACGGACGTACACATGCCCAAGCCGAAAGGTCCTGGCTACCTATCGTGTTGATCGGCATCTGGTCAGCATTCAGGAAGTCATCGACCACGGTTGTCAGTTCCCGCTTCGCGCGCTGGTGACGCTCCATGCCGGCGAGCACGAAGGCGGGTTCCAGGTTGGGAACTGAGGCCGCGTCTTGGGGTGGCGCTGACCTGGGGATCCGTTACCGCCGCGCACGGGGCGGGGACGGGTCCCCCGGCGGGCGTAGCCGAACCCTTCCGCCATGGACCGTTTAGAAGTTAATCTGGGCCATGGGAATGTTAATTGGGATCGTGATCTTCCTGATGCTCTGGCTCGGCGTGTTCCTGGCCTGCATAATTCTCCCCATCGTGGCCCTCGCCAGGCATAACCGGAGGCGGTCGCAGCCACTGGCGGCGGAGGCGGAGTGGCCGCCACTAAGGGCGAAGTACGCCCCGCCCCCTGTGGTTGGGCTTGAGTCCAAGGTCAGACCGACTCATCAGCAGATCGAGGCCGCCCCGGTAGTGGAGCCCAAGTGGAACGGGACCTACAGGTGGTGCGTCGGCCAGGACAAGAAAGCCTGGGACCGCGACTTCAAGGAAGCCGAGCAACTGGCAGAGGCCAGGCTGACCCCGCCGGGCCAGGGGTCTACATTTTGAGTAGCACGGCCGCGCCGGGATCCGCCGGGTGCGGGCCGACCGCCTGTACCGTGCCCGGCCGCGGGCATATCCTGCAGGAAGACCGAGACCAGCAGTTACCGGAGGAAGACCAATGGAAATGCCGAAAGCGTCCGACTCCGACAAGGAGCACTTCCGCGCGGTGCTTCCCAACCATCCCGAGGTGGTGGTCAAGCCGATGTTCGGAAACCTTGGAGCGTTTGTGAACGGCAACATGTTCGCCGGCCTGTTCGGCCCCATCATTGGAGTGAAGCTAGCCGCGGCGGACAAGAAGCTGCTTGAAAGCACCGAGCGGACCGTTCCATTCGGGCCGGCCGAGCGGCCCATGGGCGGCTACACCGGATTGCCGGAGATCTGGAATGCCGAGGGCGACGGCGATGAGGCGCGGGCCAAGGCTTGGGTGGAGAAAGCATTCGAGCATGTGGCCGGGCTGCCGCCCAAGGAGCCGAAGGTTTCTAAGCCCCGGCCCAAAAAGTAGCCGCCGACGCCGGCCGTTGATTGGATGTGCTGTTAGAAGACTAGGGCAGGACAACATTCACGAGTTCTGACCGGCTGCCGGTCTCCAGGTCCTCGGTAAGGGCCAGCGCACCGATCTGGGGGCAGTGATACTTATACTCCCGGGAATTCTTTTCAAGCGGCGTCCAGTCGTAGACCTTGACGCAGTCGGTGTACGTGCCTGACTTGGTGGAGACAGTCTCGCCGGTAGCGACGGTGTCCCGCATGTCTTCCGCGTGACCAACGTAAAATTCCTGCCTCAGGGCGCTGCTCGGCCTTCATCCAGATGCCAGCTTTTGCCCCATCTTTTCCATGGAGAAAGCTGCCGGAGTGGTTCAACAAGATTCCATTGGAGTAGTTGTCCACGTCCTCGCCGAAATACCACACGTCGCCGTTATTGTGTTGCGCCAGGTAATCCCGGGTTTCCTCTACCAGCTGCCCGTTCTTGTACTCCTTATCCAGATAGACCACCGTCTCCACACCCTCTATGGTCACGGTCTCCGGCAGGATTTCGATCTCGATCCTCTCGGTGACACTTCCTTGCTCCGTGGTCTCGTAAGTCAGTTTCTTGCCGACAGGGAGGGCAAAGTATTTGTTGGTGATTTCAGTGGTGAAATCTGCCGGGTTGATCTGCGGGTTGTACTCCGCGGCCCTACTGCTTTTTGTGTTATCGAAGACAAATAATGTCGCCCCACCAACAATCAGCAATAGGACGACCACACCAAAGAAGATTTTGGTTCGTCGATTCATGACCGTTCCCACTCCTTCTGAGTAGAAATTCCTTTTAGGGGTCAGAGCACCGTTACTTGCCCATGGCCATAGGAAAAAGGTAGCGGTGCGCACTGAACCAGAACAACCTTGACGAACACCACACTTGGAGAGACACCGCTTCCCCGTAGCGCCAGCGAAGGTACGATCTGTCTCAGCGAGCGGGACACCGCCCGTCTTCATTTTGCCGGAGTCTTTATGGGGGAGACCAAATGCTTGAATTGAAACGCATCTACTGGACGCGCCAATTACTCCGGTTGGCCATGGCCGCGTTGACGGTGTGGATCTTCGCCGGAGCCATCCTGTCGCTCGTGGCGCGTTCCGGGCATGTAGCTGCGGACCGACGGCCGAATTCCGTGACTGCCGTTTTCACGGAGATGTTCGGCGGCGTGCTGGCGGCCGTCGCGCTTCCTGGCGTACTCGCCGTCGTCCTAACCATGATCGTCGCCATCATCCGCGGCCGGGACGTCCGGCGCCGCGACCCTGTCCGGCGCTTCAGCCGCCAGCAGCGCCGCGAAGGCATGTCCCGGGCAGAAGGCCAGTGCGAGATGGAGGCGGGCTTCCGCAGACGTTGCGCCCGTCCTGCGGAACACGGTGACCATTTCTACCCGTGGTCCAAGGGCGGGTCCACGAGCCTGCAGAATTTCGTCGCCGCGTGCAGCAGGTGCAACCGCGCGAAAGGCGCGCAGATCCCGTCGCCGGGCCAGCAGGAAAGACTGGAACGACGACGGCGGACGTACGTAACGCTTGGGGATGCGGTTGCCGTCGGTGAACGGCAGCCGCTCCGCTAGCGACATCCTGCCGTCTTCCGCCATCTGCTATCTGCCGGCGCACGTTGCGGGACGTGGCGACTCCTCGTCCACAGAAAATGTCCGCGGCGCCCTTTAGAGTGAACATAGGACGTGAGGCGGGCAACACCACGAGGACCGGATGGACTACTACGCAATCAACGCCCTGCGCGAAAGCCATGCAGGCTGGTCCCTGCTGCGCGCCCAGAACGCGCCGCTCGCCATCTCGTTTTTCATGGCCGCCTTCACCGGCCCCAACCAGCGCAACCTTGGCCGCCAGCAACTCATCGACAGCCTGGACGATGTGCTCTTCGGCCTGCGGGATGCCTACGGCGAAGACAAGTTTCCGCGCCGGGCCTCGGAGTACTTAGACGACTGGGCCGCGCCCGAAAGGGCCTGGCTGCGGAAGTACTACATCCAGGGCCAGGACGAGCCCCGCTACGATCTCACCGCGGCCGCGGAAGACGTTGTCCGCTGGGTGGAGGGCCTGCGTGGACGCGACTTCGTGGCCACCCAGTCCCGGCTCACCAGCATCTTTGCCGTCCTGGAGCGGCTGGTCCAGCAGTCGGAGACCGATCCCGAGGTGCGGCTCGCCGAACTGCAGCGGCAGCGCGATGGGATCGACGCCGAGATGCAGCGGATCCGGGACGGCAACATACGCGTCATGACAGGCCCCGAAGCACTGGACCATTTCCAGCAGCTGACCGCCCTGGCCAAGGACCTCCTCTCGGATTTCCGAGAGGTCGAACAGAACTTCCGGAAGCTGGACCGCCAAGTCCGCGAGCAGATCGCCACCTGGGACGGCACCCAGGGCGAGCTCCTGGAATCGATCTTCGCAAACCAGCAGGACATCAGCAGCTCCCTGCAGGGGCGTACATTCCAGGGCTTTTGGGACTACCTCATGTCACCGGAGTCCCGGAGAAAACTGCAGGAACTCCTCCAGCGCGCCACCCAGATCGAGGCCCTCGCCCACGCGGACAACCTCCACGCCGTGGTGAACCTGCACCAGGACTGGCTGCCCGCCGTCGAACAGACCCAGGGCACCGTCCGCCAGCTGTCCCAGCAGATGCGCCGACTGCTCGACGACAAGGTGTTCCTTGAGAACAAGCGCATCATGCAGCTCATCCGGAGCATCGAGTCCGGTACCCTCGCCACCCGGGAGCAGCCGCCGTCGGGGGACTTCATGACCATTTCGGCCCCGTCAGTGGACATTACGCTGCCTTTCGAACGGCCGCTGTATGAGCCGAGCCGGCGGGTGATGGTGGACGACGACGTCCTCACGGCCGACGACGCGGACGTGGACGCCGGCGCCCTGTTCAGCCAGTTCCACGTGGACAAGGAACGACTCAAGGCCAATATCGACGCCGTCCTCGCCGAGGCGGAACAGACCACCCTCGCGGAGGTCACCGCCGCCTACCCCGTCTCGCAGGGCCTGGCGGAAATTGTGACCTACTACCAGCTGGCCACAGAGTCGGACTGGGCGAGCATCACGCCGGACGCCCTGCAGCAGGTTTCGTGGCAGGCCCCGGACGGCAGCATCCGCGAAGCGACCATCGATCAGATCATCTTCGGAAGGCCAGCATGAACCCGGCGTCGAATTCCCCAAGCACTGCGGAAACGGAAAGCCGGACACCCGAGGAACTTCCCGGTGTGGTCACCCGGCTTTTCAAGGGTGTCCTCTACGCCGAAGGGGACGAGAAGCTCTGGCAGTCGCTGCTGGGCCTGTCCTCCCAGGTCCGCGACTACGTTTCCGTGCTGGGTCTGGACCTGATCCTGGACGAATCCGAGGGCTACGCGTTCCTGAAGTCGCGCGAGGACCCCGATAGCAATCTCCCCCGGCTGATTCCGCGGCGGCAGCTGACCTTCAACGTCAGCCTGTTGCTGGCCCTCCTGCGCGGCCGGATGCTGGAGTTCGACACCAACAGCAGCGAGCTCCGGCTCATCATGACGGAGCAGGACATCGCGGACATGGTCGCCGTCTTCCTGCCCGAATCCAGCAACGAAGCCAGGATCATGGACCGGCTCGCCACCGACATCAAGAAGGTGGTGGACCTCGGTTTTCTGCGCAAACTCCGCGGACAGCCCGGCACATACGAGGTGGCCCGAATCCTCAAGGCGTTCGTGGACGCCCAGTGGCTGGAGGAGTTCGACGCGCGGCTGGCGGACTACCGAGCGTCGCTCCCCGGCACACCGCTTCCCGCGGAAATGGAGGAGGACAGCAAGTGACAGCTGACCTGCAGGACACCCTTTTCAGCCTGGAAGAAAAGACGGACGACGCCGCCACTCCCCCGGGCTTCCGGCTGCACCGTTTGGAGCTGCTGAACTGGGGCACGTTCCACCAGGGCGTGCGGACGTTCCGGCTGGACGGTGCCAACAGCCTCCTTACCGGTGACATCGGCTCCGGGAAGTCGACCGTTGTCGACGCCATCACCACCCTGCTGCTGCCGGCGAACCGGATCGAGTACAACAAGGCGGCCGGCGCGCAGAAGAAGGAGCGCTCGCTGATGTCGTACGTGCGCGGCTTTCACAAGAGCACGCGCAGCACGGGCGGCGAGTACTCCAAGCCGGTGGCACTGCGGGGCACGGGCGCCCTGACCGTAGTGCTCGCCGTTTTCCACAATGCCGTGCTCAACAAGTCGGTCACCCTGGCCATCACGCTGTGGGCAACCCAGGAAGCGGGCCAACCCAGCCGCTTCTACTCGCTTGCTGAGGCGGATCAGTCCATCGCGGCGGACTTCTCAAACTTCGGGCAGGACCCCGCTAAGTTGAAGAAGAAACTCCGCGCTGCCGGTGCAGCCGTCCATGACACCTTCGAGCCCTACGCAGCAGCCTTCAAGCGGCAGTTCGGGATCAGCGGCAACCAAGCCATGGAACTGTTCCACCGCACGGTGTCCATGAAGCAGGTGGAGAACATCACCTCCTTCGTGCGCACCAACATGCTGGAGGAAGACAACGTCGGCGAGCGCATCGGTAACCTCATCCACCATTTCGACGACCTAAAAAAGGCCCACGACGCGGTGCTGCGGGCCAAGGACCAGATCACGCTGCTGACTCCAATCAAAGGGGGCGCAGCACAGCACGCGCAGCTGAGCCGTGAGGACGAGCTGGCGCGCCAGCAGCGGGACCAGCTGCATCCCTGGTTCACGGACCGGAGGCTGCAGCTGAGCCTGGAGCACCAGTCGGAGCTGACACGCACCGGGGAACGGCTCCAGGAGGACGGCACGAAACTGCGCACCGCAATCACCGGGAAGCGGCACGAGCTGTCCGCCATCCAGGAGGACATCCGCACCAACGGCGGCGGCCGGCTGGCGGCCATCGACGCTGACGTTGCACGGCTGACTGACCAGTCCCGGACCCAGCGGCAGCGCTTCGAGACCTACACTGCAGCAGCCAAGGACCTGGGACTTCGGACCCCGGAAGACCGGGTGCTGTTCGACGCGAACCGGGCACGGCTCGGTGAGGTCGAATCGCAGCTCGGCAACCAGTCCAATGAGCTGCAGGAAGACCGAACGAAGCTCTCCATTACCCGCACCGAACAGACGGCCCGGCTGACCGAGATCGGCGCCGAACTGCGCAGCCTGCAGTCCCGACCCAACCTGCTGCCGCTCCCCCAGCTGGACCTCCGCCGTCGGCTGTGCGATGGAACGGGAATCGCGGAAACCGCGCTGCCGTATGCCGGCGAACTGCTGCGGGTCCGCGACGGCGAGGGCGCGTGGGAGGGCGCAGCGGAACGCACACTGCACGGCTTCGCCCTGTCCCTGCTGGTCCCGGCAGAACACTATGCGGCGGTCAGCAGTTGGGTGGATGCCAACAACCTGCGCGGCCGGCTGGTCTACCTGAGGATCGGAGAGTCCCCCGCGGCCAGGACGGCGGAGCCGCGCACCCTGGCCGCGAAGATCGCCATCAAGCCGGGCACGCCGTTCCGCAACTTCCTGCTGGATGCACTCGCCACCCGGTTCGACCACGTCTGCTGCGACACCCTCGAGGACTTCCGCCGCTACCCGCAGGCGCTGACGGTCAACGGTCAGCTCAAGGGCGGCCGCGGCAGGCACGAAAAGGACGACCGGCGGGAGCTGACGGACCGGCGCAACTATGTGCTCGGCTGGGACAACCACGACAAGATCAGCCGTTTCCTCGCCGAGCAGGACGAGGTCAAGGGCCAGCTCGGGGGCACGGAGACCCAGCTGAAAAAAGTCAACGCCTCCCTGGGCGATCTGGGCAGGCAGAACCAGCAGCTCGGCATCGTACGCGGGGTGGCCGACTTCAGCGAGATCAGCTGGCAGCTCACGGCCCGGCGGATCGAGGAGCTCAAGGCGGAGAAGCTCGAGCTGGAGACCGCCAGCGACGTCCTGAAACAGCTCACGGCCAAGGAGGCCGCTGTGATAGAGGAACTGGACCGGCTCGAGGAAAAGGCGGGCAAGCTACGTGAACGCCTGGGCGCCAACGAGAAGGACGCCAAGGACATCTCGGAAGCGATCGATGAATGCCGCGGCATTCTCGCGGAGACTCCGTTGACGGACGACGGCGGCGTGCTGGCCGCCGTCGAACAGCTCACCGCCGCCGCGCTCGGGGACAAGGCGCTCACGTACAAGAACACCGGCACGGTGGAAAGTGCCGTCCGCTCCGGCCTGACGGATACCATCGACGCGCTGTCCAAGCGCATCGCCCGGGCGGCCGAAAGCACAGTCCGGCTGATGGCGGATTTCCGCAACAAGTACCCCAACGAGACCACGGACATCGACGCCGCGCTCGAGGCCGCCGCGGACTTCAACCGGCTGCTGGAGCAACTGGTCAGCAATGACCTCCCCCGGTTCGAGGCGCACTTCAAGGAATCGCTGAACCTGAACACCATCCACGAGGTGGTGGCGTTCAACGCATTCCTGGACAGCCGGCGGCAGGACATTGTGAACCGGATCGGCGAGATCAACCAGTCGCTGGCCGGGATCGAATACAACTCGGGCCGACACATCCAGCTGGAGCATCAGAACACGTCCGACCAGGATGTGCGCGAGTTTGGAGTTGACCTGCGGAACTGCTCGGAGGGGACCATCGGCGACGAGGACCAGTACTCGGAGCAGAAGTATCTGCAGGTGGAGCGGCTGATCGAGCGCTTCCGGGGCCGCGAGGGCCTGACGAATTTGGATGAACGGTGGACCGCGAAGGTCACGGACGTCCGGAACTGGTTCACCTTCTCCGCGTCCGAAAAGTGGACCGAGAACGGCGAGGAGTTTGAGCACTTCACGGATTCCGGCGGCAAGTCCGGCGGCCAGAAGGAGAAGCTGGCCTACACGATCCTCGCCGCGGCCCTGGCGTTCCAGTTCGGGCTGGCTTCCGGCACGGGGAACGGGGCTGGGGGCGCGTCCAAGGATGTGGGCAGCGGCCGCAGTTTCCGGTTTGTGGTGATCGACGAGGCGTTCGGGCGCGGGTCGGATGAGTCCGCGCGGTACGGCCTGCAGCTGTTCCAGCGCATGAAGCTGCAGCTGCTGATCGTCACCCCGTTGCAGAAGATCCACGTCATCGAGCCCTTTGTCTCGCACGTGGGGTTCGTGGCGAACACCACCGGCGATGACTCGCAGCTGCGCAACATGACCATCCAGGAATACCGGGACGAACGGGACCGGCGTGCCTAAGCGGCGTCCCGAGGGCCCCGAACCGAGCTTGCGGGGTTTGGGAAGGGACCTCCGCGCTGATGGGCCGAAGAAGTGGACCAGCGTGGCTGACCTGAGCGGGCTGTCACTGAAGGCGTGGAACACCGGCGCACTGTTGCGCGAACTGCTCGAACCCACCGGAGTCTACCCGCGCCGTCGTTCGCTGAAACGCCCGACGGCGGGAGAGTTGCTCAGCGACTACGCTGCGGCCCGAAGCTGGGCGGCTGAGCTGTCCAACACAGCGGGCGCCTACCGTCTGGAAACGGTCGACGTCGGCCGGAACACTATCGGTTCCAACCGGCTTCCGGCGGCGGCGGTTTTCGATACGGCCGAGGATGAGATCGCCTTTGCCGGCAAGACACGCGATGCGGCCCGGTTTCGCGAACTTGTGGCCGGGCTGTCGGAGCTGGACCCATCAGCCGGAGCGGCATTGCGGAGCTGGGCACTGAAACGCCCGCTGCAGCTTCTGGACCTGCGCGAGTCGGCGCTGACCGCCGCGCGAGTGGCGCTGTGGCTGCGGGACAATGCGTCGCCGGGGATTTATCTGAGGCAGCTGGGCCTGCCCGGGGTGCATACGAAGTTCATCGAGGCGCACCGAAGGGTCATCGACGAGATGGCCACCCTGCTGCGGGCGGGGTCCGCGGATCCGCAGCCGGACCCGGTAAACGTTGAGCCGTTGGTGGCGGAGGCGGCTGACGTCGCGGATACTGCCTTGGTCGGTTCCATGGCTCGCACACCGGCCGCGCGCTTCGCAATGCGCCATGGCTTCCTGCATCCGCCGGAGCTCGTCCGGTTCCGCCTTCTTGATCCCGCAATGAAAGTTCTGGGCGGCGCCCGGGACATCACGGTGACGGCCGAGGCATTCAGCACACTGCAATTGCCGGTGCACACCGTGATCGCAACAGAGAACCAGGTCAATTTCCTCGCGCTGCCCGATCGGCCGGGTACGCTGGCCCTCTACGGTGGCGGGTACGGCTTTTCGTCCCTGCGTGATGCGGCCTGGCTGCGGGACTGTGAGGTCCTGTATTGGGGCGACCTGGATACGCATGGTTTCCGGATCCTGGACCAGTTGCGCGCAGTGCATCCCCACGTGGCCAGCGTGCTGATGGACAAGGAGACGTTGCTGGCCCACCGGGATGCCTGGGGCAGGGAGCCGTCGCCGTCGCGGGCAGCCCTGACCCGGCTGACCGCTGAAGAAGCCGTGCTCTATGAGGCGCTTGGGAATGACAGCTACGGACCAGGCGTCCGCCTCGAACAGGAGCTCATCCGCTGGGACTGGGCGCTCGAACGCCTCTATGGCTGAACCAGTCAACGCCCCAGCCCAAGGAAGACCGCAAGGGACTGCTCAACGGCAACCATGGTCTTGGAATCTATTCGGCCTATCCGCTGCCCGAGGTTGGCACGCCGCACTGTTGTGGGCTTGTCCACCATGATCTGGCTGAGTTGCTTCAAGCCGGTGAGCTGTCCGGGGTCAACGGCGAGCCTCAGCAGCGGAGCATCCGTCAGGTGAGTCGTTAGCGGCAAAAGGGTGACCGACTCCGAGGCTGCAAACAGGTCATCCTGGATTATGAGTGCTGGCCTGGGTTTCTGCGCATATGTTCCCCCCGAAACCGTCCACAGTTCACCGCGATTCACTCCGGCCAGTCTTCCGCAATCTGTTCGATGAAGTCTTGGTCGTCGCTGGCATGGTCGGAGGCCGCGACCGCCAGCGCTTGGCGCCGGGCCTCACGCCTAAACTCCTCTGTCCGCGTATCCGGAACCCACATCTGAATCTGCCGGAAGCCTCGCTCCCGCATGGCGGCTCGGTGCCGTGCTACACGATCCCTGACGCTCATACGTCAATGTTACATGTAACACTCCCAGGGGGCTTGATGCCGTCGGTGGCGGCGCATGTTGGCGACGGTTGCCGCCGGCGGTGCGGGCCGACGCCGTCAGCCGGGACCTGTACGCGGCGACGCTGCGGGCATATCCTGCCAACAAACCCAGCCCTGCACCTTTACTACGGGAGTAGAACCATGGAGACCCCGACGGCGACCGACGAGGAGAGCGCGTCCGCCCACGTCGCAAGCGTGCCGCCGAAGACGCCCAGGGCCATAGCCCCCAGGAAGTAGCCATGCCCGCCGCCCTCGAAGGGCCAGACAACATGGTCGACACGTTAGTGATCGGGGCCGGGCAGGCCGGGCTGGCCACCAGCTACTGGCTCACCCAATTCGGCGTGGAGCACCAGGTCCTGGAGCGGCGGGATGCCCTGGGTGGCGCATGGCAAGACTGGTGGGACTCGTTCTACCTGAACACGCCCAACTTCTCGTTCGTGCTGCCCGGGCTGACGTACGACGGTCCCGATCCGGATGCCTTCCTCGCCCGCGACGCCGTCATTGACCTGTTCCGCGACTACGCTCAGCGGATCGCCGCGCCCGTGCTGCTGGGCACGGAGGCCACCCGGATCGCCAGGGCAGGCGGTCACTTCAGCGTAGAGACCGCCAGCGGGCGCTTCACGGCACAGAACGTGGTCCTGGCGAACGGTGCCTTCCAGCACCCGCGCATCCCAGCCGCGTCCGCCGGAATCCCGGGGCATGTGCACCAGCTCCACAGCCACGACTACCGCAACCCGCAGCAGCTGCCCGATGGTGCCGTGCTGGTGGTGGGCACCGGGCAGTCCGGCGGCCAGATCACCGAGGACCTGCTGGCCGCCGGCCGTGAAGTTCATTTGTCAGTCTCCTCATGCCCGGAGGCGCCGCGCAGGTACCGCGGCCAGGACACCTTTTACTGGATCCTGCAGATCAACCTGCACGGCCCCACCTACGGCATTAACGGACTCCAGGTGGAGCAGCTCCCCTCCCCCGCCGCCCGCTTCATGTGCAACCCGCTGATCTCCGGCAACGATGGCGGCCACAGCATCCATCTGCGGGAACTGGGCCGCCGCGGCGTGCGGCTGCAGGGCCGCTTTGAGACAGCGGACGACGGCGTACTCGTCTTCAGCGACGACCTCCCCGGACGTCTGGCGATGGTGGAGGCCGGGTTCGGCCAGCGCCTGAAACTGATGGCGGACGCCTACATCGAGGCGGCAGGCATCGACGCGCCGGCTGCCGAAGTGCCCCAGGACGATCTCTGGCTTCCCGCGGAGTCCGGCGCGCGGCTGGACCTGGACGCGGAGAACGTCATGTCCATCATCTGGGCCACCGGTTACGGCCTGGACTTCAGCTTCCTGGACATCCCGGTGCTGGACCAGTGGAACTATCCCCGGCATTCCCGCGGCGTCACTGAGGTTGCCGGACTGTACGCCGTCGGGCTGCCGTGGCTGACCCGACATGCGTCGGCCACGCTGGCCCTGGTGGGTGACGACGCCCGGTACGTGGCCGAGCACATCGCCGCCCGGTGAAGGCGACGTTCCAGACGGGCGCCTACCCCGTGCAAGGCCCGTCGAAGTCCACCGGCGCGGCGAGGCCGGCCGAGCTGAACCATTCCCTGGCCCATGCCTGGACCGAGGGCATCGCGAGTTGCTCGGCAACGAGCTCCGGCGGCCCGTCGAACACGGACTTCCCTCCTCCAGGAGGTCCCCGGTGCCGCTGCCGGCGAGGAGACCGAAGAGGGCAGGCTGGTCGAGGAAGGGAAGCTTCCCGCCGTCGCCATCGGTCAGCACGCCCCAGCGCGAGGTGAACAGCGAAAACTCCTCCGGACGTCCCCCGTGGTCCGCCACAAGCGGGCAGGCTTCGCCGTCGAGCTGGATCCGCCGGTAGTTGGGCTCCGTTTCGTCGAGGGCCATCAGTTGGACATCGTCCAGCCACGAAAGCCAGACCGCTGTGCACTCTCCCAGCAGCGGATACGGGGCGGCGGCGATGTAGCCGGCCTTGCTCACGTGGGCGGAGTGGCCAACGGCGATGTTGTGGAGCTGCCCCCGGACCAGCGGCAGGACCGCGCTGACAGGCTGATGGTAGCTGGCGAATTTCCGCCGCATCACCTCGGCGCTTGAATTCGAGCCGATGGAGACCACCAGGGAACGGGCCTCCAGCGGCGCCGCGCCGGCTCGCGCGAGGGCTTCATCCAGTCCGGCTGAAAGCTCAAGGGGCCGGAATTCATCGCCGTCCATGACACCCGAGGCCAGGGGCGGGTCCCACGGATACAGCAGCGGATCGAGATGACCGGCGCCGCCGGCCCCGCTCAGTCCCATGGAGGGCTCAGTCCCATGGAGTCAGCCGGATGAAGCCGTCGGCATCCTGCTGGACTAATCAAGGTGGCCCGCTTTCATGGTCGGGACTTCCAGTGTCCCGCACTTTTCGGGGAAACGGACCTTCGGTGATTAAGGAGCCGGCCAGCCCGCGCCGCTTCGGGGCGAGGCCATTCCGGCAAGTGGGCCTTGTCCAACAAACTAGTAGTACTTGTTAGGCTGAGATTCCCGAAAGACCACAAAGCGAGGAATAACGTGCACGAGGACGCCGCCAGGTTCCTGTCCCAGCCGGTGGAGGCCCAGCCCGGCTCGCCGCTCCGGGTTGCCGTGTACTCCCGGATCGCCGAGGCCATCCGCAACAACCTGCTGACGCCCGGCTCGATGCTCCCCACCGAAACGGAGCTCGGCGCGGACATGAAGGTCAGCCGCACCGTGGTCCGCGAAGCGTTGATGCTGCTCGAAGAGGATGGTCTGATCCGGGCCCGCCGCGGCGTCGGCCGATTTGTCGCCGACACCCTCCCCCGCATCGGAATCGAGCGGATCCGCCCGTTCGAGGAAGTCCTCGGCGGCCCCGGGCAGCACATCGAGATCAAACGCATCCAACGGCAGCGGCAGGCCGCGTCCGAGTTCGTGGCCCCGGGCGTGGGCGTGGAGCCCGGCGCCGACTGCTGGTTTTGGGAGTCGGTCCTGATCCGCGACGGTGAAGCCGTCGCCCACCTGCAGGAAAACATCTCGGCGCTGCCGGTAAGCCTGGGCAGCAGTTCCGCTGCCGCCGCGCCGTTCGAGATCGATGACGACGGCGGCAGCACCCTGCTTGCCAGCCTGAACAACCGCTTCGGCCGGGTCCTTGGCCCCGGCGAATGCCAGATCAGCCTGAGCCAGGTGGGGCCCAGCCGGGCCAAGCTGCTGGACTTACGGGCCCCGGATCCGGTCCTCGTGCTGACGCAGTACGTCAGGCACGCGAACCGGCCCTTCTACCTGGCCAAGTGCCTGATCGCGGCACGCGCCGGGCACCTGTCCGTGATGCAGTCCCTCCAGTCCTAGTACTACATTCGCGTCAAAGCCAAGGGCTGTAACCTACCGGACGGCGTTATCCGCGTTCACCCGGCCATGTTCCCAGTAGGTGCCCGTGCCAGGAATCGTGTCGGCGGTTGATTCGACGTTTGCGCGGACTGACGTGTGCGTAGCGCCAGTATGTGAGCTCCAGGCAAGCGCGGCAACGCCGGCGACGATAGGTGAAGCCATTGAGGTACCGCTGCCTACGTCATACCCCTGAGAGCGGCCGTTCTGCGTACCCAGGTAGAAGGGATGGTTCGGGAAGGTCGAATAGACATTGACACCGGGCGCTGCGACATCCACCCACTTGGCGCCGTAGGTTGAGAAGGATGCTTTGGCGTCCGCGTTGTCGGTTGCGGCGACGGCAATAACGTTAGGGTATGCGCCTGGGTAGATCTTGGCCTGAGTACCGGCGTTGCCTGCTGCGGCAACTAGTACCGCACCTGCATTCCATGCGTTATTGACGGCAGTTTCGAGGGTGCGTGAAGAGACTCGCTGTCCAAGGCTCATGTTGATCACCTTGGCACCGTTGCTGACGGCCCAGTTGATACCGTTTGCAATGGCTGATGAAGATCCAGAGCCGCTGTCGTTAAGCACTTTGGCATCCAAGATCGTGCAACCCGGGCACACACCAGCCACACCAATCGTGTTGTTGGCGGTGGCGGCAACAATACCGGCCACGTGCGTGCCGTGGCCGTAATTGTCTTCACCGGTTGCCGTACCACTGAAGTTGGCGCGTGCAACAACCTTTGGTGCGATGTCGGGGTTGTCGCTTGCGACACCTGAATCGACAATGGCGACTCTCGTGCCACTACCTGTCGTGACGTTCCACGCTGCGACGGCGTCGACATCAGCGTCCGCCTTGCCCGCGGCCACAGTTAGCGTGCTGGCGGTGTTGGTAAATGATTGACCATTGTTTTGCAGAGCGTATTGACGAGGGAAATATTCGTCAGCTGTAGCGGCAGTAACGAGCTCGTCCGGCTCGGCGTACTCAACTGCCGGGTTCCGGCTTAGGGCTTCGATGAGTTGAAGTTCTTTGCCAGCCGGTACCTTAATAAGTTGAGCGCCAGTGCTGCCGATACTGGAACCCTCCCTGAGGCCATGCTGGCGTAGTACGCCGGCTGCCGCGCCATTGTCGCGGAATTTAACCATGATTTGCCCCGCGATGTGAGATGACTGGGTCGCCGCGTTGCTCGTGGTCACTGCGTTGCTCGGGGCTGCCAACGTGATTGCGCCACAGCCTATGAATACCGCCGCGAAACTAGCTATAACGATTCTTTTCATAGGGAGTATCCTGCTTCAATCGGCACCGGCTAGATAGTGCCTGTCGGCAAATTACACGTCGGCTCCCCATGAAGGATTGCAATTCCGAGCACCCAGCCAAGCGCGCCGCTGTGCCTGCTCAGGCCAGAGCCGGAACAGGCCCAACAGCCGCCGTCGTACTATCAGGAAAGCGACAGCAGCACCTCCACCAGGTGCGGCGCGAAGTCGCCGTCGAGCTCCAACACCACCCGGCAGCGGGCGCCGGGCTGCTCCGGGTAATCCATGTACCGTCCGCGGAGGTCGCAGATGGTCTGGCCGCGGCCCGGGCCGGAAGTAGTGTCGACGTCGACACTCACCACCGGGGCAACGGCCGCGCTGACGCCGCCCGCCGCGAGGGCCGCGGCCAGGGGGTCGTGCATGGCCGAGCAGGCGCGGCCGAACTGGCTTTCGTAGAAGCGGAAGTAGTAGCCCAGCATGCCGCCGAGTGCCTGCGGGACCGGATGGGCCGCGGCGAGCAGTTCCTGCCGGTGGCTCTCCTCGAGCACATTGGACATGGTGACGTCCAGCGGCACCAGGGTCACGTCCCAGTCGGCGGCGAAAACCTCCGCGGCGGCTTCGGGGTCGTTGGCGATGTTGGCCTCCGCCACGGCGGTGATGTTCCCGGGAGCGAACGCGGCACCGCCCATGATGGTGATGTCCTGCACCAGCGCGGGCAGCTCCGGGTCCAAACGCAACGCTTCGGCAATATTGGTGAGCGGTCCGATGGCAACGATCCGCAGCTGGCCGGGGTGTTCGTGGGCGAGCCGGACCAGCATTTCGGCGGCGGTTCCGGCCGCCAGTTCGGCGTCGGCCGCTTCCAGCGAGACTTCGCCGATCCCGTTGGAGCCGTGGACGTGCGGGGCGCCGCCGTGGAAGGCGCCGGTCTGCGGGTCGTGCGCTCCGAGTGCGACGGGGACGTGGGCGTGCCCGGCGAGCTGGAGCAGGTCCAGGGTGTTCCGGGCGCCGACGGCGGCACTGACGTTGCCGCTGACGGTACCGATCCCCTGGAGGTCCGCGTGCGGCGAGGCGAGCAGGTAGGCCAGGGCGAGGGCATCGTCGATTCCGGTGTCGCAGTCGACGTAGAACGGGTGGCTGGTGGGCGTGGTCATTTTGCTGGGTCTCTCGTTTCGTTGGTAATGAGTGTGAGGCGTTGCGTCAGAGTTTTTCGCCCTTGGGGGCGGCGACGAAGAGGCTGACGATGAAGGCCGCCGTCGTAATGGCCACCGAAATCCAGAGGGCAGTCGCATAGCCGGCGGAGGTGGCCTGGGCGGCGAACGGTGCCACGAGCACCACGCCGAGACTCGCGCCGATGCCGAAGGAGGCGCCGTTGATGCCGGGCAGGGCGGCGGGTGCTTCCTTGGGTGAGAGCAGGACGGAGAGTCCGTTGATGGCGGTGAGGAAGAAGCCGTTGTAGAAGATGCCGAGGGCTGCGATGGCGATCAGGACGGCGACCTGGTTGTCGGAGAAGGCGGCCGCGGCGATGGCGCAGGCCAGGCTCAGCCCGGTCCCGGCCCGGAGGGTTTTGATCCAGCCGCGCCGGTCGGCGAGCCAGCCGGCCAGGGGTGCGGCGAAGACGCCGATCAGCGCGGCGGGGGTCAGGAACAGCAGCGCCGACAGGGAGGCGCTGAGCCCGAAGCCATGCTCGGTATCCTGGCTGAGCAGCACCACCGTGAAGTTGATGATGGCGAAGATGCCAGCAAGGGTCAGGACGGTGGTGGCGATGACGGGCCAGACCTGGCGGGAGCGCAGGTGGTGGACGGCGATGAGCGGGTGGTTCCGCTTCTTCTCGATCATCCAGAAGGCGGCGAAGGAGGCGACGGTTCCGGCGAGCAGGGCCAGTGTGCTGGGGGCGGTCCAGCCGGCGGCCGAGCCGCCGGAGACGAAGTAGGTGACGAAGACTAGGAAGACGGACAGGGATCCCGCGCCCCACCAGTCCATGGCGCCGCGCACTCCCTGGGGACGTCCGCTCGGGACGGTTTTGATGATGCAGGCGGCGGCGATGGCTGTCAGGACGAGGACGACGACGAAGATGGACCGGAAGCCGAGGGTTTCGGCCATGAGGCCGCCGACGTAGCCGTCCGCGCCGCCGACGCCGCCGTTGATGGCGGCGATGATGCCCACGGAGGTGCCGAAGACGCGGGCCTGCAGGTTTTCGCTAAGGACGATGTAGGCGAGGGCGAAGACTGCGCTGGAGACTCCCTGCAGGAACCTGCCGGCGATGAGGAGCGGCAGGTTGGGGGCGGCGATGCAGAGGATGGTTCCCGCGCCCATGATTCCGAGGACCAGGAGCAAGGCGGCGCGGCGGCCGAT
This sequence comes from Arthrobacter sp. LAR12-1-1.1, assembly GCF_040676555.1. Classification (NCBI taxonomy): domain Bacteria; kingdom Bacillati; phylum Actinomycetota; class Actinomycetes; order Micrococcales; family Micrococcaceae; genus Arthrobacter; species Arthrobacter sp. LAR12-1-1.1. Next base: position 274,803 of record NZ_JBEGIG010000045.1, on the reverse strand, counting down.
GAAGTCGCTCCAGCGTCCGATGACGGGCCCGGCGATGGCGCCGGCGAGGAAGAACATGGACTGGACGGGAGCCGCGCTCTCGGGGCCTTGGCCGAAGGAGGCCGCGATCTGCGGCAGCGCCGGGGTGACCATGCTGGCGTTGAGCTGGAAGGACAGCACGCCGAGCAGCAGAGTGGAGATCAGGAGGGCGGCGCGGCGGCCGCCGAGTTTTGTTTGGTCCTCGCCCGTTTGGGTTGCGACGGCGGCTGGCGGCGAAGTGGCAACTGTTGCTGGGGTGTTCACATCAAACTCCTTTGTTCTGCAGGGGGTCCCTGCCCTTGGGATGTGAGTTGTTATACAACCATGTATGACGCACAAGTACAACCATGACGTACACTATTTCCTAATCCAGCCGCCTTGGCTTCACCCGATAGGACTTCCCATGAGCAATCAACTGCCTGCCGTCACCGTCGTCGGCAGCATCAACCTCGACATCATCGCCACCACGGACCGGCTTCCCACCGCCGGCGAGACCCTCGGCGGCGGTGTTCTTCAGCAGCAGCCGGGCGGCAAGGGTGCCAACCAGGCCGTTGCCGCCGCCCGGCTGGGCGGGAGCGCCCGGATGATCGGCGCCGTGGGCGACGACGCCCAGGGCCACCTGATGGTCCAGTCTCTTTCCGGCGCTGGAGTCAATACGGCTGACGTGGCAGTGCTTGACGGCGACGCGACGGGTACGGCGCTGATCGTGGTGGACCGCGACGGCGAAAACCAGATCGTGGTGTGCCCGGGCGCGAATTCCGGGTTTTCGCTGGATGGGGTGGAGTTCTCTGCCGAGGAAACGGTGCTGTGCCAGCTCGAAGTGGGCCTTCCCGTGGTGCTGGAAGCGGCCAGGCGCTCGACTGGATTCTTCGTCCTGAACGCGGCCCCGGCCATGGACCTGCCGGCTGAACTGCTGGAGCGGTGCGACCTGGTGATCGTCAATGAGAGCGAGTACCAACTGATTCCGGCCCTGGCCGACGCGAAGCTTGTCGCCGTGACGTACGGGAAGGACGGGTCGGCGCTGTTGGAGCGCGGGCGGCGGGTTGCGGAGGCGCCGGCCTTGTCGGTACCGGTGGCGAACACAGTCGGTGCCGGAGACGCGTTTTGCGCGGCCCTGGTCCTGGCGATCCGGGCGGGGCATGACTACGCAACGGCGCTGGCGGTGGCGAATGCTGTCGGCGCGGATGCGGTGGGTGATCCCTCTTCCCAGCCTGCGCTGGCTCCGCTGGAGGAGTACATTGCCCGGGCCACTGAAGCCGCGGTTGCTTGCCAGTGAACCTGGATTTCAGGCCAGCACGGCCGGCCGACTATTCAGAGGTCCAGAGAATTACTGGGGAGGCGTACGTCCACGCTGGGCATTTCACCGCCGAGCACCCGTACATGAGCGTGCTGGACAACGTGGAACACCGGGCGGAACATGCCGAGGTGTGGGTGGCCGAAGCCTCGGGCGCGGTGGCCGCGGCGGTGACCCTGACCTTCGCGGGGCAGCCCTACAGCGAGATCGCTCGCGACAACGAGCTGGAGTTCCGGATGCTCGCTGTTGATCCAGCCTTTCAAGGCACTGGGGTCGGACGCGCTGTCGTCCGTCAGGTCATTGCTCATGCGCGGTCATTGCCGGATATCAGCGGGATCAGCATCACGAGTGCGACCTTTATGGAACGGGCCCATGGCCTCTACGAATCCCTGGGCTTCCAGAGGGTTCCGGCCCGCGACTGGTACGTGCCCGGCGAAGATGTGCTCTTGTTTGTGTTCCGGCTGGGGCTGTAGGAAAGCTCGCCACCGCTATCCTGGCGACGGCCCCGCCCCGGAAGCATTCATGCTGCGAGATGACCTCATCGGCCATTTCCGGCACTATGCGGAGCGCATCGACGCTCCCGTCCGAACGGGTGCGGATGTCACGCGTGTCGCGCCCGCGGAGGGCGCCGGCTTCAACGTGGCCACAACCCAGGGCAGCTGGCGGGCCCGGAACGTGGTGCTCGCTACCGGCGGTTACCAGGAGCCGAAAATCCCCGCACTGTCGGCGCAGCTGCCCAGCCACATCCGGCAACTTCACACCGACAGCTACCGCAGCCCGGGCCAACTGCCCGAGGGTGCCGTGCTCATCGTGGGCACCGGCCAGTCCGGCGGCCAGATCGCCGAGGAACTGCTCGCCGTCGGCCGCGAAATCCACCTGGCGGTGTCCACGTGCCCGGAAGCACCGCGCCGGTACCGCGGCCAGGACCTCCTCTATTGGATGATGCAGCTTGCACAATTCGGCCCCGGCTACGGACTGAACGGCCTCACCGTGGGGCAGTTGCCCTCCCCCGCGGCCAGGTTCGCCTGCAACCCTCTGGTGTCCGGCGCCGACGGCGGCCACGACATCCACCTGCGGGACCTCGGCCGGCGCGGTGTCCGGCTGCAGGGCCATTTGGAAGCAGCCGACGACGGCGACGTCGTCTTCAGTGATGACCTTCCGGAACGCCTGGGCCTGGTGGAGGCGGCGTTCTACCAGCGGATGAAGCCGATGTTCGACAGCTATATCGCCGCCACCGGCATGTCGGCACCGGAACCGGAGCCGCCGCGCAAGGACGACTGGCTTCCGTCGGAGCCGGCGCGGCTGAACCTCGAAGCCGCCAACGTCACGTCGGTCCTCTGGGCCACGGGCTACCGGCTGGACTTCAGCATCCTGGACTTCCCGGTGCTGGACGAATGGAACTACCCTCGGCACCACCGCGGCGTCACCGAACACCCGGGCTTGTACGCCGTCGGGCTGCCGTGGCTGACCGGGCACGGCTCGTCCATCGTGGCGGGCGTGGGCCGCGATGCCGAATACATTGCGCAGCACATCGCCGGGAACATCGCGGGCCGGTGAAGGCTACATTCCAGGGGGTGCCTACCCCGCGCAAGGCCCGTCGAAGTCCACGGGAGCGGTGAGGCCGGCCGAGCTGAACCATTCCCTGGCCCATGCCTGGACCGAGGGAATTGCGAGCTGCTCGGCAACAAGCTCCGGCGGCCCGTCGAACACGGACTTCCCCTCCTCCAGGAGGTCCCCGGTGCCACTGCCGGCGAGGAGCCCGAAGAGGGCAGGCTGGTCGAGGAAGGTAAGCTTCCCGCCGTCGCCGTCGGTCAGCACCCCCCAGCGCGAGGTGAACAGCGAAAACTCCTCCGGACGATCCCCAAGGTCCGGCACGAGCGGACAGGCTTCGGCGTCGAGCTGGATCCGCCGGTAGTTGGGCTCCGTGTCGTCGAGGGCCATCAGTTGGACATCGTCCAGCCACGACAGCCAGACCGCTGTGCACTCTCCCAGCAGCGGATACGGGGCGGCGGCGATGTAGCCGGCCTTGCTGACGTGGGCGGAGTGGCCAACGGCGATGTTGTGGAGCTGCCCCCGGACCAGCGGCAGGACCGCGCTGACAGGCTGGTGGTAGTTGGCGAATTTCCGCCGCATCACGTCGGCGCTTGAATTCGAGCCGATGGAGACCACCAGGGAACGGGCTTCCAGCGGTGCCGCACAGGCTTGCGCGAGGGCTTCATCCAGTCCGGCTGAAAGCTCAAGGGGCCGGAATTCGTTTCCGTCCATGACACCCGAGGCCACGGGCGGGTCCCACGGATACAGCAGCGGATCGAGATGGCCGGCGCCGCCGGTCCCGCTCAGTCCCATGGGCTCAGCCGGATGAAGTCGTCGGCATCGTGCTGGGGACTAATCAAGGTGGCCCGCTTTCATGGCTCGGGACTTCCATTGTCCCGCACTTTGGGGGACCGGGGCTTCGGCGATTAGGGAGATCCGGAACCAGGCACCGAAGATCGACGACGTGTCCATGGACGGGTGGGACGGTTACGCCGCGTCGCGCCGCCGCATCACGCAGTGGCTGGGTGGACGCCAACGTCCGCAACGCCGTGGTCCTAACCGGCGATGTGCACTGTACCTGGGCCAACGACGTCAAGGTGGACTACAGGGATCCGGCGTCGCCCGTGGTGGGCTCGGAACTGGTGTGCACGTCCATTACGTCCACGGGCAACGGGCAACGGGCAACGGCTCAGGATGCACGAAGGATCCGGTAATGGCCCGGAACCCGCACCTGAAGTTCTACAACGACAACCGCGGCTACGTGAACACCCGCATCACCAAGGACGCGATGACCGCTGACTTCAGGGTGCTGGACTACGTCACGACGCCGGGTGCGGCCGTCAGCACGAAGGCGTCGTTCGCTATCCGGGACGGGGTGCCGGGGCTGGTCGCAAAGTAGGAACTGTTGGACTTCCGTGGTTGAGGCTGTCGATACCGAGCGTTCCGAACCCGTTGAAACCCCCGGCCGAGTCCGTTCGGCCGGAGGGTTTCGGTGCCTAAAGGGCTCATGGGCCGTTCTCCTTGGGGCTTTCATTCGGAGGAAGCTTTGCCGCGCGGCGTGGCATGCCGTTTATGTAGGCGGGCCGCGCTTACGTACCAAAGCAGGGCGGCTTTCACAGCCGCCCTGCCTTTTGTTTTTGCGACCTTGCGAAATTCGTGGCGGGCTCGTCGCAGCCCGAAGACGCCACGTTTCACGCTCCGTGCGTCTCGCAAACCCAACACGACTCCGGAACTTCCGGGACAACATTCCGAGGCCCGTTCACCGGCGAACTGCCGGTGGACGGGTCTCGTCTCGTCCAGGAGATGTTTGCGAGACACCTTGGTGGGGGTGCGGCTATCGCGCCATGCTTCCCGAAGCGGGCGCATCGCGCGGATATCCTTGGAGCCAGCGGTCCTGCTCGTAGGCAGAAGCCGCAGTGTTCAGAAACCGGCTTCGGGGGCAGGGTTTCCGACTGCCTGCACTCGTTCCGTTCGATGGTGGAATGAGTCAGTGCGGCGGCACAGTCCCGGATAAGATCACGGGGACGTAGTGCGTTCTGCGCTGCCGATGTAAGGAGTAAACGTGCGTGAACCCTGGTCGTCTGCCGACGGTATTTCAGCCTGCCCCAGAGACAAGTGCATAATCGCCAAGAGCCCGGCAGCCCATGATGGGATCACGACCACGAAGGAAACACCTTCATGGTGAAGCTCAACCTGAAAGCCGTGGAGGAACGCGTTGCCCCACTCGGAGGCCGCGAGTCCTACGATCGAGAGTTTATCTTCAGCCTGCTACTGGCCTACGGCAAGCCCCAAGGCAACGTGACCAGGTTGCGCAACGGCTCGCTCAATGTGGCCCCCGATCCGTCCACTGAGGTTGCTCAGAAGAATGTCGTCTACTTCAAGGAGACGACCGGCGACCCCCTAGCCGTCATCGACGAGTTGAAGACTTCACCGATTGTGGTCCGGTACGGCACCCGCTTCGTGATCGTCACCGACTACACGGAACTACTTGCAATCGACACGAAGACTGGCGAGAACCTGATGATTCCGATCCGGGACATCGACCAGCACTTCACCTTCTTCCTCCCCTGGGCGGGCATGGAGAAAGCACAATACGTGGCCGAGGCGCACGCGGACGTCAAGGCTGCCGAGCGGATGGGCAAGCTTTTCGACGAGCTGCTGGCGGCGAACCCCGGAATGCTCGACATTGCGCACGGACGACATGCGCTCAACGTGTTCTTCACGAGGCTCCTGTTTTGCTTCTTCGCCGAAGACACTGGCATCTTCGAGGAAGGTGCCTTCACAAATGCAGTCGGCTCTCACACCCAGCCCGACGGTTCCGACGTCGCCGAATTTCTCATAGACGTTTTCACGGCGCTTGATACCGAGAACCCAGATGTTAAACCCGTGCACCTTGCACGGTTCCCGTACGTCAACGGTCGGCTGTTCACGATGGCACCAGATCATGTGATCCCACAGTTCACGAAAAAGGCCCGCGACTTGCTGATCGAGTCAGGCACGCTAATCTGGCGCGACATCAACCCGGACATTTTCGGCTCGATGTTCCAAGCCATCGTCACCCCGGGCAAGCGCAGCGACCTGGGGCAGCACTACACTTCGGTGCCGAACATCCTCAAAACCATCGAGCCGCTGTTCCTGGATGATTTGAAGGAACAACTCGATGCGGGGTTCGACTCCGTCAAGAAACTTGAAGCACTGCTCCAGAGAATCAGCGCGATCAAGGTCTTCGATCCTGCGTGCGGGTCCGGCAACTTCCTCATCATTGCCTATAAGGAACTGCGTCGTCTGGAACACGCGATCCTGGAGCGGTTGTTTGAGATCGATCCAAAGCACCAGATGCTGTACGCCGAGTCTGAGATTAACATCGAGAACTTCTACGGGTTGGAGATCGACGACTTCGCTGTCGAGGTGGCGATCCTCTCGCTGTGGATCGCCAAGCATCAGATGAACACTGAGTTTAAGGAGAAGTTCAAACTCTCGATCCCGCTGATCCCTCTTAAGGAGGCGGGTCAAGTGTTTGCGGGCAATGCGATCACGACGGACTGGGGGGCGGTCTGCCCGAACGATCGCGTTTCAGAGATTTACGTGCTGGGAAACCCGCCGTATTTGGGCAGTCGCAACCAATCGGCCGAGCAGAAGAAGGATCTTGCGACGGTCACGAAGAACTACAAGAGTCTCGACTACGTAACCGCATGGCTAATCAAGGGTGCCGATTACATCCGTGGCACTGCCACGAAGCTGGCGTTCGTCACGACAAATTCCATCACCCAAGGCGAGCAAGTTGGGATTCTCTGGCCGCAGGTCTTCGGTAATGAGCTTGAGATCGGTTACGCCTACACCTCGTTCAGGTGGTCAAACCACGCCAGAAATGCCGCAGGCGTCACCTGTGTCGTGATCGGACTTCGCAACGTTTCCTCTGAACCCAAGTACATCTTCAGCGACGAGATCCGACTCGATGCCAAACGGATCAACCCTTACCTCGCTGATGGCTCAGACATATGGGTTGGAAGACGCAGCAGCCCGCTATCAGCCTTGCCTAGACTCGGCTTCGGTTCAATGCCGAATGATGGCGGAAACCTGCTCCTCAGCGATGCGGAAAAAGAAGATCTACTTGACGTCGCCCCCCAACTTGCGGCCTTCATTCGTGGATTTAGTGGTTCGGACGAGTTCATCAAAGGAAAAACCAGATGGTGCCTTGTGATCCCCGATAACGCCGTGGAGGAGGCCTCGAAGGTCCCTGCAATCGCACGACGGCTCGATGGCGTCCGAGCGCACCGTGAGAAGAGCACTGAAAAATCCACGAAGGCCATGGCTGCTACGCCAAACCGCTTCTATTTCTGGGCGCATCAGGACGCGGAATCAATCATCGTTCCAGCCACATCGTCAGAGCGACGTGAATACATCCCTATTGGCTACCTAGATTCGGGTACCGTCATCTCGAACTCCGCAAACGCCGCCTTTGGCGTTGAGCCTTGGGTATTTGGTCTGCTGACTTCCAAATCGCATATGGTCTGGATGAAGGCAGTCGGCGGGAAAATGAAAACGGACTATAGATACTCCGGAACGATTATTTACAACAACTTCCCGATCCCACCGCTCACCGATTCAACAAAGGAACAGCTGACCCTTGCGGTACTGCGTGTTCTCGACGTACGTGAGTACCACTGTGAGTGGACGCTTGCGGAGTTGTACGACCCGGACCTTATGCCGGAAGACCTGCGCCAAGCACATACTAAGCTCGACGACTTGGTGGACTCGATTTACTCCAAGCGCGGCTACGAGACTGATGAGCAAAGATTGTCAGACCTCTTCGCGTTGTATGAGGAGATGACAGCAGCAGAATCTGCAAAGGGGAACAAGAAGAAGTGAACAGGCCGATGAACATCGTTGATGTGACCTATGAGCGCACGAAGTCGTCGGTCAACACCGACGACTGGGGCATGCGAGAGATGCAGCAGCGCGTCTTCGCCAAGAGAGATTCCCAGCACCTTCTAGTCAAGGCTCCGCCGGCCTCCGGCAAATCGCGCGCGTTAATGTTTGTGGCGCTCGACAAGCTCTATAACCAGGGCAGGAAGAAGATCATCGTCGCCGTTCCCGAGCGATCAATCGGAGCTTCCTTCTCCTCGACGAAACTCACCGCCAGTGGGTTCTTCGCAGACTGGGAAATCAAAGACGAGCACAACCTTTGTGACCCCGGTTCCTCACAGGGCAAGGTAGGAGCGTTCATCAAGTTCCTTGAAGGCCCCGACGCCACGCTGGTTTGCACGCACGCAACTCTGCGGTTCGCGTTTGAGAAGCTTGCACCGGAAGCGTTCAACGGCGCTGTGCTGGCGATCGATGAGTTCCACCATGTCTCAGCGGACACAGAGTCCAACCGGTTGGGTGCGCTCCTGCGGGACGTCATGAACGGCTCGGACGTGCACATCGTCGCGATGACAGGTTCGTACTTCCGCGGCGACTCAGTGCCGGTGCTGTCTGCGGAGGACGAAGCACAGTTCACGCCGGTCACGTTCAACTACTACGACCAGCTCAACGGCTATGAGCACTTGCACTCGCTCGGTATCGGGCATCACTTCTACCAGGGCCGCTATACCGATGCGATAGGTGAGGTCCTGCACCTGGACAAGAAGACGATCGTTCACATTCCGAACGTCAATTCGGGCGAGTCCACCAAGGACAAGATCGAAGAAGTCGGGTTCATCATCGACGCGATCGGTCACGTCGAGGGCACCGACCCCGATACCGGAATCATCAGCATCCGCCGCGCTGACACTGGTGAGATTCTTCGGGTCGCTGATCTCGTGGACGACACTGATCAAAAGAAGCGTGCCGACACGCTCCACTATCTCTCCCACGTCGCTTCCAAAGAGCGAGATGGAGTGGACATCATCGTCGCCCTGGGCATGGCGAAAGAAGGCTTCGACTGGCCTTTTGCCGAGCACGCCCTGACTGTCGGGTACCGTGCCTCGCTGACCGAGGTCATTCAGATCATCGGCCGCGTCACCCGCGACAGTCCCGGCAAGGAGCATGCCCAGTTCACGAACCTGATCGCTGAGCCCGACGCCACTCAGGGTGAGGTGAAGGTCTCAGTGAACAACATGCTGAAGGCCATTACGGCATCTTTGCTCATGGAGCAGGTACTCGCACAGAACTTCACCTTCAAAACAAAGAAGTTCGACGGTGACGACTCGAAGATCCCCGGTCAGCTCAAGATCAAGGGCTTCAAGGAGCCCTCGACGGAGCGTGTAAAGCAGATCGTCGAGACGGACCTGAATGACCTGAAAGCCACGATCTTGCAAGACGACACCTTCGCACGCGCAGCAGCGGGCTCGATCGACGCAGAAACCGCCAACAAGGTCCTGATCCCGAAGATCATCCGGGAAAAGTACCCGGACCTTACCGATTCGCAGGTCGAGGAGGTGCGGCAGCAGGTCGTCGTGGACTCGGTGGTCAAGAACGGTGAGGTTCGCGAAGTCGGAGACAAACGGTTTATCAAGATGGCCGAGAAGTTCGTCAACATCGACGAGCTCACCATCAACCTCATCGACTCGGTGAACCCCTTCCAGCGCGCCTTCGAGGTCATGTCCAAGTCGGTGACCCCCTCGGTACTCCGGATCATCCAGGACCAGATCACGGCCACCCGCGTCGAGTTCACCGAGGAAGAAGCGCTGGCACTCGTTCCGCGGATCAAGAACTGGGTCAAGGTCAACGGTCGACGACCGGACTCGCGGGCAGAGGACCCGGCCGAGAAACGGTACGCTGACGCGCTGCTGTGGCTCCAGCGGGCCAAGCAGAAGCTCGAAGCCCAAAAGCGCGCGACTGAAATGGTGACGGACGAATGAGCGAGAACGACGACATTTTAGAGGCGGCACCGTCCTCCCTGCAGGACCTCATCGACAACGACCTCGACGGGCTGCTCGACGCGCCAGAGAAACCCAAGAAGATCACCTCGTCCGACCGGCTCGAGCGTGCGTTCCTGGAGATCGTGGAGTTCCGCCGGACGCACGAGCGCCTGCCGAGCTCGGCGACGCGGGAGATCGCAGAGCGGAAGCTCGGGGCCCGTCTCGAGGGCATCCTCGCCAACGACGAGAAGATTGCGGCGCTCAAACACCTCGACACGGAGTACGAGCTACTGGCTGTGGAGGCAGCTCCCGAGTCGCTCGACGATCTTCTCGAGAGCGATGACCTGGACGATCTCCTGGGCGACGAGAGCGGCATCCTCGACGTGTCGGATCTGCCCGTGATCAAGCGTCCTGAGTCTCCGGACTCGGTCGCTCAGCGGGTGAAGGCCGAGGACTTCGACATGTTCGAGCCGCTGTTCAAGGCGAAGCACGCCGAGCTGGCCGAGGGCACGTACAAGCTCATGCCCTTCACTGGCATGGATCTCATCCGGGAGGGCGGGTTCTTTGTGCTGAGCGGCGTCATGTGCTTCGTGGCTGAGGTCGGTGAGGACGTGGATTTGGTCGTCGGTGGCAAGCCGAGGCAGAAGCAGCGCCTGCGCGTCGTCTTCGAGAACGGCACGGAGTCGGCGATGTACAAACAGAGCCTCATGACCCGCATGTACGAGGCGCAGGGCCAGGTCCTGGCGCGGACAGGCCACGATGCCACCGAAGTCCTCGACGCCGACGTGGAGAGCGGTCACATCTACGTACTGCAGTCGCTCACCGAAGATCCTGTAGTCGCGGGGATGAAGGACCTCCACAAGATCGGCTTCTCCACTACCAACGTCGAGACCCGCATCAAAAACGCGGCGAATTCGCCGACCTACCTGATGGCACCCGTGAAGGTCCTGGCGGACTACCGGCTCTACAACGTGCGTGCGTCGTGGCTGGAGCACCTCTTGCATCGCGTGTTCGCTGAGGTGCGTCTGGACTTGACGCAGGTCGACCGGAAGGGCCGCGACTACGACCCCTCGGAGTGGTTTGTGGTGCCGCTGGAGACCATCAACAAGGCCGTCGCAATGATCATGTCCGGCGAAATCACCGACTATGTCTACGACAAGGCGCTGCAGCGACTGGTCCAGCGTGCCTGAGCCGGGAGTCAGTGGGTCAACGAAATCCGGGTCAGTCCCGACCGGCTCTACTCGTGGATAGGCGCCGGAGGGACCAAAAGGTCACCGCCCGGGGCCAAGCGCTACTTGTCGGAAAAGTCGCCTTGATTGCTGACCACCAAACCAACAATGGCCGCGACCGCCCAGACAATAACCAGAACAGTTGATGTTGTGGTCGCGGAGCTGAGGACGCCAGGCTTACAGAGTCCGGGGAACCAAGCTGATCCGCAACTGTAGTCTCCCAACGTGACTGGCGTGAGACCGACTATTGCCCCTACGACGAAGACGACGACACCAACAATGAGGACCTTCGGGGCAGAGCCACTTGTCATGTTAATTTGCTGACTGTTAGCTGGATTTCACCTGACACCCTAAAAGCCAGCCTTATCGCAGACAGTCCCATAAGTCTCCTAACATCACCGCGGCCAAACTCAGCGGCACCTACAGCGAAACTCCACCAGACGTCGCTACGGCTAAGCCGGTAGAGCCCGGGATCCCATCGCGGGCCGCGACGTATGGTTCCCCGCTAAGGTACAGATGGAAGAGGCAACCAAACAAAGGAATCGGCATGAGCGCAACATCGACCTGCAAGTCATGGTGCACCGACCATCAAGAACCCAATGAGTGCTACACCGAATACGTAATTTACGACAACGGCGTGGATGAGAGGCGGACACCGCCTGCTCCGGGAAGCATGGCGGCTCTGTTTGACTACCCCAAAGACATCGGCTGGATCAAGTTTTGCGCAGGACAAGATGAAGAAGATGAGCAACCCGTAATGGACCTCCATTTCTTCGAGCCCGGCGACGTCGAGCCGATTGTCAGGCTGCCGCTGGACACGAACGTGATCAAGGGACTCCACTCAGAGCTGGGCGCCCTGCTCATAAACTTCTCTTAGTCGGGACTGCCCCGAATTCCCTCGACTCGGTGACTTTGCCGCTGAAGACTTAGACTCGAGAGCAGCGACGCTGCAGACTGCACAAACTTTAAAAACTGCACACACTTGGCTGCTCTCTCAACTGCAGGAGAGTATTCCCTTTACAAGGAGATCGGGGCATACGTGATGGCGATCTACAGGACCAAAGAATGGAACGGGTACGGAAAGCAGAACTACTACTGGAACGAGTACAGGCTCGAAGGTGACAATGTCGTAAAGTACAAATGCCACAGACAGAAGTTCTTCGACGGCAATGAAAACACTTGGCAGGAAGACGAGCAAGTAGTGGACACGTGGGCAATTGGTGATCCGAAAATGCCTGACTGGCTTAAGCAGCAGCTCTGAGCACAACCTCAGCCGGATGCACCAATCTGAGGCAATAAATGGCGCACTGATAAATCAGGCATGCTGACTTGCACTAACAATCGGGTCGTATCAGAAGTGTTTCCCATACGCCTAGCCTTGTTCCGCGACTGCCTGCCACCGACTGACGGCATCGACCAGGAACCTTCCGCCGGCTGTTAGACGCAGTACCTCGTCATACGTCAAGCGCCCGATGTTCAGTGCGGCCGCGGCGATCCGCTCGATATCCTCCCAAGAGGACGTGACAGTAGCCAATGCCACCGGCAACGCCGCCTCCGCGTAAGGTCCGGCGTTGATGTAGTCGTCCGGTTCGTCGCAGGGTTCTGCTTCAGCAAACTCCCGCCGCTGGTGGAGCTGATCGACGATCCATCCAAAGATTTCCGCGTCACCGCCGCGGCCGGAATGGTACGTAATCGACTCAACAGCTGGGCCCGCCATAGCGGTTACAGCTCGGTCCCAGGCGTCTATTGCCTGCCCTTTCCCGACAAGCTGCCATTCAGCGGCAGACACATATTCGAACTCGCGCCCGATGCTGAGATAGGCGACAGCATGACCAGCCTCATGCAGAGCCGTGGGCACTCGGTAATCGTCGCGGGCGGCGTCCAGGAGAGTCACGCGTATGCCAGCCCGGCCTTGTCAGCCAGAGCAGCGGCAATTTTCCCTGTCAGCCGCCGTTCACTGACTCGATCACCAAGGAGCCTGTGTGCCAGCGGAGAGGTAATCTGCCGCAGCGCGTCCGTGTAGTTCGTGCCGGTGAAATCTGCCCAAGCGCGCGCATCCTGCTGAAGTTCACGGTTCTGTTCGTGGTTTGTGGAAGTCATCTCAATCTCTGTTCCGGGCTACGCACCCCATCGCTGCAAGCCCTGTGACATGAGAGAGATCTCGGTCCAACAGGTATTGATTCTCTGGATCGGCAACCGTTGTCCTCTGCGTCTTTGTCGCGTGGGGACTCAGACTCGGAGATGGGCAGCCCAGACAGCGCACGTAGAGCGAAGCTGGGGAGAACTCGTCATGTCCAAGCATCTGCAATAGATCAGACAACCTAGGTGGATTCGGGCGTATGAGTTCATTTCAAGCGGCGTCCGGCCCCGTTGATCAGCTAGGGGCCAATTGCTCCGAGGCGACGCCGGAAGCTTAGTCCAGTTCTGGAAGCTCCAACTGGGCTAGCCTCGTCACGGCTTCGGGAGTCACCCGGCCCCGTTCCTTGTCCAAGGCGACCCGCAGCTGAGCGGCCAGAATATTCCGGCGCACATGCAGAGCCAATTCTCTCCGAGCCTCCGGATCCCTCCGGAGCTTCCCATCCGGGGTTCTCAAAGTATCGAATGGAGAGGGCAGCTTCGGGGGCGTTCGCTGCGCCAGCCGCACCACCGCCTCCGGCATCTCCCGCCTACGTATCTCGTCCAAGGCGACCCGAAGTTGGGCCGCGCGGATTCCGCTCCGTATCCGGAGAATGGTTTGGTCCCTGGAGGTCCGGGTTTCCTCATCAACATCGGACATTAGCTCGCCCCTCTCAGTCCGCTGCATTCATCATCTCCGAGAGGTCCACAACAGCCAAGGGCTTCGCGTCACCGAGGCGGACCATGGACCATTTCGGAGTCCTGCCCACCGTGGCAAGTTTCGTCTCGTGGCAGGCGCACTTGGGTGGGGCGATTGGCGGCGTCACAGCCGCGCTGCTGCTGAGCACCCGGCGCCCGCGGGCGCTGCCCGCCGCACGCTGACCACAGGGGAGACCCTCCAGGCCAACCCGCCCGGCTGCCACGGCTAACAGGCGGAAAACACGACGCCGGCCTCCCCGCGAAGGGGAGGCCGGCGTCGCTAAATTTCGTCATGGCGTCCCGTGCGGGAACGAATGTGCGGTGTCAGCCGGCGTACGGCTTGGCGGACATGATCTCCACCGTGATGTCCTTGCCGTTCGGGGCGGTGTAGCTGAGCTTGTCGCCCTCCTTGTGGCCGACGATTGCCGCGCCGAGGGGGGACTTCTCGCTGAAGACATCCAGGTCCGAGTCGCCGGCGATCTCGCGGGAGCCGAGGAGGAAGGTTTCCTCGTCGCCTGCGATCTTGGCCACGACGATCATGCCGGGCTCGACGATGCCGTCGTCGGCCGGTGCCTCGCCGACGTGGGCGTCCCGGAGAAGGGCCGTGAGCTGGCGGATGCGGGCTTCGATCTTGCCCTGCTCCTCCTTGGCAGCGTGGTAGCCGCCGTTCTCCTTGAGGTCGCCCTCCTGGCGCGCAGCTTCGATCTTCTGGACGATTTCTGCCCGGCCGGGGCCGGAAAGGTGGTCCAGCTCTGCCTTCAGGCGGTCAAAAGCTTCCTGGGTAAGCCAAGCCGCAGTTGCGCTGTTGGTGGTAGACACGGACTTCTCCTTTGGTGGTCATACAAGAAAAGACCCCGCCACGGTGGCCACTTTTATGACGCAGTAACCAGCTCAGCGGGGGAAAGGTATTGATCCATTGTAGTCAATCCTGTGGATAAACCAAAGAGGACTGCGACGTGGATCACACCGTGCAGCGGGTGCCGCAAATCAGCATCTACTCGCGGCCATTCGCGTACTCATTGGAAGGCGATTCGGCGTCCCGGATGATCTACAGTAGCCCGACAGTAGGTGTCCTTCGGATCTAGTGTCGCGTTCCCGGGTCTTGGTCCGGACGAAGGGGTGGCATCGGTCGTTCCAGCCGTCACACGGGTTCTGAATCAAACTGCCATTTTCACCTCGCCCGGTCCATGGGGGTTCCGCCGGTTTCAACCCCGCAGTTCTACGGACTTCTAGCGGGTTCTAGGGAAAACCGTAGAACCCCCTAGAAGTTCCTATAAGTTGGACAGGCAGTGCCTCAGCGCGGCGCCGGTTTCGCTGACGATGACGGGTTTGGGCGGCCCCGTCGGACGGGGTGGACGTTGAACAACCTGATTAATGTCAGGGTCACGACCCGACGGCATCAGAAAATCGCCCCAACGAGGGGCCGTTCCGAGCCGGTGCCGTGGCAGGATATCCTCCATCATGGACAGGCAGTTGCGGCGCGCCCCTGACGCGGAATGGGTGTTGATGTACCGGCTCGGGCTGAGCCGGAAACGCATCGCTGAGCTGGTGCGCGCTGAGCCGGCCACCGTCGGTTACCACCTCGTCATCGCACGCCGCCAGGACCCGGGACTCGAGGCTGCTCACTTGGCCGCCACCGACACCGGAACCAGTCCCTCCCCTGCGGCCCTTGCCCGCATGGAACAGATCATCGTCTGGATTACGGCCGAGCACCGGTTCCCCCGCGACCGCTCCGAGAACAAAGAGGAACGATCAATGGCCCGGTGGCTCTCTGACCGCCGGCGCGAGGCCGCCGACGGTACCCTTCACGCGGCCTACGGCGATGGCCTTTCCCGAGTCCCCGGCTGGGAGTGGAACCACAGGGCAGCGGCCGAGGAAACCAGATGGCACCGACGGCTAGCCCAGCTCGTGGAATTCCGCGAGGAAGGCAACGATTGGCCCCGCCACAAGAAGTGCGATTCTGAGCGGGAACACACTCTCGGCGTGTGGGTGCATGCCCAGCGGCAAAAGCACCGCCGCGGCGACCTCGAAGCTGAAAAGGTCAAACTTCTGGACGCCGCCATCCCCGGTTGGCAGGCCGGAAGGACCAGGGGCCGCCCGGCCCGCCGGTGAACCCGCCACGCTCCGGCAGCGGGACAGCGTTATGCGACCGAGGTCGCCGCGATGCAGTGGAGTCCGCCATCGACGTTGCACTAACGCCGCCGGCCACCTAGGCCGAGGTTTGTGCAGGGCGAAACTGCTCGTTCACGACCGCAAGGTCTTCTGCCCAACGGACAGTCGGTCGTCGTGTGCGCGGGATGACAGATTGCTCAATAATGTCTGTGGTCCACGGCAAGATCGTCACGATGCCTTATTGTGCACACTGGGGAGAACTCGCAGCCACGAAGACACCTCAAAGACGAGATCCTCCCGGCAAGCGAAGCGAGTGCACACACCGATATGACCTCCCTCATCTCCTGGCTCGATGCGTCCACTGAAGAAAACTCGAGGATGCGCGAGCTCGTGAAGCTCTTTGGCACGCCGGAAACCACCGATGACCTCGGCATGGGCCAGCTGCGCGACGCCATCAGCAACAGCCTGTTCCCGGGCACATCTGTACTGCACCTGGGCGCGCGGTACATGCTCCTCGTCCCGTGGGCCTACCAATCCGCCCACAAGGGCACCAGGAACCCGGACGAACTCCGGAAGCGGTCCGAGGAATCTGAGCGGCAGCTGATCGGCCGGTTCAAGGAGCTCGAAGTGGAGAGCTACATCGGTCGGGATGCGGGCCGGAATGTCCGGCAGCTACCCTCGGCCGCGTACTGGTCCGCTCTGCGCCGCTACGGGATCGTTGACCCAGCCGCTGACCGCTACGCCGTCGCCCAGCTCATGTGCGCTGACGCCCCTTCCACCGAGGAAGGCGAAAGTAGCTACTCCGTCTGGAACCAGACTCTCCCCCAGCCTCCAGCTGGTTTCCCGCGAAGGGAGGACCGCGGCCTCACGCTCTCCCCCGAAGAAGCCCGCTGGCTGCAGGAACGCATCCTTACCACCTGCCCCGACACCATGCTGGCTCACGTCGTCGGCTCCGACACCAGCCCCACCCCTGGGCTCTGGGCACCGTGGCTGGACCCGGCATGCCGGAGCGCGGAAGGTGACCCTGCGCAGTGGCTCAAGGACGGCGAGGCATTCTCCTTCATCCACAACGGCGCCACCATCCTCTACCAGCACCTGCTCGCCGAGCTCTCCATGAACACATTCAACTCCGACGAGGACACTGTGGAGCCAACGCAGAAGCTCCTCACAGCGTGGGAGGACCAGCGGGACAGCAAGCGCGAGCTCCTCGCCGGTTGGGACGTTGACGGATTCATTGGCCGCGCCAAGGCGCTGAACAGCGGCATCAACAGCAACACCGCCGACTTCGCCCGCCAGATGGCCAACGCGGCGATGAGCCCCGGAAGACAGATCGACAATGCAAACTTCCGGGCCGCCGTCGAAACCCGAGAGAAGCTCATGAAGAAGTCCAACTCGCGGTTCCGCAATGAACGCAGGCTCCGCGCCTGGCATCCGCCCACCCAAGTCGCATCTCTGTCGTTCCGCTGGGCGCAAGTACGCCGGAACGTCCTGGATATCCACGCAGGACTCGCACTGGAAGGGCATTCGAATGCTTGAGGCGGCAAACAGGCAGGCACTCACCCAGCAGTTGCGCCCGCCGGCAGGATTCAGGCTCTCCCACGCTGTGGGCACCACCTTCACACTGGACATGACCAGCGCCCTGTCCGTACCGCTGAGCTTCGTCGCGGGCTCCGGAGAGGAGTTCACCAATCCGGTGGCGGTACTCAGCGCCCTGCGCAAAGTCTCTAACCGTGTGGATATCTTTTGCCAGGCAGGCCACATCAAGGCCCCCTCGGACGCTTCGGACCTGCTCGCCCTACTGGAGCCGATGGTCCACCAGGTCAGCGTCAGGCGCGGGCTCTTCCATCCCAAGGTCTGGCTTCTCGAATTCGAAAACGACACTGAGCGCCGCTACCGCTTCCTCTGCAGCAGCCGTAACCTCACCACCGACGCCAGCTGGGACCTCCTCGTCCGGCTGGACGGCGAACCGGTCCAGGACACCCAAGATGCCGGCCCGGACAGCGGGCCCTTGGCGCGCTTCATCGCCGGGCTCCCCGACCTCTGCACCGTGACGCCCGACGCCGGGCGGTTCGCCAGGGTGCGCGGCCTCGCCTCCCGCCTGGCGGACGTCCGTTGGGACCTTCCTGAGGACATCCACCGACTGGCATTCCGGCCGATGGGTATGGGCGATGACTTCGAACAGGGCTCAATCGTGGCGCACCTCCGCGACCCGGAGAACTTCATCGCCCTCAATAACAAAACTGGGAACGCCGCCTTCCTGGGCTACGACAAACTGGTCATCTCTCCGTTCCTCGATGACAAGCTCATCGGCCGGCTGCAGGACAAATGGACGCAAAACCTTTACGTCTACTCACGCGGGGACCAGCTGGATCTCCTCAACGAGAAAACGGTGGGTGATACCCGAACGTCGTTCAAGGCTTTTGACGAACTCGGCATCCCCGAATCGTCGGGGTCAGGACAAAGCGATGTGGACGAGTCCGGGATCCAGGGGGTGGCGGACGATCTGACCGGTCTGCACGCCAAGGCCTACTTCTGCGACTTCGACCACTACACGTACGCGCTTCTCGGGTCGGCCAACGCCACCGAGGCGGGCTTCACCCGTAACGTGGAGTTCCTGTTGGAAATGCGGGGAGCCAAGAAACGCCTGGGGGTGCAGCACATCCGGGAGAGTCTCAAGGACGTGCCCTTCGCCGATTATCTGGGCACCGGCGGCGCGGCCCGCTCGGAAGTAGACGTGGCAGCCTTCCGGCTGGAGAACGCCCTGCGGGACGCTGCGGCGCAACGGTTCCTCCTCGACGCCGTCCCCGACGGGGAGGCCAAGAACACGTTCACGGTGACCGTCTCGCACGACTGGTCCCCCTTGCGGGAATTCACCGCGAAACTTCATCTCCTTTCGCTCCCCCAACCGAGTGCCGTCGTCGAGCCGTCCGGCGGTCAGCACGAACACGTATTCCACGCCATACCGCTGGCTGACGTGACGCCGTATCTGGTGTTGACGCTGGAGGACCCAGCGGCCGGGCTGTCCAAGAGCACCGTGATCCAGGGCAGCCTGCGCACCGATCCCAACGGAAGGCTGGACGAGATCATTGCCCGCCAGCTCGACGATCCGCAGAAGCTCCGGCAGTTCCTGCTGTTGTTCCTCACCCCGGAGGATGCCCTTCCCGGGTCCGGGACCGGCACGGGATGGTTCGCCGGTTCAGGGTTCGGAGACGGCACCACCGCCGGACTCTTCGAGGCGATGGTGGGCGCGATGGCGGGTCCGGACGCCGGCTCCGTCTTCCCGGATTTGAAGGTAGTGATGGACCGCTTGTTCGCCCTTCGCGGCGATGATCCGGAGATTCAGCAGCTGCATGCACTGTGGACGGCAGCCACGGAGGCACTAGACATGGGGGAACTTCATGGGGTTTGATGCAACGCCCGCGCTGGACGGCCTCCGGGGCTTTCAGCGCCGGACCGTGGAACACGTCTTCAAGCGCCTCTATCTGGATGACCAGCCGGCGGACCGCTTCCTCGTCGCGGACGAGACCGGGCTGGGCAAGAGCATGGTCGCCCGCGGCGTCGTCGCGAAGGCGATCGAGCGGCTCGACCGGCCGGATTCCGGCGTAGACCGCATCGACGTCGTCTACGTCTGTTCCAATGCTAACCTGGCCAAGCAAAACATCAGCCGGCTGAATGTTACCGGGCAGAAGGACATCATCGAGTCGGGCCGGCTGACGCTTCTGCCTGCCGAGCTGACCAAGCTCAATGCTCCGGCGGCGCCGGGAACACGGAAGCGGGTTAACTTCATCTCGCTGACGCCGGGCACGTCGTTCAACGTCGGCGGGGCAACCGGCCAGGCCAGGGAGCGTGCCGTGCTGTTTCGAATCCTCGAACAGCTCGGAGTGATTACAGCCGAACGCCGGGATGACGCGGTCGAGCTGTTGAGGTCGGGCGCTGGCGTTCCCGGATTCAGTTGGGAAATCAAGCGCCTCACCGAACTGCATCCAGAGGGCTTCGTCACCTCGGTGTGTGAGAAATTCCGACAGCTCGCCACGAAGAGCGGAAATCTTGCTGCCTTTGAAACGGCGATGCGCGACGCCTTGACCGACGGAACTGACGACGTCCGGCCCCGCATGAGCGCCGTCATTGGCGGTCTCCGGGGAGACCTGGCCCAAGCCGGGCTGGATTGTCTTGAACCGGACTTGATCATTCTGGACGAGTTCCAGCGCTTCCGCGATTTGCTGTACTCCCCCGGCACCGCGCCCGACGACGAGGATCCCGCTGCGGAGCTCGCGCGCCAGTTCCTGAACTACGACGGCGCCAAGCTGATCCTGCTCTCGGCCACGCCGTACAAGGCGCACACCGGTGCGAACGAAGCGGACGGTGACGACCACGCCGCCGACTTCCGGCAGCTGTTGCGTTTCCTCAGCAGCGAACGGCCAGGGTACATGGAAGGCCTAGAGGCTGATCTGGATGACCGGCGGACCCAGCTGCTCAAGCAGGTCCCGGACGATGCGCTGACGCATCGTATCGAGGAGGGCCTGAAGCTCTTTATGAGCCGCACAGAGCGGCCCCAGCTCGGAAAAGACGACATGCTGTCCGTGATCGAGATGGCACCGACGGATGTCCGGGCCGGGGACCTCAGGAGCTACAAGTCCCTGTTCGCTTTGTTCCGGGCTGCGCGCACCGGCAATCCGATGGAATACTGGAAATCCGTGCCGATGTTTGCGCACTTCCTCACCGACTATAAGGTGGGCAGGATGCTGGACGGCAGGATTCACTGCGACCGCGAAGCCGTTGACCCGGTGCTGCCGGCCCTGGCAACCATCGACCCCGACGCCTATCGCCGATACGGGGCCGTGGAGACCGACAACGCAAAGTTCAGGGCCGTGCGCGATCACACTGTCGGTCAAGGCTGGTGGAAGCTGCTGTGGATGCCGCCGTCGCTCCCCTATGTGAAGCCTTCCGGTGCTTTTGCTGAGGTGGGTACTGACGTCACCAAGCAGCTGGTCTTCTCGGCCTGGAACGCCGCCCCGACGGCGATCACCACGATGCTCTCCTACGAGGCCGAGCGGCGGATCCTCGAGGAGTCTCGGCTTCACGGGGAAAATACGGCCGAGGCCCGCAAGCGCTTCCGTGGGCGTCTGCGGTTCCGTGTCCGCGACGGCGAGCCCCAGGCCATGTCCACTCTGGCCCTGTTCATCCCCCATGCTGCTCTGGCACTGGCTGGTGACCCGCTGGAGAGTGCCTCCTTGAGTGGGTCCCCGGTCCCCGGAGATGTGGTGCGGGCTGCCGCGGCAGAGGCCGGCTCCGCGATAGTGGACGGCGCCGTCGTCGACCCCGCCAGCCGCCTCGGCACCTGGGCGTCCTACTTCTCCGTGCCGGGCGCCCTGTCGGCAGAGTGGTACGACGATGCGAAGCTGGCGGTGCGGGAGCTACGGGAGCTGGACGAACGCACCCAGCCGCAGGGAAAGGCTTCCGACGACGGCGGCGACGAGCAAGCGGGTGTTTCTGAGGCGGGGCTCTACCTGGCACACGTTGATCGGATGCTAGCGGCAGCGGCCGGTGAGCCAGCGGGTTGGGAGGACGGGATTGCAGATCTGGCCGTCAATTCACCCGCCAACTGCCTCTACCGCGCCTTGAAGCGCGTCGTGCCTAACGACTTTGACGGCACCGAGATGTGGAAGGCGGCAGTCCTCGCTGCGACCGGCCTGCGTACGCTGTTCAATCGCCTCGACGTCTCCGAACTGCTCGAGAAGCTGTATCCCGAAGGTCGATATTGGCAGAAGGTTCTTCGCTACTGCGAAGCCGGAAACCTCCAGGCGGTGCTCGACGAGTACGTCTTCCAGCTACGCAGCCAGCAGGCTCCCGGGGAGATCACCACCGAGCAGCTGTGGTCTCTGGCCGATGACATCCGGCGCTCCTTGTCCCTCAAACCGGCGCAGATGCTCGCGAAGTATCCAGATGGCTCCCACGAGGACCTCCGGATGGGCGTCCGCTTCGCCGTCCGGTACAGCAACGCCAAGACGGACGACGGCGACAGCAACCGCATGCCCGATGTCCGCCGGGCATTCAATAGCCCCTTCTGGCCGTTCGTGCTGGCCTCGACGTCTGTGGGCCAGGAAGGCATCGACTTCCACTGGTGGGCGCACTCGGTCATCCACTGGAACGTGCCCGGCAACCCCGTTGACTTCGAACAGCGCGAGGGGCGGGTGCATAGGTATCTGGGACATGCGGTGCGCAAGAATGTCGCTGAAGCCCACGGCCCCGAGGTGTTGAAGCCTGGGGTGACTGACCCGTGGGAGACACTGTTCTCCGTGGCTACAGCTGACGTTGCCGCGCACCCGGAAGATTCCAGCACCGAGTTCGCTCCCCACTGGATCTACCCTGGAGATCACAAGATCCAGCGAAGGCTCCTGGACCACCCGTTGAGCCGTGACGTACCTCGGACCAAGCAGATGCTCTCGGGATTGGCTAATTATCGGCTGACGCTGGGCCAGGCTCGGCAGGATGATTTGCTGGGGCTAATCAAGGAAGGGACTGAGATTAAGCCGCTGGATTTCCGGCCCTAGCGCACTTGAGAGCGGGCGTTAGCGCCGTTTCCCCGTCCCTTGAGATGTTCCTAACCTGACACGGCGCCACCCAGCATCGGTCTCCAGATCTTGGCGGGGGGTGTCCTGAAAGAACGACCAGTGATCTCCACCCTTCATGCGACTCTTGGGATCTGGATATACTCCAGTTGCTTTTTTGGTAGGCAGCATTTCGGGGCGTTCTCGCTTTGCAGTTACTGACTTTTGGGTTTGAGATCGGGAATTAGACTTCGATGTATCCGTTGAAACCGCATGGTTTCCTCGGGCTGCCTGTGATTTTCTCGGCTTCCGTCGTGAAGCGGAGGTAGCGGCAGCTTTTCCGGACCCCGGGCACAAGCTGCCATTACTAGCTGCGTGCACGATAACCTTTCCCGCCACAGGCTTTGCGGTTAAAGATTTGCTACATACTTGGCATCGCCATCCGAATTCTTTCGAGCGATCTGTCCTTGCCACTTTTCCTCCGAAAAAATCTTGATGGATGTAACCTACAGCAACTGGCCGCCAAAAGCCGGCATCTTTTGCTGCTCGAATCGTGGATTGATGAATGACACAATCGACCGCTAGCACGCAGCCTTAGACCACGGAGGACCTTAGACTGCCTAATTTCGGCTGCAACTAATAGGCCTCACCGCAGGGATCCTATTGAGCCACCGCAGCCGCCGTGGCGTAGACACCCGCCGGCATCGGTCGGTGCAGCTTCCAGGTGATCGCAATCGGTTTCTCCCCGGAGTGCTGCACATAGTCCACCTGGCCGAGGCACGTGTACGGTACGGTCAGCCCGGTCTCGTCCTCTGACGTGTCCCGCGTGAAGATCAGGATCTTAGTGCCGTGCGCGGCCCGGTCCAGGTACCGCCTGCCCGTCGGGCTTCCGGGCGAGGTGGCGTTCTGCGATTCCCAGTGGAACAGCTCCGGGCTGATGGCGTAGTCCCGGTACATGGTCGTAGCCGAATGCTTCTTGTCGTCTTTGTTGAGCGTGACGAAGAAGGCGTCGGTAGACGTCGCCGGGCACCAGGCCACGCCTTCGCGGTGCTGCACGTTCTTGCCGAGCTCCAGCGACCCGTATTGCAGGGCCGCCAGGATCTCCTCTCGCCGGTAGGTGGCGTGAGAGAGCAGCGGAACGTGCTGCAGTCCCGCTCCCAAACCCTTGGCGGCATGCTTGGATGCGGCCACGCCGAGCTTTACGAGCTGGCGGATCTCGCTGCAGACGAACTGGTAGCCGCGCAGATAGTCGAGGCCGGCGTCGTACGACTGGAAGTCCCCGCCGTCGTCCCAGAGCGTGTAGTACAGCATGCGGGCGAAGGTCGGTTCTCGCACTCCCAGCTCCGCGTAGCGGGGCGCACCAGGTTCGACCAGCATCGAGTTAGCCTCCGCCCGTTCCGGATCGCCCACATGAATCAGGGCGGCCATGCGGCCGAGGAGCTTCTTCTCGCCGGCGTCGGAGAGCTCCTGAATCCTGCCGCTGAGGACTGCCTCCACCGGCGAGAACCCGTCGATCAAGCCGGCCTGGCGGAGGTAGCCGATCCACGAATCCCTGGTGGACCGATAGATCGATTTCACGTCGTTTCCGGACCGCTCCAGGTAGGCCTCCAGTTCCGTCTCCGCGTACGGGCGATGTCCTTGACCAGCTGGCCGCGGTTGAACCGCAGCTGGGCCTTGATATTGTCCAGCACGACTTTCTGCGCCACCCGGTCCAGCACAATCTGGGAGCCCGACGGCAGGTACGGGAACTCGCCCTCGACGGCCTTTTCCAGCTCCTTGCGCCCGTAGCCGGTGAGCGCACGGTAGCGCAGATCGAAGCGGAACTCGCGACGTTGCTGGCCGATGAAGTCCATGACGGTCAGCACCGCCTTGCCCTCGGCACGGCGCAGCCCGCGTCCCAGCTGCTGGAGGAAGATCGTGGCGCTCTGCGTGGGGCGGAGCAGCAGGATGGTGTCCACCTGCGGCAGGTCCAGGCCTTCGTTGAAGAGGTCGACGGCGAAGATGCAGTTGATCTCCCGGGTGCGGAGCCGCTCCAGCGCCGCCGCGCGGTCGGCGTCGTCGGTGCTCCCGTCGAAGGCAATGGAGGCGATGCCGGCGCGGTTGAACACCAACGCCATGTAGTGGGCGTGCTGGACCGAGACGCAGAAGCCGATGGCCCGCATCTGGTCCGTGCTGGTGACCTTATCGCGCAGTTCACGGATCACCTTGGCCGCGCGGGCGTCGTTGCCGGTGTAGAGGTTGCTCAGCTGCGCGGCGTCGTAGTTGCCGCGCTTCCACTCCAGCTGGCTGAGGTCGACGTCGTCCGAGACGCCGAAGTAGTGGAACGGCACGAGCAGATCGGCGTCCAGGGCGTCCCACAGCCGCAGTTCGCTGGCCGTGCGGCCGTCGAAGAACTGCTTGGCGACGTCGACGCCGTCGCCGCGTTCCGGCGTCGCGGTGAGCCCGAGGAGTTGCTGCGGCCGCAGGTGGTCCAGCAATGCCGGACGGTCAGAAGCTGACATGGAAAATCTCCGCACGCCATGCTGTCGGTTCCACATGTCCTAACGTCCCGCCGGTGGAAGAAAATGCTTGACTTACTACATTTCGGATATATAGTCGATATATGTTCGACAAATTGCCAGGAAATGATGTCTAGCGAATCGCGCAACGAAAGGTTCAGGCGCCTCGGGGCGACACGGGGCGACAGACTGATTCGCGAAATTTCCTTGTTAGGGAACTTAGCGAACCGAAAGAACTACGAGTACACCCCCGAAGAGGTGGACGCACTTTTTCGCCCCATCGAGGCCGAACTCAAAGAGGTGAGGGCGCTCTTCGATCCGGCCAGTCCCTCCAGTAGAAAGGTGTCGTTTGAATGAATAATGCAAATTTTGGATTCTACTTTGAGAGGTCCGGAAGAAGCGCATCGCAGGGCGCAGTCTCCCCTGCCGAGCAGTTCTTCGAAGGTTCCCTCGCGGAGTCCTCGCTCGTGCGGGAGACAGCGCAGAACTCAATCGATGCCCGCGTCGGTCTAGGTCCCGTCACTATGGTGTTCGAGCTGGCGGAGATGGCGACTGAGCTCATTCCGGGGATAACCCGACTGCGTACGCACCTGGAGCAGGTTGAGCGTCAGACAAGGGGGACCCAGGGCCACGAGGCCATGGCCACGGCGCTCCGGACCTCACAGCAGGAGATGATTTCAGTATTAAGGATCAGCGACTACGGAACCAAGGGGTTGACGGGCTCCGAATCAATGCACGATCCGACTTCACCCCTGAGCGCCCTGACGAGGGGGGCGGGAATCTCCGCGGACGACGGCTCCCGTGGCGGGTCCTTCGGTATCGGATCCGCCGTCGGCCCAATGGCCTCGAACATGAGCACCGTCCTTTACACGTCGTTGCCGATAGACGAAAAAGAGACGGTTCTCGCCGGCTACAGCTGCCTTGCCAGCCACCGCGACGCGAACGATGTATGGCGTGGCGGAGATGGCTTTTACACCGACCTCACCGATGAGAAGGATTTCCGCTACCTGCGCAACCCGGAAGCCCTGGGACCTTTCCCCATGCGCACCGAGCCGGGCACGGACGTCTTCATCCTCGGATACCGGAAATCGGGAGCGGACCCCGATCTGCAGCACATCAAGGTCGCGTTCATGCGTAACTTTCTGATGGCGATTGACCGCGGAGGACTGATCGTCAAGGGCATCACGCCCACGCATACCTGGGAGCTGGATCAGGTCAGCTTGGAAAAGCACGTTGTCGAGGACGCGGAGGCTCAGGCCTTCTACCGCGCCATTAGGGACCCCGAACCGATCCGGCATACGAGCAAGCGGCTCGGCAAGTTGGCTCTCTACATCAACATCGACGACGACAGCCTTGAAAAGACCCTGCACACCATAACCGTGCGGAAACCGTTGATGAGAATCGACGTCTTTCGCCACACCTCCATTCCGGTCAAGTATGCGGCCGTCTTGGAGTGCTCGGATGACCACGGAAACAAGCTGCTGCGCACCTTGGAGCCTCCGCAGCATCACAAGTGGGATCCCGGCCGAGCTGCTTACGGCGAGTCGTTGCTGCGTGAACTCAAGAACTTCGTCCGAGACGGTCTCAAGAGCAGAGTCAAACAGCAAATCGGCGACCAGGTCGTCATCAAGGGTCTGGCGCGGTATTTGCCCACTGAGTTGTTCGAGGAAAAGTCCGGGACTCTGCGCAGCGCCGGAACACCGGAGGACGGTCCCGGCACTGACCAAGAGTCAAGCACCGTGCAGGGCTCGGACGGCGAACTGACACAGGTCGCGACGCGAGAGCGTCCGACAGTCCGCGTCGGTGTACGGACTTCGGCCGGCGCCGAAGGCACCTCCCCCACGGATAAGGGCAAGGATCAGGGCGGTGAAGGCACCCGGAATAAGAAAGGCGGCACTCTGCCTGGGGACGGCGAGCAGGGAAAAGGCGCCGGAAGGATCACGGCGGGAGAGGTGCGCTTCCGCAGCTGGTCAGATGCCACGACCGGCGACTTGTGCTTGGCTATAACCCCTCTGGAGGACGTCTCCGGCGATCTCGAACTTGTGCCCCTTGGGCCTGGAGGCAGCATGGAGGACGACTACATGCTGCCCATTTCCGAAGGCGTGCTGACCGTTGGAGGCGCCAGCGAGCCCTTGAAGCATCAGGGCAACGTCCTATCGCAGCTGCAGCTGAAGGCAGGCATTACTTCTCACGTCCGGCTCAAGCTCTCATCAAATCACCGTTACCGTCTGGGGGTTAAGTGAATACATTCACGAAGAGGGGTTCCTACCCGCATCCGGTGCTCGACGCATCGGACGACGTGGGTTCCTCCATTGAAGTTGTCAATGTCACCATCGCGCCGAGCGTGGATGACGTGGAGATCAAGTTTCAAGTTCGGATGAGCGATCCGGACATCCAGTCGCTCATGGATGACGGCACTGCCCGGTATAGTTTCCGCTGGACCTGCAGCTCCACCATCGCCAGCGGTGAGGTCAGCGCCTCGGTCCACCAGCAGCATGTCGACGGCAGCACATACATCGGATGGATTGATCAACAGGACATCCGCGGCACAGTCAAGGTTGAAATCAGGATCATTGCGACCAGCCCAGTCGATCCATACAGCCTCCAAAACCAACACAGTGACTATGCGGGCGCATCCTTCAGCATCCTCCCGGGAGATGTTCTCGCCGACGGTGGCTTTTTCGAATTCGAGCCGGAGAAGCGCTACGATCCGCTCTCGCCACCAGTAGGGTCATGCTTCCGATTTATCGCGGACCCGAAGCTCAAGAAGGGCCTGAAGGTTAAATTCTTTGACGACGAACATGTGCTCGTGGCCTTCCCCGAAAAGACGCTTCCCGGGTTTGGCCTGCTACAGGAGCGGCCGGACCTGCAGATCAGTCTCGTAGTCCTGCCTGCGCTCATGCAGACGATTTCCTTCATCAAGGAGAACTTAGCGGCTGAGAGCGAGGGGGAAGACCTCTCCGGCAAGAAATGGTACACGGCGGTGAACCGGCTTGTGCAAGAGTCAGGATCCTATGAGGACCATTCTTTTGAACTGGCACAAAAAATTCTGGGCCATCCGCTGGATGCCTCACTGATGAAACCATTCGACGGCTTGGGGGACGAATGATGGAAAACAATCACGCCCGCGCACTGACCAACCAGGCGGTGTTCGAGCTCAAGTCCGCTCTCGACGTCGCTCAGACGCCGGACGATTTTCTGGCTGATGCTGACATCATCATCGGCCGGCCAGAGAACCAGCTGGAACTTCACCTGAACCTGGGAGTTCCGGACTCTTTAGATGCCGGATCGAAAGGAAGCACCGGACGTGATGTTGAAAACGCCCCTGTAGTTTACGACTACCTTGGCGTCCTCGATCGGGCCAACGCATCCGACCGGCGGCTCTGGACGTATCTTGCGTTCGCCACATACCGAGACTATATGGAGAAACGATGGCCCCTTGCCGAGGTGAGGAACTGGAAGGGCCGCGTTCAAGACCGCTGGCTGATGCTGAATTCCTCTCGTGACCCGCTCGTCCGGCATGGCATTTCCCGTCTGTGGTGGGTGGCGGCCATGACATATGACCCAAAACTGCAATATCCCCTCTCCAAAGCCACCGGGGATCGCTTCGCCTACACGCGAGAGGCCTTTCGGAACGAGGATCGCATCAATTCCCTGTTCCACAGAGAAGCCGGGGCCTTTTCAGACGTGGTCAGATGCGTTCTCGAACATGCCTCTCAAGGCGGCGGTTACGCGACGGACAAACACGTCGCCGCGCTGATGATGGAGCTGACGCTGGTCTACGGGTACCGTGACCTTGGTTTCTTGGACCGCAGCGCCCTCAGCGCTCTCGTCATCGAATCAGCTCCCGCTGTGAAGGATGCAGGATGAAATAGCCGTCGTGCGCCTCCACTCCGAGCTGATGAGCAAATTGTCAGCCGGGCCTGGTATCCTGGAGTTCGGATATCAAGGGGTGCATGTGTTTCCAGTTATTGATCTCTTCGCCGGGCCCGGAGGCCTGAATGAAGGATTTTCAAGCGTCAGAGACGAGCAGGGCGGCTTCGTCTTCAATACGTTGGCATCTTTTGAGATGGATACCCTTGCGTGCCAAACGCTCAGGTTACGAGCGGCGTACAGGGAGCTCGTCCGATCCGGCGGAGATCTGCAACCGTACTTCGACTACATCCAGGGCAAGAAGTCGTGGCACTCCGTTCTCACAGGTGATTTTAGAGAGGCGTATCTAGCTGCGAAGGCTCACGTCTACCAGGTGGAGCTTGGAGAGGTCAACCGCCCCGAGGTGGACAGCTTCATAGAAAAGCAGCTCGGTCCGGAGAATGAGCGAGGACATTGGGCACTCATCGGCGGGCCCCCGTGCCAGGCGTATTCCCTCGCCGGGCGGTCCCGCAGGACTGGAGACGAGTCGTTCGCCTCAGACCACAAGCACTTTCTCTACCGTGAGTATCTCCACATCCTGGGCAAGTTCAAGCCGACGATTTTTGTCATGGAGAATGTCAAGGGGCTTCTCTCGTCGAAAAATGGCGACAGCAGCATGTTCCAAACGATCTTGGGTGACCTTAAACGTCTCCCCAGCGGTGTGAGCTACGAAATCCGTTCACTAGTAGTGGACGCTGAACCACGCGACTTGAACCCGTCCGACTTCATCATCCGCTCAGAAGAATACGGCGTGCCACAGAAGAGGCACCGCGTGATTCTGCTCGGGGTTCGAAGTGATGTCGCCGCCAATATTCCTCGTCGGATTATCGAGAAGGCTGACGGGGCAGTCACGGTCCGAGCAGCTGTCCAGACGATGCCCAGCATCCGAGCCCAGACCTCCGGCAGGAAGCCGAAGATCGATCAAGACTGGGTCTCGGTCCAAGCTGAGGCACTAAGCCAGATACGCGCCATAGACGTAATGTCGAAGCCGGAACCGGTAAAGGCCGGCGTGCTGGCAGTAGATGCGTACGAATCCTGGGTGCTGGATGACAGGCTAACGATACCGGTACAGCACGAGCCCCGCGCACACATGGTTTCGGATCTTGCGCGGTATCGCGTGATGGCGGAGCTGGCAGAACGCCTGGGAAAGAGCCCGAAGTACACCGACCTGCCGGCGGCTCTCCATCCCGAACACAGGAACGTCGGCAAAGCGGGGACTCCTTTCACGGACCGCTTTAGAGTTCAGGTTTGGGACGCACCTGCCACGACGGTGGTTTCACACATTTCCAAAGACGGGCACTACTACATTCACCCGGATCCTGAGCAGACGCGCAGTTTCACGGTACGCGAAGCCGCACGCCTTCAGTCCTTCCCCGACAATTACTTCTTCGAAGGTGCCAGGACGCAGCAATTTCACCAAGTGGGGAACGCCGTTCCGCCACTGCTTTCTAAGCAGATCGGCGACGTTGTCGCCGACATGCTGGCAGCTCTCAGGGACTAAACGTTCGGAATCCCTTTGCATTTGCGGAGGAGACAAGGTTGAGCAGCCTGGCGGACTGCCGCTCGGTCGGCAGTCCTGACTTCCTGCCCGTCACTAGGTCGAGAATACTTAGGTCCGTGGGGCTGGCGACGCCGTTTCCCAACGAGAATTCGCGCAACTCCAGCCAGTGCTCCTTGGGTATTTCAAAGACACGAGTCTGTTGGTTGATTCCGTTGTCGATCTTCTGCGTTTCCTTCCCAGTCCGGCCCCTTTGCGCCACAGTGGCGGGGTCAGCAAGCCTAGCGAGGAAAGCCTCAGGAAGCCGGATCGGTACCGCGCGGACCAGGTCCCAGCAGGCTGCCTTTTTGGCCCATTCAGTAACGTTTTGTGTCGGCCGATGTTCACTCGTCAGTGCTGCCTGCACGGACTGAGCAATTTCAACCGCCACGTCCAAGACGTTTTGTGGAGCCGCTTGAGAACGCCAAATTAGGTCGAAGTCCATCAAACGGCCACGCCCTTGAGTCTCAACAAGGCTTGCCATTTTTGCCACCGTGTAGGTGACGATATTGGCAAGGTAGGCGCGGTCCCGCTGATACCACTCGGTATTCCTCACGGCCGAGTGGATACTCGAAAACAGGATTGCCTTGCCAATAGCGTCCTTGAAATAGATCTCGTTGATCGAGGATTCATCCTTATCCCATGCTCTTGCCACCATTTCCGCAAAGGCTACAAAGTTCTTCTGGGCACCTGCGCTGACGATGTGAGGACGCTGCTCCCACGACATTATGAATTTGGCCAAAGCCGGTTTGTCGAACTTCTGGTGCTTTGGATAGAGCTTGTCGAATCGTGAAGCCTCAGCTCTAGGCAGCTTATTCTTCTCATTCTCGTACTGGCCGCGTGTTCGCTCGTAGTACCACTTTGTGTTGTACGTGGCGCCCGCGACCGCCGGCGCGAGCACCCGTCGTGACAGCTCTTCGATGCGGACGTGATAAGGGCTGTTCGAAAAGAAGTCCGCTGCGCTTACGGCGTTTTGGCTGTTGGCGAACCTTGAGATGCTGGGCACGAGTTCGCTGGCCACGGCGGGCGCTACCACAACCAGTTTCATGGGGACGAAGACGTTCTGCAGTACGGCCTTATCTTTGGCCTCCTTGTCAACGAAGAACAACGACGCCGTCGTCTGGCCGCCGTTGACGATTTGGAGGTCCTCAATAGTCAGGATGGTTGACTTCTCACCATCCGTTTGCACCGAGGTGGCCGTCGCGGTGACTCCGTTGTTGAACGCCATAAAATTTTGGGGAGCAGAGTAGATAGTCTCGCGGATTCCCTTATTGACCTTGCCCCTGTTGGTCAAATAAGAGCGCACGTTGCTCTCCAGGAGCCGGCTGCCGTAGCGTCCGTAGAGTCCCGCTAGGACGTTTCCAGGCACGGACGCAAGGTAGGTCGCAAACTCCGGAGTTGACTCAACCTTTAGCGCAGGGAGGCCCTCTTCCTGCCACTCTCGTAGGTCAATTCGCAGCGCTTCCCGGCCGCTCTGCGATTCATGGAGTTGATGCAGGCGGTCAACGTCCCAGAGCTGGTAATCGACGGGAATTCCGTTCAATGCTTCGCTCGGAAGCTCACGCAGCCGGTTGCTCAGTTGCCCATCCGTCAGCAGGTAAAGACGGTACCGTGAGACGTTGCCCCCGCGGTTGCGGAGGTCGTAAGCAAGCTGGTAAGCCGGCGAGCTTTCCTCCCGGCCCTCCAAGAAGCTTCCATCGAGCGAATCGGCTAGAAAGTACTGAAGCGCTTTCAGAGCGGCTTTGGCGTCTGTGGAGGAAACGACTTGAATTTCAGGCGAGCCGACATAGATCGTCGCCACTAGCGCAACACTGTTGTCGGCGTTGTCGAGGTCGTAGCCGTTTACCTTCAGCCTGCGCCGCCGCGTCCCCGTCCCGTCAAAGTCAAGGGTGACGACATCGTCAAACTCTCCTGCTTCTGTAAGCAACTCCGCGCAATGTCGCGCGAACGCCGTAGCCGTAAACTCACCGTCGGCGTCGGCCAAGGACCCGACCGAAGCTAGCAAGTTCTCGTGGTAGCTCTGAACGTTCACTTTAGATGACCCCGTAATTCTTCATTCGGTTGAGTGCCATATCTGCATCGATTGCGAATTGATCGAGCGCTGTTAGCTCCAGGCGGTACTTCACCCCGGCCACTCCTGTCGCTAGGTCTCGAGGAGTGATGCGGGGGAAATCGTCGGAAACGATGTAGTAGTCATAACTGCGGCTGCTGAAGTACATCCGGCCGTATATCTCATCGTTTGGGTCAAACCCCAGCTCATCCAGTGCACTGTCAAACGCTTCAAGATCTCCGTCGTCAAGAGCGACGGAGTCCTTCGCGAGGACGACCTTGTCCGCGAGCGACGTGAACCCAGGAAAAGGCATCGCGCTATCGGCAACCTCAACCGTCACAAGAACAATATTGTCGCCGTCGAGCTGATATTCAGAAGCGATCCTCAACGCGTGAGTGCTGGCATGCCGACTCTTCACTTCATAGTGAACATCAACGAACTGGAAGTCTTGGTCGGATCCATAAGGTCCCTGCCAGCCTTCGACGACCACAGAGGAGCCAACACTTGGTCCAAGGACGTAGAATCCAAATTCCAACTCTGCATACAGGCCCCTGCACTCCTCCATACTCAGCACTCGTTTTTTCGAGGCTTGGAAGAGCTGACGCCACTCTGCAAAGCACTCCATGGCCGTGGAAAGCCCGGCGCTTTCAGTTACGGCCTCGGAAACCTTTTCGTGCACATGACCACACAGCTGCATGAAGACTTCGCTGAACTTGGGGTCCTCCAACGTGAGTAGAAGTATCCACGTCCCGTCGTGCTCCCGCTCCGCCCGAACGATAGATACCGCATCAGAAAGTTGGGGAAGGCCTGGCGGTTGGCGGGTGATCAGGCCGAAGCTCAATCGACCGACTTCGTCCGCGCCATAAACCATCCGCGTAGCCAGCATTGGGTCGAGCTCACGGAGAGTGACCAGCCCGCTGCGGACTTCGTCGTTCCAGCGTTCCGGAGTCCACGAGTCAGCAGTCATGACAGCTCCTCATAGTCAGCCATCCAGTACTTCTGCGCCACTTTGTTCAGAACGTACTTAACCCTGCCGTTCTTGCTGTTGTAATCGGAATCAGACGTCGGCAGAGCAATCTTAAGAGCGATAAAGGCAGCTTCGGGATGCTTTGCAGCCGCGGTAAGTTCGCCCTTGAGCGCGGCAGTCTCCGGTGAGGCGGTTGCGCCATCTTCGTGCTCGACACCTTCTTCATGGCTGGGCTCGACGGCATAAATCATCAACTGGGGGCGAGGCAGATGCCGATACAGTGCGCGTTCGGGAACGTGGCTACTAGAAGCGGAATCAGTTCCCTCGGCAGTCTCCGCCTTCTTGTCCTTTTGATATGCCGCAATGGCCTCTGCTTCAACGTGCGGATCCAGGACCCTACGCAAATCGTCACTTCCCGCGAGCCGCGTCTTTTTTCCACTCACCCAGAGCGATGATCCGGTGAGCGTGCCGTCCTTGGCAGTCAGGTGTCGGAGCATCAAAGCACGCGAAACCTTAAACACCGGGTTCTCAGGCACGAGGTTAGGCAGGCCTGTCAGCTCCGCGTCTTCCTTTTTCTTGGGGCCGTTCATGAAGGTCACGTCCCATGTTTGGAACTGCTCCCCAGGGCTAGCCCGAACCATCCTTTCGAGCCCGCTTCCAGTGAAGAAGATGTCGTCGTCAGCTGCCTTGTAGCTGTGCAGCAAGTCCGCGACGAGCCCCTTCGGGACGTCTCTGAACCGTGTATAGCCGCGGACGGTTTCGTCGGTTGAGCAGCCGGCAGCCAGTGCAGCTTTTGCCAGATCCTGAGCGGCCGCGAAGTTCACCGCTTGGACTGTCAGGTCTGCCGACAGTTTTCGAGTCTCCAAGTTCCGGCCGAGAAGGTTGACCTCCTTCTCGTACTGAACGGTGTGCTTCATTTTGTTCCTGGCCGTGATGAGCAGTGACTCCGGGTGTTGCTGAACTGCCAGGCCAAAATCGCGCGGTGTCATGTTGTTCCGGTGCATGTGTGCGAGGTCGTCCCGAAGTTCTTGGATCGCTCCACCCACGAACCGATAGTCCGCGGCAGACTTTTCGCTGATCCACAACCTACATACATCTTGGAAACCGTCACGGTAGCCAAACCATCGCGCCATCTGCATCATGGTGTCAGCAGCGCCCACGCTGCGGTGGAAGTAGCTGACGAGCAGGCCGTCCAGCGTAAGTCCTCGACTGAGCAAGTCACCGCCGACGGCGATCTGCCTCGTCGGAACCTCCTCGCGATAGTCCTCGTCCTCCGCCTTGTCCACACTTGAGTTGTAGACCTTCACTCGGACGTCGGCGACGGACTTGTGAAGCTCGGCAAGAATCGCGGTCCAAGCCGGACCCGTTGAAACGAACTGCTTCTCGAACGTGGATTTCAGCTCGTCGAGAGCAGCGTTACTTTTCCCGCCAGCGTAGGGGATCGCATGTAGTTCGATAGCTGATTTGTATCGGTACAGCTCCTCGGTCAATAGGTCTCCGACAACGTCCTGAACATTAGTAAAACGAGATACGTTGACTAGCATTGACCGCTTGGATGGTGCCTTAACTCGAAGATCCAAGATTGCGTTCGCAAGGAGGTAGCTCCTGATTGCTTCCTTCAGGCTCTCCGGGAGGGCACCAACCGGTTGGGTTTTTCGGTGTTTCACCGGGATCCATTGCTGAGCGTCAGTGAGGTACTGTACCGACTGCGGACGGTCCTCTTCGTCGGTACCAAATGTTGCCCGTATTCCGACGTAGTTGTTCGGGGCCTCTAGCGGATAGATGTAGTCCTCAGGGAAGAGATCGTCCACGGCTTCACCGTCGACTTCGACGCTTCCGGACGCTTCGTAATCAATGAAGATGTTGGCGAAAGGCGTCGCCGTAATTGCTACGTAGGATGACCGTGTAAAGCTGGACAAAATCTTTCGGATTGAACCGTTGATCGCGGTGGGGTCCTCCGCCTCGTTTGTGTTAACGGACGCGTAATCCGATTCATCATCAAGAAGCAGTACAGGAAGGTCTATGGTTCCATGGCTGTCGGCCCTGCCCCGAGCCCAGCCGTTGACCGCGTCCAAGACATACTTGTTCTTCTTTAGAACGAACACAAGTGGTCCTGACGACTGCGAGGGAAGAGGAACGTCAATCCCGTTCTTCGTGGCCTGCAAATAGTCCATGAGGACTGTGGTCAGGCTGGTGGCGTTGGCGACTTCTTGGTCAATCTTCCCAACACCGATGTGTACGTCCTTGAGGACAGCCCCTTTCGGCATACCGACCCGGCGCGTATCCCGGCCAATAAAGCCCTCGTCCACTCGCTCGTGTGTTTGACGCCTGAGGTACTCGGTGTTGCCTGAGAGAATGATAATAAGCCTGTACCCAGCATCCGCCGCCTTATTGATCAGTGCTAGGTAATTCTGCGTCTTGCCGGACTGCACGTCACCGATGATTAGTCCGCGGCGGTTCCAACGGCCTGGTTTTTGCGGGTTGCCTGCGAGGTCCAAAACGTCGTCGGTGAACTTGTCGAGGCGATCGAGGACGCGTCCGGAACGCCCCTGCTTGGACAGCATCTTCCGGTAGGCACGCCACCTACGCCAGTTGATCTCAGATTTGCTGTCTTTGAGCCACGGTTCGTGGTCGTCCTTCGTAACTGGTTTGCCTTCAATCTGAATATCCGCGCTCACTGCGGTCAAGATATATCGGAAGAGCTGGTCCAACTCGTCTTCGCTGGCATCCGTCCGCATGATCGGCGTGCATGCGTCAAATGCTGCTCTGACATCTAGTTCTTGAAGGCCGATTTTCGTTTCACCCGTAGTCTGGTCGGTGAGCAGCCCGAGGACCGCTCCCTCTAGCGCGGACAATGGGAACACCATAGTGGGAATTGTCATCAGTTCTTTACCGCATTCTCAAGAATTCCGCGCGCGCGGGGATGGTTATTGAAGGGCTCTGCGTTGAGCATTGAGTCGACGAACAGTTCTTGGCCGAGTGTCCCGTTTAGGGATTCCCAAAGGGAAACCGCCAGCATGTTCAGTTCGGCGTCCTCCACGGCCTGCGGCGAGTGAACTGCATCCTGGCCAAGTCTGTTGTAGACGTCTTCCACCGGAAATGATTGCTCTAACATTGTGATCAGAGCCCCCAACAGCGCGGAGTCATCTGATTTCAGGCTTCCAGCCAACGCAACGACCGCTGGGTGATTTCGATTTACTTCATAGCGGAACGACGTCCGGTCATCAACTACGTCCCACAAGTGGCTGACCGGTCCCCCGCCCGCTCGCCTTCCCCTGTATTCGTGAATACGACGACTAGGTCCGACAATGTTGTCTGCGACTTGGCGCAGCCTGTTTCTAATGGCAGGCGGAGGAACGGCTTGGGCCTTCTTGATGTCCAAAGCCCACAAGTGATCCAGAGTATTCGGGATGTCCACCCGTACGCGCGCGAGTTTTCCGAGCTCCTGTTTTGGAGCAATCCGGAACCACGTGCCCCAGATAACGAGCCGCTTTTCCCTGTAAATGTAAAACCCTTGGCTGTCCCTCAGGGACCCATCGACCTGGGCCTTCTGCCTGTCTGCGCTGCTAAGTTTGTTCAGATGCGGAAGGGTGAAGGGCCTAAGCTCGATGACTTCCCCCTCGACATATATCTTCTCGACCGGTCCAGGCTGAGTCGCCTTGTGGTTCTGCAGGAGTGGGTCGGCGCCTTCAATCTCGCGATAGTTGATCGCGATATCAAACTTGTTGCCGTGCTCGCCCGCCAAGTACCGGTGGAATACAAGCCCCAGGTGCTTACGAACGCGCACCATGCTCTCGTCGAGCCCACTCCCCAGGTTTCCGGTCGTGGCTTCCAGCTGGTCGAGCTTCCGCCACAGAACCAATGTCCCAGACGGATGCTTTTCCAGTTCCGAGAACTCTGGAAGCGTACGGCATTCGCCTTCTGAAAGCCGGAGCAGGCTCCATGTGCCGGTTTGTATCAAGTAGTCCAGATCCCACCGGTACCCGTGGAGCTCACCGTCTTTTTTTGAAACAACAGTCAAATCGCGGCACTGCGATATGGACGCCGTCTTCAGGCCCAGCCCAAACCGTCCCAGGTCGTTCGTTGCTCTGCCTGACAGCGAACTCTTTCCTGCCAGCCGCATTGCGTTCTGAGCCTCGGACGAAGTCATACCCGCGCCATCGTCAATGATGGCAACGTAGCTGTCCCCTTCGCCATAGAAGAGAAGATCAACGCGAGATGCGCCTGCCGTTATCGAGTTGTCAATCAAATCTGCGATGGCGGTTTCGAGGGTGTAGCCCACGGCCCGCATCGACTCCATGAGGTGCGGATCGGGCACCATGGTTATCGCTTCAGTCAATCTTTCCCCCACACATATCCCATCCACCGGCAAAGAACGCTCGATGGTGAGATAACAATAACCTCAGGGACTGACATTTCTCGGCGGCACAAGGCCAAGTGTCGCCCGGTGCCGTTGTCCGAGGGGCTGGCGCTTTCATCGGCATGCCGGCCCGCGTCCGCTATGCATGCCTCTCTCGGCTCGTGAACCCCACAGCTGGCGAGGCATCTGATAAACAGAGTTCATGACCAACCCGCACGTGTACGTGGCCATGGCCGACATTCTGAATCTCAGATGTGACGCATGGCTCTTGCCAACGGACGCAAGCGTCCGGATCGAGCACCATTGGCTCGTGGCCCATCCTGAGCTCCGGAAGCTCGCTGCCACTTCGGCCTCGGCAGACTTTCGTGATGGCGTTTCCCTCGCTGAAGCGATCCGGCCCTGGGACAATAATGTCCCCCTGCCCATAATGACCGCGGTCCCGGAAGACGCCAATTGGACGCCTGCTGCCGTTACCAAGAGGCTTGAAGCATTCGTACGAAGTGCCATGGCTGCAATTCCGGAGTCAGGCAAGCGTCCACAGCGGCTCCTTGCCTTACCATTTTTCGGCACGGCCGGAGGTGGGGCCGGTAACCACCTCGGCGCTGCGCTGCGGGCGATTCTCGACGCCTGCATTGACCTCGCGTCCCGCTACGGCATCGACCTAGTCCTGGTGCTGCGAGACAAAGCTGCCTTCTCACTTGCGCAGAAGCTACGCCGTGGGGCATCCGACCAATCGTCTTGGCCTTCCCTCGGTTCTCAACTGCATGAAACTGCAAGATCGCTGGGTGGCATAGCCCGAGCCGGACAACTAGTTCCCTTCTTGGGCGCCGGGGTCAGCGTTAGCGCTGGCGCTCCAAGCTGGAGTCAACTACTCGGCAAACTCAAAGAGGGCGTCCAGTTTGAGACAATCGACGACAAATCGTTCGATCGACTAAATCTGCTTGACCAAGCAGGCGTTCTCGAACAGCTGTACGCCGATCAGGGCAAATCACAGAACGCATTTGGCGAGGCCATTGCACAGGCAGTTGATCTGCCGAAATATGGGCTGGCGCCGGCACTCCTCGCAACTCTGCCATCCGCTGGCGCAATCACATTGAACTACGACAGGCTTTTCGAGAAGGCTTGTAGCGATGCTCAAATGCCACGAACTGTACTCCCCGAGAATGTTCCCGCCGTCGGCAACAACTGGCTGCTGAAGTTGCACGGCTCAGTCACTCAACCTGACAGCATTGTGCTCACACGGGATGATTATCTTGGCTACAACAGCAACAGGGACGCCCTCTCTGCCTTGGTCAAAGCGCATCTGCTGACGCACCATCTGCTATTCGTCGGCTTCGGTCTCGCCGACGACCATTTCCACGAAATTGTTCACGACGTCAGGCGTGCACTACCAGGCGACGCCTCCAAGAGTCACAAGATGGGCACAGTCCTGTCCCTCTTTCACGAGCCACTGCAAAATCTTGTCTGGGCGGGGCGACTAGATATCTTGCCCATGTCAGGCGTCGCCCCTGACCTGGACTTCGACAAAGTTGCGACACAGGCCGCTGTTGCGGCCGCGGGAAGGGAACTCGAGATCTTCCTGGACATGATGATGGCCTACGCAACTGACAACCACTCCTATCTGCTGGCTCCCGCATACAACCGCGGGCTCTCCAATCACGAAAGCCAACTCCGACAGCAGCTTCTGGCGCTCGCGGAACATGAGCGGTCAGCAGATACAGCGGAAGTCTGGGGCGTCATAGATACCGCACTACGCGAGCTGGGGTTGAAGACCTGACCTTGGCGTTCGTTGCATGCCAGCGTGTCCGCCATTGGCATTGCCTTCACCGCCGCCCGAGCAATCCAGCACACGCCGGTATGCCAAAATGCCGGCGTACGTTGTTCCAAGCCTCGTTTCGCTCATTTACATTCTTGCGCCAGAGAGCGTGCCTGCCAAGGTGATACGTCGCTACGACTTGGATACCTATGGACTTCAAGTGCCCCGGCTGGCAACACACTTATGATTTGCGCCTCAGTCCCGCCGCGGAGCGGTGCCCGGTGAGGTGGGTATCGGTTCCCCAACTGGCCTTCCCGAAACAAATCGCTGCCCATTCGGCGAACCACCCCAGTTGACCTCAATGACGTTGTGACCGATGGAATGGCGGTCGAGGTGGGTGGCATGTGCGACCGTCAGGTCTAGCAGCTGCTGCACCGACAACCCCGCAATTTTCTTGTACAGGTAGACAAAATCTGGATCAAAGTGGCCGAATGGTCCTTCCTGTTTGGAGCTGGAGGAAAGAGCTGTGCC
Organism: Arthrobacter sp. LAR12-1-1.1; assembly: GCF_040676555.1. Lineage (NCBI taxonomy): Bacteria > Bacillati > Actinomycetota > Actinomycetes > Micrococcales > Micrococcaceae > Arthrobacter > Arthrobacter sp. LAR12-1-1.1. The sequence goes on along the minus strand of NZ_JBEGIG010000045.1, from coordinate 234,802 downwards.
CGTAGTGCCGAGGATGGCGTCGAGATGATCAAACGAGAAGAGTTCCGGATATCGCCGAGCAAACTCTGCCCGTTTCGACTTCGTCGATTCCTGTGCCATTGAGATGGTCGAGGACCACGGCAAGGCGCAGAACGCCCTCTTGATACTGCCATCCAGCGAAGATTTCCTCGTCACCTGCCATGGTCCGCGTGAACCATGAAACTTGGGGAAGCGAATGGCTCATGCCGCTTTCGACGCCAGATGGATCGAGTCCCGCTTCGGCCAATTTTTCGCTAAGCACGCCGGCAACGTGGGCGGCCCGCGCTTTCATCAACCCTGTCACGGCCTGCTTGGGTAGTGCCCGGGCCAAAGTCAAGGCGTCGAGGAAAGCCTCCTCCTCGGTGCTTGAAATCAGTGCATGCGCCATAAGCGCTGACAAAGCGCGGAGCACAGTGCAGTAGCGACGCACCGTCTCAACCTCGTACGAATCTGGAGTTCCGTCGAATGCCAACTCCAAGGATTCGGCTAACGTCTCGAAGCTAAGGTGATGCCAGACAATCGGGGTGCCGTCTTTGAATTCAAGCCCTGTAGAGTATCCACGTTCTAGGAAGGAGTGTCTGGTCGGGCTCAGCAGGAGGGCGCCGCCAACTGGCAACTTCCATTTCGACATCTTGCTGGCGTATCTATCAAGTTGATCGGGGTGTGGGACGGAAAAGACCTTATTCTCGATCACCAAGGATCCCCGGTCCGGCCAATGCATGACCAGATCGAGGTTCTCCCGCTCGCGCTCTACACGTCGGTCTCCCGAACCCGCAGCCCCGCCAGCGACCAACGATCCGAACACTTCATCGGCATGCGCGGGAAATGTCTCGAAGATCCATGCCAAGACGTTGCTATGAAAGAGCTCACTGTTGCCGAACATGATCCTGCCAAGAGCCTCGGTTTGCAGGAGACCCGAGATATCTTTGGCGTTTTCGTCAACCGGACCGGGCACGCCCTCCAAGAAAAGGCGGACCGGGTTTGCAGCCCCTTTCCCCGGCGCCAGGTTCCGAACGGACGAGCCCAGCCACGACCGCGTCTCGTCGGTCTCGCGCCCTTCGAAGTACCAACGGCTTGACGATCCCGCTGCCTCCCAAGGGGCCGTACCGTCGTCGGCCCTGCCCCACCTGTCAATCTCATAGGCGGCGCGAACCACACCATCTGCAATTCCAAGAGCAATTTCCGCCCGGTTCCGACTTCCCTCACTGATACGCCAGTTGCCGCGTGTCGCGTCATAGAGGCGCATTTGGGACTTATCTTCCCGGTAAGTCTTGCTGATCACGAACATTACCACTGGGCGTTGAATGGCAGGCACGGACCTTATTTCCATGCCGCCTTCGACCGTACTAATTATCAAAATACTTCCTATGGTTAGAAACGGAACGACTTCTGCTTCGGCAAGATGTCGCCGAGAACTTCCAGAATCAGCGAATAGATCCGGCCGTTGAGTGCACGGTACCGAGCATGAAGATCAATCGTTTGGCCACGGGTTTCCAACCAGCCAAAGTTATCTAGCTGGGCAACAGCTTCGCTATCCCTGAACAGAGACCACCGAGTGTCCTCCCACTCTTGCAGCCGGTCGCCGGTCGTCAATGACTCCGGGTCCAGTGGCCCACCGCGGCTTTCTCCTGTTGACCACTGCACTCGGTCGCCCAATGTCAGCTCCAGCATCGACGCCATGACGCGGTAACCCAGGGCCCTGGGCGAGGTCGCAGGCGACTTCTCAGGACGATGGATGCCTCGGGATTCTTCCAACGCAATTGCAATCGCCCGTGGGCCCGTCATTCCAAAGGCCCTATCCCACGGAATCTGGAAGTCACCGCCTGCTCCCGCGGTGAAACCCAAGCCACAACGGCGCGCCTGATATGCCATGCCTCTGACGTCGGCCATCATCAACGCGTCGGCCATAGCGGAGGAGCCGTCACCACCTGTCAACCCTATGTAGACGCTAGGGTCTCGCCGACTTAGTTCGCTCGCTACGCGCCAGGACAAGGCGTTTATGTGCTGGTACCGAAGCGTCCCGTGTTCTGCGTAAATCATTGCGCTCCTTTGTAACCGGTCATGCGCTGACCTGTTCGTCATTGACATCATTCTTCATGCAGAGCACCGCCGCTCGAGCGCCTCGTCGGACGTTTCATGCCGTGCCCCGCACCCACAACCGCGAAGGCCTCCCCCGCGTCCCGTCCGACATCTGCCCGGTTCCCGTCAGCTTCGGCTCCATAAACCGCCGGAACGTGTCCCGCATCAACGGGGCACCAGCCACCGCCTCGTGCAGCTCCCGAAGGTCCTTCAGCGTGAACGGCTCATCCAGCAGCGCACCGGGATCCGGCGCCTCGACATAAGCGGCCCGCAGCCACTCCGCTGCCTTGGCCACAATGTCCGCGTGCCCATACGGCAGCCCGGCGATCAGCTCCGGTTCCCCGGTCACGGAAGCCAGCCTGACGCCGTCGGACTCTAGAGCTTCCCGCAGTGCCGCCAGAGGCACCACGTCAACGTGCGCCACCGACAACACCCAGCCGCGGTCGTCGCGCCCCGGCTCGTCAAACACCTGAAGCTGCTGCGGCACCCGTCCCGAGATCCCGGCCTTCTCCCGCAGGCAGCGCAGCACCGCATCAGCCAGGGTCTCGCGTTCGCGCAGGAACGTCCCCGGCAGGGCCCACTGTCCGTGCTGGTGGTCCTCCGCGCGGCGCACGAGCAGCACGCACACGCTTCCCTCCGCGACAGTCAGCACCGCCGTATCCACGGCCACCGACGGCCGCGGGTAGTCGAGCAGGGACGGGGCAGTGCTGTTCTTGGAATCCTTCACATCATTATTTATCGCAGTATTGCGCTAAAGACGCAAGCGGTGCATACTGAAGTCAATTAGCGCAGATATGCATTAAATCAACCGGAGGTCAGCATGAAAGTCCCACAGCTCCACGTCGGCGCCGGCAGCCGGCTCGGCCCCCTCGGCATCTTCCCCGTCTGGACCTCCGGCTCCGGCAGCCTCGGGATCAGCACCGGCACCCACGCCGACGTCGCCGTCACCGAACTCGCCAGCGGCGCCCAGGTGGCCCGCCTCACCGTCACCAACAACGGCCCGCACCCCGCCCTGCTGCTGGAAGGCGAGCTCCTCGAAGGCGGCCAGCAGGACCGGACCTGCGCCCGCGACGTCGTCCTCGGCCCGGGCGAAACCCGCGACATCGACACCTTCTGCGTCGAAGCCGGCCGCTGGGAAGCCGGCCAGAGCAGCCACCGCCGGCAGGCACGCCGCGCCCCGCTCAACGTCTGGTCCGAGCTGGCAAACGGCCCCGGTGAGCGCGGCGGCAACCGCCAGGGCCGCATCTGGGAGCGAGTCAGCCGCTTCGACAACGTCCGAGGCGCCTCCGCCACCAGCTCCCTCCTCCAGCACATGGACCGGTTCAGGGACGACAAGGAGGAACGGAACCGCTTCAGCGCCGCGGACGCACCGAAGCCGCTGGAAGGCCAGCGCGGCGTGGTGATCGGCCTCGGCCAGCAGCCGCTGCTCCTGGAGGTCTTCGGCACCAACACCCTCTTCCGCCGCCACTACCGGCAGCTGATCGATTCCGCACTGCTGGACCTGGAACTCCTCCCGCCCCAGGCACTGGCGTCCGGCCCCATGCCGGGCCAACGAGCACGCGACTTCGCAGCCCACGTCCAGGCGCTGGACTTCGGAACCTTCGACGACGGCGCCGCGGCCGTCGAGGTCCGGAACCACGGCACCCTCCGGAGCCGCAACGTCTCCCGCGCCGCCGGGAGCGTTTCCGCCGCCGGCATCGCCGTCGAGCTCCCCACACGCCGCCCGCAACTGGCCCACCTGACCGGCTGGAACACCCAGCACCCCCTGATGGAGATGGCATGAAACTGACCCCCTTGCAGAATGACCGCGCGGCCGGCGTCCTCGTCGCCCTGGCCGCCGGCGACGCCCTCGGAGCCGGCTACGAATTCGACGCCCCGCTGCCGGACGGCGCCAAAGTCACCATGAAGGGCGGCGGCCCCTTCGGGTTCGCGCCGGCCGAATGGACCGACGACACGTCCATGGCCATCCCGATCGCCCAGGCCCTGCTGGAGGCAGCGTCCGACGCCGGGTCCTCCTCCCCCGCGGCGCTCACCATGATTGTCCGAGCCTGGACGGCGTGGGCCGCCGAGGCCAAGGACGTGGGCGCCCAGACCAGCTCCGTCATCACGGCCGCCCGCCGGCTCGCTTCCGCGGCCGGCCGGAGCAAGGTCCATGCCGCCGACTTCAGCGCCGCGGCCGCGGACTTCCACGCCCGCACCGGCCGCAGGGCCGGCAACGGCTCGCTGATGCGCACCGCACCGCTGGCTCTGGCATACCTCGACCGGGACCCGGCCGAACTGATGGCCACCGCTGGGGTGATCAGCGCCCTGACCCACGCCGACCCGGACGCTCAGGAAGCCTGCGGCCTCTGGTGCTTGGCCATCCGGGAGGCGATCCTGACCGGGCGGCTCGACGTCCGGGCAGGCCTGCCGCTGCTGTCCGCCGAGCGGGCGGCCCTGTGGCTGGAGCGGATCGAGGCTGCCGAGCGGTCCCGGCCGCGGGACTTCACCCGCAACGGCTGGGTGGTCGAGGCCTTCCAGGGCGCCTGGAGCGCCATCCACTTTGCGGGTTTGTCGGCCTCCGGCCCTGCGCACCTGCGGGCAGCGCTGGAAGAGGCCGTGCGCGGCGGCCGGGACACCGATACTGTCGCCGCCATCGCGGGCGGGCTGTTGGGTGCGGCCTACGGTTACACCGCGGTGCCGTTCGAGTGGCGGCGGCGTCTGCACGGCTGGCCCGGGCTGCGGGCCCGTGACCTGATGATGCTTGGCATGGAACTCGGCCGCGGCGAGGGCCGCCGGCCCGCATCCTGGCCCCGCGCCGAGCATCAGGACTTCAGCATGTGGAGCCGCACCGATGCGCTGGTCCAGCACCCGCACGACGACGGCGTCTGGCTGGGCGGCGTCGGTTCGCTCGGACTGGTGGCTGAGCTGGGGATCGACGCCGTGGTGTCGCTGTGCCGGCTGGGGACCTCCGATCTGCCCGGGGTGGTGGCGGCGGAAGACCACGCCGCGTTCTGGGTTGTCGACTCGCCTTTTGGGGAGGACAACGCGCACGCAGCGTTTGTGCTGCGCGACGCGGCGGCCGCCGTCGAACGCTTCCGCACCGAGGGCAAGACAGTGCTGCTGCACTGCGTTCGGGCCGAGTCTCGGACTCCTACCGTGGCTGCGTTGTACGGGGCGCGGGTGGCTGGTGTTTCTCCGATTGAAGCGCTGGAGGATGTGCGGCGGGTGCTGCCTGGCACGAATCCGAACCCACTGTTTCTCAGGTTGCTCGGCGCGGTGCCGACGAACCGAGTGAATAGTGTCACACCGGCCACGTAGTCTGCTCTCACGAGCTTGAACAGTCCAAATGGGGGATGAAATGACTGACCTGATCCAAGAGGTAATGCATGGGGCGGACTCCGAGCCTGCCGCAGCTGCCTCTGTCCCAACGGCCTATGACTATGCGTTCCTGTACTCGTGGCAACAGGAAGCGCTGAAGGCTTGGCATTCAAATGCCAGGCGTGGCGTCGTGGAGGCTGTCACCGGATCAGGTAAGACCCGGGTTGGCATCGCGGCCGCATTTGAAGCCGTCCGCCAGGGAATCAAAGTATTGATCCTTGTCCCCACTGCCGAGCTCCAACGCCAATGGCTGTCCTCCATCCAGCGCGACCTCCCAAAGGTTCGCCGGGGTGCACTCGGCGATGGCCGCACAGATTCTCTCGATCAGGTGGACATCCTGGTGGCGATAGTCCATTCGGCGTCCAACCGCGAGACGCTGCGAAGCCACAAGGCCGGGCTGATCATCGCGGACGAATGCCACCGCTACGCCGCTCCCATGTTCACGGGGGCCCTTCAAGAGGGATTCGCCTGGCGACTCGGACTGACCGCCACCTACGAGCGGTCGGACGGAGAGCACGAGACAGTCTTGTCGCCATATTTCGGCGGAGTTGTCTACAAGCTTTGGTACGACCGCGCGCTAAAAGACGATGTCATTGCGTCGTTCGACATTGCCCTCGTCGGTGTTGAACTCACGCCGACGGAGAGAGTCAACTACGACGATCTCTCCAACACCATGCTGGAAGCGGCGCGCAACCTGGAGACCTACGCCGGAATCCCCCGGCGGCCATTCCACCAGTTCATTGCGGCAGTCGCCTCGCTCGCTGGGTCAGATTCAATCACTCGGGAATCGACGATTGCACGGAAGTACATGCGGGCGATGGCGTCCAGGCTCACGTTGCTGGCAGAAGCCCGGACCAAATACCACGCCCTGGCAGCCCTCAAGGAGACTGTTGACGCGTCTCGCGGCACGCTGGTGTTTACGCAAACTCAAGAATCTGCGAGGCGGGCCCAAGAGCTGTACACGGCAATGGGCTCCAAGGCTTCTGCAATCTTCAGCGGCATGGCCAAAGATGAACGTCGGCAGGGTATGGAGGAATTCCGCAACGGCACTTCGCAGATCCTCGCAGCGCCAAGGCTGCTCGATGAAGGCATCGACGTGCCGGAAGCTGACCTCGGCATCATCGTCGCGGCCAATCGCAGCCAGCGACAGATGGTCCAGCGCCTGGGACGCGTCATCCGCAAGAAGGCCGACGGTCGAGTCGGGCGTCTCGTTGTCCTGTACTCGAAGGACACTGTCGAGGACCCCAATGTCCAAGGCGAAGAGTTTCTGGGCCGGGTGCTTCCGTTCGCCCGCAAGGTCGAGTTCTTTGACATCAAGACAGACTTGGACCGGCTGCAGGGCTTTCTTCACCAAGTCGTGGCCGAGCCCAAACCTGAGCTTCCGCCGGTCAATGAGGCAGGTCCGATCGCAGCTGTGGAGCAGCCGCAGGAGTCGCCCGAGCCGTCCCCTGAAGAACCCCGAGACGATGCCGAGCCTGTGGGCTTCGATTTGGATGATGACGAGTGGCCTGAACAGCTTGCCGGCAGCGAGAGCGTCACCGACGACGCCGTCGCGGACTACCTTCGGCGGCTGGGCCGCCACGAATTGCTGACGGCTGAGCAGGAGGTGGAGCTGTCCCAGGAGATCGAGGCCGGACTTTTTGCGGAGCATCTCCTTGACGATAAGGGTTCGACGCGCCCGCGACGGGAAATTCGTGAACTTGAGTTTCTTGTTCTGCTGGGAAAACGAGCGGCCGACACTCTGCTAAATGCGAATCTTCGGTTGGTTGTGTCGATAGCAAAGAACAACACCAATCGCGGGCTCGACTTTCTTGATCTGATCCAGGAAGGAAATCTGGGACTACACCGAGCCGTCTGCAAGTTCGATTTCACCTTGGGTTTCAAATTCTCGACGTATGCGACGTGGTGGATTCGCCAAGCCATCACCCGGGCTTTGGCCGATCGAGCCCGTCTTATCCGGTTGCCGGTTCACATGGTCGAGCAGATTCAGAAGCTTCAGTCGGCGCAACGAACTGCTGCAGTGAATGGATCGTCATGCACCAATGAAGATCTTGCCCGGCTCACGGACAATTCAATCGAGAAGGTCGAATACCTTCTGAATTTGGATAAGGCGATCCACTCGCTGGATATGCAAGTTCCCGATGGCCGAGGCGGAACCGAAGCGCTCGCCGAGCGGCTGGCCGATCCGTTTGTTCTGGATGTGACAGATTCGCTCTTTCAGCAACTTATGAAGGAGCAGGTGCATGCTGTCCTGGACACACTGGAGGAACGGGAGGCCGGCATCATCGCGATGCGCTTCGGCATCGCGGATGGCGAAGAGAAAACCTTGGACGCGATCGGGAAGACGTACAGACTGACCCGGGAACGCATTCGCCAAATTGAGTCCAAGACCCTCTCGAAACTTCGCCATCCGTCCCGGTCACGAGTCCTGCGTCAGTACATGTTCGATGGCCACGACCCCCATTTTCAGCCAGCGCCGTTCGGTCCAGACGCAACAGCCGAAGAAAGTAGCTAAGTCAACGCTGGTACCGCGACAAACAGTCGTGGTTAACCGTAGGTTGCCGTTCGGACGGCAAAGGTCTGCCGCAGCTCAGGGTTCTCCTCTACCGACAAACTCACTTGAGTGCGCACTCCGACCGGGCTTTCCCCCGCGCTATTCAAGGCCAGACAGCGCCCGTCGAAGCGGTGGCCGCTGGGCCCCGGTGTTACCTACCCATCTATGTCGGATGCTGCTGGTATGAATGTGAACATGACTACAACTCCTGAACTCAGTCGGGACCAGCGCGACGCCGCCATGGTGGAGCGCTACTCGGACGGCGAGACCCTTGATGCCATCGGCCAGAGCTTTGGCATCACCCGCGAGCGGGTCCGTCAGATCATCGTGAAGGTCGGCGGCACGAACGCCGAGGAATCCCGAATGAGCCGTATGTTGGCTCGGGAAGCGGCCCGCAAGGCCGCCCACGACGCGTTGCTCGCCGACTTCGGCGCTCTTGCCCGGGAGATGGCAAAGCGTGGCGTGAGCCGTCCTGATGTCGTTCGCAAGCTGCAGGCACTATACCCAGCGATCGACGTCGATCTTGCCGAGGACGCTTTGAGGGAGTCGGATATCGTCTTCGACAAGCGCCAGATCGACGACATCTTCTCCAGGGAAGCTGTCGCCGCGGGCGTCTGGTATCTCTTGGGTTCCGATCTGGGCTTAGCCCCGAATCCAGGGTGGGCCGCAGTGAATCTTGAGTTGTCGTTGATGAGCGAACTGCGGGCAGTTCTTGAGGAGGCCACCGCCACGCCGGCCGACGTTGCCACCATTCTCGGTGTGATCGCCGCCGCTCAGAAACACGTTTTGGAGAACCCTGCTGCAAGCATCACCACAAAGCGCTACCACCAACTGCGGGACGAGCTCATCAAAGCACTCGGGCTGGTTTCAAGGCAGGGCTCCTCGCTTTGGCCGCCCACCGGTCAGACGCTGATGAAGAGATTTGGCGGCTGGAACGAGTGTCTCGATGCCATGGGAATCGGTACTGCATCCAGAGGGCGTCCGAAAGGCCTCGTGAAGTTTACTCGTAATGACTACGACGACGCCGTGCGGGACTACTACGCTTACGCAACGGCAGCAAAAACGAAGGCAACCAACTCCGGCTACGATTCCTGGGCAAGAGCAGAGCGTGCCGGCGGCCGCGAGAGGCCCTCTATTGCGTCGGTGAGGGGAATCTACGGCACTTGGTCGGACGCAGTCCGTTCAGTGCAGGAGTAGAAGGGAAAGTTGGGGGAAATGGACAGCGGACAGGTCAGCCAAGGCACGCCCCTCCCGTTCGAACTGCTGGCCGGTCCGATCACTCGTGCATACCGCAGCGGTGATCCACTCCGGGTGATCGCGGCCAAGCATGGAGCGGAGGTGGGAACCCTTCGCTCGCGGCTATCCAATGCACTCAACGGCGATGAAGACGAACTGGCCAGGATGCGCAGCATCCGCGCGAGGACTGCGGCAACGATGTCAGTTCTCGATGAACAGGCGCACCTTATCTGGGGACTGGCCGAGTCCGGCTTTGCCTTGGTGGACATTCCGAAGGTGCTCTCCGTCATAGGAGCAGGGGCTGAAATCGATTCGGAAATTATGGTCGAGTTGCTTCAGTATCCAGGGCCTAAGGATCCACGCGTTTGCGTAAACATGCCGGCGCCCGAGAGACCCTCCCTGAGTGACAAGCTGAGCCTGCTGTACGTCGTCGGAAAGCACCACAGGATCGAACCCGATTATCAGCTGACGTTGGGTCAGATGCCAACGGCAGAAGTCGCCGAACTGCGGCAGCTGAGTAAGGCGAACTTTCCTCCAAGGCGTTTCGCTGAGGTCCTGGCAGTCGCTGAGACCACCAAGTTGGCCATCCGTGCGCGGGTTACCACGTCGTTCTCCGTTGCGGAATACGCGGCCACGGCGGAACCTCTTGCAAGGCTATTCAGAGGTTATCTCTTCGATGATGCCGCCCCGTGGCCCGTCCCTGTCTCAGCACTAGTGCTGCGTCTCGGTGATGGGTGCTGGGAGCAGGCGCTGCGCACAGTGGGATTGAAGCTGTGCAGGGCGGCCGACCGCTTTGGTGAAGACGACTTTATCCGAGCGCCCTGCGACTACGTCGAAGAATGTGCCAGGTTTGGTTTCCCGTTGAGTCTCGAGACTTATGACCGCTGGGTAACGGCAGAGGTGGCACAGGGAGTTGACAGACCCTCAGCCATGGAGCTGATGGGCCACTACGGCGGCTGGCAGGAAGCTCTCGGCGTTCCACCGAATTCAGACGCGAACAAACAGCTCCGCGCTTTTGATTCTGATTCTTACGACAGCTCCCTGTTTGACTGGACCGATTCCGCTCTGGAGGCTGCATGGGTGCGCGCAGGAGAGTTCATCTCCGAACTTCTGGCGAACATGCCCCGGAATCGATCCCTCCAGATTCAGTACGGTGACGCCGTAGATGGTTCCATCCAGCCATATGCGCAGGGCACGCGCGGTGCTGACGGAGTTTGGTGCGAAATAGTCTCCGAGCGCGTCTTGCCGGGCGAGCAGTGGCCGATCGACACCGAGTATCTGGAAGCCCGAGCCTGGCTAGTCCCTGACGACGAGGTTCCGCAATGGTGCAAGGAAAAGGTGGCCTTCCACGACGCCGGACATCAGCTTCTCAAAGGACTGAGATTTGGCCGGCAGTGCCCAGATCCCTGGCAACTGCGCTGGAGTACCAAACAGCCGATAAGCGGACCGGTTCCGGATCACGGTGTGACGTTGGAGCAAGCTCTAGCCGGCGAAGTCCAGACTCTGCGAAATGCGGGCTGACGGCGCTTGCAGAAGGCGCGCGAATACTTCACTCGAAAACACACCACACTCTATGGGGATTACATCATGACGACACCAATCGAAGATTCGCTGCCTGAGGCTAACCCGCGGCACGCGATTGGGCCAGCAATGGCATCATTTCTCGCGGGCGATCCCCTGCGTTCAATCGCGGCTGCCGCGAACATGAGTAGCTACGGGATGCTGCGTCTTCTCGGTTCCCGCGTAGCCGATCGGGCCGAGAAGACGCGGTCCAAGGCTATCCGGGATCGATGCATTGCGACGGGCGCCGCTCTCTATCAGGAGCGCGAGCGCTTCGAGCAGCTTATGAGAGCCGGCATTGATCTCCCAGACATACCGAGGGTTCTGACCGCCCTCGGCGCTCCCGTCGACGTCGACATCGCCGTGGAGATGCTCCGGAGTACGCGCATGTTCAAGGAAATTCTGCATCGCGTTCTACAACAAAACGGGGTCATCGAAGTGGCGCGGAGCGAGCCGACCGTCGACTTGCTCAGTCTGCTGTACGTCACGGGCCTTCACCGAGGCGTGGATCCAGATTATGAACTGGCTTTGGGGATGATGCCTGTCTCCTCCTTCTCTTCGCTGAGGGAGCTTCTGGGAACCCGTCGTCCGTACCAAGAAACAGCCGAAATCCTGGCGGTAATTGAAGCAACATCACAGGCCATCCGCGCCGGAGACGTCGCGGGAATTTCAATTTCCGAGTACGACGAGATAGCCGAGGCAATCTCGCGTGAACTTAAAATCGCGGAGATCCATCCCGGAGTTAGCTGGCCGGCTCCGGGAGATGAGCTCCGGCGACACATGGGCCAAGGATCCTGGGATGCTGCGCTGGACGCCGCAGGGCTGAACCTCTTTTCTGGCAGAGGTCGTTTTAGCAATGTTGATTTCGTTGAGGCGGCCAGAGGATTCAGGAACGATTACGACGATTTCGGCTCTCCGAAGGAAGTATCGAGCTACGACAGCTGGGTGATTGCAGAAACAGCTGCCGGGCGGGAGCGTCCCTCCGCTATCGCTATTCGCCGGCACTTCGGCACCTGGGAATCTGTGATTGGCGCGGTCATGCCCGCTGAAATCGAGGATGAGTACGACGGCATTGTCAATCACATTAGAGCCGAGAACGACGTCCAAACAGCTTGGGCGAAAGCAGGCGAACTGATCAGCGAAGTCCTCGCCAACATGCCGTGGAACTCGTTCCTCAGCATTCAGTACGCTGACGTCGACGCCGAAGAACTGACGCCCTACGCCCAGGCAGTTCCCAGCGCCGACGGGGTCTGGTTCGAAATTGTGTCCGCGCAGTTTCTCCCCGCCGAGAATTGGCCTATAAGTGCCAGCTATCTAACCGGGCATGGCTGGTCTGCTCCCGATAACGATTTTCCGAACTGGTACAAGGACCGTATTCCGCACATCGAAGCGGGGCACCAGATACTCGAAGGTTTGAGATATGGCCGGGGTTGCCACGACGCCAACCAGCTTCGATGGCATACCGGCGAATTTCCGACCGGACCCGGTCCAGACGGCGGCGTCACACTTGATGACGCGCTGAACGGTATTGTGCAGACACTTAGTAACGCTGCCTAGCCAAAGTCCGAGTTGATGGAGCACCGATGAAATGCATTCCGGAAGAACCCGAATTCGGCGATGGCCTGGTGGCGGAGAAGGCAGTCTGGGACGCGTTGAAAACCAGCCTCCCCGACGACGTTGTACTAGCCCACTCAGTCCAGTTGCGGGACGGCAGGGCAGAACACGAGATCGACATCCTCGTCCTGTGGCCCGGCGTCGGCATGGCTGCCATTGAGGTGAAGAGCGGGCGCGTCTCTGTCGAAAACGGACAGTGGCTGCAGTCCGACAGGTCCGGAGCGCACAAGATTCAGAGTCCCGTTGCGCAGTCGCAAGGTTCGCTCCACGCTTTCAAGAACTGGATCGGCCGCCAACTGGGCACGCCACTGACGAGCCGCTTCGCCTACATGGTCAGCGTCCCCTACACCGATGTGCCCCGTAATTGGGAGATGGCTGGCTGCCCGCGATCGCTGGTCCTCGACAAGGAAGACACCGCGTCTGCGGCCGAACTAATCCGGACCGCCATCGAGCGGGAAGGCGGCGGAGCTTCGTCGCTGGCGGCGCCGTTCATGGAACGCATCGTCCGCGTGCTCAACGGAACACTGGGACACGATGCCACCAAGCCACTGGACCCGAAAGAGCTGGAAGATGTCCAGGACCATCTCACCGAGCGGCAGTCGGTGCTCTTGAAGGCCACGCGGTCTCTCCCAAAGATCCGGTTCATCGGCGGCGCGGGAAGCGGAAAGACGTGGCTGGCCGTGGAGAAAGCCCGGCTGCTCTGCAAACAGGGCAAACGGGTCGGCTTGTTTAGCTACAACAAGGGCCTCAGCCAGTACCTCCAGGACCGCGTTTCGATCTGGCGTCACGCCCAGCCGGTATTCACCGGAGAGTTCCATGACTATGCCCGGCGCCTCGGGGTGCCGGACGGCACGGGACCCGCCTATTTCGAAGAGGAATTGCCACAGCTACTCAAGGATCTCGCGGTCAGTCTCCAGCCCGAGCAGCGGCTGGATGCCATCATTGTTGATGAGGCTCAGGACTTCGCCCCGCTGTGGTGGGAAGCGTTGCTTGCCACCACCACGGATAACGCCGAGATCTACGCCTTCCTGGACGATCACCAGGACGTCTACCGGCGTTGGAGCAATCCCTCGACGGATGGCGAAAGCCCGCTGGAAGACCTGGTGACCATCCACATCGACGAGAACCTGCGAAACACGAGGAAGATCGCCGAAACATTCAGATCCTTTGCGGGCGATCACTTCACTCCCCGCGGCAGCACGGGACTGCCCGTCCGGCGGGTTCAGTGCGCCACCGGGGACGCCCTCGACGTCGCTGGTGACTGCATCGATGCGCTGATCGAGGAGGGATGGGTGAACAACCAGATCGCCATGCTGACGACGAAGGAACGCCACCCAATCCATAAGGAATTCTTCGAGAACGGCACCACGGCTGACTACTGGCGCGAGTTCCACGCAAACGAAACCGAGTTCTACGGTCACGTTCTGGGCTTCAAAGGCCTGGAACGGTCAGTGATAGTCCTGTGTGTCAACGGCTTCAAAGACCTGAGCCGAGCTGCTGAACAGCTCTACGTTGGCCTGTCCCGGGCGCGCAGTCTCCTCGTGGTTGTCGGCGACTCTGATTTGCTGGAGAAGGCCGGCGGCCGGGATCTCCAAACGGCTCTGTCGCGCGCCCAGGTTTGGGCGCCAGCAACACCCGTCGATCGCTGAAGTTGAGGGCGTGGTCTCCTTAACCCGCCGACCACCGCGCCAATTGATCGCCAAAAAACTGCCCCGGATGTAGTTGTTGGTGGGGCAGGTCGGCTTCTTGACTTGGAGACTCTTTATGGCTGACGTCAGTTGCTCCTACTTCTCGGCCGGCGCGATGACGGCCAATCCTTCTGCTGTAGGAGCGAGCTCGAGGACAGTCTGATCAGACTCTGTCAGAAGGGGCAAGCTGTCCGGAGCCGCGTGAAGTGCTCGCGCGAGGCGGCCGAAGCTGGTCCGAGCCCCGATAGTGCCCTTACCTGCGAACGCAATTGGCACCTTGCTCGAATCGATCTGCAGAACATTGAGGTCATCCAGGAGACCCACAAGCTGGGACTGTCGGTCCGCGAGTACTGAAAGCTCGTTACGAAGGACGTTCTCGACATGAGGAAGCGAGCGATCCCCATTCGAGAACTCAGCTGCGATTTTCTCAAGTACGACCACTCGTGCCCTGAGCGCAAGTGCTTGATAAGTCTTGGCCACCATCTGCTCAAATTCCTGTGCCGGGTTGTCCCGTTTGTCGACGAGCGCCTTCATAAGATCCGGTGCGTACACGCGGTCCGAGCCCTTGTGTTTTTCGGCGATTTCCAGCCAACGATCGAGGCGACTAATGAATGTATTCGTCAGGGCGTCGAGAGCGCCAAATGCATGAGCAGCAGGCGAAATAGATGGTATGTGCGCCTGATCCAACAAATACCCGGCAACCTTTCGAGCTTGTTGCTCTGCAGTTATCAAGACCGAACGCTCTTGCTCATCCATGCGGACCTGAATCCCGGTCACTGCTTTCTTGATCGCGTCTAGCTTCTTGTGCATCTGATGTTGCGCCAACATCTCTCCCGCCACGGCAAGGCCCACGGTCGCGATGAGCGGCCCAGCTGCAACGGCGGCACCAGTACCTGCCGCCGCCGGCATGAGGCGTACGTGCCCGGCGATCTTTGTTGACCCGGCCGCGCGAGCGATTCCCCGAAACCCACCGCCAACGGCAGGGACGAGATCTCGTGCCACCGATCCGGTCGGCAGGATAACTCGGTATAGACCTTCAGTCGAGGCGGCGAGGCCAGCTTGTCCAAACGATTGACTGATCGCCTTCGCGAACGCTCCCGAGGTTTGCGCGACCATCCCCGTCGTCGTGCTTTCTGCGGGCTTTGCGACGCGGCTAATGAGGAGCGCCTCTCGATTCATCAACATTCGGAGCATCGTCTCGGTGCTTGGCTCCGCTTCCAGCGGGACGAGTGGAACAACGACGGCGTTTTCTTCAAGTTCCACAGGATCCCCCGGATGATGACTTAATAACTATCGTCAGTAAGTATCGCCTACGTAGGTGATCGACCTCCACTTTGCCTAGGAAGACATAGAACAAATCCATACGAGGAGCCGGGCACGAGTTGTTGCGCGACCTACTACCCCCGTGTTCGAACGGGGCTCGAACTAGAGTCCGAACCGAACGGCTGAGTGCCGAGGCCGAACTACTCGAGTCATAGTCACCGTCGCCCCGTCTGCCTAAGGATCCGCAAGTTTGGACCGACTGCCTCGTGCCTCGCCTCCGACAGACACGTCACACTCCGCCAATCGGTCGCCCCCAACGCGCCGAACCGTCTGTTGTCCGACCCCGCCCATATGATCTAGGAACTGTCGGGCCTATACGTCTAGGGGGACGAAGTGAACGTTTTGTTTGGCTTGTATCTGGACCGCGCTCCGTGGGCCTACCGGGACTCGGCACTTGGCGAGGTGCGCCTCGGCCCGCTGGGGTTGACCCAGTTGCTTCAGACCCGGCTCGGGCTCACCGGACCTGATGCCCGCCACTCGACGCGGATTCGGCAGTACATGGCCCGACTCGCGGAACAGGACGCCCCGACCGCGTGGTTCCACGGATCCTTCTCGGTCGACGCGTGGTCCACCGCCATTGACCTGCTGAACCAGCGCGACGAACTCGTGGTCAATGGCTGGACCGGAGTGGCCCCGCCCTGGTCCACGGCTAAGCTGCGTGCCCTCGCCGCCCTCGAGCAGAGCCCGCTCCCCCTCGACCGGGCGTTCGCCGACTTTCCGCTGGAGCTCGTTCACGAACTCGAGAGCGATGCCACGGCGAACTGGCCGCTCGGGATCTCCCGGCTGGAACTCCAGCACCCCCGCATCTCGTTCCCCGCCATCTGGGGCCGGCTCATCCATGCCCTCGAACGGCGCGGGGTGAACGTCACAGACCCGGCTCCGCGCACGGGGCCGGTGGGCGACGTGACCGTCCTCGTCGCGAAGACCGAATGGGAAGCGGCCGAGCACACGGCCCGCTGGCTCGCGTCCGCGGCAAACCCCGGCACGGCCCGCTCCGCCGTTGTCGCCTCCGCGAGCACGTCCCTGCTGGACCAGGAACTGCAGCTGCGCGGACTGCCCCAGATCGGTGTCAGCAGCCGCTCCCGGTGGCGGGCCGTGGACCAGATCATCCCGCTCTTCTTCAACGTCAGCTGGGGGCCGGTGGACGTCCAGCTGCTGGGCGAGTTCCTGAACCTCCCGGTCAGCCCCGTCCGCCGCGGAGCAGGCCGGCAGCTGCTGCGCGCCCTCGCCGCCCAGCCGGGCACCGGCGGCGAGGCATGGCTCGCTGCGCTGCAGGAGATCAGCAGCGACGAGACCCTTGGCCCCGGCATGGCTGCCGAGCTTGACCTTCTGCTTAGCACCGGTCTGCTTGCCGTCGATGGGACCGTCAGCGGCAGCGCCGTCGTCGAACGCGCGCAGTGGCTGCGCACCCAGCTCAGCCGCCGGGTGCAGATCTACCCCCAGCTGGAGTCTGTGCTCAGCCAGCTCAACGAATTCACGGCCCTGATCGACGGGCCGGAGCCGGTGACGCGCAAAACCCTTGCGCGGATCCTGGAATCCGTCATTCCGGCCAGTGGCAGTCCAATAACCAGCGGCGAGGCCGCGCCCTGGGTCACACTGCGCAGCCTCGCGGAACTCTGCGACGACGTCGACACCCTGGTCTGGTGGGGGTGCCAGGATGACGGCCAGGCCCGGGCCCGCAACTGGGACGCCGCGGAACTCCGGGCGCTGCAGACCGTCGGCGTCGAACTGCCGGATCCCGCGGCACTTGCCGAACTGGAACTCTCCGTAGCCGTGGAATCCGCCAAGCACTGCCAGCGGCTGCTGCTCGTGCGCGCCGCCGAGATCAGCGGGGAGCCGACCAAGGCGCACCCTGTCCTGTCCTCGCTCGCCTTCAGTGTCCTTCCTGTGCCCCTCCCCGGAACTGCGGACGAGAACAAAAAGGCCGTGGAGGAGGCCATCAAGGCCTTCACCGTTACTCCCGCTGAACTGGTGCACGACGGCGTCTGGCACCTCGCCGGCCGGACCGCGGCGCTAAAGCCGGTGCACCCCTCCCCCGCCCAGCCTGTCCCGGCCTCCCACGAGCTGGGCCCCCGCCCAGCCTTCATGCCCGACAAGCTCTCCTACTCGCAGCTCAGCACCCTGATCGGCTGTTCGCTGAAGTGGGTGCTGGAAAAGAAGGGCCGGCTGAAGGTGGGCGCCGCGCAATCCGTCCCCTCCGGCAACACCATGATCGGCACCCTGGTCCACCGGGTCGTCGAGGAACTGTTCGGCGAGCTCCACGCCGCGAACCGGGCCGTGCCCGAGCCGGCGGAAGTCCAGGCGAAACTCGACCAGCTCGTCCCGCACTATGCCTCCGAGCTGCTGCTGCCCGGCCGAGGAAGCAAGCTTGCCGGCCTCCGGCCCGTCGTCGAGCACTCCGTCATCAAACTGTTCCAGACCCTGCAGACCCAGGGTGTGTACATCCGCGCCACCGAGCACAAGTTCGACAAGCCGGCCACGTTC
This sequence comes from Arthrobacter sp. LAR12-1-1.1, assembly GCF_040676555.1. Lineage (NCBI taxonomy): Bacteria > Bacillati > Actinomycetota > Actinomycetes > Micrococcales > Micrococcaceae > Arthrobacter > Arthrobacter sp. LAR12-1-1.1. Next base: position 216,886 of record NZ_JBEGIG010000045.1, on the reverse strand, counting down.
AACGTCAACGGAGCCCGGACCGAAGTGCAGGTATCCGGCTCCATCGATGTCCTCGCCGCGGACCAACAGGCTGAGTCCGTGGTGATCGACCTCAAGTGGACCAACCACTCGAAGTACCGGCGGGAAGAAATCACCGAGGGAAACGCGATGCAGCTCGCGCTGTACCACTGGGCTCTCGACGACGGGCCGGACCCCATGTCCACCGTCGCCGAGGACGCCGCGATGTCCTACTACATGCTCAAACAGGGCGAGTTCGCCTCAGCCAGCAGGCTCTTCGGACCCGCCCTGGCCAGCCCGGCCTCCAGCCGGGGCACCTGGCAGCGGTCCGTCCGCGCCGCCGAATTCTCCATCTCGCAGGTCGTCGGCGGACGGGTCCTGGCCGCCGGCCGGCACGAGCTCGGATCCTCCGACGAGCAACGCGACACGGCCACTGCGGATGGCAGGCTGTACCAGAAGCCGCCTTGCAACTTCTGCGACTTCTCCGCACTCTGCGGCCTCAAGGGGGACCTGTCATGAACCACGCCCTGAGCAACGTCACTATGATCACGGCCAGCGCCGGAACCGGAAAAACCTACAGCCTGATGGGCGAAATCGCCCGCGCCATAAACGCCGGCACCCGCCCCAGCCAGATCTTGGCCACCACCTTCACGAAAAAGGCCGCGGCCGAACTCATTGACCGGGTGCAGGCCGAACTCTTCGGACAGGAACGTCCCGATGCCGCCCGGCAGATGTCCGTCAGCATGGTGGGCACAGTCAACAGCGTGTGCAGCCGCCTGCTGCAGGAATACGCGGTCGACGCCGGGCTCTCACCCGCGCTTCAGGTCATCGCCGAAGACGAACAACTCCGGATCTTCCAGCTGGCCACCGACGACGTGTTCGCAGAGTTCACTCCGAGAATCCAGCCGCTGGCACGGCGCCTAGGGTACGACGGCGAATCCGACATCAGGGGCACCGACCCCGACTGGCGAAAGATCGTCCGAGACGTCGCGGATGCGGCGCGCGGCAACAGGATTGAACCCGCGGAGCTGGCGCACTCGGCCTCCTCGTCCTGGCAGGGACTGCAACAGGTGCTCGGACCGGTGGCTCTCGACGACCGCGCGTCCTGGTCCAACCAGCTCCTCCAGGGCCTGATGAGCATGCGCGCGATGGCCGCTGACCTCATCGAAGGCGGCAAGACCCCGCCCAAGAACCTGATCGCCTCGATCGCCCTGCTGGAGCCTGTCCTGTCCCATGCCTCGCCGGAGGATGTGCCGTGGCGCTTCTGGATCGATGCGGCCGGGGTGGGGAATGCGGGGGCCAAACGGCTGCTGGAAAGTTATATTTCCGCGGTCGAAATGGATCTGGTGGCAAACCCGGCCTTCCAGACGGAGCTGAGGGAGTTCACCGAGCTGGTGTTCGCCTGCGCGGCCTCCTGCCTGGACAGGTTCGCCGAATTCAAGCGGGAGTACGGCCTCATCGACTTTGCCGACCAGGAAACCCTGGTCTTGGACCTGCTGGAGACCAACCAGGAGTTCCGGGCCTCCATCACGGGCCGGATCAATTTCATGGTGGTGGACGAGTTTCAGGACACGAGTCCCTTGCAGCTGCAGCTGTTTACCAAGTTCGCCGAACTCGTGGACAAGGTTGTCTGGGTCGGCGACTCCAAGCAGGCCATCTACGAATTCCGCGGCACGGACCCGGAGCTGATGAAAGCCGTCGCCGCCCACGTCCAGCAGAAGACCCAGCTCACCGAGTCCTGGCGGTCCCAGGAAGCGGTCATAGACCTCTCCAACGCGATCAGCCTCGCCATGTTCCCGGAGCTGAGCGAGGATGAAGTCGAGCTGGCGGTCCCGCACGCCCGAATGGATGCCGCCCATGCCAAGAGCGCCCTGGGCGGTTCCCGGGAGGCATGGACCCTGGCGGCGAAAACGGTTCCGGAACAGCGCCGGGCCATCGCCACCGGCGTCGTGGACCTGGTCCAACGACGCGGGTTCAAGGCATCCGACGTCGCCGTCTTGGCTCGGTCCAACGCTGCAGTGGAGGCCATCGCCTCCGAACTGACCGCGCTCGGGCTCAAGGCGACCACGAACACCTCCTCACTGTTCGCCGCAAGGGAAGTCCAGCTGGTGCGCGCCGGGATGGCCTTCGTGGCCTCCGACGACGACACGGTGGCGTTGGCCGAGCTGGCCCATCTTCACCCCGAACACGCCGCATTCGGCCGCTGGGTGCCCGCCTTGTTCGACGCCGCTGAGCCCCAGGAAGAACTCAAGCGCTGGGCTGCAGACCCCTCGGTGGCCGGGCTGTTGGAGCTGCGCGGCCTGGCCAAGCTCTGCACTCCCACGGAAATCATGGAGGAAGTCACGGCCCGGCTCGGCGTTGCCCGCCTCATCAAATCGTGGAGCAACCCCGGAACGCGGCTGAAGAATCTCGATGCGCTCCGCGCCCTCCTGGAGCGCTACTACGAATCATGTGCTGCGCTTTCCAAGCCGGTCACGTTGAGCGGCTCGCTCAAATTCCTGGCCGACGCCGACAGCGCCGGCAGTGAGAACTTCGGCGACGACGTCGTCAACGTACTGACGTATCACAAGGCCAAGGGTCTGGAATGGCCTGCCGTGGTCCTGGCCAGCCTGGACACAGCCCTTGCGGCAGCGCCGTGGGGTATGGCTGTCGAAGGCGTCGCCGAGATCGACGTCCGGAACCCCCTCGCGGGCCGGTGGGTACGCTTCTGGCCCTGGCCGTTTGGCGGCAAGGGCTTCAAACCGCTGTCCGCAGCGGCGGACGAGTCGGTAGTCGCCCGCCGTGTGCTGGCGCGGCGACAGGCGGACTCGGCCCGGGTGCTCTACGTGGGTCTGACCCGCGCCATCAGTGTCACCTGCCTTGCGGCCGCTAAGCCTGCCCCGGCCTCGCTGAACACCCTCGCGTCGGGACCGATCGTGGAGTGGACCGCGGATGACGGCAACGACGGCAAGTTGGTCGTCCAAGGCCGACCCGGCGACAACGAACGCCGGCTTTCCGTGGAAGCATTCAGCTACGAGGCTGCCGATGCGCCCGCAACGGACGAGATAAGCACCGCCCGGGAATACACCGACGGTCTGGCCGTTTCCAACCCGGTGGACCAGAAGCCTGCCCGGGTGACAGCCAGCTCGATGGAGAGTTTTGGCTTCGTCGCCGATGTCACGGAGGCCGCAGCCCTGGGGGCGCAGCTGATACCGCACGGAGCAGCCAACTGGGACCGCGTTGGCTCCTCCATCCATGGTTACTTCGCCCTGCCGCTTGCCGAGATGGACAGCGGGGTCAGGCTCTTGGCGGCGCAACGACTCCTGGACCGCTGGGGTGCCGCGTCCGCCGTCGACGCCGCCGTGGTGATGGAGGCGGGCGACCGGATGCTCGCCTTTTTCGCCGAGCAGTACCCGGGCGCCACAGTGATCACGGAACAGTCCGTGGCTTGGCGGAACGCGGATAACCAGTTAATGGAAGGCTGGATCGACCTTCTGCTGGAGACGCCTGCCGGATACGTGTTGGTGGACCACAAGTCCTATCCGGGCAAGGACCCTGTCGGTCACATCAAGGACAAGTACGTGGGCCAGATGCGAGGCTACGCCGAGGCGATTGAGTCGATCACCGGGCGGCCCGTCGTCGAGACCCTGATCCACATGCCCGCGTTGGGGAAGATGTTCCGGATCAGGTGAGCCTCACCACCAGCGGTGCCGGCATTCCGGGTTCTGGCACGCCCATTTGGGTATGCCGATTTCGACCTTGCCGGTCGCGGGATAGATGCGCTCTTCTTGCACGATCATGCAGCCCGCGAACTCAGTCTTGGGCATCTCTTCGCGGGCAGACGGCATGATCATTCCGTAGCCAATACGCCAGGCCTCGCTGCCGCAAACAGGGCACTTCCGCGAGACGACGCGCTTCGTCTTCGATTTCGGTTCGGGGATGGTTTCATCGTTAGCCATGGAAGCACCGTAGTCCGCCGCTCTGACATCCCGTGGCATTCTGGGATTTACAAAAAGTTTCTTAGGTGCCAAGAAATTTTTGTAACTTCGGCGCGAGATGTCGCCTACCCGTGCGAGAGCCAGGCTCTACGGAACGATCTTAAAAACGGGAGACCGTAAGAGTTGCGTTTCGGTGGACATCGCCTGTCCTGCGGTTTAGTGCGCATCGGCTCGTGGCCGCATATCCAGGATCGGTAGGGCGCGCCATAATCGGCCAGTCTCCTAGTTGCGTATATGGTTCGAGGGGACTTGGCGCAACGCTCTGATTGTGGTGTGGTTCCAAATCGCTGAATTCCGGGGGCGTTTCGACGTCGCACCAAACTGGAGACTTACCCGTCATGAACTTTTTCAAGGCAGTCGTGAACTTTTTCAAAACGCGTGTTCTGCTTTGGCCTGTCCTGCTGCTCAATGTACTGCTTGTCGTAGGAACGGGCGCCGTTTTCGCATTCGGTGGACTCAACGCTCTGGGTCTCAGTTCGCTGTTCTCCAGCAGTTCGAACGAACGCGATTCGCAGGTGGTTCAGGCCGTCACGCGCGTGCAGGAAGTCGCCTTGCTTAGCCTTCACATCGAGGGTGTCACGAGGAACGAAAGCAATGGCGAGATATTCGGCGTCGAGGTACCCGAGAGCAAGAAAACGACGCTGATCCAATACAAGTTCGACGCCAAACTAGGCATCGATGGAACACAGGTGAAGATTGAACCCACCGGCGCAGATACGTTTCGGGTGTCCATCCCCAGATTCATCGGCATCGGTTTCGACAATCCCAAGTTCGAGGACCCCCTCGAGAGCAGCGACGCGCTTAGCTGGCTGACACCGTCAGCCGTTCAAACTCGCATGATGAACAACGTTCTCAGTGACGAGAACAAGCAGAAGTACATCACCCAAAACGAAGCAGCGCTGATGGAGCAGGCCAAGGCGTTCTACTCCGGAATCATCGCAAGCGTCGCTCCCGATATCACCCTCGACTTTGAGTTCGCAGGGTAGATGCCCACAGCGATCCGTCTTCCCCGCATGATCCCGAGGTGACTCCCGTCCACGCCACCGGCGGCCTCTTCGAGGACAGCTGAGCTCCAGGTGCTCGGCGTGAACGGACAATGCCGGAGGGCGCGCCCGGCCAAAGCCAGACGCGCCCTCCGCGTGCACCGGACCCGCCACGTGGGTCCGGAGCACGTGACTTAGTCGATCAGCACCGGCTCCTTAGCACGCTCCGAGGATTCCTCAAGCGGCGCAACCTTACGGTTCCGGTGATGCATCCAGTTCGCCACCGCCAGAAGCGCGACGAGTGCGAAAGTGCTCAAGAGCTGCGGACGGGAATCCTCGCCCATGAATCCCACCGTGAAGATCGCGGCGAGGATGACCAGGCCAAACACCGTGAGCCAGGGGAAGCCCGGCATCCGCAGGGGAAGCTCCGTTCCGTCGCGGTCGGCGCGGAGGCGCAGCGCGAGCTGGGCCAGGAGCGCGGACGTCCACACCAGCAGGCACGTCGAGCCCACGATGTTGAGCAGGACCGGTAGGACCATCTCGGGGAAAGCCAGCTCCAGCACAACCGTGACCACACCGAAAGCGACGCTGGCCAGGACGGCGACAACCGGGACCCGCGACTTGGACACCGAGGCAAGCAGGCGTGGTGCTTCACCCCGCTCCGCGAGGGAGTACGCCATCCGTGACGCACCGTAGAGGTTGGCGTTGAGGGCCGAGAGCAGCGCCGCGACGGCCACCAGGGTGATGGCGGTGGCTGCGCCGGGCATGCCGGCGGCGTCCAGCACGGCGGCGAACGGGCTCTTTAGCCCCGCCGACCCCACGGGAACCACCGCCGCGATCACGAAGATCGCACCGATGTAGAACACCAGGATGCGCCACAGAACCGTCCGGACTGCCTTCTTCACACTGCGGGCCGGCTCCGCGGTCTCGGCTGCAGCCACGGACACGATCTCGGTGCCGCCGAACGCGAATGCCACCACGAAGAGTGCCGTGGCAATACCGGCGAAACCGCTAGGTGCGAATCCGGCACCCGTGAAGTTGGCCAGGCCCGGCGACTGGACGCCCGGCAGCCAGCCGAAGAGCAGGGCAGCGCCCACCAGGAGGAACCCGACGATTGCCGCCACCTTGAGCAAGGCGAACCAGAACTCGAATTCGCCGAAGTTCTTCACACTGGTGAGGTTCACAGCGGTGAGCACCACGATGAACACGAAGGCCATCAGCCACACCGGCAAGGCCGGGAAGATCGTGGCAAGCAGGCCAGCCGCACCGAGCGCCTCCGCCGCGATGACCACCACCAGCTGCAGCCACCACAGCCAGCCCACCGTGGCACCGGCCACCGGACCGTAGGCCTTGGCGGTATAGACGGAGAAGGCACCGCTGTCCGGATTGGCGGCGGCCATCTCGCCGAGGGCCCACATCACCAGGATGATGAGGGTGCCGGCCACGAGGTAGGAGATCAGCACGGCCGGGCCGGCAGCCTGGATGCCGGCACCGGAGCCGATGAACAGGCCCGCGCCGATGGCGCTTCCGAGCCCCATCATCGTGAGCTGGCGGGGTTTGAGTGCCGCGCCCAGTGCGCGGCCAGACGTCATTGTCTGTTGTTCCATGGGGAGTCCTCTGGTTGTAGGTGGAACGGATTGAATTTCAGGTCAGTGGTTGCTAGGCAGCGTGGGCTTCCAAAAGCCGGAGCACGCGATCGTTGGAGGCGGGGCCGGCAACGGTGATCCTCACGCCGTCTCCCTGGTATGCCCGGACCAGGATGCCCGCGCGGTCGAACGCGTCCACCAGCCTCGCCTGGAGCAGCTCATCCGCACGGATCCACAGGAAGTTGCCCTGGCTCGCCTGCAGTTTCCAGCCCTGCGCTTCCAGCTGCGCGGCCATCCGGGCACGCTCCTGCTTGACGGCTGTCACCCGCGCTTCCATCTCCTCCCCGGCGTCCAGCGACGCGATGGCGGCCTTCTGGGCCAGCGCGCTCACCGAAAAGGGAAGGGCGGTCCGGCGCAGTCCCTCAGCAATATCGGGCGCCGCCACGGCGTATCCGACCCGCAGCCCGGCGAGTCCGTACGCCTTCGAAAAGGTGCGCAGAATGCAGACGTTCGGGTACTGGCGGTAGAGCGCCAGGGAATCGGGGCCGCTGCCCGCTTCGGCGTATTCCACGTAGGCCTCGTCGATCACCACAAGGATGTCGGAGCGGACGGACCGCAGGAAGGCCTCGATCCGTTCATGGCTGATCGGTACGCCGGTGGGATTGTTGGGGGTGCAGAGCAGGATGACCTTCGTGCGGGCAGTGACGGCCGCGGCCATGGCGTCAAGGTCGTGCCCCTCAGCGCCGTCCAGCGGGATGCGGACCGGCTTGGCGCCTGCCAGCTCAACCAGGATGGGGTAGGCCTCGAAGGAGCGCCAGGCGAAGATCACTGCATCCCCGGCGTCGCACAGTCCGGTGATGATCTGCTGGAGGACGCCGACGCTGCCGGGTCCCACCGCCACCTCTCCGGCCGTGACGCCGAGGTGGCGGGCAATCCGTTCACGGAGTTCGACGGCGGCACTGTCAGGGTAGCGGTTCATAGTACCGGCCGCCGTGGCCACCGCAGCGGCGGCAGCGGGCAGTGGCTCGTAGTGGCTTTCGTTGCTGGCGAGGGCCGCAATGTCCGTGCCGGCGCTGCGCCGACCCGGGACGTAGGGTGGAAGTCCGGCCACAGCGCCACGAAGGGCGGGATGCGCGGTGTCCGATGCGGTTAGGAGCTGATCACGGGTCATGAGCAACGATCATGATTGTGACCCGGCACACAATGCAAGATACGCTCAACCCATTGGGACTTCTGCTCAACTTCTAGTGTCTATGGTGAAAATATGACCATCCCGAACCCTCGCACCCTGGATTCCCTCGACGGCAGGATCATCCTGGCCCTCGACAAGGACCCGGAAGCCAGCGCCTTGGCACTCTCGCGGACACTCGGCGTCGCACGGAACACGGTCCACGCCCGGCTGGCACGGCTCGAGCGCAGCGGCGCGCTCCGCTCCTTCAGCCGGAGGCTGGATCCCGCCGCGCTTGGCTATGACCTGATGGCCTTCCTTTCACTGTCCATCAGCCAGACGCGGACAGGTGCGGTGGAGGACGGGCTCGCCGCGATCCCGGAGGTCATCGAGGTGCACGCCACCACCGGGGATGCGGACCTCATGGCCAAGGTGGTGGCCCGCAGTACAGCCGATCTCTATCGCATCACCAACCAGATCCTGGAAATCGAGGGGATCCAACGGACCAGCACCGCCATTTCCGTGCTGGAACTCATGCCGCCCCGCTACGACGGCCTCCTGAGCCGGCTCTCCGGGCAGGAATCCCGCCCTTCGCACTAAGCGCGGGTGATGCACGCCACAAGTGGGCAAATTTTCAGTTAGCACTGCCACTTCCTGCCAAGAATCCCAATCAAATCCGTCTCTCTTGCCTATCTGTGAACCAGCCCACATGATTCCTGCATGACTTCACTTACCGTCTCCGGCCGCGTGGCGCAGGTTCTCAGCAGCTACCTCAGCGATGTCTTCGGCGTGATGGGCAACGGAAACGTCTACTTCCTGGACGCCGCGGAAAAGCTGGGCCTCCGTTTCTCCGCCGTCCGCCATGAAGGCGCCGCCATCGCCGCGGCCGACGCCTACTACCGGACGTCAGGACGCCTCGCAGCGGGCACCACCACCTACGGCCCCGGCTACACCAATGCACTCACCGCCCTCGCAGAGGCGGTCCAGGCGCAGATCCCGGTCGTGCTGGTCACCGGGGACGCCCCGAGCAGCGGTGCCCGGCCTCAGGACGTGGACCAGGCGGCCATCGCCGCGGGCCTCGGCGCGGCGACCTTCACCGTCACCCGCGACGCCGCGGGCTCCATCACGCAGCAGGCGGTGCAGTACGCGCTCACCAAGCGCACCGCCGTCGTGATTGCCATTCCCTACGACCTCGCTGCCCTCGAGGCGGCCGACGAAGAGCTTCCCGCGCCGCTGGCACCGAAGGTGAGTGACGACGTCGACGGCGGCCTTGGGCAGGTAGCCCGCCTGCTCGCCGGGGCGAAGCGGCCGCTGATCCTCGCCGGCCGCGGTGCGCACCTCGCCGGCGCAGGCCCGGAGCTCCGGGAACTCGCCGACCGCCTCGGCGCGCTGACCGCTGGAACCGCCCTGGCGCTCAACCTCCTCCAGGGCGACGGGTATCTCGGCGTCGCGGGCGGGTTCGGCACGGACACCGCGGCCGGGCTCATGGGTGAGGCCGATGTGGTCCTCGTGGCCGGGGCAAGCCTGAGCCCCTTCACCATGCGCTTCGGGCACCTGCTCGGCCCGGACAGCACGGTCATCCAGATCGACGCGGCCCTGCAGCCGACGCACCCCCGGGTGGACACGTTCGTCAGCGCGGACGTGAAGTCTGCTGCGGGACGCATCCTGAAGATGCTGGATGGCCCGGCCTCGCCGGACGCCAGCCCCGCAGAAGCCTGGCGCGCGGAAGCCCGCAAACGCCTGACCGAGGGACCGGCCCACCATCCAGGCTCAGCGGAGACGCCGGACGGTCGGCTGGACCCGCGCTCCCTTGCCACGGCATTGGATGCGGTGCTGCCGGAGCGCCGCACGGTGGTCCAGGACGGAGGGCACTTCGTCGGCTGGGCACCCATGTACTGGCGCATCCCGAGGCCCCAGGACCTGGTCATGGTGGGGACCGCCTACCAGGCCATCGGGCTGGGCCTCGCCAGCGCCGCCGGGGCAGCCCGCGCAGTGGAGGACGGCCGCACCTTGGTGCTGGCCTCCGGCGACGGCGGTTTCCTGATGGGCCTGTCTGACCTCGAATCGCTGATTGGTGCGGCCAGCAGCGCCGTCGTGGTGATCTACAACGATGCCGCCTACGGAGCCGAAATCCACCAGTACGGCTCCCAGGGCCTGACCGAAAAGCCCATGCTGATCCCCGAGGTGGACTTCAGCGGCATCGCCCGCGCGCTCGGTGCTGAGTCAGCGATCATCCGCTCATTGTCGGACCTTTCCACGCTCCAGGACTGGATCGACGCCGGCGCCAGGGGAACCTTCGTGGCCGACTGCCGGATCACGTCGAGCGTGCGGGCCCCGTGGCTGAGCGAGTGGATGCAGGCCTCGCAGGCCGCGAAAGCGGCGGTGGCGGGCTAACCCTGGCGGCGGCGGGACCTCGCAGACTACGCCGTTGGTTCACTGTTCCGGGCGGCTGACACAAAATGGGGCAGTTGCCCCATGCCCTTGCTGCGGCCCGGTCATAGGCTCGGGTCATAGAGAAAAGGAGGCGGCAATGACCATCTACCAGCCGCAGTCATCAGCAGAGGCAACGCCGAAACTTGCCGAACTTCCCGAAGACGCTGCCGAGCATTTCGCCGGCTACGCCGTCCTGGGGCTACCTTTTACCAGCGGCCACTACCTGGCCTTCCGGGATTTTCCTGTGAGCTCCGTTGGCCCCGGCTACCGCTCCGTCTGGCACCGCACGCCCGGCGGCCGGTGGACCATCTACGCCAACGCCGCGCCCGAGCTCAGCTGCGCCCGGTACTTCGGGACGGCCGTCCACCATACGGTGGAGACCGACGTCGACATCCAGTGGAGCGGGCCGTTCACCGCCGTGATCACGGTTCCAGGCGTTGTTGACTGGCGCCTGCAGCTGGGCACATCCGCGGCCACCACGATGCTGACCGCCATGGCCGTACGCATGCCGGAAAGCCTGTGGCGAAATGAGCTGGTGCTCCGGGCCATGGGAGCATTCGCCGGTCCGCTGCTCGGCGCGGGCAGAATGAAAGTCTCGGGTGTGGTGCCCAACGGCCAGACGTTCCAGGCCCAGCCGCGGCAGTTGTGGCTTGTGACGGATTCCCAGGCCACCATCCGGGGAGAGGACGCGGGAGTTCCGGGCGCACTGCCTGTACAGGAGCACCTGGCGGACTTCTGGCTTCCGCAACGTGGACTGTTCGGAGCCCAGGTGGGCGTTAGGTTCCCGTCCACGGCCCATCCCGCCGGACCAGGTCTTGCCCAGGCCCGGACCGGGAAGAACCAGGCGGCATAACGGCCGCCGCGTGATCCCTACTGCCTTGGCTGACGGCTTCCTAGAATGGCAGGTGTGAAGCAGTCATCGGCTGACCCCCGCCGCAGCGAAGTCCTGGCCGCACTGTCGCTCGCCATTGACCTGGGGCTGGGGCAACCGATGGAGCACATGCTGCGGGCGTCCCTGCTGGCGTTACGGATCGCGGGGGCGGCCGGCGTTGACGCCGCCGGCCAGGGCAGGATCTACTACGCCAACCAGCTGGCCTGGATCGGCTGCCACGCGGATTCCTTTGAACTCGCCGCACTGTTCACGGACGATATCGCCTTCCGCGCCGACTACTACAACCGCGACCAGCATGGCCTGCCCATGTATGCCGGCATGTTCAGCCACGCCGGCGCCGGCCTCCCGCCGCTCGCCCGCGTTGCCTACTGGACGCGTTTCGCGGCGACGGGCAGCGGGGCGGTGCGGACCATGATTGCCTCGCACTGCGTCTCCGCCGGGGTGTTGGCCAGCAGTGTAGGGCTCGACGACGGCGTGGCAGGACTGCTCACCCACACCTTCGAGCGGTGGGACGGCAAGGGCCTGCCGGAGGGTGTGGCGGGGCCGGAAATTCCGCTGGAGATGCGGATCATGCATCTCGCGGATACGGCCGAGGTCTTCCTGCGGAGGGAGGGCGTGGCCGGTGCGGTGGCCATGGTGCGGGCGCGCCGCGGCAGCCAGTTCGATCCAGCATTGGCCGGGCTGTTCATCGATCAGGCCGAGGCACTCACCGAAGGGCTCCTCGACGTCGACTGCTGGCAGGCCGCCCTAGACCTGGCTCCCAATGACGCTCCCCTGTCCGACCACGAGCTGGATGCGGTGCTGCGAGCGATCGGCGACTTCGCGGACCTCAAGTCTCCCTACACGGCAGGTCACTCCCGTGCAGTAGCGGCCCTCGCCGCCGCCGCGGGCGAGGAGCATGGGCTACCGGCCGACGACGTCACGGAGCTCCGCCGTGCAGGATGGGTACACGACCTGGGCCGGCTGGGGGTGTCCAACCAGGTGTGGGATAAGAAGGAGCCCCTCTCCGGGCTGGACCTGGAACGTATCCGAATGCATCCGTATCTGGGAGAGCGGATCCTCAGCCGCGTTCCCGGACTGAAGGGCGAGGCGGCCCTCACCGGCTCACACCACGAGCGGCTCGACGGGTCCGGCTATCCGCGAGGGATTGGCGGAACGGAGCTGGGGATAAAGCAGCGGATCTTGGCGGCTGCGGACTCCTACCAAGCCTCCCTGGAGCCACGCCCGCACCGGCCCGTGCTCGCGCCGGCTGATGCGGCTGCCAGGCTCCGGCAGGAGGTTTCAGCCGGCAGGCTCGCCGCGGAAGCTGTGGAGGCAGTGCTCGTGGCGGCCGGCCAGCAGCCCCGCCGTCCGCATGCCCCAGCGGGTGGACTCACACCGCGGGAAGTGGAGATCCTCAGCATGCTGTGCCGCGGAATGACACCGGCCGAGATCGCCGGCGCTCTGTTTCTCGCCCGGAAGACCGTCCGCAACCATGTGGAGCACATCTACACCAAGATCGGTGCAACCAACCGGGTGGGTGCCACCTTGTTCGCGATCAGGAACGGCCTGACCGAGTACGGGAGCGCGGCCAGGTAGCGGTCCCGTCCCTGACCGCGCAGCCGCGTCGTCAGGAATTTGGGACTATCGGCGAACAAGCCGCCACAGCGACGTGACCTCGGCCGTGCGCGCCTCGAACAGAGGATCATCGCGGTCCGATGCCTTCGGATGCGTTGGCTTGGTGTCTAGCCGTTCCACCACCTTCAGCCCAGCCGCCGTGATGGCGGTCAGCAGATCGTCACGCGTCCGCAGGCCAAGGTGTTCGGCCAGGTCGGAGAGGACAAGCCAGCCCTCACCGCCCGGTTCCAGATGGTCGGAGAGTCCGTTCAGGAAGCGGAACAGCATCCTGCTCCCGGGGTCGTAGACGGCGTTGTCCAGGGTGGAATGCGGCGTGGCCGGAATCCATGGAGGGTTGCACACGACAAGCGGTGCCCGCCCGGGCGGGAACATGTCGGTCAGGACGGCCTCGGCACGGTCCTGGACGCCGAGGTTCCGGAAATTCTCAGCGGCGCAGGCGATTGCACGCGGTTCGTTGTCCGTCGCCACCACGCGGTGGACGCCACGGCGCGCGAGGACGGCAGCGAGCACCCCAGTGCCGGTTCCGACGTCGAACGCCAGCGTGTCAGAGGGAAGCGCAGCGGCGGCCACGAGATCCACATACTCGCTCCGGGTGGGGAAGAACGTGCCATAGTGCGGGTGGATGCGGCCCTGCAGGGCATCGACGTAGACACCATTACGTCGCCACTCGTGGGCGCCAATGGCCCCGACAAGCTCATGCAGGGACACAACGGAAGGTTCGCCGATATCACCGTACGCTTCAGCGGCGGCCTGCCGAATGTCCGGTGCGCGGCGCAGCGGCACCACCAGGCCCGGATCAAGAGGTATCAGCAGCAGGCCGAGAACGCGTGCGCGATGCGAGCGGGACTGGCGGTGCCGATAGAACTTATCGGCCGGAATTGCTGCGGTCTCTTTCTTTCCGGCGCCTATCCGCCGGTCCAGAGCGTTGAGGATCTGCCGTGCGTTGTGGAAGTCACCGTGCCAGAGCATCGCGATCCCCTGTGACGCCATCCGATTCGCATCATCGGCCGTGAGAGAGTCGGAGACCGCTTCGACGCGCGTCGGCGCCGGTCTGCCGTTCGCCGAACGCCATCGCGCGGTCATGCTCTCACCAGCCTCGACCCAGGTCACGACGGCGGGATCATCCACCGCAACTCCGCGTGAGGGCTTGAGGACCGACGTCGGGATTCCCACGGGAGCTGGCGTGTCGGTAGTGATAAAGATCCATTCCAAGAGTCCGGGGGCCGATCGCAGACTGACGATTGCGGCGGTGATTCGACAACGTGGATGGCTACGGCCCAGGATTCCGGACCGTCATCCGGCCGCGAACCGAGCTTGGTTGATGGCCGCTGGAACCATTCAACCTGCATTGTCAGGATACAGGTGTGCCGTGGCCGCCACCCGCCGCCCGCCGCCCGCCTACTATTTGGCTTTTCCGGGCAGATTTGCACGCTCGTTACAGGACTCAGTCTGACTACAGCCGACGCTGCCGGAACATCGGGAACGAATCCCATTCCCGATTGGATGCAGGCCGAGGCAGAAAGGGTGCCGCTCGGATCGTGCGTGCCTTTGAAGGCTGGCGGAGCTCACCCAGTCCCCCGCGGGAATTCACAGGTCCGCGGCCTACCATGTCCCACATGAAGGCTGCCCGGGATGCCCACTCTGCCGCCGTCGTAATCAACGCCGGATCACGACGAGGGGCGGCACCCGATCTTGCCGTGGACACGATGCGCAACGCAGGCATACCCATCTCCTCCGTGCACCACGTGTTGTCCGGGGCAGACCTGGCCGGGACGCTTGACCGGGTGCTTGCGGACGGGCACGACCTGGTGGTTGTCGGCGGCGGCGACGGGACGGTGTCCTACGCCGCCGGCCGGGTTGCCGGCACCAACGTGGTGCTCGGCGTTCTTCCTCTGGGCACCGCCAACGACTTCGCACGCACGCTGGAGATACCCAACAATCTTGCCGAGGCGTGCGCCACCATCGCCGAAGGGAAGGTGGTGGACATCGACCTCGGCCGGGCCAATGGTGAGCCCTTCCTCAACGTCGCGTCCGTGGGTCTGTCGGTGGCTGTTACCGAAGCACTCAGCCCGCGCCTGAAGCGGCATATCGGGCCGCTGGCCTACGGCGTTGCCACCCTGACTGCTTATGCCCGGCACAAGGCGTTCCGGGCCCGCCTCGAGTTCCCCGAGGGAGACCACGAGCCAATGGAGCTCGACAACCTGCTTCAGGTGGCCGTCGGCAATGGCCGGCACTACGGCGGCGGCAACACGGTCTCCCCCACGGCGGGGATCGACGATCACACCCTTGACATCTACGCCATCCTGGCCGGGCCCGTCCGGGAGCACGTGAGTATCGCGCGGCTGCTCAAAGACGGAAGCTTCATCAAACACGACCGCGTGCACCACCTGACCACCAGACGGGTCCGGCTGGTCACCGACCAGCCGCTGCCGGTGAACCTCGACGGCGAGATCGCCACCACCACGCCGGCCGACTTCACCATCCAGCGCAACGCCGTCCACGTGGTGGTGCCGCAGAGCAGCACCAGCGCGCTGTTCGACGGACCGGGAGCCTAGGCCCCTCCTGAGGGCGTTGTTTCCTAAACAGTCACGCCTCCGGCACATCTCCCCTTAGTGTTGGTGCAGCAGATCACGAAACCGATTACGTAAACCGTTTGCGTAACACGGTCCGGCCAGCACAAGGGAGGAGGAACAGTGGTCACCATTCGCGATGTCGCCAAGCACGCCGGCGTTTCTCCGGCCACCGTCTCCCGGGTTGTCAACGGCCTGGTCGGCTACTCCGACGAGACCCGGGAACGCGTCGAAACCGCGGTCAAGAGCCTCAGCTACGAAACGGACTACCTCGCCCGCGGACTCAAAACCCGGCAGACCTCCGTGATCGGGCTCCTCGCCCCCATGGTCTCGGATGCCCTGGCCTCCCAGGTCATGCAGGGCGTGGAGGAGGAAGCGCAGGAGCGCGGCTACGCCGTGATGCTCGGCCGCACCGGCGCCAAGTCCGCTTACATCGCCGGCTACCTGCGGACCCTGCGCACTTACCGGGCAGCCGGCGTCATCCTCATCTCCGCGGTGATCACGCCGGAGACCAGGCAGCTGCTGGGGCCCAACGTTCCCATCATCTCCGTCGCCATCAGCGACAAGTCGGGCTCACCCAGCGTGGCCATCGACGACGAGCAGGCAGCCTATGACGCGATCCGTCACCTGCTGCGGCTCGGCCACCGGCGCATCGGCCTCCTGACCGGCGATCCGGCGTCGATCTACGTCGCCCAGCCCCGGAAGCGCGGGTACCTCCGCGCCATGACCGAAGCAGGCTGCACCCCGGTGACCGCGACCGGCAGCTTCTTCTACGAAAGCGGAGCTCCTGGCGTCGACGAACTGCTGCAGCAGGAACCCGGGCTCACGGCGATCTTCGCGATGAGCGACGAGATGGGGGCCGCCGTCGTCAATGAACTGCAGCGGCGCGGGCTCCGGGTGCCGGAGGACGTCTCCGTTCTGGGCTTCGACAACACCTCCACCTCGCTGCACGTGAACCCGCCGCTGAGCACCATGGCCCAGCCGCTCGAGGAGATGGGACGGATGGCCGTGAAAAAGCTGCTCCGCTCCCGCGACCTGGGGCCGAAGATCATGCCGCACCGACTGATCGAGCGCGGCTCCACCGCGCCGCCGAACTCAACACCGGCGAACCCGGCGCCGCCCGGCGAACAAGTCGGCGGACAAGTCCTAGTCAGCTAGCCAAGAACCCAAACACACCACCCACCCACGGCGACCGCCGGCACTCCCCTGTGCCATCAAGCGACCCGCCGCGATTCCGCATGCACCAAACCACCCGCACCACCCCAAAACGCACCACCCCACTCAACAAGGAGCAACACATGAGGCAGCGCCGCCGCACCTGGCAGACTCTTCTGGCCACCACCGCATCCCTGACCGTCGCCGCCGTCGCCCTCACCGGCTGCGGCGGGACCGCCACGGAAGCGAAGAGCGCCCCGAAGGCCGCCGCGTCCTTCGAGGGCAAGGGCCCCATCAACTACGTCTCCAACCGCGACGCCTCCGGGGCCGCGAACAAGAGCATCGAGGAATGGAACGCCGCCCACCCGGAGGAGAAGGTCACGTTCATCGAACTGCCGGACTCCGCAGACCAGCAGCGCCAGCAGCTCATCCAGAACGCCCAGATCAAGTCGGACACCTTCAGCGTGCTGAACCTGGACGTCGTCTGGACCTCCGAGTTCGCCGCCAACAAGTGGATCATGCCGCTGCCCGCGGACGCCGTCCCCACGGACAAGATGATCCCCGCCACGGTCAACGCCGCGACGTACCGGGACTCCCTGGTGGGCGCCCCGTATTACACCGACGGCGCGCTGTTCTACTTCCGCTCAGACCTGCTCAAGGCCGCCGGCATCGCCGCCCCGCCCAAGACCTGGGACGAGATGAAGACCGCCTGCAAGGCCATCCTGACGCTCCCGGAAGCCGCGGGCATGTCCTGCTACGCCGGCCAGTTCGACAAGAACGAGGCCCTCACCGTGAACTTCTCCGAGGCCGTGGCCTCCGCCGGCGGCACGGTGGTGGACGCCGAGGGCAAGCCCACAGTCAACACCGCCGAGGCCAAGAAGGGCCTGAACCTGCTGGTGGACGGCTTCAAGGACGGGCTCTTCCCCTCCGACGCCATCACCTACCTCGAGGAGCAGGGCCGCCGCGCGTTCCAGGACGGCAAGCTGGTCTTCCTGCGCAACTGGCCCTTCCTGCACGCCTCCCTGAGCGCCACGGACGGCTCCAGCAAGGTGGCCGGCAAGTTCGGCATCACCTCCATCCCGGGCACCGACGGCCCCGGCGTCTCCACCCTCGGCGGCCGCAGCCTCGCCATCTCGCCCTTCACCGCCAACAAGGCCACCGCCCTGGAGTTCATCAAGTTCTTCACCAGCGAAGAGCAGGCCAAGAAGCGCCTGGCCCTGTCCTCCCGCGCCCCGGCGTACGCCTCCCTCTACGCGGACCCCGCCGTCGTCGCCAAGCGCCCGTTCTTCCCCACCCTGCTGACCTCTCTGAACAACGCCCAGCCACGCCCCAAAGTGGTCCAGTACGGCGCCACCACCAAGGCGATCCAGGAAGAGGCGTACGCGGCCATCACCGGCAAGAAGGACACGGACACGGCCCTGAACGACATGCAGGCCAAGCTCACCGAGCTCTCCGCCAAGTAATTCCGAACTATTCAAGCAACAGCCGGGCCGGCCGGTTCACCCGGCCGGCCCGGCAGCTGCAACCCCAGTGAGGTTCCCAGTATGACGACGACGACCGCCCCGCCCGCCGGCGCGCAGCCCGGCACGCCGCAAACAGCCAGCCCAGCCAGCCCGCGCAAACGCGGCCACCGCGGCACCCGCACTCCCGGCGAAGGCCGCATGGCAG
Source organism: Arthrobacter sp. LAR12-1-1.1 (assembly GCF_040676555.1). Classification (NCBI taxonomy): domain Bacteria; kingdom Bacillati; phylum Actinomycetota; class Actinomycetes; order Micrococcales; family Micrococcaceae; genus Arthrobacter; species Arthrobacter sp. LAR12-1-1.1. The sequence continues at coordinate 198,840 of NZ_JBEGIG010000045.1, read as the reverse complement.
CGCTGCTGCTATCCCCCACCATCCTGGTCCTGGCCCTGGTGATCGTGTACCCGCTGCTCAGCGCGGTACACCAGTCCCTGTTCCGCGCCGAATCCGGCCTGGACGCGGACGGCTTCGTGTCCGAGGTGGACGCCTTCGTGGGCCTGGCCAACTACACCGACCTCTTCGTGGGCGAAACCGGGCGGCGCTTCCTCAACGCGCTCGGCAACACCACCTTCTTCACCGTCACCACCGTGGTCCTCGAGACCGTCCTAGGCCTCTGCCTGGCCCTGGCCATGAACCGCGCCTTCCGCGGCCGGTCCTTCCTCCGCGCCAGCGTCCTGGTCCCCTGGGCCGTGCCCACCGCCGTCTCCGGCCTGCTGTGGCGCTGGATCTTCCAGTCCGACGGCATCGCCAACACCCTGCTCGGCAGCGAAATCCTCTGGACCGCCGAGGGCAACGCCTCCCGCGCGGCCATCATCATCGCCGAAGTCTGGAAGACCGCCCCGTTCATCGGCCTGCTGGTCCTCGCCGGCATGCAGGTCATCCCCGGCGAAGTCTACGAGGCCGCCAAAATCGACGGCGCCGGCTGGTGGCGCCAGCTCGGCTCCATCACCCTCCCGCTGGTCAAGCCCACCCTCCTGGTGGCCGTGCTGTTCCGCATGCTCGACGCGCTGCGCATGTTCGATCTGCCCTTCGTGCTGATCGGCCCCGGCAAGGAATCCGTGGAAACCCTCTCGATGCTCGCGTGGGATGAATCCAACCAGCTCCGCTACGGCACGGCCTCCGCGTTCGCGATCATGCTCTTCCTGTACGTCGCCGTCGTCGCGATCGTGTTCGTCAAGGTGCTCGGCGCCGACGTCACGGGCGCCAAGGAACTGAAGCTGATCTCAAAGAGGAACCGCACCAAGGCAACCCGCACGCAGGCGAACACTGACCAGGCAATCGCTGAACAGAAGAAGGCCGAGGCCACCCGATGACCATCTCCGACCTCCGCAACGCCGCCGCATCCTCCGGCGCCGTCGCGCCCGACACAAGCACCGCCGTCGGCCGCTCTGGCAAATCGAACACAGGCAAGCCGAAAGCGCAGCGCACCTGGCGCTCCTACTCGGTGTACCTGGGCCTGGCGCTGATCTTCGCCTACTGCCTGGCGCCGTTCTACTGGATGCTGGTCTCTAGCCTCCGCCGCACCGCCGACATTTTCGACAACACCCTGCTGCCGGCCCCGTTCTCGCTGGAGAACTACGCCAAGGTCTTCGACGGCTCCACCATGTTCGGCCAGGCCCTGCTGAACTCCCTGATCGTCGCCGGCACCACCACGGTGTTCGCCCTGCTCCTCGGCGTCTTCGCGGCCTACGCGATCTCCCGGCTGAACTTCCGCTTCAAGTCGGTGATCCTGGGCGTGATCATCGCGACGTCGATGTTCCCCGGCATCTCCGTGGTGGTGCCGCTGCTGCGCCTCTTCACGGACCTCGGCTGGATCAACACGTACCAGGCGATGATCGTGCCGAGCCTGTCCTTCGCGATCCCGCTGGCGGTCTGGAACCTCACCACGTTCATGAAGGCCCTGCCGTTCGACCTCGAGGAAGCCGCGATGATTGACGGCTGCACCAAGTGGCAGGCGTTCCGCCGGGTCCTGCTGCCGCTCGCCGCGCCGGGCGTCTTCACCACCGCGATCCTGACCTTCATCCACAGCTGGAACGAGTTCATCATCGCGCTGTCCATGATCAACGACCCCAAGATCCAGACCGCCACGGTGGCGATTTCCAAGTTCACCGGCGCCACCGAATTCCAGGCGCCCTTCGGCGAGCAGATGGCTGCCGGCGTGATCGTCACCGTACCGTTGGTCATTATGGTGCTGATCTTCCAGCGGCGAATCGTCGAAGGCCTCACCGCGGGCGCGAGCAAATGAGCCCTGTCTCGCCGGTGGGCCCTGTCGAGGAGACTGCCCTCGCATCTGCCCCGGACTGGTGGCAGTCCGCCGTCATCTACGAGGTCTATCCGCGCTCCTTCGCCGACGGCGACGGCGACGGCGTGGGCGACCTCGCCGGGCTCATCGCCCGGCTGCCGTACATCGCCGCCCTCGGGGTCGACGGCATCTGGATGACCCCGTTCCAGCCTTCCCCGCAGGTGGACCAGGGCTACGACGTCACCGACTACTGCGGCGTGGACCCGCTGTTCGGCACCATGGGACAGTTCGAGTCGCTCCTTTCCAAGGCGCACGGGCTGGGCCTTCGGGTCCTGCTCGACGTCGTCCCCAACCACTGCTCCTCCGAGCACCCGCTGTTCCAGGCGGCCCTTGCGGCCGGCCCGGGCTCGCCGGAGCGGGACATGTTCCACTTTGTGCCCGGTCCAGTGGGCATGCCCGACGGCAGCGGCGGCGCGGGTGCCGGCGCTGCTGACTCCCCCGATGTCTGGACTGCTGGCGGCGACGTCCCGCCGAACAACTGGCAGAGCGTCTTCGGCGGCCGCGCCTGGAGCCGCGCCAACCCCGGTTCGGCGACGGACACGGACTGGTACCTGCACCTCTTCTCGGCCGGGCAGCCGGACTGGAACTGGCGCAACCCCGCCGTCGGCGATTACTTCGACGGTGTGCTGCGCTTCTGGTTCGACAAGGGCGTGGACGGGCTGCGCATCGACGTCGCGCACGCGCTGTTCAAGGCCGACGGCCTGCCGGACTCGCCCTCCACGGGCGGCGTGGTGGACGGGCTGCGGTCCAACCCGCAGGTCTCGGACCAGGAGGACGTCCACGAGGTCTACCGCCGCTGGCGCACACTGGCGGAGAAGTATGAGCCGCACCGCCTCTTGGTGGGCGAGGTCAATCTGGAACCCGCCCGCGCCGCCCGCTACACCCGGCCCGACGAGATGCAGCAGGCCTTCGCCTTCGCGTTCGTGAAGCTCGGCTGGGATGCGGAGGCGTGGGCCGCCGTCGGCAACGAGCTCGAAGCCGCCCGGCAGCTCCATGGCGCAGCCCCCACGTGGGCGCTGGAAAACCACGACATCGTCCGCTCGGTCAGCCGGTTCGGCGGCGGCGAGCTGGGCAGCGTCCGTGCCCGCGCCGCGCTCGTGGCTTTGCTCGGTCTGCCCGGTGCCGCGTACCTCTACCAGGGCCAAGAGCTCGGGCTGCCCGAGGTCGACATCCCAGTGGAGGCCCGGGTGGATCCGATGTGGGCCCGCGGCGGCGTGTGCCGCGACGGCGCCCGCGTGCCGCTGCCCTGGACGGAGGACGCGGCGCAGAATTACGGGTTCACGCTTGCCGGCACCGCGGGCGAACCATGGCTCCCGCTCCCCACAGGTTGGGGCAGCCACGCCATCGAGCTACAGCAGCCGGACCGGCAGTCCGCCCTGAACCTCGCCAGGACCGCCATTGAGTTGCGCCGGCAGTTGTGGAAGACCGAGGTGTTCACCGCGGACGACGGCGGCAGCTGGCGGGTCGAGGCCGGAGACCTCCTCATCTGCGAACGCAACGAGCACTTCCTCGTCGCCGTCGCGATGGGCACTGAACCGGTCAAACTCCCGGCCGGCACCGTGCTGCTCAGCGCCGCACCCCTGGCCGAGGACGGCTGGCTGCAGCCGAACAACGCGGCGTGGGTGCTGCGCGACTGAGGCCATCGCCTCCGCGCCGCCCGCGAGATGCATGGACTTAGAGGCACGCTCTGGACTGTCTTGGCTCTGGTGTTCAACTCCATCACCCAGGACTTTGCCTCGGGCGGCAGGTCAGCGTCCCATGGGCTCTTCGGGGTTGGTGATCGCAAACAGGGCGGTCATGGCTCCCGGCGCGGCACGGCAAAGCCCCCGGCTGCTTTGCCGGGGGCTTTGCGTTTTTCCTGTGAGTGTTACTTAACGGCTACGAAAGTCTTGTCGGCGAGCATGCCGGGCCTGACCGCAAGGACGCCTTGGGCGGCCGTGGCGGTCGGAACTTCAATGGCCTTGTTGCCCGTTGCGGTGGCGTTCTTGTAAAGCGTGCTCGTGGTGTCGATAGGCTTCGGTGCGACGACGAGCTTGTCGAGGCCATTGATAGTCTTGCCGTCCGCTGTGACGTACTCAATTGACACGAAGGCAGGCATTTGCCCGTTAGCGTCATCGCCGATGTAGGTAGTGGAGTAGTTCACGATAATGTACTCCGACCCGGCAGTCGGCGGCTTATTGATGGGGCTGGCAGCGACAACGGAATCCGTGGCGGCGAGGGAGACCGAATTGATCACGAGGCGCCAGTCGTCAGACTCGATAACCGAGCCGATCGGGTGTGGGTTCTCGCGGGTTCCGGCATTGGCGGCAGGCTTTGCCTCTGCCGCTCCACTAGTGCCACCTGCTGCGTTGGACGGTTCGACGACTTTGGTGTCCCCGCTGCCGATAGCGTTGTCGACCGACGTCGCAAGGACGGAGAAGAACACGGCAAACCCGACGATCGTCCCCACGATGGACACGATCAGGGCGGTGATGCCCATCCACTTGGGCTTGTCCTTGAGGAACAGAGAAACGAGAGCCAGAACGAATGCGATCGGCAGCAGTATCCAGCCAACGATGAGAGCGCCGGGAATACACGCGAAAATGAACCCGAGCGCTGCTGTGATGAGAGCGATGAGCCCGAGGACGTTCAACGGCTTTTTCGCCTTCGGCGGCTGGGGCGGCGTCTGAGTTGGCGCCCCATGATCCTGCTGCGCGAGAGATGATTGCTGTGGCTGGTGGGGCGCGGTCTGCTGTGAGCCCACCCCAGGGAGCTCTGGTGTTGTCATGGCCCAACTATGGCAGACACGGGTGGTTTGTCATGTTTCACGACACGACGCAAGCTCAACTATGACAGACATGAGGGTTCTCATTGTCTCTCGTCACGACGCAACAGGTGGTTGATGAAGCTTGCGCCCGCAGACCAGGGCGGAGCACTGACAGAGCCGCGTCCTGGGATCACTCCTTGAGTACGCCGCAGGTCGCGCCGAGCTCGATGCGTGTAGCGGCCGCCCTGTTCAAGGCCGACGGGCTGCCGGACTCGCCCTCCACGGGCGGGGTGGTGGACGGGCTGCGGTCCAACCCGCAGGTCTCGGACCAGGAGGACGTGCACGAGGTCTACCGCCGCTGGCGCACCCTGGCCGAGAAGTATGAGCCGCACCGGCTGCTGGTGGGCGAGGTCAACCTGGAACCGGCCCGCGCCGCCCGCTACACCCGCGCCGACGAGATGCAGCAGGCCTTCGCGTTCGCGTTCGTGAAGCTCGGCTGGGACGCATACGCGTGGGCAACCGTTGGGACCGAGCTCGAGGCCGCCCGGCAGTTGCACGGTGCCGCCCCGACGTGGGCGCTGGAAACCACGACATTGTCCGCTCCACCCGGTTCGGCGGCGGCGAGCTCGGCAGCGTCCGGGCCCGCGCGGCCCTCGTGGCTCTGCTCGGGTTGCCCGGCGCGGCGTACCTCTACCAGGGCCAGGAGCTCGGGCTGCCCGAGGTCGACGTCCCGGTGGAGGCACGGGCGGATCCGATGTGGGCCCGCGGCGGCGTCTGCCGCGACGGCGCCCGCGTGCCGCTGCCCTGGACCGCGGATGCGGCGATGAGCCATGGCTTCTCGCTCGCTGAACCCGCCGCGGATCCGTGGCTCTCGATCCCGGCTGGCTGGGGAACCCATGCCATCGAGCAACAGGAACAGGTTCCGGGCTCCTCCCTGAACATCACCAAGACGGCGCTGGAGCTGCGCCGGCAGTTGTGGAAAAACGAAGTCTTCACCGCGGACGACGGCGGCAGCTGGCGTGTCGAGGCCGGAAACCTCCTCATCTGCGAACGCAACGCGCACTTCCTCGTCGCCGTCGCGATGGGAACCGAACCGGTCAAACTCCCGGCCGGCACCGTGCTGCTCAGCGCCGCGCCCCTGGCGGAGGACGGCTGGCTGCAACCGAACAACGCTGCCTGGGTGCTGAAGGACTAAAGGTCCGGCGGCCTGAATCTGGGTTAGGACGGTCAGGTTCTGAGGAAGTCGATTAGGGCGCACAGTGTTACTGGAGTGGTGGCCAATTCGTATTCTCAGAGACGTAGCAGGCGCTGGGAACGTGAAAGCATAAGCCGGTGCACACGAACCAGTACGGACCAGAGAGCGCACCTCCTGTCTTGCTCCTGCACGGTGGTGGCGTCGCCGGTTGGATGTGGCAATCCCTGAGCCGTAGCCTGGAAGACCGGCACCGTGTGATCGTCCCCGACCTCCCGGGGCACGGAGAGAGCTCCAGCGAGGAGTACATCTCGCATTCCGCGACCGTAAATGCCCTGGCCGACTTGGTGTTGCAACGGGTTGGTTCGCCAGTAGCAGTGATCGGCTTCTCGCTCGGGGCCCAGCTATCCATCGGTCTGGCGGCTCAACATACGCCTCTGGTGAGCCGAGTTATGGTCGTCAGTGCCCAAGCGAAGCCGATGGCGTACGGTGGCCTCACCCTGGGCATTCTCGGTTTGAGCGCGCCACTTGCCCGGAGGAGATGGTTTGCCCGCCTGCAGGCCCGGCAGCTGTTCATACCCCCAGAGCTGATGGAGCAGTACATCGACACCAGTGCAGGCATAACGAAGGCGACCTTGACGGCCGCCGTCGGGGAGAACCTGCGCTTCGCATTGCCTGAGAATTGGTCCCGCTTCCCTGGGGAAGCCCTCGTGATGGTGGGTCAGCGTGAACGGAGGCTGATGCGTGACTCTGCCGCTGCGATCCATGCCGCCCTACCTGGAAGCGACTTGGAGGTTGTGGATGGGTGTGGCCACGGAATCCCCCTTCAACGCCCGGAGTGGTTCAACGCCACGGTATCGGCTTGGCTCTCTCAGGAGTAATGAGGAGGACCGACCGGACCGTCAGCAGCTGCCCGGAAGTTTGAAGAAGCCTGCAACGTCGGCTGCGCCCAGGAGATCGTGACGGAAGGCGATGGCGTCCACGGGCCGTGTCTCGACGAACAGGACCGCCACCGTCCGGGAGTGGACCACGGTGTACCGGGTCGGTCCGTCCAGCCAGGAGTGGATCCCTGTGTACTCATCGACCAACAATCCGTCGCCGAGCAGGCCCTGCTCCTCGAGCAGGTGATAGACAACATTCCAGGCGAGATCCATCAGTTCATGGATCGCCGCCTCCACTGTTGGAGCGGTCATGAGTCCATGGTCCTCCTGGGCACCGACAGCTTTGCGGAGACAGAGCGGCGTGTCTTCGAGGACACGTCTGCACCGCCAGCTCCGGATCGAACCCACGGCGCGGCGTCCTGGGGCAACGGGTTCGTTCCATAACCAAGGTGCGTCCGACCGGCGGTCGACGACGTTAGCAGCCGGCGTACAGTTCAGGCAGGTCCCCGGTGAAGGCTTCCCGTGGATCGACTCCTGCCGCCTCCAGGATGGCGCGGGCCAGAGCCCGGGCATCATCCGTCCGGTAGCTGACCGAGGCCGTCACGCCGTCGGCCTGATTGATCTGGACGCTCGGCTGATCGTCAAAACCACCGGTCGGAATTGCACGCCAGATGTCGAGGTGGTCTTCGGGGATTTCGGTGTCGTGGTGGCGGTGGACGAAGTAGTCTGCGGCGGCCATGGTGGTCCTCATCTCGAATCGGGCAAGAGAAGAGTGTAAGCACGCGAGGACAGTTCAGAAAAGTGCCCGGAAGCGAGTACCGGCCACTCGTATGCCGTGCACGGTCTTCGTCCTAATGTGGAGCGTACCGGCGGCATCCCCGGTGCTGGGGGTTTCGGATTGAAACGTGGTTTGGATACCGGGGCCGGCGGCGAGGGCGCTCACCTGTTTGTGCGCCCACTCCAGCCGTCGCCGGCCCCCTTTACGCCTGCCGGGCTACGCCTCCAGGTGGAACTCCACCCGGTACTTCATGAACCGGATGTTCCGGGCGATGGACAGTGCACGGCGGATCCGCAGATCATCTTCCTGCGCGATGATGACGCCTTCAACGGACTGCCCAGGTTCGAGCAATGCTTCCTGGACGTAGCCCATGTAGCGCTGGATCTGGCCGACGACGGCGTCACTGGCGCGACCGCGCTTGAGTTCAATCACGAGCAGCCGGGTCCGGTCCTTGCTGATCGCGAGGATGTCCATGGGCCCGGTGTCGGTGAGGTACTGCTGGCCTTTGAGTTGGCCGTCCTCTTCGTAGATGTCATAGTCCTGGCCGAGCGTTGTGCTGCGCCAGTTGTGGACCAGGAAGTCTTCGAGCTGCTTCTCCATCTGGAACGCGAGCTGGTCCTCGACCTGGGAGGAGATCGCCTGGGCTATAGGCTGGGCGGCATCGGTGAGCTGAGTGAGCGCCGCCAGCTCTACGGTGTGGGCGGCCAGCTGGAACACCGTCATGATCGACCTGGCAGATGATGCCAAGGCGGGGCTCATGTCGTCCTTGCTGAACGAGCCCTTCCAGTCGACCCGGCGCCGGTGTGGCAGATCCGTGCCCGGGTGGTATTCGTACCCGCCGGTCACGACGCCGTACTGGTAGGTGCGGTCAGGTTTGGGTGCCAGCACGAGGTTGCCTTCGACGATCCCTTCGCAGGCCCACCACAGATTGCCGGCGGCGAGACCGGCCGCGACCTTGCCCTTGTCCGGTTCCTGCCCCAGGAACACCTGGACCGCGGCGGAGCGGAAAGAGTCCGGCCCTTCGCCCAGATGCGGGGTGAGGTCATAGTCGCCGACAAAGTCGACTCCCATGTATCCGGCCTCGATCATGTCTTCGGCGAACAGGCCACCTCTGCCCTGCCGGACCATCCATGCTGTCGTCATTGTTCTCCATGTCCTGATGCCCCCTGGACGGGGCCGCGTGCGGTTCCACCTGAACTTATCGCATGCGGCGGCCTCTGGCCTGAGGCTTCCCCTCGTCTGTAAGCAGCGGTTGGAGCAGTTGCCCACAGCGGAGCGGAGTTTTCAGGGGGACCAAGGCCCAGGAGCAGGCTCACCGTCGCTCCGCTGGCCGAAGACGGCTGGCTGCAGCCGAACAACGCGGTCTGGGTGCTGCGCGACTGAGGCCATTCTGTTCGTGACCGCCCACGTTTCCACGGGGAACACCCGTTGCGCTATCACTTGTAGCTGCTAAACAGCTGGTCTCAGCTATCAGAACGACCGTAGGTGATAGCGCATCGGGGCATCCGGCCTACGCGCGCTGGGAGATGTTGATGATGTTGCCCTCGCTGTCCAGGAACCAGGCTGCCTTCCCCCAGTCAGCGGTGGCAATGCCGTTCTCCGTCTTCAGGCCGGGAAAATCGTAATCTTCAAAGACGACGCCGCGGCCTCGCAGTTCCTCCATCTCGCGTTCGAGATTGTCCGTTTCCCAGCCCATCTGGGTGTTCTTGGCTGACCCGGCATTGTCTGTCTGGTAAACGAGGAAGCGCGTTCCTTGGCCGCAGCTGTACATGACGCTGCCTTCCTCCATGGATTCGGAGGGTTCCATTCCCAGCTTGTCCCGGTAGTACTCCTTCGCCCTGTTGATGTCCTTCGCGGGGAGGACAGCGATGATGTTTGAATCCTTGAGCATGATGATTCCCTTCAGTGCGTCGATGACCGCAGTGATGGCGATGCTCCCCCCGGTTTCGGTCCCCGGAATCCTTGTCCGGAGCCCGTGACCGCCCCTTGCGCCGAGCCGGGGCAGCCACTTGGGACTCTTCAACGCCGCGCCACCTATCACCAGCGTGAGGGGTTCCCGAAGTTATGTGGACATTATGGACCGATTTGGGTCTGCTGAAACAGGGTGCACGGCATCCGGTTGAAAGGTCATATGCCGGCCCCCAACGAGGTCCTCGCGCTCAGCCCGGAGTGGCGTCTCGCTGATGCCGGCACTTGCACTTGCTAACCTGTGGCCGGTTCCCGCGAACAGTGTGGCTGCTCCTTGGAGATGCGGGAGCACGCTGCCCGTCGAATTGATCATCAGTGAAAGGGCATCGACGTTAGCCTGTTCCGTGATGTCCATCGCGGTTTCGAAGCAGTGCCGCCCATAAGATGAGGCAAAGACTTTGGGGCCCGCCCTGGACGATTTTTGGGTGTGGAGTGCACCGAGAGAACCTTGGAAATGAGATTCCTGAAATGTCCGGTCAGGAACCGGCATACGGCAAAGAAAGCTGGCCGCGGGTAAAACGGGCGAAGCCGGCGTGAACGTCACGGACAATGACGGATCCGGTGCCGAGGAGCTGTGCCTTCTCTCGAAGTTGCGCCACGAGGTCCTCGCTTGGGCGGCCGAAGATTTCGATCGACTTCATCTTGATAAGCGGCGCAACTGGCGGGAACTTAGGCCCCGCCACTTTCATGTGGAACTCCAACGAGGCCAGATCAGGATGGAAATGGAGGACACTCATGGTGGAGCCGTCCTCTGAGAAACAGACGCTGTAGGAGATGATCCGAGGCTCATTCTGTTCAACGAACGCGGCGAGTTCTGCCATGGCTGTCTTGAGTTCCTCAAGTTTGCCGGAGCGGACCTCCGAAGTATCAAGGTAAGCGACGAAATCATCCATGTCAGCTCTCCCGTTGAAGGCCCTGGCTGAACGCCTGGACCTGGTTCACTACGCACAATTGTCCTCCCGATCCTCTATGGAAGCGCGGCGGATTTATGGCTCCAGGATCACGGCCAGCAGTATGCCCTGAGAATTCGCCACCGGGCCCATGGCCGCGATGACCTCACCGGGCTTGGAGCCCGAGGGCAACTGCATCACCCGACGGGTCCCCGCACCTTGCCGCCCCTTAACCCCGGCGGTAGCCTGAAAAGCAGATGACGGGCCGCGCCGCCCACCACCGGTTCCGCGAGTGCCGGGCCGGGCAGCGCCCACCGGCTCAGACCCGCCACCGGGAACGTGGAGGCGCGATGTCTACACTCGCACACGGCCGGGAGGCCTATGCCGAACGGCGCTGGCCGGACGCCGTAGGGCAGTACACCGCTGCCGACCACGACGCCGAACTGCCGCCCAGCGATCTGGAACAGCTGGCCACCTCCGTCATCCTCACCGGCCGGGGCTCCGAGGGAGTGGACATCCTGGCCCGGGCGCACCTGAAGTACCTCGCCGAAGGCGACTACGACGCCGCCGCCCGCTGCGCCGCCTGGTCCGGGTTGAACCTCATGCTGCTGGGCGAGGCGGCCCGCAGCGCCGGCTGGCTCGCCCGTGCCCACCGGATCGTCGAGGACCTGCCCGAGCCCTGCCCCTTCGAGGGCATGCTGTTCGTCCCTGCCGGGCTGGGCGCCCTCTACCGAGGCGACGGCGCCGCCGCCGCGGAGGCCTTCACCCGGGCCGCTGACCTCGGACGGGAACGTGGCGACGCTGACGCGGCGGCCCTCGGTTTGCTGGGTCTCGGGCAGGCAAGGATCATGCTGGGCCGGCTCGAGGACGGCCTGGCCCTGCTCGACGAAGCCATGGTCGCCGTCACCGTGGGGGAGATCTCGCCGGTCCCGGCCGGGATCATCTACTGCGCAGTGATCGGAACCTGCCTTCTGGCCTTCGACCTGCGCCGTGCCCACGAGTGGACACGGGCGCTGGACCGGTGGTGCGACGCGCAGCAGAACCTGGTGGCCTTCAGCGGCCAATGCCAGATGCACCGGGCCGAGCTGTACCGGCTGCACGGCGCCTGGACCGAGGCGATCGACGCGGCCCAGATGGCGCAGGACCTCGCCTTCCGCGGCGACCTGCTGGCCACCTACGGCGGCTTCTACGAACAGGGCGAAATCCAACGGCTCCGGGGCGACTTCGACGCCGCCGAGGCCTCCTACCTGCACGCTCAGGAGACCGGTTTCCCCCCGCAGCCCGGGCTGGCGCTCCTGCGTCTGGCCCAGGGCAAGCCGGACCAGGCCCAGTCCCTGCTCCGGCAGGCTATGGACGGCGCCGACCCCACGTACCGGCGCCAGATGCTCGCCGCCCGGGTGGAAATCGAACTGGCAGCACGCGACGCACGGGCAGCACGGGCTGCCGCGGAGGAACTGGCTTCGCTCTGCGCCTCGATCGACATGCCCCTGCTGCACGCCCTCGCCGAGCAGTCCGAGGCCTCTGTCCTGTTCCACGAAGGCGACCTTCAGGCTGCCCTGGTCCCGCTTCGCCGCGCGTGGTCCCGCTGGCTCAGCCTCGACGCACCGTTCGAAGCGGCCCGCTGCCGCGCCCTCCTGGCCAGGCTGTGCGCCGCGCTCGGCGATGAGGAATCCGCCCGGCTGGAACTTGAGGCGGCCCGGGCAGTATTTTCCGAGCTGCGCGCCGCGCCGGCGCTCTCGGAGCTTGAGCAATCGGTGCCCGTCGCGCCGGACGCCCGGACAGCCCCGGCGCCAACCACCGGGAACGACGTTCATCACGCCGCCGCCGCCGGGCCGCTCACCGCACGCGAAACCGAGGTGGTCCAGCTCGTCTCCACCGGTCTGAGCAACCGAAACATTGCTTCCGAGCTGTTCATCAGCGAAAAAACGGTGGCCCGGCACCTGAGCAATATCTTCACCAAGTTGGGCCTGACCTCCCGAGCCGCGGTCACGGCCTACGCCTACCAGCACGGACTCGCCCTGACCTCCCGCCCTGCATAAAACTACCCATTCCCCGCCCGCCGGATTTCTCCCCGGGAAATGGGTGATTCGCCCGATTCGCCGCGATGCGGCGAAAAATAGCGTTAATGGCATGAACGTTTCAGTGCTCGCAGGAATGGTTTCCACCGGCCTCTTCGCGGTGAGCTACTTGCCCATGCTGCTCAAGGCACTACGCACGAGGGATCTTGACTCCTACAGCCTCGGCTACCTCGCGCTGAGCAACGTCGCCAACGCAGTGCACTCCGTGTACGTCTTCAGCCTCCCTCCGGGGCCGATCTGGCTATTGCACTCCTTCTACGTCGTCGCCTCCGCGCTGCTGCTCATCTGGTACCTGAGCTTCCGGTCCGGACCCGCCGGCCACCCGGCGCCACAGCAGTCACAACGTTCATAACCACCCCACTGCACATGCAGCACCAAGGAGGCACCACCATGAACACCACCCCAGCAACTGACACCCGCGGCGCCGTCGGCACTGGCATAGTCGGCACTCCCGCCGTCGACACCGTCATCATCGGTGCCGGACAGTCCGGCCTGGCGCTGGGCTATTACCTGGCGCAGCAGCACCGGAACTTTGTCATTCTCGACGCCGGCACACGGGTTGGCGACGCGTGGCGGAGCCGCTGGGACTCGCTGCGCCTGTTCACCCCCGCCAAGTACAACGGTCTGCCCGGCCGGCCCTTCCCCGGCGACCGCCTCGCCTTCCCCACCAAGGACGAGCAGGCGGACTATCTGGAGGACTACGCCGCCCGGTTCCACCTGCCGGTCCGGCCCAACACGGCCGTCACCCGGCTGAGCCACGACGGGCAGCGGTTCCACGTCATGGCCGGCGCGCAGCGCTGGACGGCGGCGAACGTCGTCCTCGCCACCGGCGCCTGCCAGCTGCCCAAGACGCCGGGCTTTGCGGCGGACCTGCCGTCCGGCGTCGTGCAGCTCCACTCCCGCAGCTACAAGAACCCGGCCCAGCTCAAGCCCGGACCCGTCCTGGTGGTGGGGGTGGGCAACTCCGGAGCGGAGATCGCCCTGGAGACCAGCCGCACGCATGAAACCTGGCTGGCCGGCAAGCCGAGTGCCGAGATCCCGTTCCGGCACGGCCGGACCGCGGCCCGCTTCTTCATCCCTGTGGTCCGCTTCGCCGGGATGCACGTGCTGAACACCAACACGCCGGTCGGGCGCAAGGTGCTGCCTAAGATTGCTGGCATGGCTTCGCCGCTGATCCGCACCAAGCTCGCGGACCTCGGCGCCGCCGGCGTCCACCTGGTGCCGCGGGTCACCGGAGTCCAGGACGGCGCAGTAATGCTCGACGACGGTCAGCGCCTTCCGGTGGCAAACGTCATCTGGTGCACCGGCTTCGTTGAGGCCTACCCGTGGCTGGACATCCCGGCGCTGCCCGCGAACTGGCGGGAGCAGCAGCACCGCGGGATCGTAGATGCCCTGCCGGGCCTGTACCTGCTGGGGAAAGATCTCATCTTCGCGGCAGCATCGGAAACCCTCCCCGGCGTGTGCCTGGACGCCAAGTACCTCGCGAAGCGGCTGGCCGCCACCCGGGCTCCGCAGCACGCAGCGGAGGTCCCGAGCCGGCTGGCGGCATAACGCAGTTGTCAGCAAGTCGCTGTCGAATTCAAGGTCGGGGACAATCTCGCCATTGTCAGGTAGTGAGCGGAGGCCCGATGATCTCGATGTTGTGGCGTGCAGCGATCGCGGTTAGTGCCTGGCCGTCGACGGGTTCAGGTTCCGGCAGTCCCCTGCGCGCTGCCGGCGCTCCTGCCTCGGCGGCGAAGGTTTCAAAGCCGGCCGGCACGGTGATCACGAGGCTGCGGAAGGCCTCTTCCGGTCCGGCAAGAAATGTGTGGGTGGAGCCTTGGGGAAGAAAGACGAAATCGCCCTTTTGCACGGTGAAGCGCTGCCCGTCGCTCTCAAACAGAGCCGTGCCCGAAATAACGTAGAAGGATTCATCCTCAACCAGATGCCGGTGCATCGGTGGCGCGTAGCCAGCCGGATGCAGAATCTCCGTAATGGTCAGCCGCTGCTTCGTCTCCGGGCCGCCTGCCTTGACCAAGACCAATGCATTCGTGAACCACAGGGCGGTCCCCTCGTCGGCTGCAAGTTTGTACGCCCTGCCCCGTACGCCGGTGGCCGGCGCGTTCGTATCATCGGACCTGTCCATGACGCTCCTCAGCTTGAAAGTGCCTGCAATGCTACTCAGGATCCCGATCCGATCAATGCCGTGCAGCTTACTGGCGTCCGCACCCACCCCAGCACGGAACGACATAACACCGCCGGGACCCATCTTTACGATGGGTCCCGATCTCTCAACTGGGCTGCCAGCCCCGCCCTTCCGCGGTCAGCGGGGCGTTCACGCTGTTCTTAGCGTTGCTTGCCCGTTTCGGTGCCCGTGACGTTGAACGAGGCGTCCAATTTCACTGTCGCTGATGTCCCGTCGGCCTTCCGGATATGGGCCTCGTAGGCAGCCCCCTCCGCATCGGTTTCGACGCGGACCACGGTCGCCCCGGGGTTGGCGTCCGTCACTGCCGCTTCCACACGTGCGGCAGTGTCACCTGTTAGCAGCTGCTCGGTGATGCCGTTGGCTTGATGGCTGCCCTTGTGCTGGGAAGCGGACGGCGTGGTGGAGGTCGCCGCGCCGTCCGGAGCGGCCATTGCGAGATACATGCCGCCGCCGGCGAGAGCGGCCGTTAATGCTGCGCCCGCTGCGACGTTTCGAAGTGTTTTCATCACGTGCTCCTGATTTCTGCGATCAGGCCCATCGGTGTTTGACTGACCGCTTTCTCGTCCTGGGCATCGTGTCCCCGCAACGCCCAGCGCGGGTGAATCCGAGTAGGGACATTGTGGATTCTACGCATGTGTGAGGGTGACGACTAGGAGCATTTAGGACCATGGTTTTCCTGGCGCACAAGACCTTCCCAGTGCCTTTGACTACCCGGAAGCGACGCAGTTCCACGAGCCTGCCGGGCAGAGGTCGGTTTCACTGGCCCCCTGTAAGGACGTCCGCCGTCACAGGTCACCCGATCATTCCTCGACGAACTCCAGCAGGTCACCCGGCTGGCACTTGAGAACCCGGCACATTGCTTCCAGGGTGCTGAAGCGGACAGCCTTTGCCCGGCCGTTTTTCAGCACCGCCACGTTCGCCGGGGTGAGTCCCACGCGCTCGGCGAACTCCCCCACGCTCATCTTTTGTTTGGCCAGTTCGACGTCGATGCGCACCACGATGGGCATCAGATCACCGCTTCCATGTCGCTGCGCAGGTCCGTGGCCTGCCGGAGCAGCGCGCGCAGCACCACCACCACAAGGCCCAGGGCGGCGCCGGCCACCAGCAGCAGGAACAGCAGGAGCGGCAGGCCCGGATCATCCGCGTTAAGGACCACGGAGGCGGACAGTGCCGCCAGCATGGTCCATCCGGCGGCGATGGCCCAGACGATCGCGTCCACCCGCCGCAGTGCCTCGTTACTGAAGATGCTGCCGAGCTTGACCATGGTCAGCAACTTCCAGGTGCTCACGATCATCACCTGGACGCAAGCAACTTCCAGGATCGAGAAGATGGTGAGCGGCCATTGCAGGGAGGCGCGCTCTGGATTCTCCTGCGCCATGTGGGCGAACTGCCCGGGGAGGGACATGACTTGGAACAGGACCAACAGGAGGAACGCCACAACCAGGACGATCCGAAGGGCGATGACTGCCAAGCGAGTAAATTGCATGCATCGAGTTTCGGTCATTAACTATCGAAAGTCAATCGATGAACATTTGTTCTGCGTACGCTCCCGACGTGACAGCCCGCTGCCAGCCCAATCCGCTTCCGCCACCGTCCGCAGGATGCCAGAGTTGAACAATGAACGAGTCATCGGGGAATGAGGCAACCGGGAACGCGGAATCTGGCGCGCTGGTCCTGAATCTGGAGTGCACGCTCGCTGCTCCCCCGGAGGAAGTCTTCAGGATGCTGACGGAATCGGCCGAACTGGTGAAGTGGTGGGGCCCGCACGGATTCACCATCCCTGCAGCCGAACTGAACCTCACGCCAGGCGGCCGCTACCGATTCCGCATGACGCCACCGGACGGGGAACCCTTCCACCTCTCCGGCGAGTTCCTGGAAATCGACCCGCCTTGGCATCTGGTGTACACATTCCACTGGGAGGAACCGACGCCAGACGACCGGGAAACCGTCGTCGATCTCTCGCTCGGGAGTACTGGCAAAGGCACGCGGCTGGTGCTCTCGCAGGGACCGTTCCTGACGGACGAACGCCTTGAACTGCACCGCGGCGGCTGGACGGAGTCGTTTGAGAAGCTGCGCTTGGTTACGGACGCCCTCGCCTAGAAATGGATGCCGCACCTGGCTCGCACGCAGGCCGCCACGCAGTCCGCCACGTGGTCAGTGGCCGGGTGGCGGCGGCGGGACCTGACCGTCCTTGCCGATGTTCTGCACGCCAACCGGCTCGCCCGCCCTGGTGTTGGTCCTCCTGTTGATCAGCCAGGTGATGAACCACAGCACCACGCCGATCGCCATCAGTCCCCCGGCGATCTGGTACTGGATAACGGGCCGACCCACCCATGGTCCGGCGAGGAAGCCGCACAGCAGGGCCGCGACGATGGGCATCGGCCCCGGCGAGGTGAAGAAGACCTCGCGGTTGGGGTCCCTCTTGCCGCGGAGGACAACGCAGGCCACGTTCACCAGGGTGAACACGCACAGCAGCAGGAACGCGGTAGTGCCGGAGAGGTTCGCCACGACGTTGCTCTCCGGGTCGCTGGTGACGTACCAGATCAGCCCTAGCGCAAGGACGGTGGAAAACAGGATCCCGGCCCATGGCGTGCGGCGTCCGGGGAGCACCCGTCCCAGCGGCCGCGGCAGGACGTCCTGGCGGGCCATGCCGTAGATCAGACGGCTGGCCATCAGCATGTTGATCAAGGCGGTGTTGGCCACGGCGAAGACCGCGAGGAACGGGAACACCTTGTCGATGGGGAAGTCCGGTGACCCCTTGTGCACCACCTCAAGGAGCGCGGCGCCTTCGGCCTCCCTGATCCCTTCGAGTTCGGTGGGCGTGAGCACGCTGACCACGGACACTGCCACCAGCATGTAGAGGATCACGGCGATGCCGAGACCGGTCAGCATGGTCCGCGGGAAGATCCGCTCGGGGTTCTGAGTTTCCTCGACCATGTTCACGGAGTCCTCAAAGCCGACCATCGCAAAGAACGCGATGGACGTGGCCGCCGTGACTGCCAGGAACAGGCCCTTGTCCTGGTGGTCGGTGAAGACGGTGATCTCTGCGGGATTCCCTGTTCCCTGGGCCATCACATAGAAGCCGACCCCGATCACGATGCACAGGGCGATCACCTCGACCAGGGTGAGCACAACGTTGAACTTCACGCTCTCCCCCACGCCGCGCAGGTTGATGGCCGCCAGCAGCAGCATAAAGCCCAACGCAACCGCGGTGATCACCTCCCGACCGGGCATGTCCATCCAGCCGTTGATCGCCAGGCCTCCAAAGAAGTTCTGGGCAAGGACGTTCGCAGACGTGGAGGCGCTGGTGATGCCGGAGCAGACGACGGCGAACGCGACCAGGAAAGTGACGAAGTGGATCCCGAACGCCTTGTGAGTGTAGAGCGCCGCGCCGGCTGCCTGGGGGTATTGGGTGACCAGCTCCAGGTAGGAGAATGCGGTCAGGGTCGCGACGACGAAAGCGAGCAGGAACGGCAGCCAGACGATGCCCCCCACCGTGCCGGCCATGGTTCCGGTGACGGCGTAGACGCCGGCGCCGAGGATGTCACCGACGATGAACAGGAGCAGGAGCTTGGGTCCAAGGACCCGCTTGAGCGTGGGTTCGTCACCCTCGGGAGTGGCATCGAAGACTTTGTCGGACGTGGTGCTCATGGTTGACCTCCACCGCGGATACACGGCCCTGAGAGCCGCGGCCGGCCTCCCGGCCTCGATGTGACGTACTTCACTGTGATCTTCTCGGGTCTGTTTGGCAACACCATGGTGCGGCCCCACCCACGCATCTCCCGCATCATTGTGTGTTCACCCGCGGTCCAGCTCCCCGCACACCCCAGTCCATCTCGCCTCCCTACGGTGGTCGGGTCGCCGGCACAACGCCGGTAACCGTCACCCAGGAGGAAACCATCACCATGCGCACACCCCTGATTGCAGCGGCCACCGCCGCGCTCATCGCCTCGCTAGCGGGCCCCGCCGTCGCCGCTTCCAACCCCGAAGCCGGCTCGCCGTCGTCGAACTCTGCCGGAACGGCTGCCGCAGAGGCAACAGCCGGCATCAAGACCAACGAGAGCAACGGCTCCTTTGACCTGCAGTCCCACCGCGGGGGCCGCGGCGAGTGGACCGAGGAATCCCTGGCCGCATTCGCCAACTCGCTGAAACTCGGCGTGACCACGCTGGAACTGGACACCCACCTGACCTCCGACGGCAGGGTCATCGTCTGGCATGACGACACCATCCAGGCGGACAAGTGCCGCGACACCGCGCCGGCGGCTCCCGGCGACGCGGCTTTCCCGTATGTCGGCGACCGCGTGGCAGAGCTGTCGCTCGCGCAGATCAAGACCCTGGACTGCGGGTTCACCGAGCTAAAGGGGTACCCGGAGCAGGACGTGGTCGAGGGCAACCGGATCGCAGAGCTCAAAGACGTCTTCCAGCTGGTCCACGACGCCGACGCCGAGAAGGTCCGCTTCAACATCGAGACCAAGGTGGAGGACGGCCGGTCCGGCGGCGAGGGCATGGTGGCCCTGACCAAGGCCGTGGTCACGGAGATCTACACCGCCGGCATGGCCGAGCGCAGCACCGTGCAGTCGTTCGACTGGTCCTCGCTGAACCTGACCAAGAAGATCGCCCCGCAGTTGCCGCTCGTCGCCTTGTCCAGCGGCGACGCCTGGCTCGAGGTCGGCCAGCCCGGCGCCAGCCCCAACCTCGGCGGCATCGACATCGACACCTATGGCGGCTCGCTCGCCAAGGCAGCGGCAGCCCAGGGGTACGACGTCGTCTCCCCCACCTTCCGCTCCGTCACCCCCGGAATGATCGCCGAGGCCCACGAGCTTGGCCTTCCCGTCATCCCCTGGACCGTCAACACCACGGCGGACATGACACGGCTGATGGACCTCGGCGTGGACGGCATCATCACCGACTACCCCACCCGCCTGCGCACCGTCATGGAAGAGCGCGGCCTGAAGCTCCCCAAGGCATACTCGACCGCGAGCTAAACGACGACGGCTGGCTGCCGCCGAACAACGCCGTGGGGGCTGCGCGATTAATTCTCCGCAGACCAACTCCGCGGACGGAGGGCTGTCCTCGTTTCCATGAAACGTGGGCAGCCCTGTTTTCTGTGCCCGCCGGCGGTCTTTCCGGCCGCGAGCGCGCGTCGGCCCTGCGTGCGTAGGCCCTGTTCAGGCAACGGCCACGGCGCCAATCTGCCGCATGAGGCTCAGGTTGTCCGTGGTGCCCCAGTGCTCGGCAACCTTGCCTTCCTCGACACGGATGATGTCCGTGCAATCGAATTCGACGCTCTTGCCCGTTGCCGGGATGCCGGCCAGTTCGCCACGATGCGTTCCCGTGAGAATCACATGGCACGCCTCCAGGTTTCCGGCAGCCACCTTGGGCTCGATCTCCTTAACCTTGATGTCCGGGAAAGCCGTCCGCATTGTGTTCACGAAGTACTTGACGCCGTCCTTGCCGGGCGGCTGCCCGGGGAGGCCCTCTTCGTGATCCACATAGCTGTCCGCAGCCAGCTCATCAATGAGGGCGAGGTTTCCGCTCTCAATGACGTCCTTGTAAAACCGCTCAATCAATCCAACACCTTCAGACATTTCCGACTCCTTGTAGGCGAGAGACCGAATCCAGATCCCCCCAGACCATTCCCCAGGAGGCTCTCCTTTTCTGGCGCCTCGGCAGGCAGAAACCGCCCGCGCGGAGCGCCGAGAGTTGCTGTGGAGATTCCAGTGGAGATTGGGCGAAACGCCTCGTTAAGGCAGAAGATATTCCGGGGTTTCGAGGGTGTCAAGATGCGCTGAGTCCCGCCAGTCCCGGCCCAGCAGCGACACGACAAACACCATGACGGCTAGGGGCCCTTCCGCGCGGAAAGGCCCCTAGCTGCCGCTTAATGAGGTGCTGCCTTACTCCGGTACGGCGCCGATCTGCTGCATGAGGGTCATGGTGTCCGTGGCTCCCCAGTGCTCGACGACTTTGCCGTCTTCAATGCGGATGATGTCAACGCCGCTGAATTCGACGCTGCGACCGCTGGCCGCGACGCCCATCAGTTCTCCCTGATGCGTTCCGGTCAGGACCACGTATTGCGCCTCCAGATTGCCATCGACCAGCACGGGCTCGGTGGTCTTGGCCCTGAGATCAGGGAATGCCGCCCGCATCGTATTGACGAAGAACGCGACCCCGTCCTTGGCGGGCGATTGTCCTGGCATGGGATCGTGATCGACAAAGTCATCACTCACCAGTTCATCGATGAGGGACAGGTTTCCGTCCCCAATCACCTCTGTGTAAAACCGTTTGATCAATCCAGTCCCGTCAGCCATTTCCGACTCCTTAAAAGTGGATGAGACGCAGCCCAAGTTTCCCACTCCGGCCATGGCACATCAACGGCTCGCGCATCCGCGGCCAGCTCCGCCGCCGGCTGCCGCCCGACGCCTAGGCCCGCCGCTCCCGCCACGCCAGCGACACCATGAACACCACCGCACCCAGCCCCAGCATCACGAACACCATGAGCCCCCAGTTCGCCTGGGTCACCCCGCTGCCGTAGAAGATGCCGATCAGCACGGTCGCCGTGATCGCGCCCAAGTAGCGGCAGGTCTGGAAGATCCCCGCGGCCACCCCGCGCTCCTCCGGTCGGGTGGACACGTACATGCCCTGGCTTGAGGAAATGGCGACCACGCAATACGGCACACCCAGCAATGCGGTCAGCGCGAGCACCAGCGGGACGGCGAGGGACACCGTCAGCAGCCACATTGCCGCCGACGCGACGAGGAGAAGCACGACGCCGGCGATCAGCACCCGCCGCACGCCGAACCTGTCGATCGCGCGGACCGCGAACGGCGTCCCGACCACGGAAATCGCGGCGAGCGGCAGCATGAGGATGCCCACGACGCCGGGATCGTATCCGCCGGCGGTCTGCAGCAGCTGGGGCAGGCCGAAGAAGGCGAAGTAGTAGACGCCGTTGAACAGCGCGAAGCCCAGGTAGACCAGCAGCAGCGGCCGGTTGCGGCCCAGCAGCCGCAGGTCCAGGAAGGGTGGGCTGAACCGCAGCTCCCGCCACGCGAACAGCGCCGCGAGGACAAGCCCTCCGCCAAGCAGCCACCACCGGTAGGCGGGCAGGACATTCAGCAGCGCCATCATCACCAGCACCAGGGCCCCGATGAAGGCCCCGATGCCGGGCAGGTCCGAATCCCGCACCAGTTCCGACACCCGGCCGCGCTCCCGGGCACCGTCCGCCGGGGCAAAGCGCCGGACCACGAGGATTGCCAGCAGCGAGAGCGGAACGTTGACCAGGAACAGCGCCTGCCACCCCACCAGGGACACCAGCAGGCCGCCCACCACGGGCCCGACGGCAGCCGCCGAGGTATTCGCCATCTGGATCCGGCCCAGCGGCCGCGTGGACTTCACGTTCGCCTCCCGGGCCAGCGCCGCGACCATGACGACGGCGCTCGGGTAGGCGGTCGCAGTGCCGAGGGCCATGAAGGCCCGCGCCACGCACAGCAGCGCGAAGTTCGGGGCAAAGGGAGCGAGCGCGCAGGTCACGGCCACCAGGGCCATGCCCAGCAGGAACAGCCGCCGCGGGCCGAAGCGGTCCGCGAGCCGGCCCATGAGCGGCTGGCCAGCCGCGGAGGTGAGGTAGAACGCGGTGATCACCCAGGTGACCGTGGCGACGTCGAGCCCGAAGTCCTCGCGCAGCACCACGAGGGCGACGGCGATCATCGAGGAATTCAGCGGGTTCAGCGACGTGCCGAGACTGAGTCCGGCGACGGCGAGGCCCGCCCGGGGAGAGTTGCTCACGGCAACAGTCTGTCCTACGGCGGACCATAGCCGCCAACTGCAGGACGCTGGTGGCGGGACGGCGATGGGCGCCGTGAGGTCCCTCCAAGGACGTCAGGCCGGCGGTTGCGGGCCGTCGAAAGTACGCGAAATACAGAACCTAGTTACCTGCTCCAAGTACTGCCTCCGCGGACATGTGAGTACTCGGTGCAGGTGTGCCCACGTAGTTCCTCGTATTGCCTTACCTGAATTTGGGTACTGCCTACTCGTGTTGGGGAGTGATCCCGTTCATAGGCTCGCAGTTGTCAGGTTATTGGAAAATATCGCGGGGAATAACGGGCCCCGCGGTGCATTGGGGATGATCGGTCTCATTTCTCGATGACGTTCAGCTTCGTTGTCATAAGGGTTTCACTCCACGCGGCACAAGAAATAGTTCAACCGCGTCCAGGGAAACTCCTGCCGATATCAAATGAAGCTCACCAATTCGAACCGTTTGCGGTAAGGAACTAACATGCGAGTTATCGTCACTGGGGGTGCCGGTTTCCTAGGGTCCCATTTGTGTGAAGCGCTACTGAAATCTGGAACCACGGTTGTTTGCGTCGATGATCTTTCGACCGGAAGACTCAGTAACGTCGACCAGTTCCAGGACAATCCCCTGTTCACCTTTATCAATGCGGACGTCAGCACGGGAATAGACATTGACGGTCCCGTGGACGCCGTCGCCCACCTGGCCAGCCCGGCCTCACCGCCCGATTACCACCGGCTACCGCTGGAGACACTCGCAGTGGGAAGCCGTGGAACGGAACATGCCTTGCGGCTGGCCCTGAAAAAAGACGCGCGCTTTGTGCTGGCGTCAACTTCCGAAGTGTACGGCGATCCGGCCGTGCACCCGCAAACGGAAGAATACTGGGGGAACGTCAACTCCATCGGCCCGCGCAGCGTATACGACGAAGCAAAACGCTTCGCTGAGGCCATCTCCATGGCATATGCGCGCAGCTGCGGCGTAAACGTTGGCATTGTTCGGATCTTCAACACCTTCGGACCGCGCATGCGCCCCGGCGACGGCCGGGTGGTGTCCAGCTTCATCACACAGGCGCTCAACGGTGCACCGTTGACTATCTACGGAGACGGCACCCAAACGCGCAGTTTCTGCTACGTGGATGACCTGGTCCGCGGAATCGTGGCCATGCTCCAGAGCGACGAACCCGGCCCCATTAATCTTGGAAATCCCGCGGAACATACTGTTCTGGAACTGGCGGAAATGATCCTGGAGATTACCGGATCCAAGTCTTTCATCGAATTTCACCGGCTGCCCGTTGACGATCCCACCCGCCGTCAGCCGGACATCAGCCGCGCGGGAACACGGCTTGGCTGGACGCCGCAGGTGCCCACCAGCGTCGGCTTGCGCCGCACGGTCTCTTTCTTCCAATCGCAGCCGCTCGAGGTGCGTGCCGCCGCCGAGACAGTGGCCGGCGCCCAGTTTGAAGGCGCCCGATCCACATCCGTCATCCATTCCGAGGCGCTGGCCAAAACAGCCTGAGCTAGCCGTTCGCGGGCCTCCCCTTTCTATTCACAAGCTGAGTACCCCCTGCCACAAGGAGCTTCACTATGCGCATTACCGTCATTGGAACGGGATACCTGGGTGCGGTACACGCCGCCGGAATGGCTTCGTTCGGTCACGATGTGATGGGCGTGGACGTTGACGCCGCCAAGATCGACCAACTCTCCCGCGGCCTCACGCCCTTCTTTGAACCGGGTCTGCAGGACTTGCTGCGGGAGAACATCGCCGCGGGAAGACTGAAGTTTTCGACGTCCCTGGAGGAGGCCGCCGGCTTTGGCGACGTTCACTTCATCTGCGTCGGAACCCCGCAGTCCCCCAACTCCACAGCCGCAGACATGAGGTTCGTCGACGCCGTCGTGCAAGGGCTTGCTCCCCATCTGAAAAAGCCGTGTCTGCTCGTCGGAAAGTCCACGGTGCCGGTGGGAACGGCAGCCAGATTGTCCGAGATGGCCGCTCGGTTGGCGCCCTCAGGGACTCAGGTAAACGTTGCCTGGAACCCGGAGTTCCTCCGGGAGGGGTTCGCCGTCGAAGACACCTTGCACCCGGATCGGCTGGTCATCGGCGTGACCTCCGCCGACGACGAATCAATCCTTCGCGAAGTGTACGCACCCGTGCTGGCGGCGGGGACGCCCTTCATCAGCACGGATCTGGCCACTGCTGAACTGGTCAAGGTCTCGGCCAACGCCTTCCTCGCAACCAAGATCTCCTTCATCAACGCCATTGCAGACATCTGTGAGGCCGCTGGCGCTGACATCATGCCCCTGGCGGCGGCCTTGGGTCACGATTCCCGGATCGGCAGCCGGTTCCTCGCCCCGGGAGTCGGCTTCGGCGGCGGCTGCCTGCCCAAGGACATCCGTGCCTTCATGGCCCGCGCAGAGGAGTTGGGCGTGGGCGAGAGCCTCGATTTCCTCAAGAACGTAGACCGGATCAACGTCAGCCGTCCGGCGAGCGCCGTCGATCTGGCCCGGGACATGCTCGGCGGATCGCTCATGAACAGGCGCGTCGCGGTACTGGGTGCCGCCTTCAAACCCAACAGCGACGACGTCCGTGATTCCCAGGCGCTGAAGGTCGCCAAAGCCCTGCAAGCCCAAGGGGCCCACGTCCGCGTTCACGACCCGGAAGCGGTGGACAACGCCCGTGCCGTCTATCCGACGCTGAACTACACCCACGAAGCTGACAAAGCCTTCGAAGGAGCCGAACTCACGGTCCACCTCACTGAGTGGTCCCAGTACCGGCAGCTGGACCCAACCCACCTCTTGGGCCTGGTCACCTCACCCCGCATCCTCGACGCCAGAAACACCCTGGACATCGACCATTGGCGTTCGGCCGGATGGACAGTCCGGGCCATGGGCCGGCCGTCCCGCTGACGCGCACCGGACGCCCCCACGACAATCCCCACTTCACCGAACAAGGAGAATCATCATGCGAATACTCGTAACAGGCGGAGCCGGTTTCATCGGCTCGCACGTTGTGGAACTGCTCGTCTCGCAGGGACACGACGTGGTCGTGTTCGACAAACTCGTCAAGCAAGTGCACGGAGACAAGGGGCCGCAGTTCGTTCCGGCGAACGTCCGGTTCATTCAGGCGGATATGTTTGACCGCCCGCGCCTCATCGAGGCACTTCAAGGCGTGGATCAGATCGTGCATCTGGCGGCGGAAGTCGGCGTCGGGCAGTCCATGTACGAAATTTCGCGCTATGTGCAGGCAAATACCGGCGGTACAGCTGTCCTGCTGGACGTCCTGGCCAACGAACCCCATCAGGTTTCGAAAATTGTTGTCGCTTCCTCGATGTCTATCTACGGCGAGGGATCGTACATGTGCAGCGAACATGGTCTGCAGGCCCCGCGGTTGCGGACCGAAGAGCAGTTGCGCGCCCACGACTGGGAGCTCAGGTGCACCGGCTGCAACCGTGAACTGACGCCCGTCCCGACCGCCGAAACCAAGCCCCTGTTTCCGACGTCGGTCTACGCAATTTCCAAGATGGACCAGGAGTTGCTGTGCCTGGCGGTCGGCCCGGCGTACGGCATCGATGTCACGGCCGTACGGTATTTCAACGCCTACGGCCCCAGGCAGGCGCTCTCGAACCCCTACACCGGCGTAGCCGCCATCTTCAGTGGCCGCCTCCTCAACGGGCAACGGCCGCTGGTAAATGAAGACGGCCTGCAGATGAGGGATTTCATCCATGTGGCCGACGTCGCCCGGGCAACCGTCGCGGCGTTGACCGCCCCACGTGCCAGCGGCAAGGCCATCAATATCGGTATCGGTGATCCGATCAGCATCCTGGAAGTGGCGGAGCTTCTGGCCGAGGCTCTGGGAGTCGACATAAAACCCGAGCTGACCGGACAGTTCCGTTCCGGCGACATCCGGCACTGCTGGGCCGATCCGTCGGCGGCCAGGGAACTGCTGGAATTTGAGCCCCTGTACCGTTTCCGCACCCAGGGCGTGAAGGAACTCGTCGACTGGGTGCGGGACCAGACGGCCGTCGACAAGCAGGATGAAGCAGTCGCTGAACTGCGACGTCGCGGATTGAGCGTCTGATGCACGGGGTGATGCTCACGATTTTCGCCGTCGTGCAGGTTCTGTTCCTGTTCAGCCTGCTGGTCACGCTCTGGTTCCTTGCCCAGAAGGTCAACCTGATTCCGCCGCGCCGCAAGGCCGGCGGCACGGGGTCAAAACCGCCCATCATCATGTTCTACCCCGTGCTGAACGAGCTCGAAGAGACGATGCGGACCACCTTCACCGGGATGTCCCGCGCGCCGTATCCGCGGAATCTGTTGAGAGTGGTTGCCATTCCCAATCACGACGACGTCGCCACCGTTGCGTCGCTGCGGCGGCTTCAAAAGGAATTCCCTTTCCTGGAGATCCAGGCCGTCCCGCCGACCAGCGACCACAGTTGGCGGGCGGTCTTCTCCTCCTGGGACAACAACCCCAAGGCCTACTGGTGGCATGCCGGCAAGCGGACCGGGGAAACCGCCCTACCACCCAAGAAAACCAGGCAGCTGATTTGGGCCATGTACAACGTTGCCGGGAACCACCCGGACGCACTGCTGTCCTACATCGACGCCGACAGCATCGTTCCCGTTGACTACTTCGAGACCGCGGCGCAAGGAATCAAAGACTACGACGTCATCCAGTTCACGAATATCACCGGCAACCTGACGAGTTCCTGGGCTTCAGCGTTCTTCGCCATGGATCACATCGCCTGGGATTCAACGCTGTACAAGCACATGACGGCCGATGGACACCATCCCTACTACGTGCTCGGCAAGGGGCTGTTCTTCCGGGTTGCAGATCTGCTGGAAGTGGGTGGCTTCCATCCGTGGCTGACCATCGAGGACCCCGAGATTGGGATGCGGATGTGGACGAACGGCTACCGCCTGGGCGTTGTCGAATCCCCGCTGGTCGAGGAAGTCCCGGCCACGTTCCGGCAAGGCATCACTCAGAGGAAACGGTGGATGGCCGGGTTCTTCCAGTCCCTCGGAGGACCGCTGGTCCAGATGGGCATGCCCCTCAGCAAGCGGATCCGGGCCCGGCTGAACTTCGTCCCCTGCCTTTCGCTGGCGCTGAACCCCATTGGCTTGGTGATCGGAGTTTGGGCAATCGTCGGCGCGTTCACGTCGGCAAATCCCTTCATCGACGGGCCATTGATGGTTCTGTCCCTGACGAACATTGTTTTGGCGGTCTTGGTAATCAGCTACGGACAATTCCGGGCCTGGAAGATGACCGGGCCCGTCCTGCCGGAGAAGCGGGACCGCCTGCGATACCTGCTGCGGGTGAACCCCCTGTTCCTGATGGTGTTCTGGCTGTGGTGGTCCATTCCCCTCGCCATCGGCTTCTCCATGTTCCTCCGCGACACCGGATTGGTTTGGGAGCGCACCGAGAAGACTGACGCCAACCGCGGACTACTCCGAGGTGGCGGCAGCAGCTCTCAGGAGTCCGCGGCCCTGAACGCTGTCGGGTCGGTGCCGTCGATGAGCTCCGCCGGGGTGAGGGGGCCGGCGAAGTAGCTCAGCCCCCAGCTCCGCAAGTCGGTATTCCCGGGCGGCACCGATTGGGTGCCGCCCAGGACCACATTGTCCTCATAGGTGGACACCGCGTCAGTGCTGGAGGGCGTGTTCAACGGGCAGATAACGTTGCCCACGAACCGGACGGAACCGTCCACCGTTCCATTCATCTCGGCACCTCCTGAAATGGCAGGGCTCCTGGTGCGCATGTTTCCGACGGCCGTGTTCCTCACGACCTCCGTGTTGACGGTTCCGAACGCGTGCACAGCCCTCCCGCCGCAGCCACTGATGATGTTGTTTTCGACGAGGATCGGTTTCCGGTATCCATACGTTTTTTCGATCAGGTCCAGGGAAATACCGTTGCCGTCGGTGACATAGTCAAAGCCACCACGCCGGAATTCGACCAGGCATTCAACGTCAAAAATGTAGTTTCCGACCACGCGATAGCCGTGTCCGCCAGGCAGCAGCTCCCCTTGGGTGAGGTCCTGGGCGGCGTAGATGCTGATCCCGGACGTGTTCTCCGGACTGTGCCGTGACGTTCCGTGAATCTTGTTGTAGCTGATATCGACCAGATCGTGGGAGCCGCCGGCGTCGAAGCAATTGATTCCGCCCCCGGGAAAGTCGTGAACGTGGTTGTTCCACAGGACAACATGGTGGCTTCCCCCGTGAACGGAGATCCCAGAGCAGTTGGTATTCGCATTGTTTTGGTCACCAGCGACCTCGAAGCCATAAAGCCCAACATAGGAAGAGCCGGTGATGTTGAGGAAGTTGTCCGTAGGCGGAGGGACGGAGATGACAGCGTGCGCCTGATCATCGCGGGCCATGATGCCTAGCCAGGCGTCTGGCGAGCCATGGAACCCAGATACTTCCGTGTAACCATATACGCCGGAGCCAACCAGGATCAGGTCACCGGGGCTGGCATGGTGCACGGCGGTGTTGATCTCCCGGAACGGGGCCCGATCCGTTCCGGGGTTGCCGTCAGATCCCTGCCCCGACACATGGAGAGTACGGGTGCCGCAGCGGACGAGCTCGAGGAATTTCTCCGCCGTGGCCATCCCAGGTCCGTGCGCGGCACCGACTCGTCCGGCCAACGAGTCCAGACGCGATTGCCGCGACAGCCCATCCAACTGGTTCTTCACCACGATGCCTCCGACGGAAGCCGCGACGGCCCCACCCGCTACGGAAAAGAACGTCCGTCGCGTCACCATGCAGCCTGCCGGGCGGATGGGACAGGGCCCTTGGATGATCGGTACCACGTCATGATCGCCCCATTTCCCAGGAATGCACCGGCCGCGGCAGCGCCAACTTCGGATTCTTCGAAGTATAGCTTTCGGCTCACGCCGGGTTCACGCTGTCACTCGCCGGCGGTCGCCGGCGTCAGAGCACCTTGGACAGGAATGCCTTGGTCCGGTCGTGCTGCGGATCGCTCAGGATCTGGCGGGGAGCTCCGGCCTCCACCACCACTCCTTCATCCATGAACACCAAAGTGTCCGCCACTTCGCGGGCGAACCCCATCTCGTGCGTCACCACGATCATGGTCATGCCGCTCTTGGCCAGTTCCTTCATGACGTCCAGCACTTCCCCCACCAGCTCCGGGTCCAGGGCGCTTGTGGGCTCGTCGAAGAGCATCAGCTTGGGATCCATTGCCAGGGCACGGGCAATGGCCACCCGCTGCTGCTGGCCGCCCGAAAGGTGGGCCGGATAGGCATCACCCTTATCTCCCAGCCCCACACGCTCTAGGAGTTCCTTGGCCCGGGCAGTGGCTTTGGTCTTAGAAAGACCTTTCACCCGCATGGGAGCAAGGGTGATGTTCTCCACCGCGGTCAGGTGCGGAAACAGGTTGAATCGTTGGAAGACCATCCCGATTTCCTGGCGTTGGAAAGCCGCTTCCTTGAGCTTGAGTTCGTAGAGCTTTTCGCCTTTTTGACGGTAGCCGACGAGCTGTCCGTCGACCGAAAGCCGGCCGCCATCAACGCGTTCCAGGTGGTTGATACACCGCAGGAACGTCGACTTACCCGAACCGCTGGGCCCCACAATGCAAAGAACCTCCCCGGGGTCGACCTCCAGGCTGATCCCGCGCAAGACCCTGTTGGTGCCGAAATTCTTGGAAACCTTCTCCGCAAGCACCATTGGCACGTCCGTCATCCTTTTCCTCCAAAGTCTGTGCCGAGCGGTGCACCCGGGGCGCCGGGCCCCGCAGTGGGTGGTGCCTCCGGTGCCGCCGGTTCCTTGCCCGTCTTGACCCGCCCGGTTCCCCGGGAGAACCGCTTTTCAATGAAGTGCTGTCCCACCATCAGGACGGAGGTGAAGAGCAGGTACCAAAGGGAAGCCACAATCAGCAGCGGCACAGGAGTGAACGTCACCGCGGAAATACCGCGGGACACGCCGTAAAGGTCAACGCTCAACGGAATCGCGGCCACCAGGGAGGTGGTCTTGAGCATCGAAATCACTTCGTTGCCGGTAGGCGGAATGATGATCTTCATGGCCTGCGGCACCACGACGTACCGCATGGTCTGCCCCCAGGACATGGCCAGCGCCGTCGACGCTTCCTCCTGGCCCTCGTCCACTGACAGCAGGCCTGCACGCACGATTTCAGACATGTAGGCGGCTTCATTCAGGGCCAGCCCGATCACGGCGGTGATAAACAGGTTTGTGAAGATCTCGTTCGGGACGGTGACCCACGGCGTCGTGAATGGAATACCCAGCGTAAACACCGGATAGATCAGGGACACGATGCCCCAGAACACGAGCTGCACATAAACTGGAGTTCCCCGGAAAATCCAGATGTACAGCCAGGCGATGCTCTTCAGCACCGGGTTCGGCGAGAGGCGCATGATGGCCAGCAGCAGGCCGATGACGATAGCGCCGATCATCGAGTAGATGGTCAGCCACAACGTCACCCACGCAGCCTGGCTGATCCGGCGGTCGAAGATGTACTTGCCGACGTCGGGCCAGCCGTAGTCTGCACGTTGCGCGGCGTCCAACACAAAGACCGCCAGCCCAAGCAGCAGCACCACGGCAATCAGAATCCGCCACGGGTGCCGCAGCGGGATCGCCACGATCGCCTCCGGCGGCGCGTTGTCCGCGTCCCGTCCCCTGCCGGCCCGCGGCGTCCTGCCCGGTTCCGCCTCAATCATCCGGTCGGATTCCGGCTCGCTCATGTGCTATCACCCTTTGGCTGCCACGTTGAGGTCCGCCGTCTTGACTCCGCCGGCTTCCACGCCCCACTTGGACAGGATCTTGTTGTAGGTACCATCGTCGATCAGCGCCTGGAGGGCCTTCTGGAGGACCGGCGTAAATTCACTGCCCTTGGCCACGGGGATCCCGTACGGCGCCACTTCGAAGGCGTCGCCGGCGGTCTGCAGCTTGTCGTTAGTCTTGGAGATGGCATAGAGAGTCACGGGCGAATCGGCGCTCATGGCGTCGACCTGTCCGACCACAAGGGCGTTGGTCGCCTGGTCCTGCGCGTCGTACTTGAAGATGGTGATGGCCGGTTTGCCGGCGTCGGTGCAGGCCTTCGATTTTGCGGGCACTTCGTGAGTGTCCTCATAGGTGGTTGCCTGGACAGCGACTTTGAGCCCGCACGCGTTATTGGGGTCGACGGTCTTGCCCTTCGGCGAGGCCCACTGGATGCCGGCGGAGTAGTAGTTCACGAAATCCACCTGCTTTTCGCGTTCCAGGGTGTCCGTGAAGGAGGACATGCCCATGTCATCCTTTCCGGCCTTCACCGCCGGAAGAATGTTGTCGAAGGTGCCGATATCGAAATTGACCTTCAATCCCATAACCTGGCCCAAGGCGTTGGTAAGGTCCACTGACCAGCCTGCCGGCGCACCGTTATCGTCCTTGAACTCGTTGGGCGGGTAGTTGTTAGCCATGCCGACATTGAGCACGCCGGCACTCTTGATTTTCTCCGGAAGCGACGCGGCAATCGAGTCATTCTTTTTCACGTCGATGGCGTCGGCGGTTCCGGACTCCCCGCCAGTGGCGGCCGGTTCGCTGTTGTTGACGCAGCCGGAAAGCGAGAGCGCCGTGGCTATGGTGAGGACGGGGAGTAGGTATCGGGTGCGCATGGTTTCCTTAGCTGTTCAGGGATCCTCTAGGCTCCCGCAACGCTGCGGGAGGGCACTGCATGGCTGCTTGTTCAGAACTCATCAAATCGTGTTGCCCGACGCTGTATTTTCAAGGATTTCTCCAGAGCGACGGATGTCCCGCAGAATTTCCCCGCCTCGTGCTTTCAACTCGGAAATGCTGGAAACGCCTACCAACGTCATCGTACGCCGCAGTTCGTCCCCGAAGATCTCAATGATGCGCCCGACGCCCGGCGATCCGGCCGCCACCAACCCGTACAGGTAGGCCCGGCCGATCGAGCAGGCGTCGGCACCCAACGCCAACGCTTTGAGGATGTCGCTGCCCCGGCGGATGCCGGAGTCCACGTAGATCTCGATCGAGTCGCCCACCCGCTGCCGCGATTCCTGGAGGACATCCATGGGGCTCAGCATGTGGTCGAGTTGGCGTCCGCCATGGTTGCTCAGCTGGACGGCGTCCAGGCCAATACGGGAGGCCTTTGCCACGTCGGCAGGGTTGACGCAGCCCTTGAGCACGATCTTGCCGTGCCAAGCCTGACGCAAGGCTTCCAGTTCCTTCCATCCGCTCGTCGCATCCGAGTGGCCAAGAATGTGCTGCCACATGGACGGGGTGACCACGGAGGTGGCTGCGGCACTGCGCGGATCCAGATTGGGAAAACTGATTCCGTCCGACTTCAGGAAATTGATCCACCACGAGGGACGGCGGGCGATGTCCGCGATGGTTGAAAGCGTTAGAGCGGGGGGCGCGGTGAAGCCGTTGTGGAGGTCCCTCTCCCTCGAACCCAGAGCTCGTGTATCGACTCCGATAATCAGGGTGGTGAATCCGGCGGCCTCGCAACGGGCAAGTTTGTCCTTCAGCGCCTGGGCGTCGGAGGTGAGCCCAAAATTGAACCAGCGGTCAAGGGTCGGGTGGTGCTCTGCGATCGTTTCCATGGCCACGGTGCTCAGTCCGGCCAGCCCGTAGGGGATGCGGGCCCGGTCGGCGGCAGCCGCGACGGCGAGCTCGCCCTCAGGGTGGAACAGCCGGGTGGCCCCGGTGGGGGTCAACGTGAGCGGCAGCGCGCTTTCTTTTCCGAGCAGGGTGGTCGTCGTGTCGGGTCCGGACACCGGGCCCCAGCTGGGCATGAGGGCCCACGCGTCGAAGACGGCTCGATTGCGGCGGAGCGTCACTTCGTCTTCAGATCCGCCGTCGAGGTAGTCGAAAATCCCTGCCGGCAGGACCTTGCGCGCCGATTGCCGGTATTCCTCGACATTGAAAGCGTTGGCCAGCACCCGGCGTCGGCGGGATATCACCGGGGCTTTGACCTGGATGAGCTGCTTGGCTTCGCTGATTTTCAATGACGGCCTTCCGTTTTGCTGTCCTACGTTATGGTTCAGCGTAGGAAATGAAACTCCGCACCACTATGGAGTTATCGACAAATTGAGGGGGCCGTCATTAGTAGCGAATGCCAAACAGATGCGGTGTCCCCGTGACGACGCCGGCTGTGGAAACGCACGCCCTGCCCACGTTGGCCGACGTCGCCCGCTCGGCGGGTTCTGAAATTCTCAGCCTGGTGGAAATGCCGCCCGATGACCGGCAGATCGTCGCCGGCTCTGTTCTCTACGACTCGACGGCCCGGCCCACCAAGTTCCCGGGCGCCGTGGCCCTGGCCATCGGTTTGTCCCTTTCCGGGAAACGTCTGGGCGCGAAAGTGCGGGAGCTCAGCGACGCCGGCTACGTGGCGATCGTTTACAAATCCAACGGCACCTCGGACGAAGTGTTGCGGGCATCCGCCCGGGACAACGGGATGGCGCTTTTCCGGGCCTCCGACTCGGTGCCGTGGAACCAGCTCGCGGAGATCATGGATGCCGCAGTCGTCCCGCACCGGCAATCGGGACGGACCCTGGTGGACATCCGGCCCGGCGACCTGTTCGACCTCGCCAACACGGTGGCGGCCCAAGCCGGCGGTGCCATCGCGATCGCCGATCCCGAGCAGACGATCCTGGCGTATTCGACCCTCCCGGACCAACCCATTGACGAGACGCGCAGGAGTTCCATCCTGAGTCTGCAGGTACCGCATTCCATGGAAACGGATAACGACTACCGTCGCGTCCATGCCGCCACAGACGCCCTGGACGTGGTGACGCAGGATCCCCTGCTCCGGCGCACGGCCATCGCGATCCGGGCCGGCGACTCAGTTCTGGGCTCGCTCTGGCTCCTCGAACGGGCGGACCACCACAACGAGGACGCCAACCGGATCCTGCGGGAAGCCGCCAACGTGGCCGCGCTCCACATCCTGCACAAACGGACCACCTACGTCTCGAACCTCACGCGCCAGATAGACCTGGTCCAGCCGCTGCTGTTCGATCCGAAACGCGCCGAACTGGCGGCCATCAGGCTTGGGATCTCGGCGCCGTCGATCCGTGTTGCGGCCCTGGGCGTCTGGCCGTCCGATGCCATCGCAGCCGAAACGCTGCAGTCCCGCCTCCGGCTCTTCGATACCATCCGGACCGCCTGCGCCATCCGGCTGCCCTCGGCCGTTTGCGGGCTCTCGGACAACATCGTCTACATCGTCCTGCCGCAAACCACCGAATCGTCACGCCAATTCCAACGCGCCGCGATTCTGAAAATTGTGCAGAATGCGCGCCGGCTTCTCTCGCGCCCGGTCCTGGCGGCGCTGGGCGGCTCAGCGACGATCGACCGTTTGGAGGAGTCCAGGGTCAACGCGGAACTGGTCCTGTCCGAGCTTGTACGCAACGTCGCGGAAGGGCGCATAGCCGCCGATTCCGATGACATCGTGGCCGACGACGACTCCCTCGGCTCGCGTCTGCAGCTGCGCCACGTCGTCTCGTCGCTGACGGCCGCCGGCCAGCTGCCCGGGGCGCATGCCCTCAGTATCGCGGCGTACGACGAACAGCATAAGAAATCCTTCGAGGAAACCATCTACGCCTACCTGAGCTGCGGCGGAAACGCGATCGACGCCGCCAAGTCGCTGGACGTGCACGTCAACACGGTCCGCTACCGCTTGTCCCGGGTGGAGCCGCTCTTCGGCATAGACCTCGACGACGCCGAAACGCGCCTGCTCGTGTGGCTGCAGTTATGGGCAAGACACAACTAGTGGCTGGCTCACACGGTTCAGGCTAGATCTGCCCGGAATCCGCGGATCCCCATCTTGCCGGGGCCTCAAAGTCTGCCTTCCGTGACGTCCGCCCGCCGGCAGCTCACGCCCGGCCGCTCACGCCTTCCGGGCGATCACATCGAATATTTGCCAGTGCTTGGGCCCGCGGAACGATTGACCGTCGTCGTCGAACACCTCAAACTTCAGGATCTTCAGTCCGGCAAAGAGCCCCCGGGCGTCGGCCTCGGTGTGGAAGTTCCACTCGGGAATGACGGCCCAGGAGTCCCGGTCCCCAAACAGGTTCACAGCAATGACGCCGTCTGGCAGAAGCGCCCCCAGCAGCATCCGCCAGACATGGCCGAAGTTCGCCGGGTGGACGAACGGCAGCGAATAGCTGGCCAGGACGAGCCCCGCCTCCGGGAGCCGCGAAAGGTCCTCGAACGGGCTGAGCTCAATCTCCAACTGTTCGGCGAGCGCGGCGGGAACGGTTGCGAGCAGCAGGTCCCGGGTGTCCGGGAGCGAATCGACGGCGAGGACCCGCCAGCCGCCGTCGAGCAGCGCCAAGGTTTCCTTGCCCGCGCCGCAGCCCAGATCAATGGCCCGGCGGCCGTTGCCCGGTCCGGCGAAGGCCATCGCGTCAAGGCACAACTGGCGCACGGAACGCGTCGACTGGGCGGCGTTGTAGTCCGTCCACACCTTGCTGTCCGCGGGGCTGTCCAACACGGTCACTCGCCTGGGGAGGCTCTGTCACTCGCCCGCGGACGCCGGCGCAGACGGCGCGGACGGCGCAGTCGGGTGCCGCCCCCATGCCAACTCACGGAGCCGGACCAGGTCCAGGGAGGGCTGGGCCGGCGGAACGCCTGGACGGTTCCGCGGAACCAGTACCCGCAGCGCGCGGGGTTCGATGCTGCATCGCACCGGCGTGCTCATCAGCAGGGCCTCCCCGTCCACACCGACGGGGATCTCGGGCACGTCGGCGTCGACCACCACCTCCGCCGCCGCGACTTGGATCAGGCCGCGCTTCGTGGCACGGCGCAGCAGGCCCACCGCTTCGCGGGTGCTGGCGGCGGAGAGCGCCACCGCGCCGAGAACGCCGCGGTCCAGCCGGGTTCGGCGGCCCAGGCCGGCCAGGTCGTTGCTGCCGTACGGACCATTGCTGACCAGCACCGCCTGGGGGCCGTCCACGGTTGAGCCGTCCATCTGGGCTCGAAGTCGCGCACCCTTAGCGCCCCTGATCAGGTCCGGAAGCATCTCCAGCACGGTACCGGCCTTGTCGTCGCGGTACTCCGGGCTCTGCACCACCTCGGCGTACACGCCGAAAGATGAGTTGTTGACGAAGGTGCGGCCGTTGATCTTGCCGAGGTCAACGTGAAGCTCCACGCCGTCCCGGAGGGCGTCCAGGCAGCCCGTCGGGTCTTCCCGGTCCAGCCCGAGGTCCAGGGCGAAATGGTTGCGGGTGCCGGCGCTGATCACCAGGAACGGAAGGTTGTGCTCGGCCGCAATGCCGGCCACCAGCGCCTGGGTCCCGTCCCCACCGGCGACGCCGAGCAGATCGGCCCCGCGCTCCACCGCCTGCCGGGCCAGCGCATCGACATCCACCTGTCCCGGACCTTCAAGAAGTGCCACCTCCGCACCGAGTTCCTCGGCCTTGCGCTGGAGATCGAACTTCACCACCTTGCCCCCGCCGGAACGCGGATTCATCACCAGGAAGGCATGCCGCCAGGTGGGAGCGGGGTACTCAGCCATGGCCTTGCCCTCGCCCCTTTCCCGGAGGGCGGCGCGGGCACAGACCACCGCAACAGCCGCCAGTCCAACCGAGAGCACCATCTCCCACAGCAGGCCCGCCCGAATGTGTAGGACCACGAGCACCAGCGGGGCCAGTACCGCGAGCGCCAACGCACACCAGCGCAGGAAACCGCGGCTGATGAGGAACCAGTAGATCGCAGCCACAGTCACCAACACGGCGCCGGCATCGATCATGACCAGCGCAATGGTGCCTGCCAAACCTGCAGCCACCAAAGGGACAGCCACCGCGAGGAGGACCGCGACGTAAGCCGCCCTCGCCCACCAGCGCCGGGTTTCCGGGACCTCCTCGATGGACGGTATGACGGTCATGTCGCGCCCCCGATCTGCGTTACCACGACGGCGGTCATCTTCCCGGCCCCTGCCGTGCGCTCCCTTTCATGCAAGGGCGCAGATGTCTGATCTCTCTGGCATCCCTGGAATTCACTTTCGGCCTCTCCTTCGTCTCGAATGGCTGCGGGCCACCCGGATTGGGCGGGCGGTTCAGGTCCTGATCTTGGCCACCGTCATCAAGATCGCAGAGTCTTCCTCGGCTTCCAGGCTGTGCAGCCCCTCCGGCACAATCAGCAGATCGCCGGTTTTGCCCTGCCAGGATTCGTTGCCGGCCCGCAGGCGCACACAGCCGCGGAGCACAAACACCGTCGCCTCCCCGGGGTTCTGGTGCTCGCTCAGCTGTGTCCCGGCCCTGAACGCCATGACGGTCTGGCGCAGAACTTTCTCGTGCCCGCCGAACACCGTGTCGGCGGCCCGTCCGCTCCCTGCAGCGAGGGCAGCCGCGACCTGCTGCCTGGCCAGGGCATCGATCGATATTTTCTGCATGGGCACACCGTACTCGCCTCAGGCCGCGCTGCCGAGGGTCCTTCGCCCCGGGCTCGGGTTACCGTTCCCGGGTCAGGGGAGCTCGGGCCGGCGGAGTGCAGCTGCAGCCCAGCACATCTGGAGCCCTAGTACGCCACGTCGAATCCGCCGAACTCTCCCGTCGCCGCCGAGAGCGATTCTTCGACGTCCTCCACCCGGCCGGGCGCCTCGGGCGAGCGCAGCCAGCGACGCAGCTCCAGCACCACGGACTGCGGCCCCTCGGCCACAATGCCCACGGAGCCGTCGTAGTTGTTCCGGACCGTGCCGCTGAGCCCAAGCTCCTCGGCCTTCCGGACCGTCCAGTACCGGAACCCGACGGCCTGCACCACACCGGACACCCGCGCGTTCAGCCGCACGGGCTCGCCGGAATCGGCCGGAAACTGCACAGGGTGTTTGTCAGTCATGCTCCCAATGTAGCGCCCGCCACCGCCCCTGGTTTGGGTCATGCGGGGTTTGGTCCCGCAGGCTAAGTCTCTTCGCCCAGACACCAAGGGACCTTTGCCCCTTTCCGGGCGGCCGACGTTCGCGAAAGGCTGTTCCAGCACTGCAACAGCTTGTCGAAGACCCGGCAACAGCACACCGAAGTGCCTTACCCTCCCGGCAGCCACCGCTGCCCGAAAGGACAAGACAATGGCTGGACAATTCGAAATCTTCACGGACGGGGAATCCAACGTCCGGTTCCGTCTCATAGTCGCCGACGGGACCGTGTTGGCCATTTCCACAGCATTCGACGACAAACGCCAGGCGGCGAACGCGATCATGGCCGTGCGCGAGTGCGCCGGCACCGGGCTGATCCGGGAGGTCCGCAGCACCCCGTGGGCCGGGCAGCGCGGCACCAGGAACACGTCGCCGGCACCGACAGCCCGCCGACACCGGCACCTGCCCGCTGTCTAGCGACGTTGGCAGCGCGCCGTGCCCGCACCGTAGCCGGCCGCCAAGAAGTGTCCGGCCGCACCTACATCGCCGGTTCCGTGCCCGTCCCCTCGGCGGCGGGACGGAGCGAGGTGATCATCTTCCGGACGTCCTGGTACTCCGCCGTGGCAGCGTAGAGCTTCGCTTTCTCCAGATACGGCAGCCCGGGGTCCCCCGGCGTCGTGTTCTTCGCCGGGTCGTAGGCCTGGCCGAACAGCGCACCGCTGGGCGGCCAGAGGAAAAGCTGGAACATCGGACACGCCAGGGGTCCGGTCTCCTCCGGCATCATGGTGATGCCGTACGACGCGTAGGTGGGCGGCGAAGCTTCCGGTGCCGCGGCATCACCGCGGCCCTCGAAGACGTAACGCGGCCCATTCTGGTCCGCCGCACCGGGTTCGGCGAGGGCCTGCATCGGCTCCGAATCGATGAGCAGGTACGGCTGCTGCTCGCTGCATTCGGCGCCCGTGACCACATTCGTGCGCAGCGCGGCCATCTGCTTCCCGGCGGCGTTCACCACGTCTACGAACTCTCCGCCCAGCGGCGCCTCCCCTGCCGGGTCCCGGATCACCCATGTGGCCGGGTAGTCGAAACTCAGCGTCCCATCCGACGTCGTGAACGTCTTCCACCCGGACGACGACGGCGGACCCACCGCCGCCGGTGAGGTTGCCGGCGTCGTGGTCCCCGGAGCCGTTCCCGGTGTTGTTTCTGGCGGCGTGGTTCCCTGCGTTCCCTGCGGGGAATTTCCCGACCCCGCGTTTCCCGACTCCGTGTTTCCCGACTGAGCGTCTCCCGCAGGCGGGCCGCCGGACGTTGCATCCGGCGCCGGCGCAGCGCCGGATGTCGCGGGCGGCACCACCGGCGAGCCGCAGCCGGCCAGCAGCAGGGCTGCGAGGACCAGCGCCGGGCGAAACGGAGCCGGAAACACTGTGCGTCGCCGCTGCCTCACCATCAGTCCGGGCCGGCCCTACTGCCCCGCCGGGCGCAGCGAGGTGATCATCTTCCTGATGTCCTTGTATTCGGAGGTCTCCAGGTACGCCTCCGGGGTGTCGACAAAAGGCTCGTTGCCCGGGCTGGTGTCGAAGGGGTTGTAGACGCCTCCGAACGACGCTCCGCTGGGCGGCCAGGTGAAGAAATGGAAGATCGGACAGGCATCTGGCCCGGACGGCTTCGGTGCCGAGCTGATGCCGTAGGCCATGACATTGGCCTTCATGGGGTCCTTCTCTGCCGGATACAGGCGCAACTCAAAGATGAAGTGCGGCTCAACCCCTTGCTGGACCAAAGCCGGAACGGGCACCAGATCGAGCACGGAGTAGGGGATCCGCTGCGTGCATTCCGAGCCCGTGACCACGTTGGTCCGCAGCGTGGCCAGCGACTTGCCGTCCGCGGTGAGGACCTCCAGGAACACCCCGCCGGGCGCGGCCTCGGCGCCGCGGTCCTTGACAGTCCACTCGGCCGGGTGGTCGAACTCCAGCTGCCCGTCGGATGTCTTGACGGTTTTCCAGTCCTCTGCCGTCGGCGCGGGCGTGGCCGGCGTCGACGGCGCCTCCGTCGGCGGAACATCAGTTGCGCCGGGCGCGGACGTCAGCGGGGGCACAGAGGGCATCGACGGCGACGTCGGGCCCGGGCCCGCGGGGCCGCCGCAGGCGCCGAGCAGTGCCGCAACCAAGAAACCGGCCGATGCTGCCGTGCCGAACGCCGAGAGTCGACGCATGTCACCCTCCCCCTGGGATTCAAGTGGTTCGACCATTGTGGAGCGTCTGGACGCCAAAGCAAGGGCCAAAAGTCCCGAGTTGGCGGCCGGAGGGTGCCATAACCCGCCGCTGCATGCCATGCCCGCCACCTTCTGTAGCGGCGTTCTGTAGCGGCGTGACCGGACCCACGTTGACATCCCTCCGATTTCAATTGCCCGTGGAAGCTTGCTAGAGCTTAACTAATGCAAGAGTTCCTGACACAAGCAATGCCGTTCCTGGCCATGGCCCTCGCCGTGGTTGCCGGACTCGTCCTGTCCTGGCTGGTTCGCAAGATTGTGCTCCGGCTCAACCGCAGCAAGCCCGAACTGCGCGAGACGTCCCGCGTGGCCCGGCTGCCGTTGCGCTTGTCGCTGTGCCTGATCGCCGTCAGGATCGCGCTGGCGACAAGCACCGGGGACCTCGAATGGCGCCACGGCCTGGACCATCTGCTGCTGATTGCGCTCATCGCGTCCCTGGCCTGGCTGGCCGTCGCCATGCTGCTCATCATCGAGGCGATGGTCCTGACCCGGTACCGGGTGGATGTCGCGGACAACCGCCGCGCCCGGCGGCTGCGCACCCAGGTGATCCTGGCCCGGCGGATCGGCGTCGCACTGATCGTGGTGGTGGCCCTGGGCAGCATGATGCTGACGTTCCCCGCGATCCAGGCACTCGGCGCAGGGCTCCTTGCCTCCGCGGGCGTGATCTCGATTGTGGCCGGCCTCGCCGCGCAGACCTCGCTGGTAAACGTCTTCGCCGGCATCCAGCTCGCCTTCACGGACGCGATCCGGGTGGACGATGTGGTGGTGGTCCAGAAGGAATGGGGCCGGATCGAGGAGATAACCCTGACCTACGTGGTGGTCCACATCTGGGACGACCGCCGGCTGATCCTGCCCTCGACGTATTTCACCACCACCCCGTTCGAGAACTGGACCCGGCGGCAGTCCGAGGTCATGGGCACCGTGGAGTTCGACCTCGACTGGCGCGCTCCTGTCGAGGCGATGCGCGGCGAGCTGAAGAAGGTCCTGGCCGAGACCCCGTTGTGGGACAAGCGGGTGGGGATCCTGCAGATCACGGACGCCACCGCCGGCTTTGTCCGGGTGCGCATTTTGGTCAGCGCCGCGGACAGCGCCTCCCTGTTCGACCTCCGCTGCCTGATCCGTGAGGAACTGGTGCTGTTCCTGCAGCAGGACCACCCGACGGCGCTCCCCCACGTGCGCCTGGAATCGCTGCCGTCGGCGGTGGGATCCGCCGCGTTCGACGCCGGGACGGAATCCAAGCGACCGGGCAAGGATGCTGCCACTGGCGAGCACCCCCGGCACGCAGACCCCCAGGACTCCCAGCTGTTCACCGGGTCCATCGAGGCGATCCAGCGCTCCAAAGCCTTCTCCGGTCCCGGCGAGGACGTCTTCGAGGACCGCGATAACGCCATCGCCTCGCAGAACTAGCCAAGTCCGGACAACCCGGCCGGACGGCTTCGGCCGGACAGCAGGACCGGGCAGGTCTTCCCACCCCTCTCCAACTGGTCAATAATCAGACGTTGGCGGGTCAGCAACGCGCTGTCCCGATAGCCTGCAGGACCAGCTGAGGAGTCCCCCATGACGGTCGAACAAGCCCCCGCGGAAACACCAAAGACGACTGCCCGCGACTGGTTCCAACGCGCCGTCGTCTATCAGATATATCCGCGCAGCTTTGCCGATTCGAACGGCGACGGCATCGGCGACCTCCGCGGCATCATCAGCAAGCTGGACTACCTGCAGCGGCTGGGGGTCGACGTCGTGTGGCTCTCCCCGATCTACACCTCGCCGCAGGACGACAACGGCTATGACATCAGCGACTACCGCAATGTCGATCCGCTCTTCGGCACTCTCGAGGAGCTCCGGGAACTGACCGACGGGCTGCACGCGCGCGGCATGAAGCTGGTGATGGACCTGGTGGTCAACCACACATCGGATGAACACCCCTGGTTCGTGGAGTCCCGGTCCTCGAAGGAGAACCCGAAGCGCGACTGGTACTGGTGGCGGCCACCCCGGGAGGTGGACGCCCGGGCCTCCCAACGACGCGCGGCCGCCGCCGCGGAGCCGAACAACTGGGGCTCGGCGTTCTCCGGGCCCGCGTGGGAGTTCGATCAGGCCACCGGGGAGTACTACCTGCACATTTTCTCGAAGAAGCAGCCGGACCTGAATTGGGAGAATCCCGAGGTCCGCGCGGCGGTTTACGAGATGATGAACTGGTGGCTGGACCGGGGCGTGGACGGCTTCCGGATGGATGTCATCAACTTCATCTCCAAGGACATTTCGCTCCCGGACGGGCCCGTCGCGGACGGCAAGCTCTTTGGCGACGGCAGCCCGTTCTACATCGACGGCCCGCGCATGCACGAGTTCCTGCAGGAGATGCACCGGGAAGTCTTCGCCAGCCGAACTGGCGGGCTGCTCACCGTCGGCGAAATGCCCGGCGTGACCGTGGAGGACGCCGTCCTGTACACCGACCCCGCCCGGGCCGAGGTGGACATGGTGTTCCAGTTCGAGCACGTGGCGCTGGAC
Organism: Arthrobacter sp. LAR12-1-1.1; assembly: GCF_040676555.1. Classification (NCBI taxonomy): domain Bacteria; kingdom Bacillati; phylum Actinomycetota; class Actinomycetes; order Micrococcales; family Micrococcaceae; genus Arthrobacter; species Arthrobacter sp. LAR12-1-1.1. The sequence continues at coordinate 155,822 of NZ_JBEGIG010000045.1, read as the reverse complement.
CAGGAGGAGGGCGACAAATGGCGGCCCAAGAAGCTCCTGCTCACCGAGCTGAAGCAGACCCTGGGACGCTGGCAGGAAGGCCTGGCCGAGACCGGCTGGAACAGCCTGTACTGGGGCAACCACGACCAGGCCCGCGCCGTGTCCCGCTTCGGCGACGACGGGAAGTACCGCGAGCACTCAGCCAAGATGCTGGCCGGCATCCTGCACCTGCACCGGGGCACGCCCTACGTCTACCAGGGCGAGGAACTGGGCATGACCAACATGACGTTCGGCGCGATCAGCGATTACCGCGACATCGAGGTCCTCAACCACCACCGCGAAGCCACCACCCATCTGGGCCACACCGACGCCGAGGTCCTCGCCGCGCTCGCGCCGCTGAACCGGGACAACGCGCGGACCCCGGTCCAGTGGGACGCCTCCCGGCACGCCGGGTTTACCACCGGCGCTCCCTGGATCGCGGTGAACCCGAATGCCAACCACATCAACGCCGCCGCCCAGATGGATGATCCGGACTCGGTCTACAGCTTCTACCGCAAGGTGATAGCGCTGCGGCATGCGGAGCCGGTGGTCTCGCACGGGGACTTCACCATGCTCCTGCCCGATGACCCGCACGTCTACGCCTTCACCCGGGCCCTGGCTGGTTCCGGTTCAGCTGGTTCCCCCGGCAGCCCCGCAGACGGCACGCAGATTCTGGTTCTGGGCAACTTCTCCGGCGAAGAGCGCGACGCCCAGCTCGGGGACCAGACCTGGCATGACGCGGAGCTGGTCTTGGGCAACTACCCGTCCGACGCCGGCGCTGCCGCGCGCGACGGCGGTTCAGCCGCGAGTGCCGTGCACGGCAGCTCTGCCACGGGCGGGATGCGCCTGAGGCCCTGGGAACTGCTGGTCTTGCGCCGGCGCAGCGGCGCCTGATTGCCGTATCCGGAACGCCAGCTAAGAAAGGAAGCCAGACATGACTATTCCCCCGACACCCGAACCCGATCCGTTTCCGCCGGAACCGGGCCCCACGACGCCGCCGCCGGAACCCGGGGACCCGTTCCCGCCGGAACCTGGCCCGGTCACGCCACCACCGGTTCCGGGGCCTGAGCCGGTTCCCGGGCCCGCGCCCACACCGTCACCGGCACCGGGTCCGTTCCCGACGCCCAATCCCCTCCCGATTCCGGATCCCGGCCCGGTGCCGCCGCGGCCGGACCCGACCCGGTTCTAAGCAGCCGTCAAGCAGGACCAGCGGTGGCCCGTGGCCGGCACGCTGGTAGCGGATTCGCAGGCCCGCAAGCTCGACGGTGGCCATGAGGCAATGCTAGGTCCGGCGGGCTCAGGATGCGCAAATCCGCCCGCGACGCGCAAATGACCCTGCGTCACCCGAATTCGGGTGTCGCAGGGTCATTTGCGCGTCGGCAGGATGATTGCGCGTCGGCAGGATGATTGGCGGTCGGTGCCTATCGCAGGACGATGTCCCGGGTGCGGTGATCGTACTGAATGACCAGGAGGCCGCCGCCGTGGTGGACCTCGTGGTTGGGTCCGTCGAAGACGCCGAACGCACCATAGTTTTCGTCCCAGGAGCGGTTCAGGGCGATCTTGAAGGTGTAGAAGCCGGCCGGAATGTCCGCGGCGATCTTCCAGAGCTGGTCCGCCTGGTCCAGTTCCATCTGGGCTTCGTCATACTGCGGTGCCCAGTTGGCGGGCGCGCCGATCAGGACGTTGAAGTCACCGGCAACCGCGACGGCTTCCGGCTGCTCGATGGTTTCGACGCTGACGGCCGGGGCTGCCGCTGCCGCGGTTTCTGCCGTAGCTTCTGCTGACTGTGCGGCCTTCGCAGCGGGCTTGCGCTTCCGCACCGCCTTGGCCACCGGCGCCACAACTTCCTCGACGATCTTGGCGGCCTTGCCGGCAACCTTGCCGGCTTTCGACGGCGCTTCCTCGGCCTTGGCGGCCGGCGTTGCTGCTGTCTTTGCTGCCTTCGCCGGCTTCGCCGGCTTCGCCACGGGAGCAGACGGCAGCGGGGTGCCCGCCGGAACCGGAGTGCCGGCGTCGAGCGCTGAAGCGAAGGCGGCAGGCTCGGCGAAAGCGACCGTGGCGCGCTGGCCGTCGTCGGTGATGGACCAGCCGGAGCGGCCCTTGACCAGCCAGCCGGCCTTGACCAGCTTGGCCGTGGCGGTGGTCAGCGTCTTGTGGCCGCGGGGAATGCCGCCGCTGAGAAGTTCGGACTCCTGGTCGTTGAGGGGTACCCGTGCGATTGCCTCGCCCAGTACGGCTCCGGCGTTCGGCTTCGCGCCAGTCCACGCCTCCTCTGACAGGACATCCAGCACGGCCTTGAGCCGAAGGTTGGTGTTTTCCGCGGTGTTCGCGCCCATGGGTCTCCTTTAGAAGCAATTGATCCACCTGCATTTTGCCAAGGAAATGATGGTTTTTGCGAGCGGATCCGGTTAACTCTGTGTGTCGTGACCCACTATGACAGGGCCGAGCGGAGCGCGCGAGTTACCAACTCACCGCTACCCGCGAGTAGCCTGGCGCCGGAGTACTCTTGGCCGCCATGCCCGTTTCGGCAGTGCTGGATTCGGCAGATCTGGATTCGGGGCGCCCGCGAGCGGACAATGAGCCGTATTCGTCCCTGTTCCTCAGGAGCCGTCATGCCTCGTTTCAAGGTCTGGCTGCAGCGCCACCGCCTCCCGGCGTTCTTTGTCCTGGCCTTCGCGATTTCGTGGTGCTCCTGGCCGCTCTATGCGGCAGGCCTAATGCCGCAGTTCGAGTTCCTGCCGGTCGGTCCACTCGTGGCGGCACTGATCATCATTGGGCTCGCCGAGGGCAGAGCTGGTTTCCGGGTGTGGGCCCGGCGGCTGATCAGGTGGCGGGTGGGCTGGGCCTGGTACGCCGTGGCGCTCCTCCTCCCGGCAATGCTGGCGCTGCTCACCGGATTCGCGAACATGGCCCTCGGCGCCGCGGCTCCCGGGCTGGCAGAGGTGACGTGGTCGGGGCTCCTGGCTGTTTTTGCCGTACGCCTGGTCAATCCGATGGACGGCCCCCTAGGAGAGGAACCGGGGTTCCGCGGCTATGCCGTGCCCCTGCTCCAGGCCAGGTGGACTCCGCTGCGGTCCGCGGCACTCCTCGGCGTTGTGGTGTCTCTCTGGCACCTTCCGCTGGTCCTGTTCGGGCAGCTCAGCCTGATCGGGCTGCCCACCACCTTCGCCATCACTTTCCTCTACGTGTGGCTGTTCAACCGCACCGGCGGCAGCGTGCTGCTCACATTCCTCTTCCACAACAGCCAGGGCACCTTCACCGTGGGTTCCTTCGGTTTCTCCGGTGCCGAGGCTGACCGGGCGGAACTGATCTACTTCGCCGTGGTGGTCCTTGCAGTCCTCACCACCGTTCTCCTGGACCGGGGTGCCTGGCGCGCGGCGCCTGCCTCCGCCATCGACTCAGTGCTGCTCCGTTCCGGATCAGATCCAATCCACCGCTAAGGAGGGACCATGTCCTCACCCCTGCCGTCCCATGCCGGGCCCATTGCCCTGGCAGCCGGCCTGGCCTTCGCCGCCGAGGACGTCTGGCGCCTGCTCGCGGCCGACCACAGCCTCGAGCGAATAGAAATGATGCGCCAGACTCCGTTCCAGCTGTCCAACGCGTTCTACTTTGTGGTCTTCATCGGGCTGATGCTCGCCTTGGTGTCCGTCTACATGAGGTACGCGGACAGCGCCGGTGCCCTCGGCGTCGTCGGATTCTGCGGAGCCCTCATCGGCACCATGGATATGGCGGGCAACATGTGGTTCGACGGGTTTGCCGGTCCGTGGATTGCCGAAACTGCGCCCGGCGCCATCCTCGCCGGCGGGTCCGGCATGCTGGTCATCGGCGCACTCTCCAGTTACGTGCTGTTTGCGCTCGGCTGGATTAGCTTCGGCCTAGTGGGCTGGCGGACGCACATGTTCCCGGCGTGGGCCGGCGCGGCGTTCGTCGTCGCCGGGGCCCTGGGATTCAACGTGGGCCTGCCGCCGTACGGGATTCCCATCGGACTGGCGATGGCCGCGCTGGGCTGGTGGATCACCCGCAGCGCCCGTGTGCCGGCCGAGCAGCGCCAGGACGCCCGCTCCTAGGCACCCGCTACTACGTCGACGTCCAGGACCGTGGTGCCCACGTAATTCTCACTCCTCGGCGCTCCACTGAGCCCCGGTCTTGGCCATGTAGGCAGCTACCGCTGCTTCGGTGGTGGGATAGAAATGCTCCGGCTCGATTTCGCGGGTCAGTCCGTAGCGTTCGATCTTGTCCCGGGTCCGGTGCTTGAGCTCGGCGAACACCAGGGAGATACCCTGGGCGTTCAGCTCGACATCCAGATCGAGCAAGACGTCTGCGGCGGTGGTATCCACGTCCGTGATCGGTTCGGCCGCGATGATGATCCACTGCAGTTTGGGTTCTGTCCGTGCCAAGTGCCGGATGTTGTCGCGGAACGGCCTGACGTTGGCGAAGAACAACGGAGCGTCCCACCGGTAGATCACCAGGCCGGGCAGGTGCTTCGCGTCCGGGTGGACGTTGACGTCATGAAACCCCTCATAGCCGGGCACCCGCCCGATCACGGTCTCGTATGGCCACCACGCCCGGCGGAAGATGTTCAGGATGGACAGCCCCACCGCAATGCCGATGCCGGGCAGAACGCCCAGCAACGCCACTCCGAGGAAGGCGGCCAGGGACAGGTAGAACTCGGTTCGTCTCTGGTGCAAGAGACGCAACGTTCCAGGAATATCGGCGAGGGAAACAGCCGCCGTCATCACCACGGCCGCCAGAGCCGGCTGTGGCAGGTTCCGGAACAGCCCCGGCAGCAGCACGAGCATGAGCAGGATCAGCACGGCACCCGTCACCCCCGTGAGCTGGGTCTTCGAGCCGGAACGTTCGGCGACGGCGGTCCGGGAGCCGCTGGTGCTGACCGGGAAGCCTTGGAAGAGACCAGCGGCCAGGTTGGCGGCACCGATCCCGATCATCTCGTGGTTGCCACGGATTTCCTGGCCGGAGCGCGCGGCGAACGATGTCGCCGTCGAGATGGTGTCCGTCAAGGACACCAACGCAATACCTAGGGCCCCGGCGAACATCAGTCCGAGGTCCGCGAAGTCCACCTGCGGGATGGTGAACGGCGGGAAGCCCTGCGGGAGTTCCCCGACCAGCGAGACGCCCTTGGCTGCGAGGTCGAACACCGCCGCCGCCGCGATGGCGAGGACCACCATGACCAGCACCGCAGGGACCTTGGGCAGCCACCGTTGCAGAGCCAGTATCAGCACGATTCCGCTAATACCGACGGCCGCGGCGGCGATCACCGTCTCGCCGTTGGCCACGCCCTGGACGAAGCCGACGAGGTCACCTAGGAAACTTTCACTGTCCACCTTGAAGCCGAAGAGCTTGGGCAACTGGCCCACCAGGATGGTGATGGCGAGGCCGTTCATGTAGCCGATCATGGTCGGTTTGGAGATGAGGTCGGCGATGAAGCCCAGCTTGGCCACGGACGCGAGCACCATGATGGCGCCGACCATGAGGGCCAGCATTGACGCGAGCGCGATCGCCTTCTGCGGGTCGCCGTCGGACGCGACGAGCGGCAGGACCGTCGCGGCGATCATGGGCCCGAGCGCAGAATCCGGTCCCAACACGAGAATGCGGGACGGACCGAACACAGCATAGGCGAGCAGGCAGAGGATGCTCGTGTACAGCCCGGTGATCGGGGGCAACCCTGCCAGCTCGGCGTAGGCCATTCCCTGGGGAACCAGCAACGTCGTCAGGACGATCCCGGAAATGATGTCCTTGCCGAACCAGTCCTTCTGATACGTCGCGGCGACATCGAGTCCGGGCATAGAGCGGCGCAGCCAGCCCTTGCGCGGCTCCCGAGTCTTCGTCATATCTGCACTTTGCCGCGCGGTCGCCGCCCGGCGCATCCTCCTGCAAGGGTGAGCCGGGCTTCCGTTGTGTCCCTTGACGGATAGGCCTAGAGTGGCCATCGGCCAACTGCGTCCCGCCCCGGTGCACGAGGCGGCGGAGGCCGCTCCCACCTTTCTGATCGAGGAGATACCTATGGAAACCCGCACGCTCGGTTCGCTCACCGTCTCCGCCCTGGGTTTGGGCTGCATGGGCATGAGCGAGTTCTACGGCCACGGCGAGGAAACCGAATCCATCGCCACCATCCAAGCCTTTCTCGACGCCGGCGGAAGCCTGCTCGACACGGCTGACATGTACGGCCCGTTCACCAACGAGACGCTTGTGGGCCGGGCCATCGCGGGCCGGCGCGACGACGTCGTCCTGGCCACCAAATTCGGCAACGAACGCCGGCCCGACGGATCCTGGGTGGGCATCAACGGCTCCCCCGACTACGTGCACGCCGCCTGTGATGCAAGCCTGCAGCGGCTGGGCGTGGACCACATCGACCTGTACTACCAGCACCGGGTGGACAAGACCGTCCCGATCGAGGAAACCGTCGGGGCCATGGCTGAGCTGGTACAGGCCGGGAAAGTCCGGCACCTTGGCCTGTCCGAGGCCAGCGCCGACACCGTGCGCCGGGCCCACGCGGTGCACCCCATCACGGCCCTGCAGACCGAATACTCGCTGTGGGAGCGCGAGCCGGAGACCAAAGTCTTCCCGGTCCTCGCGGAACTGGGCATCGGCTTTGTCCCCTACAGTCCGCTGGGCCGTGGCTTCCTGACCGGCCAGTTCCGCAGCCCGGAAGATTTCCCGGCGGACGATTTCCGCCGGCACTCCCCGCGCTTCCAGGGCGAGAACTTTGCCCGCAACCTGCAGCTCGTGGGTCGGGTCACGGAGTTGGCGGATGCGAAGGGCTGCACCCCGGCGCAACTGGCACTGGCGTGGCTGCTGGCCCAGGGCGAGCACATCGTTCCCATCCCTGGCACCAAGAAGCGCGACCGCCTGCGGGAGAACCTGGGCGCTGCCGACGTCGAACTCTCCGCCGAGGACCTCAACCGTCTGGACGAACTCGCTCCGGCCGGGGCGGCAGCCGGAGCGCGGTACCCGCACATGGACTCGATCGACGTCTAAGCCGGCCACCGGGGGTCACCCAGACCCCCAACGCTGCGCTGTTGCCCTATCAGTTATGGTTCCCAACCGCCCGTTTTAGCGACCATAAGTGATAGGGCAACGGTGATTTTAGTGCCCGGACGCGGCGAGTTCGGCCAGGAGTTCGGCCTTGCGTTCCTCGCTCGCGAAGGACGAACGGATCGAGTTCGCGGCCATCCGGACACAGTCGAACTCGGACAGGCCAATCACCGATTGCAGCTGCGCGAAGTTGTCGTCCACATACCCGCCGAAATACGCGGGATCATCCGAGTTCACGCACACGTTCAGCCCCGCCGCGAGCATCGCCGGCAGCGGGTGCTCAGCCAGGGTGTCCACCGCCCGGAGCCGGACGTTGGACAGCGGGCACACGGTCAGCGGCATGAGCTCGTCCACCAGCCGTTCCACGAGTTCCGGGTCTTCCATGCACCGGATGCCGTGGTCAATCCGCTCCACTTCGAGGATGTCCAGCGCGTTAATGATGTACGACGGCGGGCCCTCCTCGCCGGCGTGCGCGATCCGGTGCAGCCCGGCGTCCTTGGCCCTGGCGAAGAGCCGCTCAAACTTGGCCGGCGGGTTGCCCACCTCGGCGGAATCGAGCCCGATTCCGGCGATCGGAGCGTCCATGGCAAGCAGCTGCTCCAGCACCTCAAGGGCGGATTCCTCGGTGAGGTCGCGCAGGAAGGCCGCGATCAGGAGGGTGGAGATGCCGAACTCTTCCCGTGAGCCGGCCAGTACCGAGGCCACGCCGTTGACGCACGTCTCCAGGGATACCCCGCGGGACAGATGGGCCTGCGGGTCCAGCATGATCTCGGCATGCCTGACCCCGGCGAGCGCCGCCCGGGCCAGGTAGGCCCGGGTCATGTCGGCGAAGTCCTGCTCCGTCTGCAGCACGGCCATATTGGCGTAGTACAGGTCCAGGAAGGACTGCAGGTCCGTGAACTCGTAGCGCGAGCGCAGCTCCTCCAGGTCCTTATAGGGCAGTTCAATCCCGTTGCGTTCCGCCAGCGCGAAGATCAGCTCCGGTTCCAGGGTTCCTTCAATATGCAGGTGCAGTTCGGCAACCGGGAGCGGGAGGGGTTCGCCGGCTTCCGGTTCTTCCGATTCTTCCGGTTCTTCCGCTGTCAACTCGGCCCCGCCGTCGTACGTTTCCATCCGGTAAGGATATGCCTGCCCGCTGGCATCACCGATAGAGTCGAACCAATGCAAAGTAAACAGCATGCTTCCGATTTGCCGCGGCCGACCGACCGGGATGTAGTTCACGATCTGGCTCCCGGCAATCCGACGGACGGTTTTGTCCGGGTGCGCGGTGCCCGTGAGAACAACCTGCGCAACGTGGATGTGGACGTGCCCCGCGATGCGATCGTCGCCTTCACCGGCGTTTCCGGCTCCGGCAAGTCCTCCCTCGCCTTCGGCACCATCTATGCCGAGGCGCAGCGCCGCTACTTCGAATCCGTAGCCCCCTACGCCCGCCGGCTCATCCAGCAGGGGCACAACCCCAAGGTGGAAATGATCACCGGACTGCCGCCCGCCGTCGCACTCCAGCAGCGCCGCGGGACGCCGAGTTCGCGGTCCACGGTGGGCACGCTCACCACGCTGTCCAACTCGCTGCGCATGCTTTTCTCCCGCGCCGGCAGCTATCCCGACGGCGCCGGCCCGCTGGACTCGGACGCGTTTTCCCCGAACACGGCCGCCGGCGCCTGCCCGGAGTGCCACGGCCTGGGGATCGCGCACACCGTCACCGAGTCCTCCCTGGTGCCGGACACCTCGCTAAGCATCCGCGACGGCGCCATCGCCGCCTGGCCCGGGGCGTGGCAGGGCAAAAACCTGCGCGACATCCTGACCCACCTGGGCCACGAGGTCGACACCCCCTGGCGGAAGCTGCCGAGAAAAGACCGCGACTGGATCCTGTTCACCGAGGAACAGCCCGTGGTGGAAGTGACGCCCCAGCGCGACCGCGTCGCCAAGCCCTACAAGGGCCGGTTCTGGAGCGCCAAGAGTTACGTGCTGCATACGCTCGCCGACTCCAAGAGCACCACCATGCGCGACCGCGTGCTGCGCTTTATGGAGACCGGACCCTGCCCGGTGTGCGGCGGCAGCGGCCTGACCCCGGCCGCCCTCGCCGTCACCTTCGCCGGGCGCACCATCGTGGACCTCTATGCCGTCCCCCTGACGGAACTGGCCGAGATCATCCGCCCCACCACCGAGCTCACGGAGGCCGGGACCGCCTCCCGCAAGCAGTCCTCCGGCGAGGGCAACGAGGTGGCCGTCGCCATCACCCGGGACCTCCTGCAGCGCGTCACCGTGCTGCTGGATCTAGGCCTGGGCTACCTCGCGCTGGGCCGGTCCACCCCCACACTCTCCCCCGGCGAAATGCAGCGGCTCCGGATCGCCACCCAGCTCCGCTCCGGCCTGTTTGGCGTGATCTACGTGCTGGACGAGCCCTCCGCCGGCCTGCACCCCGCCGACGCCGAGCCGCTCCTTGCGGTCCTGGACCAGCTCAAGTCCTCCGGCAATTCGGTGTTCGTGGTGGAGCACAACATGGACATCGTCCGCCGCGCGGACTGGCTGGTGGATGTGGGTCCCCGCGCCGGTGAAGGCGGCGGCGAAGTGCTCTACAGCGGGCCCGTGGCCGGCCTCGCCGAGGTGGACGCGTCCGTCACCCGGCCGTTCCTGTTCCCGAACGGTTCAGCCGGCCCTGCCGGAAAGTCTGCCGTCATGACGGACGACGGCGGCGGTTCTGCCGCCAGCGGCCCCCGCCGGGATGCTGCCGGCTGGTTGGAGCTGCGCGACATCAGCCGGCACAACCTGCGCGAACTCGACGCCGACTTCCCGCTGGGCGTGCTGACCGCAGTCACCGGCGTCTCCGGCTCCGGCAAGTCCACGCTGGTCAGCCAGGTCCTGGCCGAGGTGGTCGGTGCCCGGCTGCACCCGGAATCCGGCGCCGAGGCGAGCCCGCCTGTTGAGGACCTGGAGTCCCAGGCCGGCGAGTCCACGGGCCCGCTCAGTGTGGGACCCGTGTCCGGGCTGGACCAGCTGGACCGGCTCGTCAAGGTGGACCAGAAGCCGATCGGCCGAACCCCTCGCTCCAACCTCGCCACGTACACCGGACTCTTCGATGCGGTCCGCAAGGAATTCGCGGCCACGGACCAGGCCAAGGCGCGGGGCTTCGGCGCAGGGCGCTTTTCCTTCAACGTTTCCGGCGGCCGCTGCGAGACCTGCCAGGGTGAGGGCTTCGTCGCCGTCGAACTGCTGTTCCTGCCCGGCAGCTACGGCCCCTGCCCGGAGTGCCAGGGCTCGCGCTACAACCCGGAAACCCTGGAGGTGACGTACAAGGGCAAGAACGTGGCAGAAGTTCTCGGCCTGACGGTCAATGCCGCCGCAGAGTTCCTCGGAGGAGTGCCGGCAGCGGCGCGCAGCCTGCAAACGCTGCGCGAAGTGGGCCTGGGCTATCTTCGCCTCGGCCAGCCGGCCACCGAGCTCTCGGGCGGCGAGGCCCAGCGCATCAAACTCGCCACCGAACTGCAGCGTGCCCAGCGGGGCCACTCCCTCTATCTGCTGGACGAGCCCACCACCGGGCTGCATCCGGCCGACGTCCAGCTCCTCATGGCCCAGCTGCACCGGCTCGTTGACGCAGGCAACACCGTCATTGTGGTGGAACACGACATGGATGTGGTGGCCGCAGCGGACTGGGTGATCGACCTCGGCCCCGCAGGTGGCGACGCCGGAGGGGAGATCGTCGCGATCGGGACCCCCGCCGCCGTCGCGAGGTCCAAGAACAGCAGGACCGCTCCGTACTTGGCCGCATGCTCGGAAGCTGAGGCACGCGAACGTGTCCGCGAGCATCCGTTACGAGACAGCGAGCGGCGATATCGGCCCCGACGCGATGGGTTACCACGCGATGGTAACGGCAAAAACAGCAAAAATAACGTCTTGATAACGGACGGGGCCTGGCTTAGCCTAGTGTGCATGCCCGGCAACCGGGTATTGCATGCCCGGTGCTACCACCACCAGATACTGCCCGACCGGTAGACACCGCAAATGACCTCTATTGTCAGGGGCGGGCAGTGGCGCGACAACGTCCGGGGACGGACCGAGCGCTGGTGGCCCTCAGGAGCATCTGAAATCATGAAGAAATCAACCTATGGCACTGCCGCGCGCCGCGGCATCACCCTGGCGGCTGTTTCCATCGCAGGCGTCGCGCTGTCCGCTTCCGCCGCTAACGCGGCCGTCCCGGCCACAGCCCCCGCCTCCACCTGGGACTCGCTGGCCCAATGCGAAAGTGGCGGGAACTGGGCCACCAACACAGGAAACGGCTACTCGGGCGGGCTGCAATTCAGCGCCAGCACGTGGGCGGCCCATGGCGGCACGGGGTCCGCGGCGAACGCCAGCCGTGAACAGCAGATCGCCGTCGCCCAGAGAGTGCAGGCCAGCCAGGGTTGGGGCGCGTGGCCAGCCTGCGCCGCGAAACTGGGCCTGCGCGGCGGCGCCGCGGCTCCACAGAGCGCACCCACATCACGACAGCCCGCCCCGGTTCCCGCCCCGGCCAAGGTGGCTGCCCGGCAAGCGGCCCCCATGGCAGCCGTCCCGGCACCCCGCCACGTTGCACCGGTATCCGTCAGTGGCCAGACCTACACCATCCGGAGCGGCGAAACCCTGAGCACAATCGCCGAGAAGCTCAACATCGCCGGAGGCTGGCACTCGCTGGCCGACGCGAACACGGCGACCATCAGCAACCCCAACCTGGTGTTCCCGGGCCAGGTGCTGCAGCTTCCCGGATAGGGCTACACGGTTAAACAACGACGCCGGAGCGCTCCCTCGAGGGGTCGCTCCGGCGTCGTGCTGTAATCGGGTCGCGCTGTAATCGGGTCGCGCTGTAATCGGTGAGCCCTGCGGCCTTAGACGTGCGGCTCAGGCAGCCTGCGGGAGTTCGCGGACGATCTGCAGTTTCCACGCGGCGTCGTCGCTCGTGTCCAGCACGGCCACCGTGCCCATGGCCAAGTGCAGGGCTACCCGCTTCGCGGCGAGGAGCTCAAGGTAGAGGCTTTCATTCATCCGGGCAGGGGCGTCAATGACGTACTTCACGGCGTCGCGGACCTTGCGGTAATTGTCGCTCCGCTCCCGGTGCAGATGCAGTTCCAGCATGCGGCGCTGCCGGATCCGCGGCTCCTGACGGTTCAGCCAGGACACCGCGGCGTGGACTGCAACCACCAGGGTCAGTGAGACCGCGTAAATCCACCAGCCCGTGTTGAGCAGAAAGAGGGGCAGGTTGGCGATCGCCACAACGGCGATGCAGAGGCGCAACGCCAGTATCCGCCGCATGGTCAGCGCGAACGATGCCATTGCGGCGCGGAACCCGTGCTGTTCCTTGAGGGCTGCCACCGGGTCAAGAATAACTTCCTCGAGCACCAGAATGCCGTTCGCTTCCGGGCCGAGCAGTTGTCCGTATTTCGGCACAAACGGCACAACAGGGGCTGGATTCATGGCGTGTCCTCCGGGCGACATTGATGGGGTCCTGCTATATTACGCCCCTCCGTAATGAGATGTCTGCTTCATTCCAAAATGTGAACATGCGCACGCACGGTCCTGTGCAATTGGTGGTTTCGTCGTGTGGCCTCAAACTGGAGAGATGCAGACTTTCCTCCCCTTCCCCGATTTCCAGCAGAGCGCCGCGGTTTTGGACCGCGAGCGGCTCGGCAAGCAGCGTGTTGAGGCGCTGCAGATCCTGCGTGCGCTGGTGATCCCGGAGTACGGCTGGCAGTCGCACCCGGCTGTCCGGATGTGGATGGGGTACGTTCCCGCGCTGACAATGTACGGGCTGGCCATGGTGGATGAATGGACGGCCCGCGGCGGCGAGGACACCACGCGCGAGAAGATCATGGAGTTCGCCCCGCAGGCTGCCCACCCCGACTACGCCGCCAAGATCCCGATGCCGCCATGGCTGGGCAATCCGGATTTCCACCTCAGCCACCGGTCCCGGCTGATCGCCAAGGATCCGCGGTTCTACACACAGGTATTCCCAGGCACGGACCCGGACCTGGAGTACGTCTGGCCCGAACCGAAGCACGAGCTTGTGCCCGAGGATCCTGCCGGGGACCGCATGTGGGTCCTGCGCCTGCCGCTCGGAGACACCGAGCCCGAGCAGCTGAAGACTGTCAGCCTGCCGCCCGTGGGACGGGCCAAGGCCCCCTCGGACGACGACTACCAGTTCGTCTACGCCGAATCAGGCTCCCGCCGCCCGGGCAAGGTGCGCAAGCTGCCCCCGAAGCAGCTCGTCAAGAAGCCCACCCGCAAGCGCCAGCAGCAGGAAGAGGCGTTCACCACCCTTCCCGGCAACTCCGTGGTTGCCATCCCGGTCAACGGCGGCACCTCCTTCGCCATCGGCAAGGTCCTGGGCCGTCCGATCACCGTTGACGGCCACTTCGCCCGGAACTTCCAGGTGGACGAGATCGTGGATCGCTCCGCCTTCGATTACCCGGCTCTGATGCAGGACCCGCGGGCTTTCTTCCCGGTTCCGGCGCGGTAGACGGACGACGCCGGATCCGGCGAGGTAGCTGGCCGGCGCCGAACGCGTCCGGCACTGATGGCGCTTTCTGCCTGAGCGGCTGGACTTGTAGCTTCAACTCTGGCAGTCCAGCTTCAAACCACGACCGGCTAAAACTTCAACATTTGCTCAAGAAAACCGTGTTAGCCTGAGTCCAACTGTTACTCCTGTGGCTTGCGTCACAGCCTGTGGCGTGTGGGGTGACTGTGACACACGGGTCTCTTGGTCTTGGAAGCTGGAGTCATGTTGGAATCACCGGGGCAGCTCCGCGCTGTGGTTGTAGATGATGACGGTGATGTTCGGCTCCTCATCCGCCGGACACTGGAAATGCAGGGCTTCGCCGTTTTTGAGGCTAGTTCCGGGGCCGAAGCCATGCTGAACATCCAGGAACATCGGCCGGACCTTGTGACGCTGGAACTGAACCTCCCCGATTTGGACGGCGTGGAAGTGTGCCGCCGGATGCGCAAATTCTCCGACGCCTATGTCGTCATGATCACGGCCCGGGCGGACGAGGTTGACGAGTTGATAGGACTGGAGATCGGTGCGGATGATTTCATCCGCAAGCCGTTCAGCCCGCGCTCCGTCCAGGCCCGTGTGACCGCGGTGATGCGGCGCCACCGGCCAACCCCTCAACGTCCCACGCCGCGACGCCGCGCCACGGATTTCATGGTGGCCGCGCCCGGCGGCTCAGCGCCTGAGACACACCACCTGCCCGGTGCCCTGCGACGCCGGGCGGACGACGCCTCGCCCGGCATGTCCATCCATCCGTCGCCCGAGTCCACCTCAGCGGCAGGTACCGACGTCCGGCATGCCGATGCCAACGGCGTCGTCCGTCACGGGCCGCTAGTTGTCGAGGTCCAAAGCCGTGCGGCGTCCCTTGACGGCGTCGAATTGGAATTGACGCGCACCGAATTTGACCTGCTGGAGACCCTGGCCCGAGCGCCGCGGCGGGTGTGGACCCGGAAGGCACTTTTGACCCATGTGTGGGGCACCGAATGGCCCAGGGACGAGCACCTCGTGGAGGTGCACATCGGCAACCTGCGCAAGAAGCTTGGTGACAAAGGCCGCGAACCGCGGTTCATCCGCACGGTACGGGGCGTTGGCTACCGGATGGCACCGGTCGAAGGGTGAGCAAACCTGTCGGCCTGCCCGACAGACGGCGGGCCCGGAATTTCAGCAGCGGGCCCGGAATTTCAGCAGCGCCAGGATCCAAGAATTCCTCACGCCTGTCCGTAGGGCTTCCCGAAGGCTGGCAGACTGGCCCTATGACTGTACTGCTGGCCGGTTGCGGCGATCTGGGCACCGAGGCCGGGCTGCGTTTCGCGGCTGCAGGCCACCGCGTGGTGGGGTGGCGCCGGTCGCCGGAGAAACTTCCGGCCGCCATCGAAGGGGTCGCCGCTGACCTGAGCTCCGGTGAGCTGCCGCCCATCCCGGCGGACACCACCGCCGTCGTCGTCGCGATTGCCGCGGATGCCCCGACTGAGGATGCCTACCGGGCTGCCTACGTGGACGGTCTGTCGAACGTGCTGGACGCGGTCCTGGCGTCCGGGGCAAGTGTCCGCCGGATCCTGTTTGTTTCTTCGACGGCCGTTTACGGCGACGCCGGCGGCGGCTGGATTGATGAACGCACGACGCCGGAACCCGGCGGGTTCTCGGGCCGCATCATCCGCGAGGCAGAGGAACTCCTCAACAGCCGTCTGCGCGGCACCGGCATCACCCCCGTGGTACTGCGGCTCGGCGGGATCTACGGCCCCGGCCGGACGCGACTGATCGACCAGGTGCGCGGCGGAAGCGCGGTCATTCCCGCCGCGTCACGCTTCACCAACCGTATCCACCGCGACGACGCCGCCGCGGCAATCGTCCATCTGTGCACTATGGACACGGTTCCCGCGCCCGTGTATCTGGGCGTGGACAACGAACCGGCCGAGCTCGGCGAGGTGCTGGGCTTCCTGGCCGCGGAGCTGGGACTCCCCCGGCCGGCGTCGGACTCTGCTGGCGCGGCGGACGGCGCTTCGGCGGGCGGCACTTCGGCGGGGGGCACTTCGGCGGGCAGGCCTCCGGCGTCGGGCGGCGAACCGTCGCGGGGCGGAAACAAGCGAGCTAGCAACGGACGGCTCCGCAGCACCGGTTTCGAGTTGCAGTACCCAAGTTTCCGAGAAGGCTACCGGGCCATTCTGGCCGGCAAAGGCGTCCGGCACCCGTAAGTCCTGATTTGAAATTCACCACCCACTTCTCAGAGGGGAACCATGGATCTTCAGCACATTATCGAGACGGCCGGCCGCTTCATGGACTTCGCCGGCGTGGCCGTTATGGTAATCGGCGCCCTCGTGTCCATCCCCATGGCGCTGCGGGGATTCCAGCCGGAACGCCTGCCGGCGGGCTCCGCGCGACTCTCCGTCTACCGCTCCTACCGGCAGCTGCTGGGCCGCTCCATCCTCCTCGGGCTCGAACTGCTCGTCGCGGCGGACATCATCCGTTCAGTCGCCGTCACACCAACCTTCGAGGGCGTCGGCGTGCTGGCCATTATTGTGCTCATCCGGACCTTCCTCAGCTTCTCGCTCGAGCTTGAAATCACCGGACGCTGGCCCTGGCAGACTAAGCGCGAGCATTCCTCCGACTCTTCCGCGGCTGGCTGAAACCCTTCCGGGTGGCACGGCGCCCGGCTAGGCTCGCGCCATGACTGACTACGCGCGTTCCCGTGCCTCCAAAGCCACCGAGCTGCTCCGTCTCCACCAAGCCCCGGAGATCCTCCAAGTCATCAATGTCTGGGACGCGATCACCGCGAAAGTGGTCGGCGACGTTCCTGGTACCAAGGCGCTGGCCACGGCCAGCCACTCCATCGCAGCGTCCCGCGGCTACGAAGACGGCGAGAAGATCCCGGTGGACGAGATGATCGCCGCCGTCGGGCTGATTGCCGCCGCTACGTCGCTGCCCGTCAGCGCTGACCTCGAAGCGGGCTACGGGAACCCCGGGGAAACGGTGCGCAAGGCGATCGGGGCCGGCGCTGTCGGAGCCAACATCGAAGACCAGATGCGCCCGCTCGCCGATGCCGTTGCGCAGATGCGTGCTGCGGTGCGTGCAGCCGAGGCTGAGGGGATCGAGTTCGTCCTCAACGCCCGCACCGACGCCTTTTTGAAGGGCAAGGATCGGGACCCTGCCGCGGTACTGGCCGATGCCATTGAGCGCGGCCGTGCCTTCCTCGAAGTGGGTGCGACCACGGTGTTCGTGCCGGGCCTGCTGGACGAGGCTACCGTCACCGCGCTGGTGGAAGGGATTGGCTGGAACAAGGTGTCGGTCATCAATGTGCCCGGTTCACTGGCTCCGGCCAAACTGCAGGAACTTGGCGTTGCCCGCATTTCCTACGGCCCGTGGACCCAGCGCGTGGCGCTGACGGCGTTGGCCGACGCGACGGCGGCGCTGCTGGCAGGCGGGTCTCTTCCGGAAGGCACCCGGGCACTGAACTGACCGGCGTGTTTTCCTGACGTTCTCACTGTGGCGACTCACCATGGCGACTCACCCTGCCGACTCACCCTGCCAACCGAAGGGAGCTGATCCGATTGGACGTAGATCCTTGGCCGGAGTCACCCGAGCTTCCGGCGCCGATCATTATGGACCAGCGATGGATGGACGCCGTCTTCCTGCACTGGCGCATCCCTGAGGCAGTGGCGGCGGCGTACATGCCACCGGGCGTCGCGCCGGACAGCTTCGACGGATCGGCCTGGGTGGGGCTGATCGGCTTCCGCATGCAGCGTGCCGGGCTTGGCCGCGGTCCTGGCATCCCCTATTTCGGAAGCTTCAACGAGATCAACGTGCGCCTCTACTCCCGGGAGCCGGACGGTGCTCGGGGTGTGGTTTTCCGCAGTCTGGATGCTTCACGCTTGGCAGTGGTGCTGGCAGCGCGGGCGGCCGGGATTCCCTATGTGTGGTCGCGGACGAGCTTCCTTCATTCTCCGGATTCCGCATTGGATTCCGAGGGGCGCACCGCTTTCGCTGCCGCTGGGTCGGCCGGAGCCGGAGGGACCGCTGGGTATTCCGTGCGCCGATTCCGGGGCGGCGCCCGGAGCGACTTCGCCGTCGTCCCGAAGCCCGACGACGAAGCGACCGACGCGCTGTCCATCCACCTCACGGCACGGTTCGGCCTGCATTCTCGATTCAAGAACCGGACCCTGTACATCCCCAATACGCACAGTGCATGGCCGTTGTACCGGGCGCAATTGACCCTACTTCAGGACGACCTCGTCGGCGCGGCCGGCATCCATGTCGCTGGACCACCGGAGTCCGTGCTGTATTCGCCGGGAGTCCGCACCCAGTTTGGCTGGCCACGAGTCCTGAATCCCGTCTCCTGAGTACTGCCCGGTGGCAGGAAATCGGCGGGCCTCCGGTCCTACCCATGAGCGGGCTAAAAATGTCACACCCCTTTGTCAGACTCTAGTTATGGAAGCCGTCAGGGATTTCATTGCTTGCCAGGAAGAAGGGCAGGACACGGACCGGGGCCCAGCCCCGCTCCGGCAACCCCGGCCGTCCGGCGCAGACCGCGTGGACGGGGCACTGGCCGCTTTGCAGGCGTTGAGTGCGGCGGCGGAACAGGACGCGGGGTCGTGGGGATTCCGGGCCGCGTCGGACTTCGCCGGACGGGTGGAGGAGTTCTCGCGCACGGTGGAGTTTCTGCAGCTGGTGGCGGCTTCGGCTGTGGACCGGACCCGGAAGCAGTCCGCGGCCGATGCCGGGGCCGCGGGGGCTGTCACCTCGTGGACCACGGGCTGGCGGGAGAGCCCGGCCGGCTGGGAGACCGGCGGATCCGGAGCCGCGGAGCCTGCCGGCACCGCCGCGGCAGGCGCGTCCGCAGGCGGCGCGTCCGTGGCGGCGGCCGTGACGGCTGCCGTATCCGGATCGGCGGCCGCGGCGGCGCCTCCTGCCTCTGCGACGGCTGACGTGGCTGACGGGTCAGCCGTGCCGGCGTCGGTCCTGGATGACGGGTACCGGAACACCGTGGAGTTCCTGCGGGCCCGGCTGCGGATCGGCGCCGCGGAGGCCCGGCGGAGGCTCTCCCTGGCCGAGGCTCTGCTGCCCGGGCAGGGACTCGCCGGCCGGCCGGTGCCGCCCCTGCACCGGGAGCTCGGTGCCGCGGTCGCGGCCGGCGAGGTCGCGTCCCGGGCCGCGAGCGTCATCACCGCCGCGCTCGAGCGGGTCCGGCCGCTGTGCGAGGCGGACGCCGCGGCCCGGATGGAACACGCCCTGACCCGCACGGCCGCCGAGAACGACGCCGACTTCCTCGTCCGTGTCACCCGCAGCTGGGCCGACGCGCTGGACCAGGACGGCGCCGAGCCCTCCGAGGAGCTGCTGCGCCAGCTCCAGGGCGCCTTCATCCGCCGCCGGCGCCACGGCCTGCACCACCTCGAGATCTTCGCGACCACCGAACAGTTCGAACACCTCCTGACCGTCATGAACACCGCCACCAACCCCCGCACCGGCAACACCGGAACCTCCCCGGCCACGGACACCGCCGAGAGGTCCGCCGCCGGCGCCACTGCCGCCGGTGACGGCTGGACTGCCGGCACGGCGTTCGGTGTTGGCTGGGCCGCAGGCGCGGCCTCCGGTGAGGCTTCGGTCGCCGGCGCCGGCTGGACTGCCGGCGCGGCCTCCGGTGACGCTTCGGGCGGCGGCGGCTGGGCCGCCGGCGCGGCCTCCGGTGAGGCTTCGGTCAGTGCTGCTGCCGCCGGGGCATCGGCCTGCGTATCCCGTGCCGACTACGACCCGTCCGGTGCGGGCGCTTTTACTCCCGACGTTTCGAACGGTGCAGGCGCTTCGGCCGCCGCGACCAGCCCGGAGCACCAGCCCGGCCCCGGCGATGAGCCCGCCGCGGATGAGGACCCCGCGCTGCCGGCCCTGGACCTCCGCTCCCGGGCCCAGAGGCTGCTCGACGGACTGGTCGGCGCGTGCAAGGTCGCCCTCGCCGCCGGAACGCTGCCCGCCGCCGGCGGGCTCCGGCCCCAGGTCATGGTGACCATCGACTACCGGGACCTGCTCACCCGGCTGCAGAACACCCCTGGCGCCACAGCAAACACCGGACAGCCCGGGACGGCGAACGGGACAGGCAACGGGACGGGCACCGGGGCGCTGCTGTTCACCGGGCCCGTCACCGCCTCCACGATCCGGAAGATTGCCTGCGACGCGGACATCATCCCGGTCGTCCTCGGCGGCGAGGGCCGGGTCCTGGACATCGGCCGCGCCTCCCGGGTCTTCCCGCCGCACATCCGCAAAGCCATCACGGCCCGGGACCGGGGCTGCGCCTTTCCAGGCTGCACCATCCCCGCACCCTGGTGCGAGGCCCACCACATCACCTACTGGTCCCGCGGCGGGACCACCGGGACGGACAACGGGGTCCTGCTTTGCTCCCATCACCATCACGTGATCCACAAGGAACACTGGACCATCCGGCTCAAAACCGGGATTCCCTGGTTCATCCCGCCACCCCACCTCGACCCGCGCCAGCAACCCAGTCGGAACCACTACTTCCGTCCAGACGACCTCATGACGGCCGCATGACCACGGCCCAGGCGACCCCGCCGGGCCGTGCGGTTCCCACGTTCAAGCCAAAGTCTTGGCCGCGCGGGGGCAACGCCGCCGGGCTGCGTGATGCGGGATGGAACAGGGATTAGTGATGACCTCAAAAATTGGCTCGACGGTGACTCTGATATTTCTCTGACGGAGCGCCCTCGCCCTGGTGTGGAGATTGTCACCGTAGTCGTTGCTGGCCTTGTGGGGGGGACGGGCATCCCTTTGCGAGCGGCCTCACCGAACATCACTCCAATGGCGTTGGCTGGTCTAAGCCCGACCACAAAGTGGACCAACGTTGAGAAAGTTGAGAAAGAAGCGCACTCCTATCGCTCCGCTTCATGGACCGGCTCCACTTCCGGCTAAGAAGCGAGAATTGCTCAGCTCCTCCGCTGAGCGCAGCTACCGCTACCGCTACCGCTACCGCTACCGCTACCGGCCCGCAGCATAGCCCTGCGCACCCCGCGGATTCGCCGCGGCCTGCAGGACCCCGGTCTCGGGATCCCGCACGACGGCGGACAGCCGCCCCAGCGCCCAGTCACCAGCCCGGGTGACAACATGTCCGCGGCGCTCAAGGTATTCGATGACGTCCTCCCCCAGCCGGTCCTCGACGACGGCGCCGCCGGGCTCCCAGGTGCGCGGCCAGAAGGACCCGGGCATCGAGGTCGTGTGGAACGTCGGCGCGTCGATGGCCTGCTGCGGCGAGTACCCGCCCACGATGGTCCGCAGCAGGTACGGCAGCTGCCACTGGTCCTGCTGGTCGCCGCCGGGCGAACCCAGGGCCGCCACGGCGTGGCCGTCCCGCAGCACGAGAGTCGGCGTCAAAGTGGTGCGCGGGCGT
Source organism: Arthrobacter sp. LAR12-1-1.1 (assembly GCF_040676555.1). Lineage (NCBI taxonomy): Bacteria > Bacillati > Actinomycetota > Actinomycetes > Micrococcales > Micrococcaceae > Arthrobacter > Arthrobacter sp. LAR12-1-1.1. The sequence continues at coordinate 134,853 of NZ_JBEGIG010000045.1, read as the reverse complement.
TTGCCGGGTGTCAGCGTGGAAGGCGTCCCGGGCTCCAGCCAGGTCATCTGCAACCGGGTGCCCAGGCAGAAGCCCAGCTCCGGGATCGCGGGCGAGGACTGCAGCCAGCCGCCCGACGGTGTGGCCGAGACCATGTTGCCCCACCTATCCACGACGTCGATATGACAGGTGTCGCCCCGGGTGTCCCCCGCGGGTGTCACAGTGGGCTCGCCGACGCCGAGTCTGGCCGCGAAGGCATTGCCCGCGAGCGCCGGCGGCGTGTAATCGGTGCGCAGCGGTGGGATGTACGGCTCCCGGCCCGGCACGGTGCCGGGCCGAAACTCGTGGGAGGCCCGGTCCGTGATCAAGGCCCGTCGGCCGGCGCAGTATTCCTCCGACAATAGGTAGTCCAGCGGCACGTCCGTGTCGCCGTAGTACGCCTCCCGGTCCGCGAGCGCGAGCTTCTGCGCCTCCAGGATGGTGTGCGCGCCCAGCTCGGTGGACGGATCAAGGAATCGGTCTTCGAACCCGGACAGGATGGCCAGGGTCTGCAACAGCGCCGGTCCTTGACCCCAGGGCCCGGTCTTGGCGATCGTGTGGCCCCGGAACTCCACGGTGGCGGCCGACTCATACCCGGCCTCGAACCCCGCCAGGTCGTCCAGGGCGAGCACCCCGCGGTGATCTGTGCCCGAGGAATGCCGGTGCGGGGACTGAACCGAATCCACCATGGCGCGGGCCACGAAGCCCTCCCGCCACTCGCGCCGGGCCGCATCAATTCCTGCCTCGCGGGTAGGCGCTTTAACTCCGGCCTTCACGAGCCGTTCCAGTGTGCGGGCATAGGCCGGGTTCCACACCAGCTCACTTTCGGCAGGGATCCTTCCGCCGGGCATCCACAGCTCAGCCGACGTGGGCCAGTGCGTCTCGAACAGCGCGGCCACGGCGGCGATGGTGGTTCCAACCCGGCCGAGCATCGGGTGGCCGTCCCGCGCGTAGCCGATCGCGAAATCCAGCACCGCGTCCAGCTCCCACGTTCCGTGGTCACGCAGCAGCAGGAGCCAGGCGTCGACGGCGGCAGGCACCGCGGCGGCCAAGGCACCTGAGCCCGGAACGAGGTCCAGGCCTTCGGCCAAGTAATGCTCCACGGTGGCCCCGGCCGGCGCCGGCCCCTGCCCCATCAGGACTATCGGCTGATCCGGCCGGTCCGCGGTGACAAAGATCCCGGTCATGTCCCCGCCGGGCCCGTTGAGATGCGGCTCCGCCACATGGAGCACGAAGGCTCCCGCCACCGCGGCGTCGAAGGCGTTGCCGCCGCGCTCAAGCACCGCCTGGGCAGCCGCCGTCGAGAGCCAGTGCGTGGACGCGCTCATCCCGAAGGTGCCTTGCAGTGTGGGGCGGGTGGTGAAGGGCTCCGGCCTGGTGAACGGCACCCGAGCCACGCGCGGGTGGTCACCGGAGACTTCCGCAACCACGGTGTCAGCCAAACAGGGCCGCCACGCGGGTGAGGGTCTCGTATACGCCATACCCAAGGGGCACGCCGACCAGCGCCCACGCGATGACCAATTTTCCGGTGGACGGTGTCACCGGTGTCTGTGCAGTAGTCATTTCAGGCCTCCAAGGCGGGTTCTTCGGACCGGACACGGCCGGCACGGGGTTCATGGAATCGCGCCTCGACCGGCGTGACCAGCAGGTTCGCCACGAACCCGATCACCAGCAGCCCCACCATGGTCAGCAAGGCCGGCTGGTAGGACGCGGCGTTGAGCGCGCCGGGCTTGCCCTGCGCGTCCAGGAACGCGTTGACGATCAGCGGGCCGGCGACGCCGGCCGCGGACCAGGCAGTCAGGAGACGGCCGTGGATGGCACCGACCTGGAAGGTACCGAATAGGTCGCGGAGGTAGGCGGGGGCGGTCGCGAACCCGCCGCCGTAGAAGGAGATGATGACGAATGCGAGGGCGACGTACAGGACGGTCGTCGTCGAGCCGGCCAGCGCCAGCACGGTGTAAAGCAACGCGCCGACGCCGAGGAAGACCATGTAGATGCGCTTGCGGCCGGTGACATCGGAGATCGCCGACCAGGCAAAACGGCCCGACATGTTGCCGATGGACAGGAGCCCCACGAAGCCGGCGGCCACAGCGGCGCTGGCCAGGGAGGTGCCGTCAGTCTGGCGGAAGAAGTCCTGGATCATCGGAGCGGCCTGTTCAAGGATGCCGATGCCTGCCGTGACATTGCAGAACAAGGCGATCCACACGAGCCAGAACTGTCTGGTCTTGACCGCGTTCCTGGCGGAGACATTCTCCGTGGTGACCAGGGAGGCGGCTTTGACCTTGGCCGGGTCGAAGCCTGCCGGCTTCCATCCCTCGGCCGGGACCTTGATGGTGAAGGCGCCGAACATCATGTAGGCCAGATAGACGACGGCGAGGGTCAGGAAGAGCTTGCCCACGGATTCGCCGCTGGCCACCCAGCCCTTGGCGCCGGAGTTGGGATCGTACATCTTGAGCAGTGCCGTGGAGACTGGGCTGGCAATCAGGGCGCCGCCGCCGAATCCCATGATGGCCATGCCGGTGGCGAGTCCGGGACGGTCGGGGAACCATTTGATCAGGGTGGAGACCGGAGAGATGTAGCCGACCCCCAGGCCAATGCCGCCGACGACGCCGTAGCCGAGGTAGACGAGCCAGAGCTGGTGGCTGAAGATGCCCAGCGACCCGATCAGGAAGCCGCTGGCCCAGAACGCGGCGGAGGTGAACATCGCCTTCCGGGGCCCGTTCCTGTCCACCCACGTGCCCATGATGGCGGCCGAGAGGCCCAACATCACGATCGCGATGGAGAAGATCACGCCGACCTCGGTCAGGCTGGCGCCGAAGTGCTTCACCAACGCGGTCTTGTAGACGCTGGTCGCGTAGGCCTGTCCGATGCACAGGTGCACGGCAAGGGCTGCTGGGGGTACGAGCCACCGGTTGAATCCCGGCGGGGCAATGGTTCGTTCGCGGTCCAGCCAGCCCATGTATGCTCCCCTGCTCGTCAACGACATCGGTGTCCAGCACATTGCAGCGACGGTCCTCTGCCAGGGCCTCTGACCGAGCTTCCGGCAGAGCTTCCGGCAGAGGGCCGTTGCCTCCGGCAATCATGGTGCAAGATCGTCAGTAAACGTACTAGTTATGCGCCAAGCGGTAGGGAATCCGCGACGAACGGTAGGTCCGGGGCGGCGGGGGCAGCCGCACCCTGGGAGCGCTACTTGCCCAGACCGGCCCTCCGGAGTGCCTCGGCCATCGCTGTGTTGACGGGCGACGGCGGCGGCGTCGACTTCTGCGGTTGTCGGGCGGGCGTCCGCCGGTCGGGCGCCGGTTTCCCGGACGGCTGCTTCGACGGCGTCTGCGGCGCCGACTGCCGCGGACGTTCCGCCCGCGAGTCTGCACGTCCGCCGGCCGCACGATCGCCGGAGGCTGCCGGTTCGTCGTCGAGCCTTAATGTCAGCGAGATGCGCTTCCGCTCCGGATCCGCTTCCAGCACCTTGACCCGGACCACCTGCCCGGATTTGACCACCTCCCGGGGGTCGGAGACGAACCGGTTGGCCAGCGCGGACACGTGCACGAGCCCGTCCTGGTGCACGCCGACGTCGACGAACGCACCGAACGCCGCCACGTTGGTCACGGTGCCCTCCAACACCATGCCCGGCCTCAGATCCGAGATCTTCTCGATGCCCTCCGAGAACGCTGCCGCAGCGAAGGCCGGACGCGGGTCACGGCCGGGCTTCTCGAGCTCGGCGATGATGTCCTGCACGGTTGGCAGGCCGAAGGAGCCGTCCACGAAGTCCTGCGGGTTCAGTGCCGCATAGCTTCCCGCGGCCGGCGCCTTCCCGGCGGCCGCCTTGATTTTCCGGGCCACCGGGTAAGCCTCGGGGTGCACGCTGGAGGCATCCAGCGGCTCCGCTCCCCCGGTGATCCGGAGGAAGCCCGCACACTGCTCAAACGCCTTGGCGCCCAGCCGCGGGACCTTCTTCAGCTCGCTGCGCTTGTTGAATGGCCCGTGCTCGTTCCGGTACGCCACGATGTTTTCGCTCAGCAGCGGCCCCACGCCGGCCACCCGGCTCAGCAATGCCGGCGAGGCGGTGTTGACGTCCACGCCCACCGCGTTCACGCAGTCCTCGACGACGGCGTCCAGGCTGCGGTCCAGCTTCGCGGCCGTGACGTCGTGCTGGTACTGCCCGACGCCGATCGACTTCGGCTCGATCTTCACCAGCTCCGCGAGCGGGTCCTGCAGGCGCCGCGCGATCGAGACGGCGCCGCGCAAGGATACGTCCATGCCGGGCAGCTCGGCCGCGGCGAGCGCCGACGCCGAATACACCGACGCTCCGGCCTCGGACACCACGATCTTCTGCGGTTTGGCGTGCAAGTTGGCAGAGTCTGAGGCGGGCGCTAGCTGTTTCAGCAGCTCGGCGGCGAGCTTGTCCGTCTCCCGTGACGCCGTACCGTTCCCGATCGCGACGAGTTCGACGCCGTGCTTCTTCGCCAGGCCCACGAGGGTCCGCAGCGCCTCGTCCCATTTCCGGGCCGGGGCGTGCGGGTAAACGGTGTCCGTCGCAACCACCTTGCCGGTTCCATCCACCACCGCGACCTTCACGCCGGTCCGGAGTCCCGGGTCCAGGCCCAGGGTGGCACGGTTCCCGGCCGGCGCGGCGAGCAGCACGTCGCGCAGGTTGGCGGCGAAGACGCGCACGGCCTCGTCCTCGGCGGCGGCGAACATCCGGCTCCGCAGATCAGCCGTCAGCCGGGCCAGCACCCGTGAGCGCCAGGCCAGCTGCGCGGTCTGCAGCAGCCAGGCGTCGGCGGGCCGGCCACGGTCGGCAACCCCGAGGAACCTGGCCACAGCGGCCTCGTAACGGCCGCGCGCGGCCGTGAGGGCGGCGTCGTCGTTCGGTTCAGCCTCGGCGAGCTCCAGCTCCAGCGCCCCGTCCTTCTCGCCGCGCAACAGCGCCAGGACGCGGTGTGATGGCATGCCGGCCGGCTGCTGGGAGAACTCGAAGTAGTCCTTGAACTTCTGGCCCTCAGCTTCCTTGCCCTTCTTCACGCGGGACACCATCCGGCCCTGGGTCCAGAGCCGTTCCCGGAGTGTGGCGGCCAGGTCGGCATCCTGCGCGACGCGTTCCACCAGGATGGAGCGGGCACCGGCGAGGGCCGCCGCGGAGTCCCCGATCGAGTGTTCGGCGTTGAGGTATTTGGCGGCTTCGCGGTCCGGGTCCAGTTCCGGGCGCTTGAGCAGGGCGTCGGCGAGCGGCTCCAGCCCGGCTTCGCGGGCGATCTGAGCCTTCGTGCGCCGCTTGGTTTTGAACGGGAGGTAGATGTCCTCCAGCCGCGACTTGGTGTCGGCGCCGACGACGGCGGCCTGCAGTTCCGGGGTCAGCGCACCCTGGGCGGCGATCGCTTCGAGGATGCTCCGGCGGCGGTCCTCGAGCTCGCGCAAGTAGCGCAGCCGCTCCTCCAACTCGCGGAGCTGGGTGTCGTCCAGGGTTCCGGTCGCTTCCTTGCGGTAGCGGGCGATGAACGGCACGGTGGAGCCGGCGTCGAGCAGGTCCACGGCAGCCTTGACCTGCCAAGGAAGGACGCCGAGTTCGCCGGCGATCTGGGCGGCGATGCCGGACTCCTGCGTGTGCGGCGTGCCGGGCTGTGGTGAGCCGGTCTTCGGCGAGGGGCCGGAGGCGGGCGAGACGGGTGAGGCGGGGCGCTGCGGGTGTTGGGTCACCCAAACCATTTTGCCTTACCCCGGTCAGCGGCCGGGCTCGCCCGGAGGAGTAAAGGGCTCCTGCACGTCCTGAACAACTTCGTTGCGGCGCAGGAACCACGGCTTGAACGGCGGATCAAAACGGGCGAATCGTGGCGGCCCCACAGCCTTCAGCCCGGCTAGCTTCAGTGCCTCCTGGAGGCCATCGTTTCGCCGTACAAAGGCCGCCTCCGACCCGCTGCCTGAGAACCGAAGGGCGGCTGCCAGGGAACCTGGCTGGGCCCGGACTCTAACGTCGGGGTTCGCCGGGACCGGCGCCGTCTCCGCCGTCACCCCAGCGGGGAGCACAAAGGCCACGATGAAATCAGCGGGCTCTGCACTTCCCGGCAGCGGGCCGCTTTGCAATACCGGCGCGGTCATCGCCAGCTTTTGCGACGGCCCGGGCCCCTGGATCACCGGGGCCGTCATCGCCAGCTTCCGTTGCGCCGTGTTGCTGCCGCTGATGTAGTTGAACAGGTGCCGGAAGGCAGCATTCCCGGCGCGGTCGAAGGTCGCGTTGACCTCTATTTCCGCCACGGCGTACGCGGGATAGCGGCGCAGCTCGAAGTGCGCGTAGCGCTGGACCAGCTCATACGGTTGCTGTTCGGTCATAGTCCTCAGACCCTACGCCGGTCCTGCGACAGGAACCAGAGGGGCATTGCCTGGTTCCTGTCCCGTGTTTGACTGTCAGAGGGCTTTGATAGCTTGAATAGCGGAGGCACCAACAACGGGGCACCAGCAACGGGGGCACAGTGTTTTTTCTTGAACCTGAGGTACCGGGCTCATCACCGGATCTGGTCTACTCCGCGAGCGACCTCGTGGTGGCAGCGAGTTGCGAGTATCAGCTGCTGCGCAAACTCGACGAGAAGCTGGGCCGGTCCCCCAGGGCTACGTTCGAAGACGACGAGATGCTCAAGCATGCAGCGGTGTTGGGTGAGCTCCACGAGCGCAAGGTCCTCGGCGGTTTCGTGGCGGAGTTTGGCGACTGGGATCCGGCCACCGGGCACGGCGTGTACGACGTCGTCCCGGCCGAGGCCATGGACCGCGCCACGCTGGCGGCCAAGCACGCCGAGTCCATTGGGGCGCTGCGCGCGGGAGCCGACGTCGTCTTCCAGGCCGCCTTCTTCGACGGCCAGTTCCACGGCCGCTCCGACTTCCTCGTGCGGCAGTCCGACGGTAGCTACGCCGTGTTCGACACCAAGCTCGCCCGCCACGCAAAGGTGACGGCTCTGCTCCAGCTGGCCGCCTACGGCGACCAGCTGCTGAAGGCCGGGATCCCGGTGGACCCGGCGGTGACACTCGTCCTTGGCTCGACGGTGCAGCTGCCCGGCGGCGGATTCGACTACGTGCGAAGCCACCACAAACTCTCCGAGATCCTGCCGGTTTTCCGCGAGCGCCGCGAGCGTTTCCTCGCGCTGACCGCCGCGCACATCGCACAGCCGGGAACAGTGGGCTGGGGCGCGCCCGGGCTCACCGCCTGTGGCCGCTGCGATTACTGCCAGGAGCAAGTCAAAGCCACCGACGATCTCCTCCTCGTGGCCCGGATGAACTCCGTGCAGCGCAAGAACCTCCACGAACGTGGGATTAGTTCAGTCACTGACCTGGCGCAAGCGACCCTCACCAAGCCCACCCCTACGCTCCTGCGCCTGCAGGAACAGGCGCGGATGCAGAGCGGCGTTGGCCCTGCCGACGGCGAAGTCTGCTACCGCAAGGACGGCGAAGAGCACACCATCCGCTACGGCGTCCTGCCCGGGAACACCTTGGCCGAGCTGCCCCCACCGAGCCGGGGCGATATTTTCTTCGACTTCGAAGGCGATCCGCTGTGGCAGGACCGCGCCACGGGAGTGTGGGGGCTCGAGTACCTGTTCGGCGTGATTGAGGCGCCCACCGAGCCCGGCAGTCCGGGGATTTTCCGGCCATTCTGGGCCCACAGCCGGGAGGCGGAGAAGCAGGCGTTCCTCGATTTCCTTGACTACGTCGAGAAACGCCGGCGGGACCACCCGGACATGCACGTCTACCACTACGCACCGTATGAAAAAACGGCGCTTCGAAAACTCTCGGTGATGCACGTTGCCGGGGAGGACATCGTGGACGAGTGGCTCCGCGAAGGCCTGCTGGTGGACCTGTACCAAACGGTCCGGAACAGCATCAGGATCTCCGAGAACTCTTACAGCATCAAGAAGCTCGAGCCGCTCTACATGCGGGCGAACCTTCGAACTGGCGAAGTGAAGGATGCCGGCGCCTCCGTGATTGCCTATGCACGGTTCTGCGACGCGAGGGACAATGAGCGGCCCGACGAAGCGGCCACAATCCTCGCCGGGATCTCCGACTACAACGAATACGACTGCCTCTCCACGCTGGAGCTCCGGAACTGGCTGCTCGGGCTGGCCAAGGAACGCCGGCCGGAGCCGCACGGCGCGGAGGCGGGCGCGGCGTCCGGCGCGGAGGACGGCGCGGAGGCGGGCTTAGAGGACGGCCCCGACGACGACGGCTCGGCACGAGCCGATGCCGCGCTGGCCCCGGCTGAGCTGGCACTGATGGAATTTGCTGAGCCGGGCAGCGGCCTGTCCGAGGACGACCGTAAGGCCGTCGCCATGCTGGCCGCGGCCGTGAGCTATCACCGCCGGGAGCGCAAGTCGTTCTGGTGGGCGCACTTCGACCGGTGTGAGCACGGTCCGGACACGCACGAACGGGACCGGAACGTTTTCCTCGTCGAATCCGCGGAACTCCTCGACGACTGGCAACAGACGGGGACCAAACTTCCGGAGCGGCGGGTCAAGCTGACCGGCTCCGTGAGTCCCGGGTCGGACCTCCGCGAGGGCAGCAAGTGGTTCCGCATGTACGAGCTGCCTCTTCCCGCCGGGCTGGAGGGTACCGGCAAGAACGGAACCGGGCGGAGCGGATGGTTCGGCACGGAGGTCCTGGAGCTGGGGCATGAGGACGGCAAGGACACCGTCATCATCCGGGACCGGCTGCACCGGAAGATACCGCCCTACAATGACCTCCCCATTGCGCTGACGGAAGACCAACCCCTCGCCACCAAGAGCCTCGAGCAAGCACTGGCAGCCCTCGCTGACACGGTGGTCGCCGGCCTGGGGTCCGGCTCCCTCCCCCGCCATCCTGCGCTTGACCTCGTCCGGCGTCAGCCGCCGAGGCTGGCCGCCGGAGCTTCACTGCCGCAGCCTGGTGCCGGACCGGACCGCTTCATTGAAGCCATCACGGCGGCCGTGCTGGCCCTTGACCACTCCTACCTGGCGGTGCAGGGTCCGCCCGGAACGGGCAAGACCCATGTGGGGTCCCACGTCATCGCCCGGCTCGTGGCCCGCGGCTGGAAAATCGGCGTCGTCGGCCAGTCGCACGCGGTGGTGGAGAACCTGCTGAAGACCGCTGTCACGAAGGCCGGGGTCGACCCGGCGCGCGTGGCCAAAGACGTGAAGCACAACGACGCCCTGCCGTGGGCCCGGCGCACCGGCAAGGACGTTGCGGAGCTGCTGGGTGCGCCTGGAGGCGCCCTCGTCGGTGGCACGGCGTGGACCATGACCGGCACCACCGTCCCGGCCGGCTCCCTGGACCTCCTGGTGATTGACGAGGCCGGCCAGTTCTCGCTGGCCAACACCCTTGCCGTGGCCCAGGCCAGCAGCCGGCTGCTCTTGCTCGGCGACCCGCAGCAGCTGCCGCAGGTCAGCCAGGGCAGGCACCCCGAGCCGGTCGACGAGTCTGCCCTGGGCTGGATTTCCGCAGGCCACGCCACGTTGCCGCCCGAGCTTGGCTACTTCTTGGCCGACTCGTGGCGGATGAACTCAGAGCTGTGCCTGGCCGTCTCGGAGTTGTCCTACGAAGGCCGGTTACGTTCCGCCCCGCCCGCGGATCTGCGCCGTCTGGAGGGTGTGCCCGCGGGGATTGAGACGGTGATGGTGCCGCACAGCGGGAACACGACGTCGTCGGCCGAGGAGGCTGCCGAGGTCGTCGGGCAGGTGCGCCGCCATTTGGGCCTTTCCTGGCACACCGCAGACGGAGCCCGGCCATTGGAGGCGGCCGACATCCTGGTGGTGGCTGCCTACAACGCACAGGTCAACGTCATTCGCGATGCCCTGGACGCCGCGAATCTCTCCGGCGTGCGGGTGGGGACCGTGGATAAGTTCCAGGGCCAGGAGGCCGCGGTCGTGATTGTGTCCATGGCATGTTCTGCGGTGGCCGAGGCTCCGCGGGGCATGGAGTTCCTGCTCTCGCGGAACCGGATCAATGTGGCGGTGTCCCGCGGCCAATGGCGTGCCGTGATCGTCCGCGCGCCCGAACTGACCAACTACCTCCCCGCCCACCCCGAGGGTCTGGAGCAGCTGGGCGGCTTCATCGGCCTGTGCCAGAGGTCAGTGGCCTCCTGAGTTTCGGAGTGCTATCGAGGACGGGCTCACTCCCACCGGGGTTCCGGCCAAATACGACGCCAAGATCAGCCCGAATTCCTGGAGCCCGGAATGAAAAAATGGAGTGCTGCACTTGTTGCTGCAAACACGGTAACTCCCGGTTCCCCGGATCCGACCAGGTCGGGAAACTTCGGCAGATAGCAATCATGAAAAATCATCGTTTGGAGTAATGACAGGAAGCACTCCTTGCTGTGATGATAGTCGTGGCTCGGCCCACTGGCTGGAGTTCAATGGGGCTGGCACTTCGCTAGCCTGAGGGGAGATTTGCATGTTTAGAGTCGAAAAAACCGAGGACAATCTGGTGCCTCGAGTCGCAGATGCCGACGCCGGTGTATATCTCGAGTGGTTAGTAACAGGAAGCCCCTACACCACCGAAGTTTTCGAGCTGCTAAATGCAAGCGGCGGAATCCCTTTTACCACGTCGCGAGAACACGTCGTTGACCCTGAAAGTGGACTTAAGTTCACACTGTTCAAATTTATCACCTTTGGCAGTGCCCCCCGAGCTCAAAGTAGGGCTAAGCATCTAGTCAATCGCACATTCGACGACGACAACGAAAAGCAATATTGGATGAAAATTGCCGTGGAGGCGCTGCTAGTCTTTGGAACTGCTTTCAATGGCTTAGAGGCACCCTATAAGGGGTTCACGCGTGTTGAATTTAATAATCGCATCTACACTCTTGAGCATTTTGGATACACGTTGGGCAAATAATAAAGCTGCAGAGGCCGAGAGTGCGGTTAAGTAACTTATATAAAGCTTGCGGATGCCCTCATGGCGTTTGGCAACCTTGGTGAAAACATTACATCTGCCGCTTTTGAGAATTTAGTCCGCCAGCCCAACCTTTAACGCCAGCAGTCGGCACAAGGGTGTCCTGCCCAATCCTCAGGGCCAAGGCTGGACATGTCCCTCGGTGATTCACAACCTGTCCGCGGTTATTCATGGCAATCCTTTGGACATGCCCATTCTTAGCCGCCAGCAGTGAGCACAATGGCATCCTGCCCACTCTTCAGGACCAAGGCTGAACATGTCCCACGGTGGTTGGTGCCGGCGCGTGGAGACCTTCGGCCAGCAGGAGTGCCTCATCCAGCACCGCGCCAAAATTCGCGGGATCGTGCGCAAACCGGCCCAGGAACAGGCCCGAGACGCCTTCAAGGGTTGGCAGCAGTCCCGGCTTGGCCGAGCCCCCGTAGATGACCGGCGATCCTGGCACGCCAGCCACGGCGAGCTGAGCCCGGAGCCGCTGGACGACGGCGGACACGTAGGAAGCGTCCGCCGGCTCCGCCGCACCAATAGCCCAGACCGGTTCGTAGGCCACCACCAGCCGGCCGGCCAGGTCCCAGTCGCCGTCGACGGCCGACTCGATCTGGCGGTGCACAAAGTCCGCGGCGGCGGCGGGCTCCCCGCGCTCAGTCTCCCCCACGCACAGCAGCGGCGTCAGCCCGGCGTCGTCCGCGGCCCGGACCTTGAGGGCCACCATGGCGTCGTCCTCGTTGAAATGCCGCCGGCGTTCGGCGTGACCGATCTCCACGAGCCGCACGCCGAGTTCCACGAGCATGGACGGTGCGACTTCCCCAGTCCAGGGGCCGTCGGCCCAGCCGCAGTTCTGCGCCCCGAGCAGGAGTGGCGAACTGGCCAAGAGCCCGGCCGCCGCCGGCAGGACGGGGAAGGACGGAATGACAAACGGGACAACCCGCCCGGCCGCGAGGGCCGGACGGGTGTCCACTTCGTGCCGCAGCCGCTCCAGCCAGGCCAGGCTGTCCCGGTAGCCGAGATACATCTTGGTGCTAACCCCCACCAGGATCTGGTTGCTGGAGGTCTGGCTACTGGGGCTCTGCTGCATGTGTTGGTGCTTTCTGCTGGATCCAGTTGATGGGCGCTGGAAGGCGGGGGCTGGGAGGCCTTACTGCTCCAGCAGTTCGTCGGCCTTGTTCTTGAAGCGGCGGGTCGCGAACATCATGGCCGCTGCCAGGAACGGGAGCACGCCGAGGGCGTAGACGCCCATGGTGCCCGTGTCCGAGGCGGTGATCTGGTTGACCGAGGTCCGCAGGATCGGCGCCACGAAGCCGCCGAGGTTTCCGAGCGAGTTGATCAGGCCGATGCCCGCGGCCGCAGCCGTTCCGGTGAGGAACGCCGTCGGGTAGGACCAGGCGATGGGGCCGATGGAAAGGAAGGAGCACACGGCCAGGGTGATGAAGATGATGCCGAGTGCCGGAATGTGGTTTGCGCCGGCCCACGCGGAGCCGAAGATGCAGAGACCGGTAGAGATGAACAGCCCAGTGCCCCAGACCCGGCGGCGGACTACCGTGTTGGCGGCCTTGCCGATGAAGTAACAGGCAAAGATGCCGAAGAACCACGGGATGGCTGCCATCAGTCCGACGGCGATGCCCACCTTCTGCCCGGTCAGCTGGGCCACCTGCTGCGGCAGGTAGAACGTGACGCCGTAGACGGCGATCTGCAGGCAGAAGTAGATGATGGTGAAGTACCAGACCTTGCCATTCTTCATGGCAGCCAGGACGCCGCGCGGCCCGGACTCTTCCTTGACGGTGTCCTCGAGCGCCATGACTTCCAGGAGCGCGCGCTTCTCGTCCTTGTCCAGGAATTTGGCATCCTGCGGGCTGTTGATCAGGAAGAAGTACGCGGCGATGCCGGCGATGACCGCCAGCATGCCTTCGACGAAGAACATGACCTGCCAGCCCTGGACCCCGGGGACCTGGTCGCCGATGTTGATCAGCCAGCCGGAGAGCGGGGCGCCCAGCATCTGGGAGAACGGCTGGGCCAGGTAGAAGATGGCGAACATCTTGACGCGGACCTTGTTGGGGAACCACGCGGCCAGGAACATGATGACGCCGGGGAACAGCCCGGCCTCGGTGACACCCAGCAGGAACCGCAGGATGATGAAGGACGTCTCGCCCTGGACGAACGCGAAGCAGGCAGAGACGATGCCCCAGGTGATGGCGATGCGGGCCAGCCACACCTTCGCCCCGAACTTGGTCAGGAGCAGGTTGCTCGGGATTTCGAACAGGGCGTAGCCGATGAAGAAGATCCCGGCGCCCAGGGCGTAGGCCCCGGCAGTGATGCCCTTGTCCACGCCGAGAGCGGCCTCGGCGAAGCCCACGTTGGTGCGGTCCAGGAAGGCGACCACATAGAGGATCACCAGCATGGGCATGAGCCGGCGGGAGGCCTTGGAGATAGCCGATTTAAGTACCGGTGTCTCCAGTAGGTCCCGGGTGGACGTTGTTGTTACGGTCATCAAAAAACTCCTCGTCGAGCAATCAGTGGGGTAAATCAGTTGCGTGGAGAACGGCCGGATCCGGCCAGCCCAAATGAGGCCAGCCCAAATGAGGCCAGCCCAAATGAGGCCAGGCCGGATCCGGCCGGGAACAACTTCTAGCGTGAAAAAGCCATCATCAGGACGCCGGCCAGGCAGGCCAGGATCCCGACGGCGAGGTAGATCTTCCGTCCCTTGCTCCAGGCCGCGAATCCGGAGGCAGCGGGGGTTTGGCTGTGTTGTGCCACGATGCTTCTTCCTTAGTGCATGTAGAGTCCGCCATCCACATTCAGCGTCTGGCCGGAGATGTAACCGGCGTCCTCGCTGATGAGGAAGGCGATGGCTGCTGCGATGTCCCGGGTGGAGCCAACGCGGTTGACCACGAGGTCTTTGGTCAGTTCGTCCTTGCGTTCATCGCTGAGGGTGCCGCCCATGATGTCGGTGTCGATGGGGCCCGGTGAGATGGCGTTGACGGTGATGTCGTATTCGCCCAGTTCGCGGGCCGTTGCCCGGGTCAGGCCGATCACGCCGGCCTTCGCCACCGAGTACGGCGTCTTGGAGAACGTGCCGCCGCCGCGCTGCGCGGAGACAGAGGAGATGTTCACGATGCGCCCGATCCTGTTCTTCACCATGGATTCTGCGACGCGGCGCGTGGCGTAGTGGACGCCGTTGAGGTTGATGTTGAGCACGCGGTCCCATTCGGCGGCGTCGAGTTCCAGGTAGGGAACCGGCGAGCTGACACCTGCCACGTTGGCGAGCGCAACGATCTGCGGCAGCTCCGCCTCGATGGTGTCGATTGCCGCGCGGACCGAGCTTTCGTCGGAAACGTTGGCGCCGGCGCCGAACGCCTTGACGCCGTGCTCGGCGGCCAGTTCCGTGGCCGCGGCCTTGCAGAGTGCGTCATCGAGATCGATGATGCCGATGTTCCAGCCCTGGGCCGCCAGGTAGCTGGCGGTGGCGCGGCCGATGCCTCGCTCGGACACGGCGCCGGTGATGATGGCCGTGCGTTCTGCGGGGAAAGTGCTCATTGGAAGGCTCCTGAAGTGAAAGTGGAAGGTGCGGACTCAGTTGATGGGAGCGGGGCCGAGCTCGTCGATGAGCTTCTGCATGGCCACGTACGCCTTGTTCCGGTACGCGATCAGTTCCGGCGTGCGCTCCGCCGGGACGTTCAGGAAGCCCGCTCCTGTTTTGGTGCCCAGCTTTCCGGCCTCCACCAGCTCGGTGAGGATCTTCGGGGTGGCGAACCGTTCCGGGAAGTCGGTCTGGAGCGACTTGTAGCAGAAGTTGTAGACGTCCAGTCCGGCCATGTCGGCGATCGCGAAGGGCCCGAAGAACGGCAGACGGAAGCCGAAGGTGGTCCGGACCAGGGTGTCGACGTCTTCCGCGGTCGCGATTTCCTGCTCCACCAGCTGGGCGGCCTCGTGGAACAGCGCGTACTGGAGCCGGTTGAGCACGAATCCGGTCACATCCTTGACGACGGCGGTCTGCTTGTTGGCCGCATGCACGAGGTCGCGGACGGCGCCGACAGTGACTGCCGAGGTACCGGCGTGAGGGATGATTTCCACACCCGGGATGAAGGGCGACGGGTTGGAGAAGTGCACGCCCAGGAAGCGTTCCGGATTGGTGACCGGCTCGGACAGGTCCGCGATGGAGATCGTGGACGTGTTGGAGCCGATGATGGCATCCGGGCGGGCAGCCGCACTGATGCGGGCGAGGGTCTGGTGCTTGATCTCGATGACCTCGGGGACAGCTTCTTCGATGAAGTCCGCGTCCGCCACGGCTTCCTCGATGTCCTTGGCGGCCCAGAGGTTTTCCTTCAGGATGGCGGTGGAGCCTTCCGGGAAAAGCCCCGCGGCAACGAATTCGTCAGATTCGGCCAGGAGCCGCTCGTAGTTCTTCAGGGCGACTTCGGCGGACACGTCCGCGAGTGCAACCCGGGCGCCGCCGAGCGCCAGGACCTGCGCGATCCCGCCGCCCATGTAGCCGGAGCCGACGACGGCGATCTTGCGGGCGGCGTTGATGGCCGCTGCGGTAGCTGTTGATTCGGTCATGTTCAGACTGCCTTCGTGTATTCGGGCTCGTACGAGCAGATGGCGTCCACCTTCGCGGCGGAAGAGGAGTTTTCATCGAAGCGGTGGCTCAGCCATTCGCCCACGAGCTTCTTGGCGAGTTCCAGCCCGATGACGCGCTGCCCCATGGTGAGCACCTGGGCGTTGTTGCTCAGGACCGACCGTTCCACGGAGTAGCTGTCGTGGGCGGTGACAGCGCGGATGCCGGGGACCTTGTTGGCCGCGATGGCCACGCCCAGGCCGGTGCCGCAGATCAGCAGCGCCCGGTCGGCTTCGCCCTCGGCGATTTTGCGGGCCGCGTCGACAGCCACGTGCGGGTAGGCGGTGGAGTCGTCGGGTCCGACGCCGATATCCAGCACGGAGGCGACGCGGGGGTCGGCTTCGAGCAGCGCCTTCAGGGCGTTCTTGTATTCGACGCCGGCCTCATCGTTGCCGACGACGATGCGCCAGCCTGCTGTTGTGCTCATGCTTGTGCTCCTTGTTCCGCCGGCTCGGAAGTAGCGAGCCGGGTTCCTGTGCTGGAAGTGTCGGTGTGTGCAGAAATCCGGGTGGCGATGAGTGCGAAGGACACCGCACCGGGGTCGGGGTGGCCGAGGCTCTTTTCCGCGAGGGGGCGGGCCCGGCCCTTGAGTGGACGCAACCCGGAGGTCGCCTCCGCGGCGGCCGTGGCGGCTTCCGCTGCCGCGGCGAGGGAGGCAGCCACTGGGGTGCCGGCGTCGAACGCGGTGAGGAAGGCGTTCCGGAACGGCACGAGGGCGTCCACCATGGTCTTGTCGCCCAGTTCGGCCTTGCCGAGCTCGGTGATCGCGTCAACGAAGGCCGTGACCGCGGCAGCCGCGTCCTCGCCGCTGTAGCTGTCCTGGTTGCCCAGGGCCTGTCCGGCCGCGATGATCGCCGAGCCCCAGAGTGCGCCCGAGGTGCCGCCGGCGCGTTCGCTCCAGGCCTCCCCTGCAGCGGTCAGGATGCGCGACGGCGAGGCGCCGCCGTCGTTCGCCGCAGCCTGCTCAGCCGCAGTGACTGCCGCGTCCACGCCGCGGCGCATGCCGATGCCGTGGTCGCCGTCGCCGGCGATCGCATCCAGCCGGCCGAGTTCTTCCTCATGCTCAATGATCACGTTCTGCGTCTGGCCGAGCAGGTCGGCAGCCAGCCGGCCAAGGGCTGCCGCCGCTGCGGTGGGGCGCTCGACGTCGGCGGTCTCGGCGGCTTCGGGACCGGCGAGCTCGCGGCGGGCACGGGGCGCCAGGTTTCCCTTGCGGAACGCCGGGGTGTCCGCCGGGGCGGCCCAGTACTGCTCGAGTTCCTCGTCCAGCCACAGCAGGGTCAGGGACAGTCCGGACATGTCCAGGCTGGTGACGAGCTCGCCGCATTCGGGCTCCACCACGGTGAGCCCGGCTGCGGTGAGGAGCTTCTCGATCTTGCCGAACAGCAGGAAGAGCTCGTCGTACTTGACCGTGCCGAGGCCGTTGACGATTGCGACCACGCGGGTGCCGGCGTCGTCCGGCTTGTCGGCCAGGAGCCGGCTGACCAGGAGTTCGGCCAGTTCAGAGGCGGTGGGCATGGGGTGATCGGAGATGCCCGGTTCGCCGTGGATGCCCAGGCCGAGGGACATGTGCCCCGCCGGGACAGTGAACAGCGGCGCGTCCGCCCCGGGCAGGGTGCAGCCGTCGAAGGCCACGCCGAGGGAGCGGGTGCGGTAGTTGGTCCGGATGGCCAGCCGTTCGACGTCGTCCAGGCTCAGTCCGGCCTCGGCGGCGGCGCCGGCGATCTTGAAGACTGTCAGGTCCCCGGCGATGCCGCGGCGCTTCTCGATCTGGTCCAGCGGGGCGCTGGCGATGTCGTCGGTGACCAGGACCGTGCGGGTTTCAATGCCTTCGGCGTTGAGCCGCAGTTGGGCCTGGCCGAAGTGCAGGACGTCGCCGGCGTAGTTGCCGTAGCTCAGCAGCACGCCGCCGCCGGCGTTGGCGGCCTTGGCCACGCGGTAGACCTGGCCGGCCGCGGGCGAGGCGAACATGTTGCCGCAGGCCGAGGCGGTGGCCAGGCCCGGCCCGACGAGGCCGGCGAAGGCCGGGTAGTGCCCGGAGCCGCCGCCGACCACCAGGGCGACCTGCCCGGCCGGGACCTCGGTGGAGCGGACGACGCCGCCGTCGACACGGGCAACGTAGCCGCGGTTGGCCGCAACGAAGCCGTCCAGTGCCTCATCCGCGAAATCAGCGGGATTGTCGAAGATCTGAGTCATGGTTCCTCATTGAATCCGTGTTGGAGAAGTATTGCTGGGGGTAGATCCGGGGTGGTGCGGCCGCCCCCCCAAATGGCTTGACGGCCGCACCAGGCGCCAGCTTCAGGCGCCAGCGTTAGGCACCGGGTCAGACGCCGGCAAGTGCCGTGGCTGCGGGCTGCTGCCGGCCCTGGGCTACCTGGCTCTGGCCGAGGGCGTAGCCGTCGGCCTTCGGCAGGACCTGGCGGCGGAGGTAGTCCTGGTTGCTGGCCGTAACGCTGAGCCCGTCGCCGCCGTAGTGCTCGGTGCACAGGATGCCCTGGAAGCCAACGGAGAGCGCCACCTTGAACGCCTCGCGGTAGTTGATGAGGCCGCTTTCCATCGGGGCCGGCATCGCGACGTAGGTGTCCCTGGCCACGTCCTCGTCGCGGATGTAGTTCTTCATGTGCCAGTAGTTGGAGTACGGGAGGGTCTTGGCCACCATCTCGCGCCAGTCCTCGATCGGGCGGTGGAGCCGGATGAGGTTGCCGATGTCAGGGTTGATGCCGACGTTGGCCAGGCCGATGTCCTGGACCAACTGGACCGAAGAATCCGCGGTGCCGAGGTACGTGTCCTCGTACATTTCGAGCGAGAGCAGGACGCCGACCTCGGCCGCGTGCTGGCCGAGTTCCCGCAGGCGGGTCACAGCCTTGCCCCAGGTTTCCTTATCCCCCACCGGGTCCTTGTAGCCTTCGACGGTCCAGAACCAGAGCTGTTTCTGCTGCTCTGCGGTGATGGCCTGGTGCAGTCCGAAGGAGACGACCTCGCAGCCAAGCTCGGCCGCTGCGTCGATGGTGCGGTGGCTGTACGCCAGATTGGCTTCCCAGTTGGCTGCCTCGATGACGCTGCGGCGGATGGCCGAGATGACGGGGATGCCGATGCCCACGTTGTCCGCGGTCTGCTTGAACTCGGCAAGGCGGGCGGAGCTCAGGTCGCCGGGGCGTACCCAGCTGTCCGTGAGGTCGGCGTTGGCAAAGCCGGCGTCCTTGACCTCGGTGAGGACCTCGGCCCAGGCGGAGGCGTCGGCGTCGTTGATGTGGTTACCCTGCGCGTCGGTTCCCGGGAACTGCAGGAGCGCTGCGGTGATGGGCCAGTTTTCGGCTGTATAAGCCATGGGGGTTCACTCCTTCGTGGAATCCTGTTTCCTATAGGATTTACTATCTGGGGGGATGTTGTCAAGGTCACATCCCGGGTTACGCGCGCCTTGCGGTGAATGCCGCGGTTGCGAAGACCTCCGGATTCAGGACGTTGGCAGGGCGCTCCCCCGCCGCGACGGCCAGGATCGAGGCAATGGCGCTGGCCGCGACGTCCCGGGTGAAATCCTCGGTCCAGCACAGGGAATGCGGCGACAGCACCACGTTGTCCAAGGTCAGTAGCTCGTCATTGGGAAGTAGGGGTTCCGGCTCAAAGACGTCCAGGCCGGCGCCGGCGATCCGGCCGTCCCGGAGGACGTCCCGGAGGGCATCCGTGTCCACGAGCTTTCCGCGGCCGATATTGATCAGGTAGGCGCTGGGCTTCATCCGGGCCAACGCGGTGGCGTCTATCAGCTTTTCGGTCGCCGGGGTCAGTGCGGCACAGAGGACAACGTAGTCCGAGCGCTCCAGGAGCTCGTTCAGGCCCAGCAGCTCGACGCCGAGCCCGGCGGCCCCCGCATGGCGGCCGCTGCGGTTGTTGCCCACCACTTTCATCCCGAGTGGGGCCAGCAGGCGGGCAAGCTCAGCGCCCACGCTGCCGAAGCCCACGATGCCGACCGTCTGGCCCACGAGCGGCGCGCCGCGGTAGTGCTCGCGCTGCACCCAGTCAGAGGTCCGGGTCAGCCTGTCCTTGGCCAGGAGCTTGTGCGAGAGCGCCAGGAGCAGCGTCAGCCCCGCCACCGCCAACGGCCGCCGGATCGCGTCCGGGGTGTTGGTGACAACGACGCCGGCGCGGGTGCAGGCGTCCAAATCGATGGTTTCGTAGCCGGCCCCGAACCGGGCGATCAGCCTCAGGTCCGGAGCGTGGTCCACGGTGCGTGAATCGAAAGCGATGTGTCCCAGTGACAGAACGGCCTGGACCCCGGCGAGGTCGGGCAGCGGAACCGGGTCTGTGTAGCTGGGCAGGACGTTCCAACTGATGCCATTCTCAGTGAGTCGTTGCAGCCCCAGGTCGCCGTGGATGGAGCTGCCGTCCGGCCGGGCGGCGTCGGCCGTGACGGCCACGGTGAACGGCGGGCGGGCGGTTCCCGCTGTGATGGTTTCCGCCGTGGTGGTTCCCGCCGCCGGGGCGGTCGCCGAGTTGGCGACCGCCGTCGTGGTCAATGCATTTGTTGCTGCGCTCATGCGTCGGTTCGGCTTTCTGTCTGCGTTGCTGCGGTCTTGTCCTTGATGGGTTCGCGGACCAGCACCGTGTAAGCCACGGCGGCCAGGGCCGCGATGATGCCGCCGATAACGAACGACGGCGCGTAGGAGCCGGTGGCATCGGCGATCACGCCGGTCAGCAGCGGGGCAAAGGCGCCGCCGAAGTAGCCGCCGAAGTTCTGGATGGCACCGACCGAGGCAACCTGGGAGTTATCCACGATGTCGCCGGGCATGGCCCAGGCGGCCGCCTGCATGGTGGCGACGAAGCCCAGCGCCACAGTCATGACAGCGATGGCGAGCGGAAGGGAATCCACGAACGGGATGAGGCAGATCAGGATGCCGGCCGCGACGGCGGCTACGGACATCACGTGGCGCTTGGCCAGCAGCGGATCGCGGCCTGCCTTCTTCGAGTAGCGTGTCATGACCCAGCCGCCGGTGATGCCGAGGATGGCTGCGCCGAGGTACGGGACGGCGGCGAGCCAGCCGGAGCTGGCGATGCTGGCACCGCGTTCTTCCTGCAGGTAGAGCGGCAGGAAGACGATGAAGATGTTCCAGATCCAGATGACGCAGAAGAAGCCGGCCATCATGCCCCAGATTTGGCGGTGCTTGAAAAGTCCGAGCCACGAGACTTTCTTGGCGGTCAGAAGCTGGGTGGTGCGCTGGCTTTCGATGTAGTCCAGTTCCTTGGAGCTGATGCGTTTGTGCTCTTCGGGAGCGCGGTAGTAAAGGAAGAAGGCCAGCGCCAGCACGAGGCCTGCGACGCCGAGGAATACGAAGATGGCCTGCCAGCCGAAGGCGAGCATGATGGCGGTCAGGACGGGCGGCGCGATGGCGGGTCCCCATTTGGACCCGCTATCCCAGATGGCGGTGGCCTGTCCGCGCTCGGCCCGGGGGAACCAGTCAGCGGTGAGCTTGGCCGACGCAGGCCCGTTCGGGGCTTCGGTGATGCCGAGCAGGAAGCGGAAGGTGATGAACTGCCACATCTTGGTGCCGACGGCCATCAGCGCTGTCGCGATGCTCCAGCCCGCGATCGCCAGGAAGTACATCCGGCGGGCGCCCAGCTTGTCCACGAGCCAGCCCGCGGGCAGCTGGGCAAAAGCGTAGGTCCAGGAGAACACCGTGCCCAGGAGGCCAATGTCCGTGCGGGTCATTCCGAAGTCTTTGATCAGTTGCGGCGCGGCGATAGAGATCGCGCTGCGGTCCATGTAGTTGATGATGCCGGCGGCCAGCGCCCAGCCGAGGATCCACCACCGCAGATTCTTGATGGTGCGGCGTGTTGCTGACTCCTTGGGCCCTGCGGCCAAAGTTTCTGTTTGCACTCTTCACTCCCTTGTGACTCCCCATGCCGGCACCGTAGCCGTCACAATCGAAGATCCTATAGGGTCTTCTATCTACTGTGAAGGGGGTCACAAAAAAGCTTTTACAGGAGTCTGCTGCGGCCGTCCGCGGGGCTGTCCGCAGGGCCGTCCGCAGGGCCGTCCGCGGGGCCGTCCGCGGAACGGAGTTTATTCGGCGGGAGCGTCCGCGATGGCGCGGCCGCGCACCTTCCGCACGTGCTCGGCCATGGCAGCTGCGGCCTTCTCCGGGTCGCCCGTGGAAAGCGCGTCCAGGACCGCCTGGTGCTCGGCGATGGCCTGCTCCGCGTCGGTGATGCCCACGCCGCCGAACAGGCGGAAGCGCTGGACCTGCCCGCCGAGGGCCGCATAGGCAGCCACCATGAACTGGTTGCCGGTCTGCTCCGCGATCAACCGGTGGAACCGCTCATCGGCTTCCAGATAGTCGCGGTATTCGGCAAACGACGGGCCGCGCGGCGCCTTCTTGAGGTCGGCGACAGCCCTGGCCAGCTCGGCTTGGTGCGCCGGTGTCTGCCGGGCGCACGCCAGGCGGGCATTGACGGGCTCGATGGCCAGCCGCGCTTCCATGAGTTCGGCGAAGTCCTCACGGGTGAACATCGGCGCCACCCGGTAGCCCTTGAGCGCGACACGGCGGACCATTCCGGTGTGTTCGAGCCGGGCAAGCGCCTCGCGCACCGGCGTCGGGGAAACATCGAGCTCCCTGGCGGTGCCATCGATGCTCACAGCGGCCCCGGGTTCGAGCCGCCCGTCCATCAGTGACGCCAAAAGCTCCTCGTAGACGTGGTCGGCGAGGACCTGGCGGCTGACGGGACGGCCCGCGTAGTGGCCCTCAGGGCGACTCCCGGAGGAAGCTGGTTGCATCTTCAGATCCTATAGGACGCCGGACATGCCCATTCTTTAACGCAAAGAGTGGGCAGAACGGTGTTCTGCCCACTCTTCGTTGCCACGGCTGGACATGTCCAGCGGTGGCGGTGCTGGCGCTGCCTTAGTTCTGGTAGGCCGGGTAGTCGGTGTAGCCCTCGGGGCCGTCGGTGTAGAACGTGGCCGGATTCGCCTCGTTGACCGGCAGGCCTTCGCGCCAGCGGCGGACCAGGTCCGGGTTGGCGATGGCGGGGCGTCCGACGACGACGGCGTCAGCGTGGCCGTCTGCGACCAGCGCGGTCGCCTCGTCGCGCGTGGTGACGATGCCGAAGCCGGTGTTGATCAGGAACGTTCCGTTGAACCGTGCGCGCAGGTCCTGGACCAGCTCGCTGGCGGGGTCCTTGTGCAGGATGCTGAGGTAGGCCAGCTTCAGCGGAGCCAGAGCGTCCACGAGGTGGGCGTAGGTGGCCCGGACATCTGCTGCGTCGAGTTCGAGGGCACCTTGAATATTGTGCTCCGGCGAAATGCGGATGCCGACACGATCCGCGCCGATGGCGTCCACCACGGCCTGGGTCACTTCAATCACGAAGCGCGCCCGGTTCTCCGGGGAGCCGCCGTAGACGTCGTCGCGCTGGTTGGCGGCCGGAGTGAGGAACTCGTGCAGAAGGTAACCGTTGGCCGAGTGAAGCTCGACGCCGTCGAATCCTGCCTCTACTGCCTTGCGGGAGGCCGTCACGAATTCCTGGACGATGCCCGGCAGTTCCTCGGTGGCCAGGGCGCGCGGGACAGGGAACGCCTTCTTGCCTTCGTACGTGCGGGTCTCGCCGTCGATGGCAATGGCACTGGGGGCGACTACCTCGTAGCCACCGGTGGTGTCCTGGTGGGTAACCCGGCCGGCGTGCATGACCTGGGCGAAGATGCGGCCGCCCTCAGCGTGCACGGCGGCTGTGACGTTGGCCCAGCCCTTGAGCTGCTCGTCGGTCACGAGCCCGGGCTGGCCCGGGAAGCCTCGGCCTGCGTGGCTCGGGTACGTGCCCTCACTGACGATCAGGCCGAGCGAGGCGCGCTGGCGGTAGTGCTCGACCACCAGCGGGCCGGGGATTCCTTCTTTGCCGGAGCGGACGCGGGTAAGCGGCGCCATGACGAGTCGGTTGGGCAGCTCCAGCTCGCCGAGGGTCATCGGGGAAAACAGCATGCGCAGTTCCTTTCACAATGGATTGGTTCGTTGACGGTAACTGCACAGCGTTTGCAACTATTCCATCTGAGACTCGAATCACGACGGGTGGACGATAATCTTCACCGCAGTGTCGTTGTGGTTGATCAGCGTGTCGAACCCCTTATCCACCAAGTCGTCCAGGGCGATTCTCCCGGTGATGAAGGGCTTCAGGTCTACTTTTCCTTCCTGGACGAGCTTGATGGCCGCTTCATGGTCGCCGCAGTATGCAATGGTGCCCCGCAGATCAATTTCCTTCAGCACCACTTTCTGCATATCCACTGTGGCCGGGTGTCCCCAGATCGAGACGTTCACGACGACCCCCGCCGGCTTCACGACGTCGAGCATCGTGTCCAACACGGCATTCACGCCGGCACATTCAAACGCCGCATTGGCCCCCGCGCCGTTGGTCAGTTCCAGCACGCGCGCCTTGACGTCGTCGGTACTGGGGTCGAGAACGTGATCCGCGACCCCCGACGAAGCCGCCTTCTCCTTGCGGGCGGCCGACAGCTCAGTAACGATCGTGGTGATGCCGATGCCTTTGAGGACCGCGGCGGTCAGGAGCCCGATGGGTCCGGCACCCCCGACGACGGCGACGTCCCCGGCTGTGAGGCCGCTCCTGCCGACTGCGTGGTACGCCACCGCGAGGGGTTCGATAAGTGCGGCCTCGTCCAGGGGGATGTCGCCGACAGGGTGCACCCACCGAGTGTCGACAACGATTTTCTCGCTCAAGCCGCCACCACCGCCCGCCAAACCGATGAAGCCCAACTTGGTGCACAGGTTGTAGTGTCCGCTGAGGCAGGGACCGCATTCATTGCAGACGACGTACGGTTCAACGACGACGTTGTCTCCGACGGACAGGCCGGTGACACCTTCCCCGAGCTCCTCGATAGTGCCGGAGAACTCGTGTCCCAGGGTGACCGGGGCGGCCTCGTGGGTAAGCACGTGGGGGTGGCCGGGCGGCGGGGTGAAAATTGGTCCTTCGAGGAATTCATGGAGGTCGGTGCCGCAGATACCGCACCAGGCCACGGCGATCTTCACCGTTCCCGGACGCAGCTCGGGCTCTTGAATTTCCTCGATCCGGAGATCCTCGCGGGCGTGGAATCGTGCTGCTTTCATGGGGTTTCACCTTCGGATTCCAGGCCGTGGATGCGCCCGATCAGACGCATCCACGGAATGTCGTTGGTTTTCATAGCGGGGCCGTAACCCCAGTCTGGTGGCCGTACCTGGGATTGTCACGACCCTTGTCACTCAGCGGGTGTGGTCAGCGGGTGTGGTGCGTGGGCTGCAACTCGAAGACCGGCGTCGGCAGTCCTTCCATCCTTGCTTTGAGCTGCAGCGCCAGATAGTTGGAGTAGTGGCGGCTCTGGTGCAGGTTGCCGCCGTGGATCCAAAGGTTCTCCACGTTTGTGGGCTTCCACATGTTGCGCAGTTCCCCCTCCCACGGCCCCGGATCCTTGGGAGTGTCCGATCCGAACCCCCAGCACTTGCCAACGGCGTCGGCCACCACGGGCGAGACCAAATCAGCCAACCAGCCGTTCATCGACCCATAGCCGGTGGCGTAAATGATGACGTCGGCATCCAGTTCCGTGCCGTTGGCCATCACGACGGAGTTGCCGGTGATCTTGCTGACCTCGCCATTGGCCAGCTTGACGCGGCCGTCGATGATCAGCTGGGAGGCACCGACGTCGATGTAGTAGCCGGAACCGCGCCTCAGGTACTTCAGGAACAGGCCGGATCCGTCAACGCCGAAGTCCAGGTCAAAGCCGGCAGCCTCGAGCTGGGAGTAGAAATCCGCGTCCCGCCGGGCCATCTCCGCATAAACAGGGATCTGGGCCTCGGGCAGAATCCGGTACGGCAGCGAGGCGAACAGCAGATCGGCTTTCTCCGTGGTGACGCCGTTGGCCAGGGCTTTTTCGGAGTACAGATCGCCGAGGGCCAAGTCCATGAGGGATTCGCTGCGGGCAATATGGGTCGAGGACCGCTGGACCATGGTGACGTCGGCCCCGTGTTCCCAGAGGTCGGCACAGATATCGTGGGCGGAATTGTTGGAGCCGATGACCACGGCCTTCTTGCCGCTCCAGTCTCCGCCGCCCGGGTGCTTGGACGAGTGGTACTGCTCCCCCAGGAAGGACTCGGCGCCGTCGAACGTGGGGACGCTGGGGTACCCCGAAACGCCCAGGGCGAAGACGAGCTGCTTGGGGCGCAGGGTGACCGGTGCGCCGTCGCGCATCACTTCCACCACCCACTCCGCCGAGGATTCATCGAAGCGGGCGTTGGTGCACTCGGTCTTGGACCAGTAGTTCAGCTCCATGATCCGCGTGTAGTTTTCCAACCAGTCGCCGATCTTGTCCTTGGCAGCGAAAACCGGCCAGTCGTCCGGGAACTTCATGTAGGGCAGGTGGTCGTACCAGACCGGATCGTGCAGGTGGAGGGACTTGTAGCGGTTGCGCCACGAGTCTCCCGGGCGCTCGTTCTTCTCGATGATGATGGTGGGCACGCCGAGCCTGCGCAGCCGCGCCCCCAGCCCGATCCCGCCCTGGCCGCCGCCGATGATGACTGTGTAGGGCTGGTCTTCGTACCCGAGGCGCGCCTCTTGCTCTTCCTTCAGTTCCAGCCAGGATTTGCGGCCCTTGGTGATTTCATGGGCGACGCCCTTCGACCGGTTGGGTCCCCTCTTTTCCTCGTATCCCTTGAGCTCCTGCATGGTGGTGAGCAGGGTCCAACATTTGCCGTTCCGGAGGCGCAGATGCGCGTAGCCGCGGGCCTGGGCGGTCTCGAAGTTCACCCAGGCCTCGGCGTTGGCGGCGTCCCCGGTGGCGTCTTCGGCGAGGGTCCAGTTGCTTGGCTGCACGTCATCCAGGGTCGCGTCGAGCATGCGTCTGATGTCTTCCTTGCCCTCAAGGGTCTTGAGGTTCCAGGTGAAGGAGACGAAGTCGCGCCAGTACGAGTCGTCGTCGAAAAGTTCAAGTGCGGCGTCCGTGTTGTGGCCGCGCAGTGCCTCATCGAACTGCGCCAACCACGCCCCGACGACGCCGTTTGGTGTCTCAGGCATGATTCCTCTTTCCGTTGCTGACAGTGGGCCGCTTCCGTTGCGTGACGCCTAGACCACGCAGTGACCCGCATCACAAGTAAAGGTGGCAGGGGGTTACAATCGGGTAACACGGAGCTCTCAAGCTGTCGGCCGGCGCGCACGGTGACCGACGGCGGCAGGGAACCAGCCGGGTGCGACGGTTCGAGGGCGAGTTGGGAGAATGAGGATGCGGCAGGGCAACGGCTCTATCACGCATCCCTCAGACCTCAGGTTTTCAGCGCCGGCGGAGTACGCCCGGATACTCCGCGCGGCGCACGAGACCACCATGTCCGGCACTCCGGATTCCCACCTGTCGCCGTCGCTCATCAAGTCCTGGCAGCGTTCCCTCGCGTTGGGCATCAATCCGGACCAGCACCGTCCGCTGCACCGGCACGAAGTCTCCGAGGCACGATCCCTCAGTGCCGGCCATCGGCTGGCTGCGGTCATGCCTGCCCTGTCACAGTTGCTGGCCGATGAGACCGTGACCGGGCGCCATTTGCTCATTGTGACTGACCACGAAGGTGAAGTGCTGTGGCGCGTTGGTAGCAAACAGGCGCTGCGGCTTGCAGACTCCCTGGAGTTCGTGGAGGGTGCCGACTGGTCCGAGTCAGGGGTGGGCACCAACGCCATTAGCGAAGCTTTGGTGACCGGCGCCCCGGCGCAGCTCTTCTCGGCCGAGCACCTCGTGCGGACCCACCATGACTGGGCCTGCACGGCCTCTCCGATTCGCGACCCTTTGACCGGCCAAATCGTTGGCGTCCTCGATGTCTCCGGCCCGTTCGAGTCGGTCACGCCTGACAGCCTGCGGCTGGTGCGTTGTGGTGTGCGGCTTGCGGAGGAGCTCCTGAAATCTGCTCCGGTTCCCGACGCCGGCGTCGGGCGTTCAGGGCAGCTGACACGACGTCATGAGGGGACAGCGCGCGACGGCGGCTCCCGGGGACAGCTCATGCTGCGGCTTTTGGGGGACGAGCCGTCCGCGGCGGTCGATGGCGGCAGCAGTCGCCCGCTTACACTGCGCCGCGCCGAGATCCTGGCCCTGCTGGCCTCGCGTGACCAGGGCTGGAGTGCCGATGAACTGGCTTGCGAGATTCATGGCGACGCGGGCACCGGCGCGGCGATCCGGACCGAGATGCACCGGATACGCAGCATGCTGGGCGATGTCCTGGAGGCGAACCCCTACCGATTCTCGTCAACCGTCAACGTCGTGACCGACGCCTCGGTTGTGGCAGCCCATCTTCGGGACGGCCGGGTTGCCGAGGCATTCGCGGCCTACCCGGCAAGGCTTCTCACGCGTTCGGTCAATCTGGCGATCGGGTTCATGCGCGACGAGCTCAACACGGCCGTGGGAGCGTCCGTACGCTCCAGCGGTGATGCCAGGCTGATGCTGCAGTGGTGCACGAGCGACATGGGGTCCTTCGATACCGCAACTGCTGCTGCCGCGGTGGCACTGATCGGACCAGACGATCCCCGTTGCCAGCTCGTGAGCGCCCGGATGGCGCGGGTGGACCGCGAGCTGCGAGCCTAGCCCTGAACTGCGGATAGCGATTAGGGCGGAGGCGGGGCGACGCCGGGGCAGCCCTGACCCTGGGGGTTCTGCAGACAGGTATCTGCGTAATTCCTGGTGATCGACCGCCAGACGCTGACGGTTTGCGGCGGCGAGCTGAAGGAGCCTTGGCCCGGGATGGGAAGGGGTGGGCCTCCATTGACGGAGTATGTGCCTTGGAAATGCGTTGTCAGAACCACCGGGAAGTCGCCGGTCTGGGCGTAGACGTGGCTCGTCAAGGTCTTCTCACCCCAGCGGTCCTGCGGCAGCGGTCCACCGGCCGCCGTTTGCGGCCCCAGCGAAGTGCCGTCGCCATAGCTCCAGGTGAATTCCACGGGCCTGGCCACGATTGCGACATCTTGGCCCAACATGTCCACGCTGAAAGTCTGCTCGGCGGCTTCCGCATAGAAATTTGTCTCAGCGCCTCTGAGAGTGTGCGGACTCGGCTGCGTAACACTGCTTCCCGAGTTGATGGGAAGTTGCTGAAATTTGGTCTGAATCTGGGCGGCAATCTGGCCCAGCACGTCCACGGGTTTCTCAAGGTAGACGCAGCGGTCCGGCGAGATGCGGCTCCAGTCATTCGGTCCCGCAACTACCAGCTTCCACCACCATCGAACTGGGCGGCCGTTTTCGCCAGCGTTACACTCTGCGGTCGCGGCGAGACACGGGAGATCAAAGTTGTTGTTGTTATTTATCAGACACAGGTAGTCAAACCTGTATTGAAATGGGCTTTCAGGAACAGACCCGGGCGCATCCACCCAAACTCCGAACCTCGAGTCATACCGCCACACGCCCACTCCCGTCTCGTTCCAAAAAACGTCGGATGCCCCGGCGTTGGCCGAAGGGCCAAAAGCTAACGAAAATGAAGTGACAGCGGCGAATATAGTCCCGACACCCCACCACCTTCGTCCTGAGCGCGGGAGGCGATTCATGCACCGATCCGGTCAATATCCATCGCCATCCAACGACCGTCAGAAAAGCGGAGAATCATGATATCTGCGAGCACTTGTGAGGCGGGCACGGATTTCTCGACACTTGAGTCAGCTCGATACAGGGTTCCAGCCGATTGCTCCAATTGTGTGGTCACTTGGTAGCCACCCTGGGATGTCTTGACGAAGTTGGTGTAGGCCCCCTTCGCTCGGACCAGCCCTCCCGCGATCCATCGTCCTTCCGAGTTCCACTCCACAATTCCCGGACGCACCTTGGCGCATAATCTGCACGATGAGTCGGTGACCTGATCCATCAGTCGGAATTCCCCGGTCTGATACGCGTAATTCAGCAGTGTGTACCAATGTTTTGCAAAGGCAATGGCCCCTTCCTTCGTCTCCGCCTTAGCAGCTTCCGGCAGCTCGGGAACCGGGACGTTCTGCGCTCTGCCGGTCGCGTCGGCCGGTTTGTAGCTGGCGGTGGGCGTCGGAGCTGCACTCGGAGTGGACGATGCTGACGGACTTTGCGAATCAGCAGGTGGAGACCCGGGAGGTGGCGTTCCGCCCCCGTTGCAAGCTGTGACCGACGTCAGCGAGATCGACACCAAAGCGACCGCACAGGCTCGCCAGGGACCGGAAAGCGAAGTGCGAGATGTCATGGTCAGCTACTCCCCCGATAGAAAATCAAGACGCGCGAGTCCAAACAATGCTTAAGAGTAACCGACGTCACATTTTAGACGTCAAAGTTATCCACAGCAGCGCCCAGTCTCGGAGGAGGCCCGATAGAGACCGGCAGTCTGCCCGTCTTGAGTCCTTTAGCCCCTAGCCATCTCCCCATCGAGGCCAGAACAATAGGCCCATGATGTTTGAACACGCAGACGGCGATCCCATCCTCAAGCTGGACGACGAGCAATCCTGGAAGCTGATTGACAGTACAAAACACGGCAGGCTCGTGGTCACCGTGGCCGGAGAGCCCGACATCTTCCCGGTGAACTACGTGACCAGCGGCCGGAAATTGTTCCTACGCACCGCCCCGGGCAACAAGCTCGCCGAGCTCACCATCAACTCCAAAGTGCTATTCGAAACCGATGGAATCCTGTCCGAGGAAGCGTGGTCAGTGGTCCTGCGCGGCACTGCGCGGGTGCTCGATCAGTCGGCGGATATAGCCGACGCCGAGGCCCTCGGACTCAAACCGTGGGTTCCGACGCTGAAGGACTTCTACGTGGAAATTACGCCGACCTCGGTCAGCGGACGGCACTTCCAGTTCGGCGAGCACCCGGAGCGAGAGATCTAACGCCCGACGGCGCCCGGCGGCTGCCAACACTTGGCACCGGCCTAGACTTAAACAATGGCGGACAGGCTGACCCCGGAGCGGCGCAGCTGGAACATGTCCCGGATCCGGGGCAAGAACACCAAACCGGAAATGCTGGTCCGCAGGCTGCTGCACGCGAAGGGATACCGCTATCGCCTGCACGGCACCGCGGGTGGCGGCAAACTCCCGGGCAACCCCGATCTTGTCTTCGCCGGCCGCCACAAGGTCATCTTCGTCAACGGCTGCTTCTGGCATTTCCACGACTGCCGGGTGGGACAGCACGCACCCCAAGCAAATGCCGAGTTCTGGGAAACCAAGCGCACGCGAACCCGGAACCGCGACGCCGACCAGCGGATTCAGCTCGAACGCGACGGCTGGGACGTGCTCACGGTGTGGGAGTGCGAGCTGAAGGATCGATCGGCGTTGGAGCTCCGGCTGGACGCATTCCTTCGGGGCCTGCCAACGGACGAACCCACTGAGGACGCCCGATGACCAGCAGAAATCCTGCGTGTCGCACTGCCCGCTTCCGATGCAGTCTGAACTGGCTCAGCTAATATTCGACTCCGGGGGCCTTAGGCATTATTCGGTCAGTACCACTGCGTACTACAAACACGGGAGAGCGCACATGCCGCACTTGCTGATGTCCAACGATGAGCCCGACACGGCTGCTACGCCAGCCGATTCCAGTCCCACGGTTCTTCAGTTCCCCCGCTTCGGCCACAGCAGAAACCGGGCTGTCCGGGTCAGCCAGTTCCGCGGAGCGGACCCTGATTTGGAGCCGCTGCGCCGGCAGGCAACCTCGATCATTGACGAGGTCCTCGCGGACACCAACCCAGAAGATGCGCCCGTGCGGGAGAAACTTCGGTGGCATGTCGCGAACAACCCGGGCCAGCCAGAAAAGGCGCTCCTGGATCATCTGCGAACAGTGGCCGACCAGCAAGCATCGGCCTAGCTGGCTGACCGGCCTAGCTGGCTGAACGATTTAGCTGGCTGACCTGTCGATACTGGCCTGCCGGAGCACTTCGCCCCAGGACTGCTGGGCAAGATCTGCCACGGAGGCCAGGATTTCCGACGGCGGCAGGGACAGATCCAGCGGGAACTCGACAATGTCGATGTCGGTATTGAGAATCCGGCGCAGCTTGATTTCCCCTGCACCCGGGTAAATAATCCACGCCGTCGGCACCCGCAAGGATGTGCAGTAGGCGAGCATCCGGTAGTGGTCGCCCGAGAGGGACGCGCCGGTGTCAGCGGCGGCCTTGTACTTGGCGTCGTACACCATCACGGGCCGGCCGCCGAGGAAGTGGACGGCGTCCGGCTGGACCACAATCCGGTCCGAGTCGCGGACGGCCTCATTCAGCAGTGCGTTGTAGCGCAACCGCATTTCCCCTGGGTAGGCGGCCATGGCTTCGCGCAGCGCCGTCCCCACGAAGTCCTCGAACACCTTTGCCATGTCCACTACGAACGACGCCGACTGTTGCTTGCCGTCGCCGGCCTCCGCCGAGGCGTTCCGCAGGATCAGTTCGGCGAGCCGGAGGGCCGCGTGGTAGCGGGTGTTCATCCGGCTGGGCCGCCACGGCGGCAGCGGCGCGCCGGACTGCAGGCGCGTCACGGCGTCGAGCTTTCCCTTCAGCTGGCGCAACCGGCTAAGGACTTCGGGCCGAACGCGCGGCACTTGGGACATCCGTTCGAGCGCGGCGCGCAGAATCCGGTTCTCTGCGATGTCCTCGGTGAACTCGTCGTAGGAGACTTCCAGTGGGACCAGCATCCCCGGCCGGCGGGAAATCTGGTCCGACATCCGGATCCGGCCCTTAACGGTCCGGAGGGATTCTTCCACCATGAGGTACCCCTGCAGCACGCCGCGGCTCAGTGCACGGTCCGCAAGCTGCGCCAGGGATTCGGCCAGGGCGCTCCAAAGGTCGGTATGCTCCACCGCGGCGACCGAATCGTCCCGGAACCCCTGGTCCCCCGCGTAGCCGAGGAGGAACAGCAGCCGGTTCAGCCCGAGCCGTCCCTTCGGCCGCACCTCCAGCTGCACGGTGGGGGTCCGCACCGAGCCCACGCTGCCCACGGGTTCGATCCGGTACAGTCCCATGCCCATCGGCGAGGCTTTCGCCAGGCCGCTGGCGTTGACGTAGGCCGCAGTATCCGGATCAAGCCGCTCCACGACGCCTGCGGAGAGTTCGTCGAGGACAATGTGCCGGCAGGGCTCCGCCGCGCCGCCGCGTCCGGACAAACCCCGTCCGGACAAACCGCGCCCGGACAAACCAGATCCGGATAGGCCACGCCCGGCCGAACCGCGGTCCGATGCATTGCGGTCCAGCGCGGCCCGGTCGGCGCCACGGTCCGACGATCTGCGCTCGAGCGCTACGGTATCCCCGGCCAGCCTAGGCATTCGCCAGGCGGCCCATGAGTTGTTCCAGCCCGAACCGTTCCTCGAGCTGGGCACGGTTGAGCTGGCCGTGATAGTGCTCCTCCAGCAGCGGCATGAGCTCGTACTTCCAGATTCTGCGGAGGCCCTTGGGCGTCTGCGCAGACTTCTTCATGAAGTAAGAGGGCCCGATCATGAGGTCGCGGTCCCATTCGTCGATCGCGTTGTTCAACGCGTCAAGCAGCAGGGCCGGCGTCGTGTCCAGGTCGCGGGCCTGGAGGAAACGTAGCAGGGAGCCCTTCACGGGTTCCGTCTTCGGGTGCAGCTCGATGAAGGAGAACCGCCGCCGGATGGCCGCGTCCATCATCGCGATGGAGCGGTCGGCCGTGTTCATGGTGCCGATGATGTAGAGGTTGTCCGGCAGGGTGAACGGTTCGTTGGGGCTGTACTGGAGGTAGATGCGGTCATCGCGGTATTCGAGCAGGAAGTACAGCTCGCCGAACACCTTGGCCAGGTTCGCCCGGTTCATCTCGTCGATGATCAGGAAGTACGGTTTGCTCTCGTTGCCGGGCTTGGCAGCTTCCTCGGCGAGCCGGCGCAGCGGACCTGCCACGAGCTTGAAGGACACCTGGCCCTCGTCCGTCTTGTCCGGCCGGAAGCCCTCGAAGAAGTCCTCATAGGCGTACGACGGGTGGAACTGGACCAGCTTGACCCGCTCGTCCGTGGTGTCGCCGGCGAGCTCGGCGGCGAGGTGCTTGGCAAGGTACGTCTTGCCCGTTCCCGGCGGACCGTAGAGCACCAGCTGCCGGTTCTCCTCGAGGAGTTCGGCGATTTCCTGCAGCGGGTCCAGGTCCATGTGCAAGGACGCGGCGAACTCCGGTGTCAGCGGCCGGAAACCGTCATAGGCAGGTTCGACGGCGGCATCCGGCTCGGCGCCGTCGCCGTCCTCGGCTTCCGCTTCTGCCGGCAGGAGCGTCTCGAGCGCCTGGATCACGCGGGTGATGTCCACGATGTTGCCGGATGTGGTCAGCTGGCGCTGCACGTGGCGGGGCAGCCCGGTGACGTCGTGTTCCTCATCGAACCAGCGGACCTTGCGGCGGAGCTGGCGGTTGTCCTTGCCATGCTCCGGTTCGCCCAGGACCACGCCGATCCGGACCTTGCCCGAACTCTGGAAGAGCGCGAGGTCTCCCGGCTTCATCACGGTCAGGAAGGCGAAGACGGCGGTCTTGGTGTCCTCACGCTCCACGTAGCCGAGGTGCTTGTAGTCCTCGTCCACTGCGTTCTGGACCAGCCCGGCGGTAACGCCGGGGTCCAGCAGGCGGAGGTGTTCGACGTCGAGCGTCACCGCTTCCTCGTCCCGCCACTCCCCCAGCCGCTCGGCGTTGTCGTGGTGGGTGCGCAAAAGCCAGGCGCGGCGGCCGGGGTCGCCGACCTTCCGCCACTGGCTCACCAGCTGGCGGGAGTACCAGTCGATCCGCTGCCCGGCCTGCTGGTCCAGGTGCAGGCGGATCCTGTGGATGTCGGCGGAAATGTCCTCGTCGCTGTCCCCCTTGGCCCCGCCCACCAGGGAAGCGAAGGCGTCTCGGATCTCCTGCCGTTCAACATCGGCCACAACGGGTTCGAAGTAGCTCGGCCAGACCAGGAACTCAATGCTGCGGCGGATGGCCGGCTGGTCATCCGGGGTGCCGGCGACCAGCCGGTGGAAGGCCAGCGGATCCTTCACCGCAGCCTGGACGACGTGGGCCGGCCGCTGTGCGACGTGCTGCACGAAGCGGCAGAGCCATTTCAGGTGGTCCCAGATGGTCCAGTTGAATTCCGCGGTGCGGTCCCGGATCACGCCGTGGTCCGTCATTCCCGCGTAGAGCTCGTCCGGGAGTTCCAGCGCAGGCTCCAGCCAGGACGCCGCCTCGGCGACGCGCGCCCGCTTGACCTTCAGCGACTTGACCTCGTGGGCCAGCGGCAGCGACTGGAGGAAGAGCAGCTCCACGGCCAGTTGCTTCGCCCCGCGGGTGGCACCTTCCAGGTTCTGACGCAGGTTGGTCATCATCGGCGCTTTGGGGTCGGGAACGCCACGTTCGAGGCGTTCCAGCAACTCCGCGGCAGCCTGGACCGACCAGGTTTTGGTGCGGCCGTCCAGGGCGGACGCCTTGCCCAGCAACCCCGGGCCCAGCACAAACCACGCCGCGTCTTCTATCTCCTTGGAGATACCGAGGGCACGGTGCAGGGCAGGCTTCTTGGCTGGGGTCATACGTTCAATTTACAGGCTTAAACTGAACGCGCGCATTTAACGCCGCCCCAAAGCTACCGTCCGGTAAATCTCGCGCGGGCAGCCTGCGGGGCCGATTTCGTGGTAGGGCGGCGCTTCACACCGACGGTGAAATACGTGGCCGGGCCGATGAAGTTCACGAAGGTGGCAACCCGCCACAGCGCCTTGCTGCCCCGGATCTCCCCGGCCGGCCGCCGCGAGAGATCCCGCTGGGCAGCGATGAGCAGCGTCAGCTGAACGGTGGCCGTGACAATGGTTCCGAACCGTGCCATCGGCGAGAGTTCGCTCCACTTCTTCTTGCGTGTGTGCTTCGTGTGCATGTTC
This sequence comes from Arthrobacter sp. LAR12-1-1.1, assembly GCF_040676555.1. Taxonomy (NCBI): domain Bacteria; kingdom Bacillati; phylum Actinomycetota; class Actinomycetes; order Micrococcales; family Micrococcaceae; genus Arthrobacter; species Arthrobacter sp. LAR12-1-1.1. Next base: position 99,536 of record NZ_JBEGIG010000045.1, on the reverse strand, counting down.
CCGTGCACGTTCTTGCCCATGTTCACAGCGACCACTGCTCCTTAAGCGTCGGGAATGAAGCGTCGGGATTGTTCATTCTAGGAGCCCCACCGGCACCGGGGTAGAGGCTATGGGACCGGGTGGGCGCGGGTGTACGGGGCCAGCCTCTCCTTCTGTTCCGGCGTCAGCCGCAGCACCCGGCCGGTTGCCTCATTGACGAAGGCCAGATGGCTCGTGGCCCGGACACAGTCCTCCCGCGTGACGGGATCCTGGACCAGATAGTGGATGTCGAAGCTGGCGCCCTTGACCGCCCCGATCCACAGCTGGACGACGGCGGGCACGTTGCGGTATTCCAGCGTCTTGACGTACCTGATCTTGTGCTCGACCACGAGCGCCAGCGTCCCTTCCGGGATTTCGTTGAAGAGCGACACCAGGGGTTCGGTTCCCGGTAGCCCTGGACCCTGGGGCGGGCCGAACGCCGCGATCCGCGCTTCCTCCAGGATCCGGACAATCTGGACGTTGTTGATGTGCCCATAGGCATCCATGTCGCTCCAGCGCATCGGCACCTCCACCTCGAGGCGCCGAGGCTCCATGCCTGCACTCTCCCCGGGGGTGCCCGCCCCCGCTGTGCCCTCCCCAGCGGCGGGCCCGGCGGCGCTCAGCTGTGCACCGCCGTCGCGTCCTCCGCGGAATCCAACAAGGCGTCGTCCGCGTCCTCGCCGGCGAACTGGGACATGTACAGCCGGTAGTACGCGCCCTGCATGGCCAGCAGCTGGGCGTGCCGGCCCTGTTCGACGATCTGCCCGTCCTCCATGACCAGGATGGTGTCCGCGTCCCGGATGGTGGAGAGCCGGTGGGCGATGACGAAGCTGGTGCGCTCGGTGCGCAACGCGGCCATGGCCTTCTGGACCAGGGCTTCGGTGCGGGTGTCCACGGAACTCGTGGCCTCGTCCAGGATCAGCAGCGACGGGTTCGCCACGAAGGCCCGGGCAATGGTGATCAGCTGCTTTTCGCCGGCGCTGACGTTGTTGCCTTCTTCGTCAATGACCGTGTTGTAGCCGTCCGGCAGCGCGCGGACGAAGCGGTCCACGAACGTGGCCTTGGCCGCCGCCATGATCTGGTCCTCGGTGGCGTCCAGCTTGCCGTAGCGGATGTTCTCGTAGATGGTTCCGCCGAACAGCCAGGCGTCCTGCAGCACCATGCCCACCTTGGCGCGCAGCTCCGAACGGCTCAGCCGGGTGATGTCCACGCCGTCCAGGGTGATGCTGCCGGCGTTCAGTTCGTAGAAGCGCATCACGAGGTTGACCAGGGTGGTCTTGCCCGCCCCGGTCGGTCCCACGATCGCCACTGTGTGCCCGGGCTCGGCCGTGAAGGACAGGTCCTCGATCAGCGGCCTGTCCGGCGTGTAGCTGAAGGTGACGTGCTGGAACTCGACGTGTCCATCGGTCTTGGCCGGGAGGTGCTCGGTGGCGGTCTCGGCGTCCTGTTCGTCGGCGTCGAGGAATTCGAAGACCCGCTCGGCGGAGGCGACGCCGGACTGCAGCATGTTGGCCATGCCGGCCATCTGGCCCAGCGGCTGGGTGAACTCGCGCGAGTACTGGATGAACGCCGTGGCGTCGCCCAGGCTCATGGCGCCCGAGGCCACGCGCAGCCCGCCGACGACGGCGATCCCGACGTAGCTGAGGTAGGAGACAAACTGCATGACCGGCATGATCATGCCGGAGACGAACTGGGCACCGAAGCTGGCCTTGTAGAGTTCCTCGTTGCGCTCGTCGAAGCGGGCCAGCATGTCGGCGTCGCGGCCGAACACGCGGACGAGGTCGTGGCCGGAGAAGGATTCCTCGATCTGGCCGTTGAGCTCGCCGGTGTTCTTCCACTGGGCGGCGAAGAGCTTCTGGCTGCGGGCGCCGATGATGCCGGCGGCCACGCCGGAGAGCGGCAGGGCGACGAGTGCGATCAGGGCCAGCTGCCAGGACACGATGAACATCATGATCACGATCCCGATGACGGTGAGGGCCGAGTTCACGAGCTGCGCGAAGGCCTGCTGGAGCGCCTGCTGGATGTTGTCGACGTCGTTCGTAACGCGGGAGAGGATATCGCCGCGCTGGCGGGTGTCGAAGTAGTTCAGCGGGAGCTTGTTCAGTTTCTTCTCGGTGTCATCGCGCAGGGTGCGGACCACGCGCATGACAAGCACGTTGAGGACATACCCCTGGAGCCACAGGAAGATGTTGGCGACGAAGTACATCACCAGCACCACGCTGATGAGGAACGCGAGCTTCTGGAAATCGATGCCCGCGCCCGGCACTACGTCCATCTTGGCCAGCATGTCGGCGAAGTTGTCCTGGCCCTGGGCGCGCAGTCCTTCGATGAACTGCTCCTTGGTGGCACCGGCCGGGAGCTGCTTGCCTACTACTCCGGCGAAGATCACGTCCATCGCCTGGCCCAGGATCCTCGGGGCAATGACGTTGAGGACGACGGCGACCGTCACCATGGCGAGCACAGCGATGATGCCGGCGCGCTCGGGCTTCAGCAGCCCCATGAGCCGCTTGGCCGAGGGCCAGAAGTGCTGGGCTTTCTTGGCCGGCACGGCGCCGAACATGCCGCCGTCGGCTTCGCCGGGCGTGTACTCCTCCTCGATGAAGTCGTCGTCCGTCACATCAACGGCGGCTGTTGTGGCCGCGGTGGTGTCGGTTGCGGTCGTGTCGGCCGCGGCCGAAGTGGTGGAGACTTTCTCGTTGGTGCTCATGCCACTGCCTCCGCGCTCAGCTGGGATTCGACGATTTCCTGGTAGGTGCTGGAGCTTTCCAACAGTTCCTCATGTGTTCCACGGTCCACGATCCTGCCGTTGTCCAGCACGAGGATCTGGTCCGCATCGGCGATGGTGGACACGCGCTGGCCGACGATGATCACCGTGGCGTCGGCTGTCTTGGCCTTGAGCGCCCGGCGGAGCCTGGCATCGGTGGCGACGTCAAGGGCCGAGAACGAGTCGTCGAAGAGGAAGACCTTGGGCTCAGTGACGAGGGCGCGGGCTATGCACAGCCGCTGCCGCTGGCCGCCGGAGACGTTGGTGCCGCCCTGGGCGATCCGTGAAGCGAGGCCGCCCTTCTTTTCGCGCACGAAGTCCGCGGCCTGGGCGACGGCCAGGGCCTCCCACAGGTCCGTGTCCGTGGCCTCGGGCTTGCCGAAGCGCAGGTTATGCTCAATGGTTCCGGAGAACAGGTACGGCCGTTGCGGCACCATGGCCACGCGCTGCGTGATCTCGGCCCGGTCCAACTGGGTGACGGGGACGCCGTCGAGCAGGACCTCGCCCGATTCGGCGTCGTAGAGCCGCGGCAGCAGGGCCAGCAGGCTCGACTTGCCGGCCCCGGTGGAGCCGATGATCGCCACCGTCTGTCCGGGCTCTGCCGTGAAGCTGATGTTGCTCAGCACGGGCGCCTCGGCACCCGGGTAGGCGAAGGTCACGTTGCGGAATTCAACGCGACCGGCCCTCGCGGCCGGCGCCACCGGGGTGAGCGCTTCGTGGATGGTCGGTTCGACGTCGAGCACTTCACCGATCCGGTCGGCGCAGACCGAAGCGCGGGGAATCATCATGGCCATGAAGGTGCCCATCATGACGGCCATGAGGATCTGCAAGAGGTACTGGAGGAAGGCCGTCAGCGAGCCGACCTGCATTTCGCCGGCATCGACGCGCTGGCCACCGAACCACAGCACGGCGGCGGTGGAGATGTGCAGGATCATGCCGATGGCGGGGAACATCAGCACGAACAGCGAACCGATCTTCAGTGAGACGTCGGTGAGGTCCTTGTTGGCCGCGCCGAAGCGCTCGGCCTCGTGGGGTTCGCGCACGAAGGCCCGGACCACGCGGATGCCGATGATCTGCTCACGGAGGACACCGTTGAGCCGGTCGATCTTCTCCTGCATGGAACGGAAGAGCGGCATGAGCCGGACCACAAGGTAGCCCACCACAACTACGAGCAGGGGCACAGAAACCCAGACGAGCCAGGACAGGTTGAGGTCCTCGCGCAGGGCCATGAAGATTCCGCCGATGCACATGATGGGCGTGGCCACCATGAAGTTCAGCGCCATGAGCATGAGCATCTGGACCTGCTGCACATCGTTGGTGCCACGCGTGATCAGGGTGGGCGCGCCGAAGACGTTGACGTCCCGGGCCGAGAAGCTGCTGACCTTGCGGAAGACGCCGCGGCGCAGGTCACGGCCGAACGCCATCGCGGCCTTCGAACCGAAGTAGACGCCGGCGATCGCGGTGGCCACCTGGATCAGGGAGACGCCAAGCATGACGCCGCCGGTGCGCCAGATGTAGTCCGTGTCGCCGCGGGAAACGCCCTCGTCGATGATCTGGGCATTGAGGCTGGGGAGGTACAGCGCCGCGATGGTCGAAGCCAGTTGAAAGATGACCACAGCCGCGATGTATGGCAGATACGGCTTGGAATAGCGCCGCATGAGGGTGACGAGCATGCCCACGAGTCCTTTGGGAAGGCCGGACGATACGAAGACCGGATAATGAAGTGAGTTGAAAAGCTGATTGAAGACTATCCGTTGGGGCCGACAGCCTTAGCCACCCAACCCTACGAAATCCCCCGCCCGCGTGGAACACGGAACGCTGAATATCATCCAAACGGAGTACTTTCAGGCCTGCCTGCAGCCGGCCGTGGCCTTGCCGCGCTAACGGAGGCCGGGCAGAGACCCCGCGGCCGCCTTTGGGGCGGCCGCGGGGTCTCTGGGATCCGATCCGGCAGACGGACCTTGGGAGGCGGGCCCCTGGGATCCGGCACCGGCGGTGCGCAGTCCGGCGGTGCGGGCCGGCGCTACTCTGTGCGGTGCCGGCCGTGGGTAGCGATGTAGTCGGCAGCCGCGCGCTGCATCTTGCGCTGTTTGGCAAGCTGCCGGCGCAGGACCGTGAGCTCTTCGGCAACCCGGGCCTGTTCCGCGGCGACCGCTCGCTGCTCTGCGGCGTGCTCGTGCACTGCGCGCAGCGCTTCCGCCAGTTGCAGTTGCTGCTCCGCCAGCAGCTGCTGGGTCCGCAGCATCACGGGTACGACGTCGGCGGCCTCGGGCCGGTCGTCGGCCACCAAGGTACGGGCCCGCTGGCGGACACGCTCCCTCTCGGCTGACCGCTCCGCACCGAAGTCCGCCGCTCCGGACCCCGCCGGACCGAATTCCGCCGGGCCGGAATCGCGGCCGGAGCCACCGCCGGTCCTGTATCCAAGGTCGGCTTCCCGGCGGGCGGCATCAGGGAAGCGGGATTCGGCGCGCTCCCGGCTGAGCACCTCGATGAATTCCCGGTCCAGGTCCACGATGCCGGTGCCGTTGCCGGAGGAGGCTGTCTTGACGGCGTCGTTCGGGTTGTTCCCCCAAGCAGTTGCGGCGGTGGCGCCACCGGCGGCGGCCGCAGCAGCGCCGGTGGCGGCGTCCCCTGCGTGCTCTGCGGACTCCGGACGGATATCGACGGTGCGCCGCAGCGGGCGTTCCTTGATGAACAAGATGGCGACCAGCGCCACGAGGCCGATGATTGCAGAGATCAGGAAGACCTCGGCGATCGCGTCACCGTAGGCGGCCCGCATGATGTCGCGGATCGGTGCCGGCATGTCCTTGAGGTCCATGCTTGCACCCGTCGATCCGGCCGGAACCTGGATTCCGGCGGAGGCGAGTCCCTCCACGGCGAGCTCCTTGACCCGGTTGCCCAGCACGGCGCCGAGGACCGAGACGCCGATTGCTCCGCCGACGGACCGGAAGAAGGCGACCGAGGCGCTGGCCGTGCCGATGTCCTTGGCCTGGACCGTGTTCTGGACGGCGAGGACGAGGTTCTGCATCAGCAGGCCCAGACCCACGCCGAGGATGGCCGTATAGATTCCGGTCAGAAACAGGTCAGTGGTGTGATCCATGCTGCCGGCCAGGCCGAGGCCGCCGATCAGCAGGATGGCGCCGGCCACCAGGTAGCGCTTCCACTTGCCGGTGCGGCTGATGAGCATGCCCGAGGCGACCGAACCGATCAGGTTGCCCGCGATCATGGGCAATGTAAGGAGACCGGCTTCGGTGGGGGTGGCACCGCGTGCCACCTGGAAGTACTGGCCAAGGAACGTCGAGGAACCGAACATGCCCACGCCGACGGCCACCGAGGCGAGGATCGCGAGGGCGGTGGTCCGCTCCGAGATGATCTTGAGCGGGATGATGGGCTGGGCCACCCGGGATTCCACCAGCACCAGCAGGCCCAGGAGCAGGACGCCGCCGCCCACCATGGCCACGGACTGCCACGACCACCAGTCGTAGTAGTCAGGGTTGCCGGCGAAGGAAACCCAGATGAGCAGCAGGCTGACGCCGGAGGTCAACAGGATGGAGCCGAGCCAGTCGATCTTGGCGGGGCGCTTGACGTGCTGGATCTTCAGGGTGATCTGCAGCAGGATCAGCGCAACCACCGCGAGCGGGACGCAGACGAAGAACGTCCAGCGCCAGCCCAGCGGGCTGTCGACGATGAAGCCGCCGAGCAGCGGGCCGCCGGCCGTGCCCACGGCCATGACGCCGCCCATGTAGCCGGAGTACTTTCCGCGGTCGCGCGGCGGGATCATGGAGCCGATGATGGCCTGGGCCAGGGCGGTGAGGCCGCCCATGGCGATGCCCTGGATGACACGGGCGGTCAGCAGCAGCGGGATGGTCTCGGACAGGCCGGCCATGACGGAGCCGGCCACGAAGATCACGATGCTCAGCTGGACGAGGACCTTCTTGTTGAAGAGGTCCGCCAGCTTGCCCCAGATCGGAGTGGTGGCCGCGTTGGCCAGGAGCGCGGCCGTGATCACCCAGGCGAAGTCCGTCTGGGTGCCCTTGAGCTCGGACATGATGGTGGGCAGCGCGTTGGCAACGATCGTGCTGCTCAGGATGGCGGTGAAGAACGCCGCCAGCAGTCCGGTGAGCGCTTCCATGATCTGGCGGTGGGTCATCGCGGCAGGTTCTGCGGCGGGCTGGGATGCGCGGGGCGCCCTCTGCGGAAGGTCCGACGGGGCCGGGGACGGTCCCGTGGCGGCGGTGTGGCTAGCCATATATCTACTCCTCAACAATTTCGGTCGTATTCGTGGGTCCGGCCGTCGTTGCCCGGGCTGAGGTCCTCAGGGACTCAGCAAGTTTTTCGAGGGTGCGCGCCGTCAGTTCGACGTCGTCCTGGCTCCAGTCCTGCAGCAAGCCCTGGAGGGTGGCCGTCCGCTGGTCCTCGATGATGCGCAGTTTCTCCGCGCCGGTGGCGGACAGGGCGATCAGTTGCGCGCGGCCGTCTTCGGGGTCCGGGCGGCGGACCACATAACCGTGCTCTTCGAGATCGGCGATGTGCCGGCTGAGGACAGGTGCGCTGACGCCGAGCCGCTCCGCAAGATGCGTGGCCCGGGATTCGCCCTCCCCCACAAAGCGAAGAACGCCCTGAAGCGCCACTCCGGTGTCCTGGCCGCGCAGGCTGGCGGCGGCAACGCAGCGGACCGCGCGCTGGAGGTCGAAGATCTGGTAGACGAGTTTGGCTGCAGCGTTGGATTCGACTGACATGTTGGACACCCCTCTTTTGTTTGCCCCAGGCAACTATATACTAAATTGGTTACTTCGGGAAACTAACTCTCTCGTGGGAGGTGCCGCACGACCCCGAAAGGGCACTTAAAGTCAAAAACGGACCGGCCGGGCCTGCCCCTCAAGGTGAGGGGCAGACCCGGCCGGTCCGCTGTTGCAGTGCGGTGCTGTGCTGTGTTGTTTAGGGCGGTGTCGCCCGGGCCGACTACGTGGCCAGGTGCGTGGGGCCGAACATCTTGAGCAGGGTTTCGACGACGACGACGTTGGGGCCGTCCGCGGCGAAGCCGGCCTTCAGGGCGTCCCCGACATCCTCGGGGGCCACCCGCACGGCCGGCACACCGAAGGCTTCGGCCAGCTTGACGAAGTCGGGCCGGGCGAGCTCGGTGGCCGTGGCCTTGCCGAACGCGCCCACCATGTATTCGCGCAGGATGCCGTAGCCGCCGTCGTCCACGATCAGCCAGGTGACCGGGACGTTGTGCTGCTTGGCAGTGGCGAGTTCGGAGATGGAGTACATGGCCGAGCCGTCGCCGGAGACGGCCAGCACTCTGGCGTGTCCGGCAGATGCGCCGCCGGGCGTGCCGGTGGTTTCGAGCCCGACGGCGCCGCCGATCGCCGCGGGGAAGCCGAAGCCCAGCCCGCCGGCGCCCTGCGCGGAGTGGAACTGGCCCTCACGGGCATCCCAGCAGCTCCAGCCCCAGTAGGCGGAGATGGTCATGTCCCAGAACGTCTGCATGCCCGCGGGAACGGCCTCGCGGATATCGGCCATGAACTTCAGTTCCTTGCCGAGGTCCTGGGACTCGAGCCGGGCCGTGACCTTCGCCAGGGTGTCCTTGACGAGCGTCTCGGGAGCTGTGCCGTGCCAGTCGGCGCGTTCGCCGTGCGGTTCGATCAGGGCGGCGTCGAGGGCGGCGAGGGCCTGGCCGGCGTCGGCACGGATACCCAGCCCGGGGCGGTTGGACTCCAGGACCCGGGGTTCGGCGTCGATCTGGATGATCCGGCCGCGCGGTTCAAAGGTGAAGTAGTTGGACGTGACCTCGCCCAGGGAGGAGCCGATGACGATCAGCACGTCGGCGTCCTCGAGCACCTCCGTCATGTACTGGTCCTCGATCCAGGACTGCAGCGAGAGCTCATGGTTCCAGGGGAACGCGCCGTTGCCGCCCGGAGTGCAGATCACCGGCGCGCGCAGCTTCTCAGCAATCGAAAGCAGCGACTTCTCGGCGCGGCCACGGCGGGTGCCGCCGCCGGCGATGATGGCGGGACGTTCCGCCGTCGAGAGCCATTTCACGGCTTCGCGGACCAGCTCCACCCGGGGCGGGTTGTCAGCCGCTTCGGCGAGGGCGTCCTCCACCGGAGGCACCATGATGGGGTCCAGCAGAACGTTCTGCGGGATTTCCAGCCAGACCGGGCCCTGCGGCGAGGAGATCGCCTCGGTCCAGGCATCCTGGATGGCGGAGGGAATGCCGGAGGCGTGCTGGATCAGGCGCTGGGACTTGGTGACGTTCGCGGCCGAGGCCTTCTGGTCATCGAGCTGGTGCAACATGCCTTTGCGGCGCGCGCCGAGGCCCTCGAGCGGGATCTGGCTCGCCACAACCACCATGGGCACGCCCGTGGCGTAGGCCTCCTGCAGCCCGGCCAGGGACGTCAGCGCGCCCGGGCCGGTGGACAGGAACAGCACGCCGACCTCGCCGGTGGCGCGGGAGTACCCGTCCGCGGCGAACGCCGAGTTGTTCTCGACCCGGGAGGAGACGAAGTGCAGGTTTCCGCGGCCCATCGCGTCGAACAGCCCCAGGGCGTGCTGGCCCGGGATACCGAAGACCGTCTTGGCGCCGAGCGCCTCAAGGGTCTCGACGACGAGGTCTCCGCCGTTGCGCACGCCGGTCATCGTGAAGCCACCGGCGAAGCCACAGGGGTGCCGAAGCCGGCGGGGCGGCGGGATTCCTGGCCGAGGGCCTGGGCCGAGTAGCCGTTCGGGGCGCCGAAGCGGTCCCCTTCGACGGCGCGGTCCGCCATCAGGGTCACGAGTTCGTAGGCGACATGGCTTGCCGCCACGCCGGTGATCTCGGCGTGGTCGTACGCCGGGGCAACCTCGACGACGTCGGCCCCGACGAGGTTCATGCCCCGGAAACCGCGGATGATTTCCAGCAGTTCGCGGCTGGTGATGCCGCCGGCTTCCGGCGTGCCGGTGCCCGGCGCGTGCGCGGGGTCAAGGACGTCGATGTCCACCGAAATGTAGAGAGGGCGGTTCCCGATCCGGTCCCGGACCTTGGCCACCGTCTCCAGGACACCCTGGTAGTAGACGTCGGCGGAGGTGACGATGCCGAAGCCGAAGCGGTGGTCGTCGTCGAGGTCCTTCTTGCCGTAGAGCGGACCGCGGGTGCCGATGTGGCTGATGGCCTCGGTGTCCAGGATGCCTTCCTCGACGGCGCGGCGGAAGGGTGTGCCGTGGGTGTACTCGGCGCCGAAGTAGGTGTCCCAGGTGTCCAGGTGCGCATCGAAGTGCAGCATGGCAATGGGCCCGCCGGCGCGCTCGGCGGCGGCGCGCAATAGCGGCAGGGCGATGGTGTGGTCGCCGCCGAGGGTCAGCAGCTTGCTGCCGGACGCCGTCAGGTCCAGGGCGTTCTGCTGGATGGTTTCGATGGCGTCGTTGATGTTGAACGGGTTGACGGCCATGTCGCCGGCGTCGGCAACCTGGATGTTCTCGAAGGGGCTGACGTCCCACGCCGGGTTGTACGGCCGCAGCAGGCGGCTGGCCTCACGGATGTGGTTGGCCCCGAACCGGGCGCCGGGGCGGTAGGAGACGCCGGAGTCGAACGGCACGCCGACCACCGTGACATCTGCCTTGGCCACCTGGTCCAGGCGCGGCAGGCGGGCATATGTGGCGGCCCCGGCGTAGCGTGGGACGCGGGATGAATCGATGGGGCCAAGGTTGCCATTGGCCTCGATGCGCAGCTCTTCCAAAAGAAGCCTCTCCTTCGAGGATTGACCGACGGTTGTGACAACCATCATACACTCGAAGTTTCGCATTGCGCATCATTTGTTTACCAAAGGCCTCATAGTGGCAGGCCTCCCACGATGGCCAGCCTCACGCGATAGCCGAGGCGCCCCGCTCCCCCGTCCGGACGCGGACGGCGTCGCGCACATCCATAATCCAGATCTTGCCGTCGCCGAAACGGCCGGTGCGGCCGCCCTCTTCGATGGCGGCCATGACGGCGCCGAGGGCGTCCTCGTTGACCAGGACTTCCAGCCGCACTTTGGGCAGCAGGTCCGAGCTGTACTCGGCACCCCGGTACACCTCGGTGTGGCCCCGCTGCCGGCCATAACCGCTGGCCTGACTCACGGTCAGGCCGTTGACTCCGGACCGTTCCAGGGCCGCGCTGACGGCGTCGACCCGCTCAGGCCGCACAATGGCCGTGACGAGCTTCATGACGACACCCTGCCGCGGGCGGCCTCACCTTCGGCGAGGGCGGCCCCACCCTCGGCCTCGGCGTGGGCATCGGCCTGGGCGTGGGCAGCATCAGCCCTGGCATGCGGGTCACCGGGGTGGAAGCTGCCGCCAACCATGAGGAGTTCGTACGCCGTTTCGGCGTGTTCCGTCACGTCGATGCCGGAGAGCTCGTCGGCCTCGGAAACGCGCATGCCGATGCTCTTGTGGATCGCGAAGCCAATCAGCGTGGTCATGGCGGCGCTCCATGCCGTGACAATGAGAGCGGTGAGGATCTGAGGCCAGAACTGCGCCAGGCCGCCGCCGTAGAAGAGGCCGCCGCCGGTCTTGGCGGACGGAAGTGCGAAGAATCCGAGAGCCAGGGTCCCCCAGAGGCCGCCAACGAAGTGCACAGCCACGACGTCCAGGGAGTCGTCGAGCCCGATCTTGAACTTCAGCCCGACGGCGAGCGCGCAGACGGCTCCGGCGATCGCGCCGATCAGGATGGCCCCGACAGGGTCGATGAACCCACAGGCCGGGGTGACTGCCACGAGTCCCGCGACGGCACCCGAGGCGGCTCCGAGCGAGGTGGCGTGCCCGTCGCGCAGCCGCTCCACGAGCAGCCAGCCCAGCAGGGCGGCGCTGGTGGCAAGCAGGGTGTTGGTCCAGGCCAGGGCGGCCGTGGCGTCGGCGGCGAGTTCCGAGCCGGCGTTGAAGCCGAACCAGCCGAACCAGAGCAGCCCTGCGCCGAGCATGACGAACGGCAGGTTGTGCGGGCGGATGTTGGGGTCTTTCATGAAACCGAGCCGCTTGCCCAGAACCACTGCCAGCATGAGTCCGGCTATGCCGGCGTTCATGTGGACCACTGTGCCGCCGGCGAAGTCGAGGGCCGAGATCTTGCTGCCAATGAGGCCGGTGGGCCCAAACAGGCCGCCGCCCCAGACCCAGTGCGCGATCGGCGCGTAGACGAGTGTGACCCAGAGGGCGGCAAAGAGCAGCCAGGGTCCAAACCTGACGCGCTCGGCCACCGCCCCGCTGATCAGCGCAACGGTGATGATGGCGAACGTGGCCTGGAAGCCGACGAAGATCATGTCCGGCAGGCCCGCCGCCTTGGTGCCGATGCTGGTGGTCAGCCCGCTCAGGCCGAAATTAGTGAAGGGATCCCCGACGAATCCGCCCAAGGCATCCGGGCCGAACGCCAGTCCGTAGCCCCACAGGGCCCAGACGACGCCCACCACGCCCATGGCGCCGAAGCTCATCATCATGATGTTGAGGACGGACTTCATCCTGACGAGCCCGCCGTAGAAGAACGCAAGCCCGGGGGTCATCAGGAGGACGAGGGCGGATGCCGTGAGCATCCACGCGGTCGATCCGGGGTCAAGGACCTGCGGATCTGCTGCCATTGCTACTGCAAGCACAGAGAACTTCATAGCGGGAGCCTTCCTCGAGTGCCGGCGCTCCGAGGGCGCCGATTCGGCGAGACCATGTGACATTCGGGACGGTTGTACGTCCCCCCGCAGATGACGCTACCCACGGCGTGTTTCTGGAAGGCTTTCCGATTCTTGCCGGCACGTTACGCGACGGCCCCCGGGCATTAATTTGCCGTTTCCGGCAGATTGCCGGAATGTGACGCAAGTCTCACCCAGGCCAAGCTCGCCGCCCAGGAACGGGGGGTCAGCTGTACTTGAGGCTGAGCAGCAGGCGCTTGAGCTGGCTGTACTGCTCCGTGGTCATCCAGACTTTGGCGGCGTCGACGGAGGCGAACGCAGGGCTGCCGAAGAGCACTTTGGCCTCGGCCCCGCCGTTGGCAAAGCTGACGTAGGCGGAGCCAGAGTCAGAGACCGGCGGCGTAAAGTCGCGCTGCTTGCGCACGCTCATGTGGAAGTCGGACTGATCGGCGAAGGAATCAAACGCGAAGCCGAAGGCCAGCTGTTCACCGTCCATATCTTTCAGCCCCGGCACCGGAGCGGCGTCCAGCACGGTGCGGGCAACCGGGCCCGAAGCGTTGCTGGCGCTGGTGCTGCTGACGATGGAAGCCAGTTCGTTGCCCGTGGCGTCGGCGATGACCGCTTGCACGCCCTGCAACTTGCCGGCGTTCTTGGCTGAGCCCACTGTCCGGATGGACCAGTCACTCGGATACGAAAAGGACAGATGCCCGTCCGGGAAAGTAAAGGTTTTCCCGCCGGCCACCGCGCTGGCCGTCGGCGTGGCCGGGACGGGAGTGCCGGAGGTGGGTCCGGGCGTGGCTGCAGCGGTGGAGGACGCGGCTGATGCCGCCGGGCCGGATTCCTGTTGCGCCGGGGCGGTCGTTGCGGCGCTGGCAGGGCCGGTTCCGGTCTCGCCGGCACGCTGGCCGGCCGCGGCGCACGAGCTGAGGCCAAGGGCGGCCGCGAGCACGGCGGCCAGCGACAGGGACAGAAAGATGTTCTTGCGGTTCATGGAATCCCCCAGTTGAAACTGACGCGAGCGGCATCCGCTCGTTCTGTACATTTCCGGATTGCGCGGAGTGGTTACATTGGCGTGGTTACGTTTGCGGTGGTTGCATTGCGGCCCCGCCCTCAGCGGCTGGCGGCAGGCACCAGCACCCACAGCACCTCGACGGCGTCGTCCGTGGGATTGACCCAGGTGTGTGGTTCCCGGCCGGGGAACGTCACGGTGTCCCCGGTGCTGAGCTCGAATTCCTCGTTGGTCAGGATCAGCCGGATGCTGCCCTTGACCACATGCAGGACGTCGACATCGCAGTCCACGGCGTAGAGTTCGGACTCGCCGCGCCCGCGCGGCTCGATCACCGCCTGGATGATCTGGACGCGGCGCTCGGAGCGCGCGGTCAGCAGCCGCTCGACGATCCCCTCGCCGCCGAGGGAGATCCGGGGGCCTTCGTTCTGCTTCGTGAGGTGCGTTTCGGGGGCGGCAAAGAGGTCGCCGATCGAGATGGACAGGACCTGGCACAGCGTCACCAGGGAGGCTACCGAGGGCGAGGTGAGGTCCCGCTCGACCCGGCTGAGGAATCCCTTGGTGAGCCCGGTGGCATCTGCGACCTGTTCAATGGTGAGCCGCTGGGACTGCCTGGCGGCGCGGATCCGTGAACCGATGGCAACGGGAACATTGCTCGGTTCAACTGGTAGAGCCTTCATCTAGGAACCTTTCACGGCCGGCCGCTTGGCCCCATCATTGGAGCAATCCTAGCGGGAGCAGGCCTTCGTGACGCGGATGCGGCGGCGGCACGTACTGCGCCTTGACTGTTACCGGGGTCACAACATACTCTTTTGGGCAACATGTGTTGCCTATTAGGCAATACCGGAGGTTCCGACGGACATCCTCCTCCAACCACTTCACGCAGCAGCAGCCTTGCCGAACACACTGTTGAGGCCCGGCAATGCCCGCATCCCGCTGCCAACCAGCTCCAAGGAGCCCCATAATGGACGCAAGTTTCGTCAACATCGCAATCGTGGTGGTGTACCTGGCCGCCATGCTGGCGTTCGGATGGTGGGGCAAGTCCCGCACCAAGAACAATAGCGACTTCCTCGTCGCCGGTCGGCGCCTCGGCCCGTTCCTCTACACCGGCACCATGGCCGCCGTCGTCCTGGGCGGCGCCTCCACCGTCGGCGGTGTGGGCCTTGGCTACAAGTTCGGCATCTCCGGCATGTGGCTCGTGGTCGCAATCGGCGCCGGCGTGCTGCTGCTGAGCCTGCTCTTCGCCCCCACCATCCAGAAGCTCAAGATCTACACGGTTTCGCAGATGCTGACCCTGCGTTATGGCAGCAAGTCCACGCAGACTTCCGGCATCGTCATGCTCGCCTACACGCTGATGCTGTGCGCCACCTCCACCAGCGCGTACGCCACCATCTTCGTGGTGCTCTTCGGCTGGGACCGCGCCCTCGCCATCGCCGTCGGTGGCTCAATCGTGCTGATTTACTCGACCATCGGCGGCATGTGGTCCATCACCCTGGCGGACCAGGTCCAGTTCGTCATCAAGACGGTCGGTATCTTCGTCCTGATGCTGCCCTTCACGCTCAACGCCGCCGGCGGACTCGACGGCATCCGTGCCCGTGTCGACGCCAGTTTCTTCCAGATTGACGGCATCGGCGTCCAGACGATCATCACCTATTTCGTCGTCTACACCCTGGGCCTGCTGATCGGCCAGGACATCTGGCAGCGCGTCTTCACCGCCAAGACCCCGACAGTTGCCCGCTGGGGCGGCGCCACGGCCGGCGTCTACTGCATTCTCTACGGTGCGGCCGGCGCCCTGATCGGCCTCGGCGCCCGCGTCGCGCTGCCGGACATCGACGTCGCCAACCTCGGCAAGGACGTTGTCTACGCCGAGGTCGCCACGCAGATCCTGCCGATCGGCATCGGCGGCCTGGTGCTCGCCGCGGCCGTCGCCGCCATGATGTCCACTGCCTCCGGCGCACTGATCGCTGCCGCCACGGTGGCCCGCGCCGATGTGCTGCCGTTCGTCGCCAGCTGGTTCGGCAAGAACATCAACACCGACGACACGGACAACCCGGAGCACGACGTCAAAGCCAACCGCATGTGGGTCCTGGGGCTCGGCATCGTGGCGATCCTCATCGCCGTAATCACCAAGGATGTAGTCGCGGCGCTTACCATCGCCTACGACATCTTGGTCGGCGGCCTCCTTGTGGCCATTCTCGGCGGCCTGGTCTGGAAGCGCGGCACCGGTCACGCAGCAGCGGCTTCCATGGCCGTGGGTTCAGTCATTACCCTCGGCACCATGATCGTCCTGGAGATCAACGCCGAGGTACCGCTGGACGGCATCTACGCCAACGAGCCGATCTACTTCGGCCTGGCGGCTTCGGCGATCGTCTACATCGCCGTGTCACTGCTGACCAAGCCGACGGATCCCGCGGTCATGAAGAACTGGAAGCGGCGGGTTGCCGGCGAGGCATCCGAGGACGAATCGATTACCGTTCCGGCGCACTAGGTTCCGCTGGTTTACTTTCCGCGGGTTAATGACGGCGGTGCCTCCCCTCGCAGGGGGAGGCACCGCCGTCGGACTTTAAGGCCTTTGGCGAATCATTCATACTCCTCCGGCTCAAGGAATTCTTCCCCTTCCAGGGGCACCACCGGCTTCTCGTCGCCCAGGAAGTCCTCCGCGTCCAGGGGAACGAGCCGATCGGCCTCTTCGAGAAGCTCCTCGTCCTCGGTCTCCGCGGCATCGCTGACGGGCGCGTCCTCGGCGTAGTCGTAGGCGGGATCGGACTCGAGTGACTCCCGGGCCGGCTGGATGGGATGTGATGCGGTGCTATCCATGGTGCAACCTCCGTGCGGCTTCGGTGGCGGCAGAGGCCCGGGGACCCCGCCCTGGGTTTCATTCGAACACCGCGGACACGGACGGTCAAGGGCCCACAATTGCTGCCGGAAAGCAGCCGCGGACGGCTCCGCCGCGGCAGGGCAGTTACGGCCTCCCTAAACTTTCCGCTGAGGATGGCCAGCCGGAAAAGCGCGGAATTACGGGGTACTCTGGAGTCGCAATGGGGCCGGACCACGCCCGACCAAACCCAGGAGTTTTTCGTGTCTCAGCACACCGAATCGGACTGCAACGATTCCTCGCAGCAACACCCGACACCAGCCTCTTCGGACCGCACGGATCCGCGTCCCGCCCCGCCACACGCCGCCACTGCCCCCGCCGCAACTCCCAGCACAGCACCAAGCTCGGCTCCCAATTCAGAACCGAGTTCAGAACCGAGTTCAGAACCGAGCGCCGCGGACGTCAAGCGCTGGCGCCAGTATCTCGCCGATGAGCGTGCCGAGGCGGCCGTCTACCGGGACCTCGCGCAGAACCGCTCCGGCGAGGAGCGCGCCATCCTGCTGGCGCTGGCCGAGGCCGAGGGGCGCCATGAGGCACACTGGCTCCAACTGCTGGGCGAGCACGCCGGCAAGGACCGGCATGCCTCACTGCGGAGCCGCCTCCTGGGCTTCCTGGCCCGGCACTTCGGCTCGGTCTTCGTCCTGGCCCTGGCCCAGCGGGCGGAGAGCCGCTCCCCGTACGCCACTGAATCGTTCGCCACGCCGGCCATGGTCGCCGACGAGCAGATCCATGAAGAAGTGGTCCGCGGACTGGCCACCCGGGGCCGCAACCGGCTGGCGGGAACGTTCCGGGCCGCCGTCTTCGGGGCCAACGACGGGCTGGTCAGCAACCTGTCCCTCGTCATGGGCATGGCTGCCTCCGGCGTGGGAAGCCAGGTGGTGCTGCTCAGCGGCGTCGCCGGGCTGCTGGCCGGTGCACTGTCCATGGGGGCCGGCGAGTTCATCTCCGTGCGGTCCCAGCGGGAGCTTCTCGCCGCGACCCGTCCCACCCAGATCACGTTGGCGGCGGCGCCGCTGCTGGACATCGAGCACAACGAACTCCTGCTCGTCTACCTGGCCCGCGGCATGTCCCGGGAGGCCGCAGAGCACCGCGTCGCGGAGCGGATGGGCCTGCTGGACTGCGACTGCGATCCGAGCCTGTCCCTGCGGCCGGAACTGCCCGAAAGCGGGGACCAGCACGAGGCAGTCGGCACCGCGTGGGGCGCGGCGGCGTCGAGCTTCTGCTTCTTCGCCTCCGGTGCGATCGTGCCCATCATTCCCTTCCTGCTCGGCATGACAGGACTCGCCGCACTGGTGGTTTCCGCGGGCCTCGTCGGCTTGGCACTGCTGCTCACTGGTGGTGTCGTGGGCCTGCTCTCGGGCACCTCGCCCGCCACCCGCGGCCTGCGGCAACTGGCCATCGGCATGGGCGCCGCCGGCGTGACGTACTTGCTGGGCATGGCCTTTGGCGCTGTGGTTGGCTAGTGGACGATCCTGTTTTTCGGGACCGCGGGCCACGGCACAGCCGGGGCACCACGGCGCTGCGGGTTGTCAGAAACCTTGCCGCCGCCGCAGTAATCGCCGGCGGGGCCTTCCTCACGGCCGGACTCGTCTACGGCGACCCCCGGTTCACGGGCCTCTTCGAGGTCAACCGCGGAGCGCACAACGCAGGCCGTGACCTGCCGGTGGCGCCGCGGTCCGGCCAGGAGTCCGGCCAGCCCGCCGTGCCGGCCGGAGGGGACCGGACGGACACTCCCCCGCCCGGGCTCGAGGAGCAGGACCAGCCCCTCGGCACGCCCCGGAAACCGGAGGCGGCCAGCACCTCCTATAAGTTCCTCGCGACGAACGACGACGGCGCCCCGGTGGGTTACTCGCCGTGCCGGCCGCTGCACTACGTCATCAACGCCGCCCTGGCCCCGCAGGGCGCCGAGCGGCTCGTGGAAGACTCCATCCGGACGATCTCGGAGGCTACCGGGATCACGTTCATCAATGACGGCCCCACGTTTGAGTCGCCCTCGCCAACCCGCGCGCCCTACCAGAAGGATCTCTACGGGGACCGGTGGGCGCCGCTGCTGATCGCCTGGACCACGCCGGAGCAGGCCCCGCAGCTCAAAGGTCCGGTGATCGGCACCGGCGGCAGCACCCACTTCAGTTTCGGCGACGGTCCCAAAAGCTTCGTCACCGGCAGCCTGGAACTGGATGCCCCGCAAATCGCGGAAGACCTGGACCGGTCCGAGGGTGCGGCCTATGCCACGGCCGTGATCCTGCACGAACTCGGCCATGTGATGGGCCTGGAGCATGTCGATGACCCGGCCCAGCTGATGTACCCGGAGATCGGAGCCCCGGACGGGCTAGCCGACGGCGACCTGAACGGGCTCTACGAGCTCGGCCACGCCCAGTGCCGCAAGGACCTCTGACACCCGTTGCGCTATCACTTTTGGTGGCCATTCCGGGGTTTTAAGGCCTGGAAGTGATAGCGCAACGGGGTGGGGGGAGGTCGGTCAGGAGACCTGGAGGCCGCCGTTGATGTCGTACGTGGCCGCGGTGATGTAACCGGCGTCCGGGCCGAGCAGGAAGGCGATGAGGGCCGCCACTTCCTCGCGGCTGCCGACCCGTCCCATCATGATGCCCTCGGACATCTGCGCCTTGCGGTCCTCGCTCAGCGTTCCGCCCATGATGTCGGTGTCGATGGGGCCGGGGGCGATGGCGTTGACGGTGACGCCGAATTCGCCCACTTCGCGGGCCAGAGCGCGGGTGAAACCGATGATCCCGGCCTTGGACGCGCTGTACGCGACCTTGGAGTAGGTGCCGCCGCCCCGCTGGGCAGAAATCGAGGAGATGCTCACGATCCGCCCGAGCTTGCGCTCGATCATGCCCTTGAGCACCCGCTGGGAGACGATGAAGGATCCGCGCATGTTGATGGCGAAGACCTTGTCCCATTCTTCGACAGTGGTTTCCATGAACGTCGTCGGGGAACTGATGCCGGCCAGGTTGGCCAGGGCCACGATCGGGGGCAGCGAGCCCTCGATTTCCGTGATGGCCCGGTCTACCGACGCGGCGTCGGAGACGTCCGCGCCGACGCCGATGGCCTTGACGGCACGGTTGGAACCGATTTCGGCGGCAGCCGCGGCAGCATCCTCGGCGTTGATGTCCAGGATTGCGATGGACCAGCCCTCGCTGGCCAGGCGGTCGGCGGCGGCGCGGCCGATGCCGCGGGCTGACGCGGCGCCGGTCAGGACCACGGTGCGTTCAGTGGGGAAGGGGGTAATTGCTGTCATGACGAAGGTTCCTTCAGGGAGTTCGGGATCAGGGTACTTTGGCCGTGTCGACG
The DNA here is from genome assembly GCF_040676555.1 of Arthrobacter sp. LAR12-1-1.1. Classification (NCBI taxonomy): domain Bacteria; kingdom Bacillati; phylum Actinomycetota; class Actinomycetes; order Micrococcales; family Micrococcaceae; genus Arthrobacter; species Arthrobacter sp. LAR12-1-1.1. The sequence continues at coordinate 79,938 of NZ_JBEGIG010000045.1, read as the reverse complement.
GCGGCGGCCGCTGCGACCGCGGGGTCCAGGGCGGCGTCGCCTTCGGGGCGCTTACGGGCGTAGAGGTAGGTGGCCACGGCGGTGAGGCACAGGCAGAGGGAGAGGAACAGCAGCCCGCTTTGGTTGCTGCCGGTAGCGTCCTTGAGGAGCCCGACGGCGTACGGGGAGACGAAGCCGCCGAGGTTTCCGAGGGAGTTCACCAGGGCGAGGCCGGAAGCGGCGGCCGCACCGGTGAGCGCCGCGGAGGGCATCGAGAGGAACGGGGCAATGGCACCGTAGATCCCCATGGCCGAGAGCGTCAGGCCGACCATCGCGAGGAACGGGTTGACCGGCAGCAGGTAGCCGGCGGCGAGGAGTCCAACGCCCGCGAGCACCATGCTGACCGCTGAGTGCCAGGCACGCTTGCCGGTCCGGTCCGCGCGCTTGCTCCAGAAGTAGACGAATACTGCGGCCACGGCATAGGGGATGAAGACGATGAAGCCGACTTCAGCCGTGGAGAACTTGCCGAGGGCTGCGACGATGGTGGGCATCCACAGGCCCAGACCGTAGATCCCGCACACCAGGCCGAAGTACAGGGCGGAGTAGACCAGGGTGCGCTTGTCCTTGAGCCCGGCCATAAAGTTGTGCTTCCCGGACTGGGATTTGGCCGCCAGTTCGGCGTCCATGGTGGCGGTGAGCCAGTTGCGCTCGTCGACGTTGAGCCATTTGGCGTCCCGCGGGCGGTCCGTCATGAGGATGGGCGTCAGCAGTCCCAGGGCGATCGCCGGGATGCCTTCGATGATGTAGAGCCACTGCCAGCCCTGGAGGCCCATGATGCCGTCCATCTGCAGCAGGAGCCCGGAGACCGGGGCGCCCAGCGCATTGGATACGGGCTGGGCGAGGATGAAGATGCCCAGCACGGTGACGCGCTGCGCGGCGGGGAACCACAGCGTCAGGTAGAACAGGATCGCCGGGAAGAATCCGGCCTCGGCGGCACCGAGCAGGAACCGGATGATGTAGTAGGTGGTTTCACCGTTGACCAGGCACATCGCGGTGGCGAAGATGCCCCATGTGATCAGGATGCGGGCCAGCCACTTGCGGGCGCCGAACCGGTACATGCCGGCGTTGCTGGGAACCTCGAGGAGAGCGTAGCCGAGGAAGAAGATGCCGGCGCCAAGGCCGTAGGCAGCGGCGTTCAGGCCAATGTCCTCGCTCATGGTGAGCTTGGCGAATCCGACGTTGTTGCGGTCCAGGTAGGCAACGAAGTAGAGCAGGACAATCAGGGGCATGACGCGGCGGCGGACCTTACGGAGCGTGCGGTCGCCCAGTTCGCCGAGTCCGGAAGACTTGGGGGCTAATGAAGTCATCATCGACCTTCTTACGTGGTTTCCTGCCCTGCGGCTGTGCCGGGCCAGGAAATCGGTGGATTGGGGTAGGTCATCCTGCCCGCTTGGAAGCGCGTGCTGCAGGAATCTTGTTGAGTCAGATGTCAGACATCTGATTCAAGAACTAGGCACGATCCTAGAATGTGATTCGGGTTACGTCAAGAGCCCGGGGGTGGACGTCAGGACTTGGCGCCCCGCACGTAGCGTTCGTAGTCAGCATTTGTCTGGTCCATGTGCTCGTCCATCGCCTGCCGCGAGCGCTCGGCGTCACCGCTGAGGATGCTGTCCATAACCCGTTGGTGGTAATCGATGGCGTGCTGCTGGATCACGCCGACAGCCGACGTTTCGCGTCGGGTGATGTACAGCAACTGGCCCAGCTGGCCGAACAGGGCACGGACGAACGGGTTGCCGGAAGCCCTCAGGACGGCGTCGTGGAAGCCAATGTCCGCTTCGACGAAGCGGTCCAGATCGCCTGACTCGTGGAAGCGCTTCATGTCCTCAATGCACTCGCGCATCCGCTCGGCGTGCTCCGGGGTGTAGCGTTTGGCGGCAAGCGCGGCTGCCCCGGTCTCCACCATGCGGCGCATCTCGATCAGTCCCACCGAGACCTGTTCGGCCGCGTTGCCGTGCGAGGCCGCCTTGAAGATCGCGTCCAGGCCGGTCCAGTTGTCCGTGGGGTTGACGAAGGTTCCCCTGCCGGCCTTCACGTAGAGGATGTTTTGTGCGCGGAGCGCCTTGAGGGCTTCGCGCACGGTCAGCCGGCTGACGCCGTAGGCCTTGGCGATGTCTGCTTCCGGCGGAATCGTGCTGTGGGGTTGGAGCTTTCCGTCAAGGATTTCGTTTAGCAGGCCGTCGACGAGATCGTCGACCAGTGTCCTGCGGCCCATCCCAGTTCCCACCTTCAGTCGCCTTTCGTGCTGCCATCCACATTACCCAAGTCCGGGTGCTCGGCCATGTATGCGTCGAGCAAGGCCAGTGTCTGTTCCAGGTTGGCCGGATGGCGGCGCAGGTAGCCGGCCAGCCGGAGCAGGCTCTTGCCGCGGACCGGCCGCGCGTCCCATTGTTCGGTGACCAAGGTGCCGGCGGTGCCGTCAGGGCCAGTGGATGGTTCGAGCAGGTAGCGCCACACGTGGCCGTAGAAGTGCCGCCACGCGATCCGGCGGCCTTCGTCGAACTCGCAGACCCTATTGAGGATCTTGTAGTTCACCCGCATGTTCATTTGCATGCCGAACCTGGCGCCGAGGTACAGCCGCCGGGGCCCGCGCGGCTGGGCGCCCTTGACGGTGCCCGAGCCGTCAATCACGCTGTGAAGGGCGGGCGTGGCGAGCACGTCGAAGATGGCACTGGGGGCAGCGGCGATGTACCGGCTGCGGGACACGAGATAGCGGGCGTTCATCTGGCAATCCTAGTCCGGGATCATGTTGCAGAATGAGGCATGCAGACTTCCCGCAACCTCCTTGGCGGCCGGCCGCGCATCGGCGTTCCCGTCCGCCTGACCAGCTCCTCCGATCCGGACCCGCGCGTGGCGAAAGCCAACGGATTGTTCGGATACATCGTGGAGTTGCTGCGTGAGGGCGGCGCCGAACCGGTGCCGCTCACCGCTGCCGGAATGCACGACGGCGGTCCCGCGGCAAAGCTGGCGTCTCTCGACGGCGTGGTGCTTCCCGGCGGCGGCGACCTCGCCCCCGGCCTCTACGGCGAGACACAATCCGATCTCTGCTACGACGTCAGCCATGCCCAGGACGAGCTGGACCTCGCGGTGGCGCGGCACGCGATCGATGCCGGGGTGCCGGTACTGGGCATCTGCCGTGGGCATCAGCTGCTCAACGTGCTCTACGGCGGGACCCTGGTCCAGGACATGGAGCCGGGAATGGTGGCGCACCGCGTTCCCGCACCGGCGCACGGGTCCGGTCCGTGGGCCTGGCACGAGGTGACGGTTGGGGCCGGTTCCAAGGTGGCCGCCCTGTACGGGAGCGGATCCGGTGCCGTAAGCGTGAAGATCGCCTCGGGTCACCATCAGGCTGTGGCCCGGGTGGCCGGTGGGTTGCAGGTGACGGCCGTGGCTGAGGACGGGACGGTCGAGGCGCTGGAGGATCCGGAGCGCTGGGTGGCCTCGGTCCAGTGGCACCCCGAAGCCTTGGAACTCCCCGCCGGGGAGCGGCTCGCGCCGTTCCGGGCCTTCGTGGAGGTATGCCGGACCCGGCCCTGAGATCAGACCGGAAACCCCGGAGCCCTGGGCTCCGGGGTTTCCGTTTCACTGCATTCGATCCGGGCCGGTGGCCTCGCCCGAGGCCGCGCTCACCCGGCGACGCTCAGCAGACGACGCTCAGCAGGCGGTGCTCACCCGGCGACGCTCAGGGCCACGCGGACCGGCACGCCTGTGGCCAGCGATTCCTGCGCGGCGTCGGCCACCCGGGACGCCGCCACGGCGTCTTCCGGGGTGCAGGGGTTCTCCCGGCGGCCAAGGATCAGTTCGACGAAGGCGGCCATCTCGGACCGGTACGCCTCCTCGAACCGCTCGGCAAACGTCAGGTGCGGTTTCCCGGCGGGGAACGTGATCCCGGCTTCGGCGGAGGCCAGCGCCGCCTTGTTGTCCAGACCCACCATCAGCGAACTCCGGGAGCCCTGGATTTCCAGCCGGACGTCGTGGCCGGCCCCGTTGTAGCGGGTGGCGGAAACCGTTCCCACGGTGCCGTCGTCGAACGTCACCAGCGCCAGGGCCGTATCCACATCACCGGCCTCGCCAATGGCCGGATCCCCGTTGTTGGAGCCCTTGGCGTACACCTCGACGATTTCGCGGCCCGTGAGCCAGCGCAGGATGTCGAAATCGTGGACCGAGCAGTCCCGGAACAACCCGCCCGAGCCGGCCAGGAACTCGACCGGCGGCGGCGTCATGTCGCAGGTGACTGCGCGCAGGGAATGGATCCAGCCCAGCTCGCCGGCCTGGTAGGCGCGGCGGGCTTCCAGGTAGCCGGCGTCGAACCGGCGCTGATGCCCGATCTGGACCACGCCTTGCCGGTCCCGGATGTAGTCGAGCACCGGCAGGGCATCGGTCACGTTCAGGGCTACGGGCTTCTCGCAAAAGACCGGGATCCCGGCGTCCACACCCGCCTTGATGAGTTCGGGGTGGGTTCCCGTTCCGGTGGCGATGACCAGGCCGTCGAGCCCGGAGCCAAGCAACGCCTGCACCGACGGCAGGAATTCCGCGCCGAGACCGGAGGCCACCGTCCGGGCATGCTCGTCGGCGACGTCCGTGAGCCGGAGCCGGACGTTGATGCCCTGCGGATTCATGACCTCGTTGAGGGCGGCGATGTTGTTGGCATGCATGACGCCGATCCGCCCCACCCCGACGAGTCCGAGAACGACGTCCTTCATGCGGCTGCCTTGGCGGTCACGGTGAACGCTGAACGGAAGGCCTCCAGGGCCGCGTAACTGTCTCCACTGGCCCAGGCTTCCATGCCCACTGTCCCTTCGTAGCCTTCCTCCGCGAGCGCCCTGGCGACGGCCGCATAGTTGATTTCCCCGGTTCCGGGTTCACAGCGGCCGGGAACGTCCGCCACCTGGATTTCGCCGATGTACGGCAGGGCACTGCGGACGAGCTCGATCAGGTTCCCCTCCCCCATTTGGGCGTGGTACAGATCCAGCATGAGCCTGGCGTTCGGGTGCCCGGCGGCCTGCACGAGCGCCAGCGTGTCCTTGGCCCGGGCCAGCGGGATACCGGGGTGATCCAGGATCGTGTTGAGGTTCTCGAGGCAGAACGTCACCCCGTACTTCTCACCGAGCTGCCCGAGCCGTTCCAGGGTCCGGGCGCCGGTGGCCCACATGTGGCCGCTGGACCGGTAGACCGGCCTGGCGGCGTGGCCGTCGACGAGTTCCGCCGGGTGGACCACCAGCCGGCTGACGCCAAGCTCCAGGGCAGTAGGGATCAGGGACTCGGCGGTCCGCACGACGTCGTCCGCGGTGTCGGGATCCACGAGGCTGCCGGAGATGTATCCGGTCATGGACGAAAACACCGCCCCGGTGGCCTTGAGCGCGCCGATGTCTTTGGACCGCGAGTCCCAGAGCTCGACGTCGAAGCCGGCTTCGTGGAGCCGGCGCACCCGCTCCGTGAACGGCAGGTCCGTGAAGACCATCTCAGCGCAGACGGCGAGCCGCATCAGAGGACCGCCCTCTCGTTGACGGCCACCGGCGTGCCCTGCTTGACCGACTCGATGCAGGCCAGCGCCATGGCCAGTGCGCGCCGGGCGTCATTGGCTCCCGGCGTGAGCGTGAACGGCTTCGACGCCGGCGCTGTATCGTCACTGCGGCCGTCGCGCCGGGCGCGCACGGCGTCGGCGAAGTCCACGAGCTCGTCCGTGTAGGCCTGCCGGAAGAGCTCGACGTTCAGCCGTGGGGTGTCGGCGGACATCCCCTCGGCGGTGTACCGGCGGGCGGCGGTTTCGGTGGCGCGGCCGGCCTGGACCATGCCGCGCGAGCCGAAGACCTCCCCACGGATGTCGTAGCCGTACAGTGCGCTGAAGTTCGCCTCTGCGACGGCGATTGCGCCGTTGCTGTACCGGATGGTCACGACGGCGGTGTCCAGGAAGCCCTGGTCCCGCAGGCCCGGTTCCACGAGCGCGTCGGCGACGGCGTAGACCTCCACCGGTTCGGCGCCTTCGTTGAACCAGTTCAGGGTGTCGAAGTCGTGGATCAGGGTTTCGAGGAAGATGGTCCACGCCGGGATCCTTGCGGCGTGGCCAATGCTTCCGCTGCCCGGGTCCCGTGTCAGCGAACGCAGCAGTTGCGGCTCCCCCGCGATTCCGGCGGCGAGATCCTTCTTGGCTGCCTGGAAGTCCGCGGCGTACCGGCGGTTGAAGCCGATCTGGAAGTGCACCCCGGCGGCTTCGACGGCGGCCAGGGCCGCGTCGAGCTCCTCGAGCCCCAGGCCCGCGGGCTTCTCACAGAAGACGTGCTTTCCGGCGGCTGCGGCCTGGCTGATCAGGGCGGAGTGGAAGCGTGCGGGGCTGGCGATGACGACCGCGTCAATCTCCGGGTCGGCCAGGAGGTCGGCGGCGTCGGCGGTCACCTTCGTGGTGCCCAGCGCGCCGGCCAGCGCTTCGGCGGATTCAAGGTTCGGATCCGCGATGGCGGCAAGGACGGCACCGGGGACGCGGCGGGCGATGCTCTCGGCGTGGAAGGCGCCCATCCAGCCCGAGCCGATGAGCCCGATCCGCACGGGCAGGGCGACGTCGGACGGGTTGCGGTTGAGGTAAGCCAAAGGCTTGTCCTTTCAGGAGTTGGGGCGGCAGTTACTCGTAGGTCTTGCCGGTGGTCTGGGCCACGTCGGCGACTTCGCCCTGGACTTCCTTGACGATGTCGCCGTGGCCGCCGAGCTGTTCGAGTTCGTGGGCGAGTTCAGCGAGTTCGGCGCCGCCGGCCATCTGGGCGGTGAGTTCGTCCAGGGTGATGTCCTTCTTGTCGTAGTAGCCGATCGATTTGCCGCGTTTGAGCAACAGGAAGCGGTCCCCGACCGGGAAGGCGTGGTGCGGGTTGTGGGTGATGAAGATGACGCCGAGGCCGCGGTCGCGGGCCTGCAGGATGTAGCGGAGCACCACGCCGGACTGCTTTACGCCCAGGGCCGCGGTGGGCTCATCCAGGATCAGGACCTTCGCGCCGAAGTACACGGCACGGGCGATCGCGACACACTGGCGTTCGCCGCCGGAGAGCTGGCCGATGGGCTGCTCCACGTCGCGCAGGTCGATGCCCATCGCGGCGAGTTCCTTGAGCGTGATCTCCTTCATCTTTTCGACGTCCATGCTCTTGAACGGGCCGAATCCAGAGGTCAGTTCCGAGCCGAGGAAGAAGTTCCGCCAGATCGGCATCAGCGGCACCACCGCGAGGTCCTGGTAGACGGTGGCGATGCCCACATCGAGGGCGTCACGGGGCGAGCTGAACTTCCGCTCCTCCCCCATGACCTTCAGGATCCCGGCGTCGTGCTGGTGCAGGCCGGCGATGATCTTGATCAGCGTGGACTTGCCCGCGCCGTTATCGCCCAGCACGCAGGTGACGCGGCCGTTGTCCACTGCCATGGTGACATCGGACAGGGCGATGATGTTCCCGTAGTGCTTGGCGACCCCGTCGAGGGAGAGCAGGTGCACGGGGGTGTGGGTGAGTGGGTCTTTTTCGTTCTGGAGCAACGTTTGCTGGTCGATCTCTTTGGCATTCATTTTTCCGGGCCCCTTTACTTCAGTTCCGCGCGGCGCTTGACGATGAGGTTGACGATGGTGGCCAGCAGCAGCATCAGGCCCAGGAAGAACTTGAACCAGTCCGGGTTCCACTGGGCGTAGACGATGCCCTTGTTGGCCATGCCGAAGATGAACGCGCCGATCGCGCCGCCGATCGCCGAGCCGTAGCCGCCGGTGAGGAGGCAACCGCCGATCACCGCGGCGATGATGTAGAGGAACTCGTTGCCCACGCCCTCACCGGACTGCACGGTGTCGAAGGCGAAGAGGTTGTGCATGCCCAGGACCCAGGCGCAGAAGCCCACGGCCATGAACAGGCCGATCTTGGTGGCCTTGACCGGCACACCCACGGCGCGGGCCGCGTTCGCGTCGCCGCCGACGGCGAAGATCCAGTTCCCGACCCGGGTCCGCATCAGCACCCAGGTGGCCACCGCGACCAGCGCAAACCAGTAGAACACGGTGATTTTGATGTCGACGCCGCCGATGTTCACCGAGGAGGCGAAGACCGCCCGGGCGGAGGCGAAGCCGTCCATGTTGGAGATCGAGGGTGAGGACACGGAGCCGCCGATCAGGCGCGTCAGGCCCAGGTTCAGGCCGGTCAGCATCAGGAACGTGGCCAGGGTGACGATGAAGGACGGCAGCTTGGTCTTGATCAGGATCCACCCGTTGATGAACCCGATGGACAAGGAGACCACCAGGGCCAGGCCGACGCCGACCCAGACGTTCGTGGTGAAGTACCAGCTAAACAGCGACGCCGTCAGCGCCGAGGTGATCACCGCGACACCGGTGGAGAGGTCGAACTCCCCGCCGATCATGAGCAAGGACACCCCCACCGCCATGATCCCGATCGTGGAACTGCCGTACAGGATGGTTGCCAGGGCACCGGGCTGGGTAAAGGTCGGGGACACCAACGCGAAGAAGATGAAGAGGACGATCGCGCCTACCAGGGCACCGACCTCGGGACGTCCGAGCAGTTTCTGGAACGGACTGCGCTTGGCGACGCGCTCATCGGGCGCCGGCGACTTTGTCTTTGTCTGGGTGATGGTCATGATGATTCTCCTTGCTGCCGGGCCGGCGCGAACCGGCCCGGCCAGCGGGCTGTTAGCGGACGCCCTGCTGGGCGAAGGTCAGGACATCGGCCGCATTTGATTTGTCGATGACCGCCGGGCCCGTCAGCACAGGCTGGCCGCCGCCGATCTTGAAGCCGCCGCGCTTGTTCTGCCAGATGGCGTCGACGGCTCCGTAGCCCTGCAGCCACGGCTGCTGGTCCACGGTGAACAGAACTGCACCATCCGCGATCTTCTGGGCGAGATCCGCGTTCAGGTCGAAACTTGCAACCTTGGCAGAGCTGCCGGCGTCGGTGACCGACTTGAGGAGAGTCAGCGTGATGGGGGCGCCGAGGCCGATGATGACGTCGGCGTCCTTGGAAGCCTGGAGCTTGGCCGTCGCGGTGGACTGAACGGAGGTCATATCCTTGCCATCGACGTAAAGGATCTCCGTTCCAGGCACCTTCGCCTTGACGCCCGCGCAGCGTGCTTCAAGTCCCACGTGGCCCTGTTCCTGAATCACGCAGACCGGGTGCTTGAAGTTCTCTGCCGCGAGCCGGGTGCCGACTGCCTCACCGGCGAGCTGCTCGTTGGAGCCGAAGTGGGTGAAGGCTCCGAGCGCCTGGGAGACCCCTTCGCCGGCGTTGAGGCTCACAATGGGGATGCCGGCGTCCGTGGCCTTCTTCAGGACGTCTTTGAGGGCTTCAGGCTTGGCGAGCGTGACCGCGATGCCGTCGACCTTCTGGTCGATAGCCTGCTGGATGAGTTGGGCCTGGCGCCCGGCTTCGGGATCCGACGTGTAGAGGAGCTCAACGTTGTCCTTCGCCGATGCTTCCTCGGCGCCCTTGCGAACAATGTCCCAGAAGGTGTCACCTGCTGCTGCATGGGTGATCAGGGCGATCTTGATCCGGTCTGTAGTGGCAACTTGGCCTCCGCCAGCCGCATTGCCTGAGTCTGCGGGCTTCCCGCCGGTGCTGGAACACGCGCTCAGGGCCAGCATGGGTACAACGGCCGCCACGAGGGTCGCCTTCCGCCACGAGAACTTGGTCACGATCAATCTCCTTTGATTCCGGGCCACGCCGGCCGCTTCATCGCGTCGGTCCATGAGCCATCTACAACCGATCATGGTGACTCCGATCACAGTTGTCAATAGTTTGTCCTGACAATAGGATGTTTTGACGCAATGATACGCGGGGAAGTCGCCAAATTCGCGGACCTGACCATTCCGGAAACGCCCGCCCGACCCCTACACCCCCGGCCCCTCAGGGTGGCCCTTGGCTGCCCGTGGCGGCCCTGCTACTATCAGAAAAAGGCAGTATGTCCTATCAAGCGAACATAGCCTGACATGCGCGGACAGGCCGGCACTTCGGCCGCCGCGGAGCACAAGGGAGCACGCCCAGTGACGAATCAACTTAATCTGCGGATCGACCGCTCTTCCCCAGTGCCGCTGTACCACCAAGTGGTGCAGGGCATCGAGGCCGCGATACACACGGGGCTGCTGGAACCCGGCAGCCGGCTGGAAAATGAGATCGACCTGGCCGCCCAGCTGAACCTTTCCCGGCCCACCATGCGCAAAGCCATGGATGAGCTGGTCCGCTCCGGCCTGCTGGTCCGCAAGCGCGGCGTCGGCACCCAGGTGGTCTCCAGCCAGGTCCGCCGCCCGCTGGAACTGTCCAGCCTCTACGACGACCTCAGCAACAACGGCAGCAAGCCCACCACCGACGTGCTCAGCTTCTCGCACGAGGAGGCGGACGCCGTGACCCGGACAGCACTGCACCTTCCGGCCGGCGCCAAGGTCTACCACTTCACCAGGCTCCGGAAAGTGGGCGGCAAGCCGCTGGCCCTGATGGAGAACTGGGTGCGGGACGACATCACGGCCATCGACGAGGCGAGCCTGGGTTCGCAGGGCCTCTACGCCATCCTGCGCAACGGCGGCGTGAACTTCCGCCTCGCCTCGCAGCGGATCGGCGCCATGATCGCCAACGACTACCAGGCGCCGCTGCTCGAGACCACGCCCGGCTCCGCCCTGGTCACCATGGAGCGGACCGCCGTGGACGACACCGGACGCAATGTGGAAACCGGCCACCACGTCTACCGGGCGGATTCCTACAGCTTCGAAATGACACTGGTTCAAAGATAAGAGTTCAGCTAGGGGCGCCTCCGGCTCCACCCCCGCACACACACGCGCCTTCCTCCGGCGCGACAACGAAAGGGCAGCTTCCATGGCCAACTGGGTCTATCCGCTCGGCACCGCCGCCGAAGGCAAGTGGGACATTTCCATCGGGACGTCAGATTCGGGACTGGAGGTGGACGGCTGGGCGCACACCGGGCTGAAGGTCGCCACACTGGCGGCCGGCGGCGCCGTCGCGCTGGACGCCGCGGCGGAGGAACGCATCGTGATCCCGCTCAACGGCTCCTTTGTGGCGACCGTGGACGGGCAGGACTATCCCCTGGCCGGTCGGGACAGCGTCTTCAGCGGCCCCAGCGATGTGCTCTACACCGGAGCTGGCAAGGCAGCGGCCATCACCTCGGCCGACGGCGGACGCGTGGCGGTAGCCACAGCCCCGGCCAAAGCCTCCTACCCGACCCGCCTCATCACCGCCGCCGAGACGCCGGTGGAACTGCGTGGAGCAGGCAACTGCTCCCGCCAGGTCCACAATTTTGGCACCCCCGCCGCGCTGGAGGCGGACCGTTTCATCGTCTGCGAGGTCCTCACCCCGGCCGGAAACTGGTCCTCCTATCCCCCGCACAAGCACGATGAGGAAAAGGACGGCGAGATAAGCCTCGAGGAGATCTACTACTTCGAGACCCGCGTGACGCCCGGAGCGCCGCAGCGGCCCGGCGCCGACGACGCGATCGGCTACCAGCGGGTCTACGCCTCCGACGAGCGGCCCATCGACGTTGCGGCCGAAGTCCGGACCGGCGACGTCGTCCTGGTGCCCTACGGCTGGCACGGACCCGCCATGGCCGCCCCCGGCTACGACATGTATTACCTCAACGTCATGGCCGGCCCGGGCCCGGTCCGCGACTGGCTGATCAGCGATGACCCGCACCACGGCTGGATCCGCCAGACCTGGGAGGGCCAGGACCTGGACCCGCGGCTGCCGTTCGGCCGCCAGTCCGGCGGCTGGGCCGGCAGTTAGGCCGCTAGGCCGCACAGGCCCGGACGGTTAGCCGTTAAACGTGGCCGGGTGTGGTCCGGTGCGTCCGTTTCGCTCCAGGGAATTCACGGCTTCCAGTTCGCCTGCGGCAAGATCAAAGCCGAAAACCTCCAGGTTCTCCCGGATCCTGGCCGGCGTCACTGACTTCGGGATGACGATCCTTCCCTGCTGCAGGTGCCAGCGCAGAATGATCTGCGCCGGGGTTCTGCCGTGCCGGGCGGCGATCTCCCGGATGGCCGGATCTGCCAGCAGGGCACCCTGGGCCAGCGGGCTCCAGGCCTCCGTCGCAATGCCCTGCGCCGCGTTGAACACCGTCACTGCGTGCTGCTGCAGGGCCGGGTGCAGCTCCACCTGGTTGACGGCCGGCACCGTTCCGCCGAGGTCGATGAGCCGCTGCAGGTGTCCCGGCTCGAAATTGGAGACGCCGATGGCCCTGACCCGGCCGTCGGCAAGGAGTTTCTCAAGTGCCAGCCAGGAGTCGGCGTACTGGTCCGATGCCGGCGCGGGCCAGTGGATCAGGTAAAGATCCAGGTAGTCGAGACCCAGTTTGTCCAGGCTGGCGTCGAAAGCAGCCAGGGCCGGCTCGTAGCCGAGGTCGTCGATCCAGAGCTTGGACGTGATGAACAGGTCCTCCCGGCCGATCCCGGATTCGGCGAGCGCGCGGCCAGTTCCGGTCTCGTTTCCGTAGATGGCGGCCGTGTCGATGCTCCGGTAGCCGGCCGCGAGCGCCGCTGCTACCGCCTCGGTGGTCTCGGCGTCGGGAATTTGAAAGACGCCGAAGCCCAGCTGTGGCATGCGTACCCCGTTGTTGAGGACGATATTGGGGATCGAGTTCATGGTGTCTCCTGTGGTGGTTGTGGTCGGGCGGTCAGCGGACAACGGCTGCAGCCTCGGTGGCCGGAAGGTCGGTGCTGGATTCCGCCGCTGCTGCGGCGGGAACGGTGGATCCGCCGGCCGCCGGCAGGTCGGCGTCGTTCTTCTTGGCAGCGGCTGCCGCGAACGCCATCACCGCCAGGCCCAGCAGGGTAATTCCGGCGCCGGCCCAGATGGGCGAGGTGTAGCCGAGGCCGGCGGTGATGGTGACGCCACCCATCCAGGCGCCCAGGGCATTGCCGACGTTGAAGGCGCCGATGTTCGCGCCGGAGGCCAGGGTGGGAGCACTGCTGGCGTACTTCATGACGCGCATTTGCAGGCCCGGAACCGTGGCGAAGCCGAAGCCGCCCAGCAGCACCATGGAGGCGATGGTCACCGGCTGGTTGCCGGCGGTCAGGGCGAAGACCACGAGCACCACCACCAGGACGGCGAGCACGACGAGCAGCGTGCGGTCCACATTCTTGTCAGCCGCCTTGCCGCCGACGGTGTTGCCGATGAAGAGCCCGACGCCGAAGAGGATCAGCAACCACGGGACCGTGGTGGCGGAGAAGCCGGTGACCTCGGTGAGGGTGAAGGCAATGTAGGTGAAGGCGCCGAACATGCCGCCGTAGCCGAGGATGGTGACGAGGATGGAGAGCCAGACCTGTCCGGACCGGAAGGCGCGGAGTTCCCCGCGAAGGCTGCCAGCGGCGTCGCCGGAGCCGGTCTTCGGCACCAGGGCCAGAATGCCGGCCAGGGCGAGGACGCCAATGACCGTGATCGCCCAGAACGTGGAGCGCCAGCCGGCGGCCTGTCCCAGCATGGTGCCGAATGGGACACCGAGCACATTCGCCGCCGTCAGGCCGGTGAACATGATCGCAATCGCCCCGGCCTTCTTGGTGGGCGCCACCATACTGGCGGCCACCACCGCGCCGATGCCGAAGAACGCGCCGTGCGAGAGCGCGGCGATGATGCGGCCGGCCATCATCATCGAATAGTCGGGCGCGAGCGCCGAGACGAGGTTGCCCGCGATGAAGAGCACCATCAGCACGGCGAGCACAGGCTTGCGTTCGAATCGCGTCACGGCCGCAGTGAGGCCAAGCGCCCCGACCACGACGGCGAGCGCGTAGCCGGAGATGAGCCAGCCGGCAGTGGCCTCGGTGACGCGGAAGTCTGCGGCCACTTGCGGCAGCAGGCCCATGATGACGAACTCGGTGAGTCCGATGCCGAACCCGCCGAGGGCGAGGGCTATCAGGCCAACAGGCATGGAGGTGCTCCTTACAAAGCTGTACGGGATGGGGTATGGCGCGTAAGCTAGTAGTTGCAGACGCGTTATTTATTGTTGCACAAGCAGATACAGCGCGCAAGCAACTATTATTTGATGTGCCCGGCAGCACCCCGCCGGGCACACGAGCTGAAGGGAAACACCTGATGGGCATCAAGGACGACGCCGTCGAGGTCCGGGCGCAAGGCTGGCGGACCCTGGCGGCCCTGCACGGGCTGATCGAGGCCGAGCTGGAGCGTTCCCTGCAGGCCGAGGCGCAGCTCTCCGTGGTGGAATACACCGTGCTGGACGCGCTGAGCCGGCAGGACGGCTGGCATATGCGGATGCAGCAGCTGGCCCGCGCCACCGCGTTGAGCGCGAGCGCCACCACGCGCCTGGTCAACAGGCTCGAAGACCGCGGGCTGCTGACCCGGATCCTATGCGCGGATGACCGCCGCGGGATCTACACCGAGCTCACTCCCAGCGGCATCACGTTGCTCGAGCAGAGCAGGCCGGTCCACGACGCCACGCTGGAGCGGGCACTGGCCGAGGCCCAGGAGGTGCCGGAACTGGCGCCGCTGGTCGACGCCCTCCCCCGCCTGCACGCCGCGCTCTAGCTCTGCACCCCCGCGCGGGAACGCAGACAGCACGCAGAAAGCCCCGCCCCGGAACGAACCCGGGCGGGGCTTGCTGCGTTGGAGCTAGGCGGTGGCGGGTTCCCTGGCGGCCGCCTGTTTGAAGAAGTGTTCCAGGTCTTCCAGGCTCTGGTCCTTGGTCTCCGGGACCACGCGCTTGACCCAGACGATGGCTGCCAGCTGGAGCCCGACGAAGATGAAGAACGTCGCGGAGACGCCAATCCAGGACACCATCTGCGGGAAGAAGAACCCGATCAGGAAGTTGATCATCCACAGTACGAAGACACAGATGCCCATGGCAATGCCGCGGACATGCAACGGGAAGATCTCGGCCATGGTCAGCCACGTCACGGTGCCGATGCACGACTGCATCGAGGCGAGGAACGTCACCATGAACAGCAGCACCAGATAGCCGCGAAGGATGCCTTCCGGGATGAGCATGGAGATGATGCCGATGGCCAGCAAGGATCCTGCCGTGCCGGTCAGGCCAGCGATCAGCATGGACTTCCGGGGCAAGCGCGACATGAGGGACATCCCGACGACGACGGCGACCACCGAGGTCACGCCGTTGACGACGTTGGCGATCAGGGCGCCTCGGTCGCCGAAGCCGGAGCTCGAGAGGATGGAGGTGCCGTAGTACATGATGGCGTTGACGCCGCTGATCTGGTTGATCACGGCCATGCCCAGTCCGACGACGAAGATCCGCCGGATCCACGGCACCGTGAGGTCACGGACGGTGCCGAGCTTGGATTGGTAGTCCTCCCTGGCGGCCTGCCGGACCTCATCGAACTCGGGGGAAACGTCCTCCGCGGTGCGCGTCCGGCGCAGCACCTCCAGGACTTCCCCGAATCGGCTGGCCGACGCCAGCCAGCGCGGGCTTTCCGGCAGCAGCAGCATGCCAAGCCACAGCACGACAGCCGGCAGCGTGGCAATGACCAGCATCCACCGCCACACGTGCGAGGCCTCCGGGAAGGCGTTGCCCAGCACGGCGTTGAACGTGAAGGCAAGGAACTGTCCGGTGACAATCATGAGCTCGTTCTGCGTCACGATTCGTCCGCGTTGGGCCGCCGGGGACATTTCGGCCAGGTAGACCGGGACGATCACCGACGCCCCGCCGACCGCAAGGCCGAGCAGGGTGCGGGAGGCGACGAGCAGTTCGGTGCTGGGCGAGAGCGAGCAGGCGATGGTGGCCACCGCAAAGATTATCGCGAGCCCCATGATGGTCCTGCGCCGGCCGAAGCGGTCCGACAGCCTGCCCGCCGAGATGGCGCCGAAGGCCGCGCCGAACAGCAGGGTGGAGGTCACCAGCCCCTCGGTCAGCGGGGTGAGGCCGAGGTCCCGCTGCATGAACGGCAGGGCACCGTTGATGACGCCGGTGTCATAACCGAAGAGGAGGCCGCCAAACGTGGAAAAGAGCGCCACGCGCCGCATGTACCTCTTGGGATTCGAGGCGCCACCGGCAGTCCGGGCCGCCTTTGCCTGGCCCGCAGAATCAGATGCTGCCGCGGGCGGAACTGAGTTTGGCACCGTTCTGTCGGACTCTGTTATGTCGTACGCCGTTCTGTCGGGCGCCGTCATAGGCTGACCTTCTGGATCTGCTGCTTCATGGTCTCCAGCTGGTACCGGGAGACGTCAGCGGCGTTGTCGTCCTCGGCGAAAACGCTGGACACCATCACCGTGTCGTCACGGTCGAGGAAGCCGATCTCCTGCAGGCCGCCGAAGAACTCGTCCCAGTTGACGTCGCCGTCGCCGATTTTCAGGTGCTGGTGCACCCGGACGGGGTTGCCGGGCGGGTTGGTGATGTAGCGCAGTCCGTGCGAGGCGTGGTGGTCCATTGTGTCGGCGACGTGGACCAGACGCAGCTTGTCGCCGGCGGCCCGCATGATCTCCAGCGGTGCGTTCTTCATGTGGAAGCTGTGCGAGGCCACGTAGACCAGGCCCACATTCTTCGAGTTCAGCCCGCGGATCACCCGGATCGCGGCCAGGCCCTCCTCGACGAAGTCGTCCGGGTGGGGATCGATCAGCAGGTCGATCCCCTCCCGTTCGATGATGGGGAGCAGCTCCTCCATGGAGCGGTAGAAGGCCCGCTCAGACTCTTCGGCCTTCTCCGGCCGGCCGCTGAACTCCGTGTTCATGGTGCTCACACCGAGGTCCACGGTGATCTGGATGGCGCGCTTCCAGTAGCGGACGGCGGCCTCGCGGGCGTCCTCGTCCGGCCCGGACCAGCGCAGCACGGGCAGCACCGACGCGATTTCGATTCCCGCGTCCTTGCAGGCCGCCTTCAGCTTGCCCACGAGCTCGTCGTCGGCCTTCGGGTGGTTGAAGAAGGGGATGAAATCGGCGTGCGGGGTCATCTGCATGTACTTGTAGCCGAGGTCGGCCACCACGCGCGGGAACTCGAGTAGTCCGTGGCTGTGGTGGAACGGGGTGGGGTCAAGGGCGATTTTCACGGTGAACACTCCATTGTGGATCTGGCGGACGCGCGGCCGGCCGGCGCCGTCTTAGCAGTAGAGGGCGCCGGCCGGCAGGGTTCCTAGCGGTAAAGGGCGGGCTTGGCGTTGAGCTTCACGGCGACCTTTTCGCCGTTCTTCTGCGCCTCGACGCCGGCCTCGCAGCAGGCGGCCGTGGCGTAGCCGTCCCAGGCGGTGGGGCCGCCGATCTCATCGCGCAGGGCCGCGTCCACCCAGGACTGGATTTCGACGTCGTACGCTGCACCGAAGCGTTCCTCGAAGCCGGGGGTGACCTCGCCGCCCCAGCGGCCGCTGCTGCGGGTGTACGGGCCCTTGTCCCCGCCGATGCTGACGATGCCGTCCTCGAAGGAAGCCTGGGTGGCCACCTCGTAGCCGAACTTCGCGTTGACGTAGATCTCGACGTCAGCCAGAACACCGGACTCGGTCTCGATCAGCACATGCTGCGGGTCATGCTGCCCGGCCGGCGCGTTCCTCGTGGCCTTGCCGAGGCGGACCTGGACCGAGGTGATTTCCTCGCCGGTGAAATAGCGGATGGCGTCGAATTCGTGCACCACGGAGTCGTTGATCAGCATCTCGTTGGTGAAGCCCGCCGGGGTGGTGGGGTTCCGGTGCTGGTGGTGCAGCATGAGCAGCTCACCGAGTTCGGAGTCGCGGATGATCTTGCCAAGCGCGGCGTATTCGGCGTCGAAGCGGCGCATGAAGCCGACCTGGATGCGTTTGCGGCCCAGCTTCTGCTCGGCCTCGACAACCTTCCAGGAGGACGTGGCGTCCGGGGTGAGCGGCTTCTCGCAGAGGATCGGGATGTCCTTGGCGATCGCCTTGAGCAGGATGTCCTCGTGCAAGAAGCCGGGGGTGGCGATCAGCACGGCGTTGACGTCGCCGTTGTTGAGGGCTTCCTCGGCGTCGGCCAGGGCAACGGCGCCCGGGATGCCCTCGATGGCGGCCTGCGCCCGGGCGAGGTCGACGTCTACGACGGCGGCGACTTCCGCGCCGTGGATGCGGGTGCTGAGCCGCTGGATGTGGTCTGCGCCCATACGGCCGGCGCCGATGACGGCCACGCGGAGGATCTTTGTCATGGTGGGTTCCTTCGGGTTCTAGTTGACGGCGGTGCGGGAGCCGCAGGAGAGCAGGTAGTTGCGGGTGCGCTTGGCGATCGGCATCGGAACGTCGAAGGCCACGGGGTACATGTCCTGTTCCACAATGCCAAAGATCGGCCGGTTCAGGGCCTCCACGGCTTCGATGACGGCGCGCAGGTCCGGCAGGCCGTTCGGCGGTTCGGTCATGACGCCGGCCAGGTTGGCGGCGGCCCAGGTCATGTTTTCGGCGTTGACCTTTTTGAGGATGTCCGGGTTGATCTGCTTCAGGTGCAGGTAGCCGATCCGGTCCGGGTAGTTCTTGATCAGCTCAAGGCTGGAGGCCCCGCAGTATTCGGCGTGGCCGGTGTCCAGGCAGAGGTTGAGGTACTTGGCGTCCGTTGCGGCGAGCAGGGTTTCGATGTCCTCCTGCGCGCCGACGTGGGAGTCGGCATGCGAGTGGAACTGCTGCTTCAGGCCGAAATCCTCCAGCAGCGTCTTGCCGAGGCGGTTGTGGCCTGTGAAGAGGTCGCTCCACGCCTTTTCGGTGAGCTCGCCGCTCTCCACGGCTTCCCCGGTGACGTCGTCGCGCCACATGGCCGGGATGACCACGATGTGTTCCCCGCCCATCGCTGCCGTGAGTTCGGCGACCTTGCGGGCCGGTTCCCACGCGGTGTCCCACTGGTCCAGGCCGCGGTGGAAGGCCGTGAACACGGTGCCGGCCGAGATCTTCAGGTCACGCTGTTTGAGCTCTTCGGCGAGGCGGGCCGGATCGGTGGGGAGGTAGCCGTAAGGGCCCAGCTCGATCCACTTGTAGCCGGATTCGGCGACCTCGTCGAGGAAGCGTTCCCACGGGGTCTGCTTGGGGTCATCCGGGAACCAGACGCCCCAGGAGTCCGGCGCGGTGCCAATGATCAGCTTGTTGTCAGTCATTCCGATTCCTTCTCATCGATTGCTCCGCAAGTGCCCTTTTGGACGTTCAAAACGGCGGCTACGGAGCAGTCGATCGTGGTTGTTGGGCGGGCCCACGCCGCCAGGGTTCCCTGGCCGTGGGGCCCCACCGGCGAGGGCCCCTGCCTGAGCTTGCGAAGGCTGGGAGCCGGTGGACTTGCGAGGCCAGGGTGGCGGTGGGGAGTCAGTTGGAGGGGAAGTTGTAGGAGGCGCCGGAGGCGTGGGTGGGTTCGGGCCACCGGGAGGTGACCACCTTGCCGCGGGTGTAGAAGGACACGCCCTCGGGGCCGTAGATGTGCTTGTCGCCGAAGAGCGAGGCCTTCCAGCCGCCGAAGGAGTGGTATGCCACGGGCACGGGCAGCGGGACGTTGATGCCGATCATGCCCACAGTGACGGAGCGCTGGAACTTCCGCGCCGCGGCGCCGGAGGAGGTGAAGATCGCGGTGCCGTTACCGTAGGGGTTGGCGTTGATCAGGGCGATGCCGGCGTCGAGGTCCTCCACGCGGACCACCACGAGGACGGGTCCGAAGATTTCCTCGGTGTAGGCGGTCATTTCGGTCTTGACGTGGTCCAGGACGGTCGGGCCGACCCAGAAGCCGTCTTCGTGGCCGGGGACCACGAGGTCGCGGCCGTCCACCACCATGGCGGCGCCGGCCGTTTCGGCTTCGGTGACGATCTTCACGATCCGTTCCTTGGACGCCGGCGTGATGACCGGTCCCATGTCCGCGCCCGGCGCGGTGCCGTTGTTGACCTTGACGGCCAGGGCACGCTCTTCGACCTTCTTGACCAGCAGGTCAGCTGCTTCACCGACGGCGACGGCGACCGAGATGGCCATGCAGCGCTCGCCGGCGGAGCCGAAGGCCGCGGCGGCGAGGTGGTCGGCGGCATTGTCGAGGTCGGCGTCGGGCAGGATGATCGCGTGGTTCTTCGCCCCGCCCAGGGCCTGGACCCGCTTGCCGTGGGCGGTGGCGGTCTCGTGGACGTACCGGGCGATCGGGGTGGAGCCGACGAAGGAGATGCCGTCCACGTCCGGGTGGGTCAGCAGGCCGTCGACCGTTTCCTTGTCGCCGTGCAGGACCTGGAAAACGCCGTCGGGCAGGCCCGCGTCCTTCCACAGCTTGGCGAGCAGCATGGAGGCGGAGGGGTCGCGCTCGGAGGGCTTGAGGATGAAGGCGTTGCCGGTGGCGATCGCCATCGGGGCCATCCACAGCGGCACCATGACCGGGAAGTTGAACGGGGTGATGCCGGCGACGACGCCGAGGGGCTCGCGGAAGGAGAAGACGTCGATGCCGGTGGAGACCTGGTCCGAGTAGTCGCCCTTGAGCAGCTGCGGGATGCCGCAGGCGAATTCGATGACCTCCAGGCCGCGGCCGATCTCGCCCTTCGCGTCGGAGAGGACCTTGCCGTGCTCGGCGGTGATCAGCTCGGCGAGCTCGTCCACGTGGGCTGCGACGAGTTCGCGGAACTTGAACAGCACGGCGGTGCGCTTGGCCAGGGAGATGTCGCCCCAGGAATCGGCAGCTTTGCGGGCCGCGGCGACGGTGGCGTCGAGATCTTCACGGTTGGCCAGCCGCAACTCTGCGGAGACGGCGCCGGTGGCGGGGTTGTAGACGGGCTGGGTGCGGGTGCCCACGCCTGCGGTTTCGGCGCCGTTGATGAAGTGGTGGATGGTTTTGGTGCTCTGGTCAGTGGTGCTCTGGTGCGTGGTGGTAGTCATGGGACTCTTCCTTGAGTGGTTGAAGTTCGAGGGGGGATCAGCCGAGCAGCTTGCGCTGGCGGCCCTTGTGGTCGGTGTAGGTCTGGAAGGCCTGCTTCGTGGAGTCGAGCTCGGAGACCTGGGAGACCGGAACGTCCCACCACGATTCGGAGCTGGGGGCGTCCAGCAGCGGGTCGGATTCGACGTGGATGACGATCGGGCCGCCGCGTTCGGGGGCGGCCTTGGCGTCGCGGATGGCCTGTTCGAGCTCCGCGATGACCTTCTCCCCCGGTTCGATCCGGATCACCTTCACGCCGAGGCTTTCGGCGTTCAGGGCCAGGTCCACCGGGAGCCGGTCGCCGTCGTCGAAGCTGTGCTGCTCCTCGTCCAGGGCGCGGTACTGGGTGCCGAAGCGCTGGGAGCCGAGGGACTCGGAGAGCGAGCCGATCGAGGCGTAGCCGTGGTTCTGGATCAGGACCACGATCAGCTTGATCCGCTCGGCGACGGCGGTCACGAGTTCGGTGTGCATCATCAGGTAGGAACCGTCCCCCACCATCACGACGACGTCGCGCTGCGCCCCGCCCTTCGCGGCCTCGGCGAGGGCTGCGCGCTTGACGCCGAGGCCGCCCGGGATCTCGTAGCCCATGCAGGAGTAGGCATATTCGACGTGGTAGCCGAACGGGTCCCGGACGCGCCACATCTTGTGCAGGTCACCGGGGAGCGAGCCCGCGGCGCAGATGACGACGTCCTGGGCGTCCATGGCGCGGTTCGTGGCGCCGATGATCTCGTTCTGCGCCGGCAGGGGCGTGAAGCGGGTGTCGAACGCCTCGTCCACGGTGGCGTCCCAGCGCTTCTTCTCCGCCGCGATCTGCTGCTCGAGGTCCGCGCCGATCCGGTAGCCGCCGAGGGCCTGGTTCAGCTTCACCAGGGCCCTGCGGGCGTCCGCCACGATCGGCAGCGAGGTGCCGTGCTTGTAGGCGTCGATCGCGGCGACGTTGATGTTGATGAACTTAACGTCCGGGTTCTGGAACGCCGTCCGGGACGCGGTGGTGAAGTCCTCGTACCGGGTGCCGATGCCGATGATCAGGTCCGCACCGGCTGCGATGGCGTTCGCCGCCGTCGTGCCGGTGGAGCCGATCGCGCCGAGGGAGAACTTGTGGTCCCAGGGCAGGACGCCGACGCCGGCCTGGGTGTTGCCCACCGGGATGCCGGTCAGCTCGGCCAACCTGGCGAGTTCCTCGTTGGCGTAGGCGTAGAGCACCCCGCCGCCGGCGATGATCAGCGGGCGCTTGGCGGCACGGATGGCCTCGGCGGCGCGGCGGATGTCCTCGTCGTCGGCGTCCGGACGGCGGATCCGCCATTCGCGTTCGGCAAGGAACTCCTCGGGCACGTCGAAAGCCTCGGCCTGGACGTCCTGGGGCAGCGAGATCGTGACCGCTCCGGTCTCGGCCGGGTCGGTGAGGACGCGGAGGCCGTGGTGGAACGCGGAGAACAGTTGCTCGGGCCGGGAGACGCGGTCAAAGAACTTGGACAGCGGACGGAAGGCATCGTTGACGGTGATGTCGTAGGCGTAGGGCTGTTCGAGCTGCTGCAGCACGGGGTCTGCGGCGCGGGTGGCGAACGTGTCACTCGGCAGCAGCAGGACGGGCAGCCGGTTGGTGGTGGCCAGCGCCGCGCCGGTGAGCAGGTTCGAGGAACCCGGGCCGATCGAGGTGCTGATCGCGAAGGTCTGGCGGCGCCGGGTGTGGCGGGCGAAGCCGACGGCCTGGTGGGACTGGGCCTGTTCGTTGCGGCCCTGGTAGTACGGCATGATCGTCGGATCGAGCTGCTGGTACTGCTTGAGGGCCTGGCCGACGCCGGCAACGTTGCCGTGGCCAAAGATGCCGAACGTGCCCGGAATCAGGCGTTCCCGGAAGTCCTGGCCGCCGACCGAATCGACGGTGTACTGCTTGGACAGGTATTCGACGACGGCCTGGGCGACCGTCATCCTGCGTGTTCCTGGTGCAGTGCTGATTCCCATGGGAAGTTACTCCGATACTTCTTCGGTGCGGGTGGATTCGGTGTGGCCTGGCTTCGTGCGCGTGGATTCGGTGTGGTGCAGCAGCGAGGCAGCGGTTGCCACGGCTCCGGCGACGTCACCGTCCTGCGGGTAGAGCAGCGTCCGGCCCACGGTCAGGCCCTGGACGCCGGGCAAGGCGAGGGCGGCCTGCCAGCTGGAGAACACGTCGTCCTGGCTGCCCTCCGGGTCGCCGCCCAGGAGCACGGTGGGCATGGTGGTGGACGCCATGACGCGTTCCATCTCGGCCACCACGGGGAGCTTCATCCAGGTGTAGGCGCTGCTCGCGCCGAGGCCTTCGGCGATGGCGACTGACTTGATGACGGCGTTGGTGGAGAGGTCATTGCGGACCTTGCCGTTCTCGCGGACGGAGAGGAACGGCTCCACCATGGCGATCAGCTTGCGCTCTGCGAGGGAGTCGATCGCCCTCGCGGTCGCTTCGAGGGTGGCTACCGTGTCCGGATCGCCGAGGCAGATGCGGGTGAGCATCTTGCCGCCGTCGGCGCCCAGGGCCTGGAGCGCGGCCGCGGTGTGGCCGGTAAAGCGGTCATCGAATTCGTTCACCAGGCCGGAGAGGCCGCCGCGGTTCATCGAGCCGAAGAGCAGCTTGCCTTCGAGCGCGCCGAGCAGGAGCAGATCGTCCATGATGTCCGGCGAGGCCAGGACACCGTCCACGTCCGGGTTGGCCAGGGCAATCTGCAGGCGGTCCAGGAGTTGGCGGCGGTCGGCCATGGCCACGGGATCATTGCCGACGGCGAGGGCCCCGCGGGCGGGGTGGTCGGCCGCGACGATGAAGTTCTGCCGATGGGCCCTGACGCCGGGGTGGCGGCGGCGTGCCTTGGCAGCGCGCGCAATCGCTTCCGGGTCTTCGAGCCGGATGATGCTCAGGTGCTCGTAGCGGCGGGGATCATCGTTCACCGCGAGGGCGGCGGAGGCGGTGTGGACACTCACAGTATTGCTCCTTCGGTGGCGTAGGTACCCGGCACGAGGCGGCCGCGTTCGGCGAGCAGGCCGGTGACTTCCTCGGGCGTCGGCATCGCGTCGGCGCAGGACAGGCGGGAGGCGACGAGGGCGCCGGCAGCGTTGGCGAAGTCGAGCACCTGGGCGAGCGGCCAGCCGGAGAGGAGCCCGTGGCAGAAGGCCCCGCCGAAGGAGTCCCCGGCTCCCAGGCCGTTGACGGTTTCCACCGGCACGGGGGCGGAAACCACGCGCTCGGTGCGGGTCTTGGCCATGACCCCCTCCGGGCCCAGCTTCACGACGGCGATTTCGACGCCGGCGGCGAGCAGGCGGTCCGCCTGTTCGTCCGGGGTGCCCTCGCCGACGGCGACGGCGCATTCCTTGTCGTTGCCGATCGCGACTGTGACGTGCGGCAGAATCTTGGCGACCTGCTCCCGGGCTTCTTCCTCGGAGGCCCAGAACATCGGGCGGTAATCGAGGTCCAGGATGGTGAACTGGCCGGGCTTCAAACCGGTGCGGGGCCGCGCCTCGTGGGCCGTGAGATGGGCGGTCCGGCTGGGCTCCTGGCAGAGGCCGGTGACAGTGGACCAGAAGATTCCGGTGTCCCTGATGGCGTCCAGGTCCAGCTCCTCGGCCTTGATCTGCAGGTCCGGCGCCGTGGGAAAGCGTCCGTAGAAGTAGAGCGGGAAGTCTTCCGGCGGCTTGATTGCGCAGAACGTGACCGCGGTGGGCCATTCCTTGACCGCCGTGACGAAGGAGTCGTCCACGTTGAACTTGTGCAGTTCGCGGTGCAGGTATTTGCCGAAGGCGTCGTCGCCGGTGCGGGTGATGACGGCGGTGCGGCGGCCATGGCGGGCAGCGGCGACCGCCACGTTGGACGGGGATCCGCCAAGGTACTTTCCGAAGGACATGACATCCTCCAGATCCACCCCGATGTCGTTCGGGTAGATATCAACACTGATGCGCCCGATCGTGAGCAGTTCGTGGGTCACGGTGATCGTGGACCTTTCTGGTGTGAACTCGGTACCTTTGCGCAGCCGGAGCTTCGGTGATTAGGGGCCGGCGTGAGCCGGGCCACAACCACTACTTTGCCTTAGAATCCATGTACTGTCAAAGGTTTGTACTGACATATTTACAACATGACACAGAGGGCTGGAATTGCCCCGTCGCGCCGGTGTCATTGCGGCCGGGGAAGCGCCCTGCGGCTACCTGCCGGGGACTCCAAGTTCGCCGGTGACATACTGGGCCTGCCCGAAGCCGAACGACCAGTCGCCCGCGGTGTTCTCGACATATCCGATGAATACGTCCTCGCCGGCGACCCCCACAGCGGCCAGCCTGTCCGCAATGGCGGCATACAGGGACTGCTTGGTTGGCTGGCTGCGCCCGGCCTGGGTGAAGATCTGGATCATCACCACATCCGGCGTCCGCTCGAAGCCGAGCCCGGCATCCTGGGCGACAATCTGCCCGGCGGGGTGTTCCGTCAGCACGTGGAAGTAGTCCCGCTCCGGAATGCCAAATTCGGCCACGATGGCGGCATGGATTCCCTGGCTGAGGCCGCGAAGCTGCTCCGCAGTGCGGCCCTGGTTGACGTCGATTCGCACGAGAGGCACTCGCATCTCCTTCGGTAGTTTGTCCTGACATACTAACAAAGTAATTCGGAGCTGCGCAAGGATTCCGGAGCAGCACACAGCCACGCGGGTCACGCAGCGCCCGTTCCACCAGCCTGGACAGGAGCTAAGGATCCCCGCATTGGGGTATTGCGCAGAGGTGAAGCCGGGCGTAGCGTTAACAACCTAAAGGTTGATCAATGAATTAGTTGATTAGCATCTCATGTTGATTACCGTCTTTTCCGGCAGACACCGAGGAGGTGGGGACACCAAGTGGATTCCAGCGACGACGGCGAGCTCGATGCGGCGTTCCTGGCCCTCGCCGATCCGGTCCGACGCCGCATCATTGCCCGGCTCAGCCGGGGTCCGGCCACCGTCAATGAACTGGCGGAGCCCTTCGCGATCACCAAGCAGGCGGTCTCGAAACACATCCAGGTCCTCGAGCAGGCGCAGCTTGTCACGCGCACCCGTGACGCCCAGCGCCGGCCTGTGCACCTGAACCCCGCACGGCTGGAAGCGCTCACCGCGTGGCTCGACCAGTACCGGCTGGTCCGCGAGCGGCAGTTCCGCAGCCTTGACGCCGTGCTTGAAAATCGCGCCGCCCGAGGCGGCACACAGGCAAAGGATGCATCATGAGCAACGCACTGAAACTGACCATCCCCGAGGGGCTGCCCTTCATCGACTTCGAGCGCGAGTTCGACTTTCCCGTGGCCGAGGTCTTCCGGGCACACAAGGACCCCGAGCTCGTTGCCCAGTGGCTCGGGCCGCGGCAGATGACCATGAGCGTTAGCCATTACGACTTCAGGACAGGCGGCAGCTACCGTTACACCCACACCGCGCCGGACGGCAGCGCGTATGTTTTCAGCGGCGTCTTCCACACCGTCCGCGAGAACGACTTCGCCATCCAGACCTTCGAGTTCGACGGCTACCCAGATGTGGTGAGCATTGAGTTCCTGACTTTCGAGGACCTCGGCGGTGGCCGTTCGCGGCTCAGCGCCCGCGCGGTCTACCCCAGCATGGAGGCGCGCGATGGCATGGCGCAGTCCGGGATGGAGGGCGGCATGTCCGAAGGCTACGAACGGCTCGAAGAACTCCTCACCGGGGCAAAGGTCTAGGACCGCAGGGGCTGGACCCAAAGACTCAAAAGTTCGACGGCGGCAGGCGCCTTCGCCGGGAAGGTGGCCTGCCGCCGTCGTACTTAAAGCCGTAGTACTTAAAGAGGCAACGCGGGGTCACTTCGCTGCCCATCCCACCGAGTGGAATGAACCGCAAGTGACCCCGCGTTGCTGTGGTGCTGTGGTGCTTCGGACCTAGAGGGTCGCGAAGACCTCGCGCAGGAGCTTGGCGGTCTCGGACGGCGTCTTGCCGACCTTGACGCCGGCAGCCTCGAGGGCTTCCTTC
Source organism: Arthrobacter sp. LAR12-1-1.1 (assembly GCF_040676555.1). Taxonomy (NCBI): domain Bacteria; kingdom Bacillati; phylum Actinomycetota; class Actinomycetes; order Micrococcales; family Micrococcaceae; genus Arthrobacter; species Arthrobacter sp. LAR12-1-1.1. The sequence continues at coordinate 53,183 of NZ_JBEGIG010000045.1, read as the reverse complement.
TTGGCCTGGGCGGTGCCCGCGGAACCCGAGACGATGGCGCCTGCGTGGCCCATGGTCTTGCCTTCCGGAGCGGTGAAGCCGGCCACGTAGCCAACAACGGGCTTCGTGACGTGTGCCTTGATGTAGTCCGCGGCACGCTCTTCGGCGTCGCCACCGATTTCGCCGATCATGACGATCGCCTTGGTCTCCGGGTCGGCCTCGAACGCTTCGAGGGCGTCGATGTGGGTGGTGCCGATGACCGGGTCGCCGCCGATGCCGATGGCGGTGGAGAAGCCGAGGTCGCGCAGTTCGTACATCATCTGGTAGGTCAGGGTGCCCGACTTGGAGACGAGGCCGATGGGGCCCTTGCCCGTGATGTTCGCCGGGGTGATGCCGACGAGCGCCTCACCCGGGGTGATGATGCCGGGGCAGTTCGGTCCGATGATCCGGGTGACCTGCTTGCCGTTGGCGTCGACCTTGGACTGGGCCAGTGCCCAGAACTCGGCGGAGTCCTGGACCGGCACGCCTTCGGTGATGACCACGACGAGGCCGATGCCGGCCTCGATGGCTTCAACGACGGCGTCCTTGGTGAATGCCGGCGGCACGAAGACGATGGAAACGTCAGCGCCGGTTTCCGCCATGGCTTCCTTGACGGTGCCGAAAACGGTGATCTCGGTGTCGCCGTGCAGGACCGTGGTGCCGGCCTTACGGGCGTTGACGCCGCCAACAACGTTGGTGCCGGCCTTGAGCATCAGGGCGGTGTGCTTGGTGCCTTCGCCGCCAGTGATGCCCTGGACGATGACCTTGGAGTCCTTGTTCAGATAAATAGACATAGTCGAGTCCCTCTACTTCGCTGCGTTGGCGAGCTCGGCAGCCTTGTCGGCGCCGTCGTCCATGGTGGCGGCCAGAGTAACCAGCGGGTGGTTGGCTTCGGCCAGGATGCGGCGGCCTTCCTCAACGTTGTTGCCGTCAAGGCGGACTACCAGCGGCTTGTTCGCGGAGTGGCCCAGCTCGGCCAGTGCACCGACGATGCCCTTGGCGACGGCGTCACAGGCGGTGATGCCGCCGAAGACGTTGACGAAGACGGACTTGACCTGCGGGTCGCCCAGGATGACGTCGAGGCCTGCTGCCATGACCTCGGCAGAAGCTCCACCGCCGATGTCCAGGAAGTTGGCGGGCTTGACGTTGCCGTGGTTCTCGCCGGCGTAAGCAACGACGTCGAGGGTGGACATGACCAGGCCGGCACCGTTACCGATGATGCCGACTTCGCCGTCCAGCTTGACGTAGTTGAGGTCCTGAGCCTTGGCCTTGGCCTCGAGGGGGTCAGCAGCGTCCTTGTCTTCAAGGTGAGCGTGCTTGGGGTGGCGGAAGTCGGCGTTCTCGTCGAGGGAGACCTTGCCGTCGAGGGCAACGATGTCACCGGCACCGGTCAGGACCAGCGGGTTGACCTCCACGAGGGTGGCGTCTTCCTTCTTGAAAACGTCCCAGAGCTTCAGGATTACGCTGGCGACCTTGCCGCGCATTTCCTCAGCGAAGCCTGCGGCGGCGACGATTTCGTCGGCCTTGGCCTGGTCGATGCCTACGGCCGGGTCGATCGAGATCTTGGCCAGGGCGTCGGGGCGCTCAACGGCGAGCTGCTCGATTTCCATGCCGCCTTCAACCGAGCACATGGCCAGGTAGTTGCGGTTGGCCCGGTCCAGAAGGACGGAGAAGTAGTATTCCTCAGCGATGTCTGCGCCCTGGGCGATCATCACGCGGTGAACGGTGTGGCCCTTGATGTCCATCCCGAGGATGTTGGTGGAGTGTTCAAACGCTTCGTCAGCGGTCTTCGCGACCTTGACGCCGCCGGCCTTGCCGCGGCCTCCGGCCTTGACCTGCGCCTTTACGACAGTTACGCCGCCGATTTTCTCGGCAGCTGCCTTTGCTTCTTCAGGGGTGTGCGCCACGATGCCAGCAAGCACGGGTACACCGTGCGCCTCGAACATATCGCGCGCCTGATATTCAAACAGGTCCACGGTTTAGTGTCCTTCTACGTCGAAGTAGTTTCTGTACAGCCGGACCCCACGTACTCGCGGTTACCGGGCTGCGGAATAAACGCACCCTGCGACAAGCTTGGAAACGAGCCACACGGCGCAATGCTCCTTTGGGAACTCTAGTCCTTCGATCGGACCAGCCCGTTCCAGAGTACCGGTTATGTGAGTAAGGACACTATTCTATGGAGCGTAGAAAAACCCCTAGATTACGGGGTTTTTGGGGTGTCCGACGGCGTGCCGAAGGCCTGCGCGGCCGTGGCAGATGCGCGTTCGTAACCTCGGCGGGAAGAGGGCGGCGGCGGCCAGAACCGGCTTCCGGTGCCGGCGCGGACCGGCCTCCCCGGCTCCGCCGTGCGCGTTCAGCTAGGCGTCCAGCTGTGCGTCCATCTGTGCGTTCAGCTAGGCGTCCAGCTTGGTCAGCGGTGCGTAGCGCAGCAGCAGCCGCTTCTCGCCGACGTCGAACTTCACCTTGGCGACCGTCTTGTCCCCGGCGCCCTCCACCGCCAGGACGGTGCCGTTGCCGAAACTGGTGTGGTTGACCTTGTCCCCCACGCTGACGGCGACGACTTCCTTCTGCGGCTGGACCCGGTTCTTGGCCACCGCGGCGGGAACATCGGCGTTGAAGCCCGCGGACGGGCTGGCACCGGCGCCGCGGGCGGTCCCTGCGCCCCAGAACGATCCGCCGTAGCGGCTGGAACCGATCCCGGCACCGCTACCCCATCCTCCGCTCTGGCGGCTGGCGCCTTCCCGCTTCCATTCGACGAGCTCGGCCGGGATCTCCTCGATGAACTGGCTCGCGGGGTTGTACTGGCTCTGGCCCCACATGCTGCGCACCTCGGAGCGGGTCAGGTACAGCCGTTTCCGGGCCCGGGTCAGGCCCACGTAGGCCAGCCGGCGTTCCTCGGCCAGTTCCTTGGGATCCGTGGCGGAGCGCTGGTGCGGGAACAGCCCGTGCTCCATGCCGGTCAGGAACACGACCGGGAATTCCAGGCCCTTGGCGGTGTGCAGGGTCATCAGGGTGACGACTCCGAGCCGCTTGGCTTCGGCGACGGCGGCCGCCAGGTCTTCGGCGTCACCGCCGGGGGCGTCCGGGATCTGGTCGGCGTCGGCCACGAGGGAGACCTGCTCCAGGAAGGCTCCGAGGGAGCCTTCGGGGTTGTCGCGTTCATATTCGCGGACGACGGCGACCAGCTCGGCGAGGTTTTCCACCCGTGATTCGTCCTGCGGGTCGGTGCTGGAGCGCAGCCCGGCGAGGTAGCCGGTCTGTTCCAGCACGGCTTCCAGCGCCGCGGCCGCGCCGGAGCCGGAGGCCACCTCGGCGAGGTCGTCGAGGAGCTTCACGAAGCCCAGCACGGCGTTGACCGAACGGGTCGCCATGCCGGGGGCCTCCTCGGCGCGCCGCGCGGCGGCCATGAAGGAGGTGCGCTCACGCTCGGCCAGGGCCGCCACGGCACCCTCGGCGCGGTCGCCGATCCCGCGCTTGGGTTCGTTGAGGATGCGGCGGAGGTTGACGTCGTCGTCCGGGTTGACCAGAACCCGCAGGTAGGCGAGGGCGTCCTTGATCTCCTTGCGCTCGTAGAAGCGGGTGCCGCCGACCACCTTGTAGGGCAGGCCCACCCTGACAAGGACGTCCTCGATCGAGCGGGACTGGGCGTTGGTGCGGTAGAAAATGGCGACGTCGCCGGGGCGCAGGTTGCCCTCGTCCTGGAGCCGGTCGATTTCCTTCGCGATGAACTGGGCCTCGTCGTGTTCGTTCTCGCCGACGTAGCCGACGATCTTTTCGCCGTCGCCCTCAGCCGTCCAGAGCCGTTTCTCCGGCCGGTTGGGGTTGCGGGAGATCACCGAGTTGGCGGCGCTGAGGATGGTCTGGGTGGAGCGGTAGTTCTGCTCGAGCTTGATGGTGCGGGCGTCCGGGTAGTCCTTCTCGAACTCCACGATGTTGCGGATGTCCGCGCCGCGGAAGGCGTAGATGGACTGGTCTGAATCGCCGACGACCGTGAGCTCGGCGGCGTCGGGGCCCTCGCCGACGATCTCGCGCACCAGGGCGTACTGGGCGTGGTTGGTGTCCTGGTATTCGTCCACGAGGACGTGCCGGAAGCGGCGCCGGTAGGAGTCGGCGAGCGCCGGGAAGGCCCGGAACATGTAGACGGTCTCGGCAATCAGGTCATCGAAGTCCATCGCGTTGGCCTGGCGCAGGCGCTGGGTGTATCCCTTGAAGACCTCGGCGACGGCCTGCTCGAAGGGATCGTTGTAGTTGGCGCTGGAGGAGTAGCTGTCGGCGTCGATCAGCTCGTTCTTGAGCGCGGAAATCTTGTGCTGGATGGCCTTGGGCGCGAAGCGCTTAGGGTCGAGGTCCAGGTTCTTGGCGACCAGCGTGATCAGGCGCAGCGAGTCCGCGGAGTCGTAGATCGAGAAGTTGGAGTTGAGCCCGACGTTCTTGGCCTCGCGGCGCAGGATCCGGACACAGGAGGAGTGGAAGGTGGAGATCCACATGGTCTTGGCCCGGCCGCCGACCAGCGCCTCGATCCGTTCCCGCATTTCGGCCGCGGCCTTGTTGGTGAAGGTGATGGCCAGGATCTCGCCGTGGTGCGCCCGCCGGGTCGCGATCAGGTAGGCGATGCGGTTGCTGAGCACGCGCGTCTTGCCCGAGCCCGCACCGGCCACAATCAGCAGGGCACTGCCGGCGTGCTTGACCGCTTCCTCCTGCTGGGGGTTCAGCCCTTCCAGAAGTTCGCCGGCGTTCGGGAGCCGCGGGGCGTCCCGGTCCCTCTCGTGGCCGCCCTCGGCGCTGTTTGGGCCCCAGCCGGGAGCGGAACCCACCGCTGCCGCGCCCGTTCCGAGGGACGATTTTGTGGCTGCCGCCGTCCTGGAGGCAGCTTGGAAGGGTCCGTCGGCGTAAGGGTCAAACAACATATCCATGGTGTTAACAAGTCTAGGCGGTGCCACTGACAGCGGCGTCCGCCCCTCGGGACATGCCCTCCCCTGCCCCCGCCCGGTGGACATAATCCCCTTATGCCCAGCCCTTACCGCGAAGAATGAGCATGCCCCACGGACACGGCACCGCGTAACGAGCATGCCCTCTGCCGCCCGTGCCCAGTGGACATAATCCCCCTATGCCCAGTCCTGGTCGCGAAGAATGAGCAATCCCCACGGATACGGCACGTCCTGACCGCGAAAAATGAGCATGCCCCACGGACACGGCACCGCGGAACGAGCATGCCCTCCGCCGCCCGTGCCCAGTGGACATAATCCCCCTATACCCAGTCCTAACCGCGAAGAATGAGCATGCCCCACGGACACGGCACGGCGGAGCGAGTATGACCTCCGCCGCCCGTGCCCAGTGGACATCATCCCCTTGAGCCCAGTCCTGGCAGCGAAGAATGGGCATGCCCCACGGATACACCACTGCGGAACGAGCATGCCCTCCGCCGCCCGTGCCCAGTGGACATAATCCCCCTATGCCCAGTCCTGGTCGCGAAGAATGAGCATGTCCCCCGGACCCGCACCGCGGCACGGGCATGTCCTCCGGCCAGGTCCTGCCGGCGGGAAGCCTAGCCGACGGCGCCGGAGCTGAGCGCGGCGCGCAGCTGCCGCACCGCCGTCGCACCTCCCGCGATGAACCAGTTCAGTCCGTTGACGCGCACGACGTCGGTCGCCCCGCCCGCCGCTTCTACGATGGCTTTCCCGGGCAGCCAGTCCCATTCAGGGCAACTGTGCTGGAACCAGCAGCCGAGCTGCCCGTCCGCCACCCGGCCGAGGTCGCAGGAGCCGGATCCGAACATCCGAAGTGCGGCCGCCGACGTCGCTGCTGCGTGCCAGGGCATGGCACACATTGGATCGGCAAGCCACGTCGGGTGGATGTACGTTGCCGCGCCGAGTTCAGACACCGGGGTGTCAGAACGCCCCGTGCCGCCGGACGCGCTGGGGAAGAAGGTGACCAGTTTTTCGCCGTTGAGCGTGGCCGGCCGGGACGTCCCGCCCAGCCAGAGTTTGTCCTCCTCCGGCTGGAAGATGGCGCCGAGCCCTGCACCGGAGGAATCCTTCAGGGCAATGGCCGAGCACCAGTACGTGGATCCGTGCAGGAAGTTGAATGTCCCGTCGACGGGATCAATGACCCAGGTCCGGCCGCTGCTGCCCGTCACGGAGGCGCCCTCTTCGCCCAAAACAGAGTCATTTGGCCGGCAGCGCCGAAGCTGTTCCAGCACGTAGGACTCGGCGGCGTGGTCGGCCGCGGTGACCACGTCCGAGACCGACGTCTTCTGCCTGCCCTCAAGCCCCGCCTGCCGCATCAACAGCGCCAGCGTGCCGGCCTCGCGGACCAGGGCCTCGGCCAGTTGGTAGTCGTCCAGTGACGGGTCGAGATCTGCGGTGCTGTGCCGGCCAAGCCGGTGTTTTCCTAGTTCGGTCACGCGTTCCAGACTATCGGCGCCCGCTGGCCCTGAACAGCCGGCACGGGAGGCTGTGCAGGTCGGCCGCACAGGACGGGCGATAATGGAGCCATGGCCAAGACACCCGCGCAGCGGATCAAAAAGCACGGCGCTAACGCGGCGGTCCCCCAGCACCATCTCCCGCCGGTGATCAATCCGACCACCAACCGGACACCGCAGAAGGCACAGAGCAACAGCAATCTGATTGTGATCGCCGGCGTCGTGGCCAGCCTCTTCCTGTTCTGGTATCTGCACCTCCTCACCCTCAACCAGCTCACGCAATTGTCGGACGGCCTGGCAATGCCGGACTCGTTGATCGGCGGTTTTGACCAGGGGTTCGTGGAGCAATTGCGCGCGGCCATGGACGCCGACGCCGTGGGCCAGCTGAGCTACGTCCACAAAACGGCCGGGATGCTCTTCCCGCTGATCTTTGGCTTCATCTGGCTGCTGCTGATCGGAACCAACGTGGCCCGGAAATCCCTGCGCTGGGCGCTGTGGTCGCTGCCGTTGCTCTTTGCGGCGGTCAGGCTGTGGGGCAACACCGTGATCGATGCAATGATGTCGGCCGGAAACCTCGACGGCGGTCAGGTGGCCCTGGCGTCCATGCTGACCGTCGCCGGCTGGGTACTCCTGGCGCTGAGCCTCGTCGCCGGCGGTGCGGCCGTATTCCTCGGCCGCAAGGCCTCCGCTGCTTCCCCTGCCACGGGACATGCCCAGCCTTAGCCGCGGCGGCTGGAGTCTTCCCTTGCACCTGACCTCGGGCGCGGGACATGCCCAGCCTTAAGCCCGGCCGGCGGACATCTTGCCATTATGTCCAGGGCTCACGTCCAGCGGAGGGCATGTCCACCTCAGCGCAGGGTCAGGGCACGTCGTTCAGGAATTCAAGGGCCTGCTCCGCACGTTGCGGGGCTCCTGATTTCTCAAAGTGGTCGGCGGCTTCCATCAAGTACTTCCGGGCCTCGGCCCGGTTTCCCAAGGCGGCGTGGGACCGGCCCAGCAACAGAAATACCTCGCCCAGAATTTGCGGTGATGTTTTCTCGGGGACCGGGAAGATGCTTTCGAGGGTGTCGACCGCCGCTTTTTGGTCCCCGGCAAGGAAATTCCAGTGTCCGCGGTTTAGTTTGAGCAGTACGTGATCTTCCTCAGTGCCGCCAATGACGTCGGTGGCCAGCTCAGCGCGTTCGATGCAGCGCAGGGTGTCCGCGTCCGCAACATCGGCTGCGAGCCGCATGGCCGCGGACGCCTTGTTGAATTTTGCCCAGACAGTGAGGTTTCGGGCCGGTGAAAAGGTGGCAGCGGCGAGCTCGTGATAGTGGAGCCCCTCGGCGACTTTGCTGCAAAGGAATGCGACGTTTCCAATGACCCAGTACGCCTTACCTACGATTTGGTCATCAACTTCGCCCGAAATGATGTCGGCCATGACGAGGCTTTCCGCCCACGCTTCGTCAAGCCTCCCGCTGTCGGCGAGAGCCGCAATGAGGGCCTGCCGGGCCTTGACCGCGATTTCTACGTCGTCCTCGTCGTCCATGAGGTCCGCAGCGATCCTGGCCTCATCGGCGGCCTCTTCGAGCAGACCCATGCCCCGTCGGGTCAGGGCCAGGAGGATATGTACCTGGGCCTGGAGCTGCAGGTTCCCGTCCCGGGGTTCAGCAATCAATGTGGCGGCAAGTTCCGCGCAAGCTTCAATTTCTCCGGCGGCAATGAGGCTCTCGGCCCGGAACAACGTCATGTGCCACCACGAAGACGAATCACCTTCGGCACTGGCAATGTCTGCCGCCGCCTGCGCGGCATTCGCGGCCTCGCGGAAGTCGTGGCTGGACCGGAACTCGCGCGCCTGCAGCTCTGCAGCGGCGTACGAGGGTGAAACGGAGCTTTGTTGCATGTCCCAATTATCCGTTGCCGCGGGAGCGGAAACGAACAAACCGCGCAAGCAAGACCTGCGCAGTATTGACTCAGGACTTCCGCAGCTTCGCGCGAATATCACGAATCCGCTCGCAGCGGAACGAATTGTTACCCAACGGCGTGTCGTTTGGCCCTATACTAAATCTGCACCACAAGTCACACGCGTCACATCAGCCTCTTACGTATCAGGAGTCCTTATGAAGAAGACCCTTGCAACACTCCTCGTCGCCGGTGCGCTGGCAGCCGCGGGCATGTCCGCCTCCGCAGCGATTTCTGCTGCAGCCGACACCTCCGGCCAGAGCTCCGTCGCCGCTATCGGTTGGTGGCCGGACTCCATCAAGAAGTAACGGAGACTGCTTTGACAGGCGGCGGGTGCTGGAAGTGATTCCAGCACCCGCCGCTGCTTAACTTCCGAAAATAACCATCAAGACCGGCGCTAAGAACCGAATTTACCCCGGTTGATCAGCGCCATAATCTCCTCCGCCGGTGCCGGCCGGCCGAAATAGTAGCCCTGGCCGCTGCCGCAGCCCATCTCCCGGAGCACATCGGCTTGCTCCACCGTCTCGATGCCCTCGGCCAACGCTTTGAGGCCGCAGGCGTGAATGAGGTGCAGCACCGCGGCCACAAAGTCCCGCTGTTGCTCGTCGGCACCGAGGCCGCTGATCAGGCTTCGATCGATCTTGACCACGTTCACCGGCAGCTTGCGCAGGTAGCTAATGGAGGAATAGCCGGTCCCGAAGTCATCGATTTCAAGCTGCACGCCGAGGCGCCGCAGGCCGTTGAGCGAATACTGGTCGACGTCCCCGCCGTTGACGGCCATAGACTCCGTCAGCTCCACGATCAGGTTTGATGCGTCGACGCCGGTTTCCCTGAGGATGTCGCGCACGTGTTCGATCAGTTCGAGATTCTGAAGTTCGGTGGTGGAAATGTTGACGCGGACGTTGAACGCGCTGTCCACCTGCAGATCCTGCTGCCATTTGCGCAATTGACGCACGGAATTGCGCAGTACCCAGTGGCCCAGGTCCACAATCATGCCGGTTTCCTCGGCCAGGGGAATGAACTGGTCCGGCATGAGGAGACCACGCTCCGGGTGATTCCACCGGACCAGCGCCTCGACGCCCTCGATCCGGCCCGAGGCGAGGTCCACCACCGGCTGGTAGTGCAGGGTCAGCTGGTCCTGCCGGATCGCTTCGCGCATTTCCGTGACCATGACGCTCTGCAACCGGCGGGCGTACAGCAGGGCCGGTTCGAACACTTTGATGCTGCCGTGCGGCTGGGCCTTGGCCGCGTACATGGCGGTGTCGGCCTCCATGACCAGGTCGTCCACGGACTGGCCAGGTTCCGCGATCCGCAGGCCGATGCTCGTTCCGCACGTGATTTTCAGGTCCCCGACGGCGAGGCTCTCGCTGAGCGCCGTGAGGATCCTGTTCGCCACCCTGCGTGCCCTGACCAGATTGGACTTCGGCAGCATGACGGCGAATTCGTCGCCGCCGAGGCGCGCCACAGTATCCGTTTCGCGGACGGCGTCCTGGAGCCGGCGTGCGATGACCCGCAGCACGTCGTCGCCGGCGCTGTGCCCGAGCGTGTCGTTGATGCCTTTGAAGGAATCGAGATCGAGAATCAGCAGTGCCGGGGGCATCTCGCCGCGCGAGGACTCCGCCAGGGCATGGCTCAGGGCCGAGTTCAGTGCCGTCCGGTTGGCCAGTTGGGTCAGGGGGTCGGTGAGCGCCATGCGTTCGAGTTCCACCTGCGCCGCTCGCAGCATGGCCGTACGGCTTTCGACCCGCTCCTCCAGCTCCTGGTATATGGTCTGCAGGTCATCGGCCATCAGGTTGATTCCGGCAATGACGGCGGCGACGTCGTCGCGGGCTCCGGAATGCGGGATCCTGGTGCTCAGATCGCCTCCGGCGATCCGCACGATGCCTTCTACGAGGGCATGCAGCCTGGGGTCCGGCGCCTCATTCTTCACGGGTGTACTGCCTTAACCATTCGACGGCCGCGGATTCTGAGGTGAAGAACTGCGCGGGGATCGTCTCGCTTCTGGACCGCAGGAGATAGTGGGCAATAACCCGGTCCACGGGGCTCTCGCCCACCAGGGCGAACGCTGTCGCCGCTATGGAACCGCTGTAGACCTGCCGCGCCTCAATACTGACACCGACGACGCCGGTGATCACCAGGAGCACCGGCATCCGCCGTCCCGCGGCGAGCGTACGGACGGTGTCACCGGCGATGCGCGCCTCCGGACCCTCGATCTCCTCGTTGGCGGGCAGCAGGACCTCGATGATTCCGCCGTCGATCATCCGTACGCCAATGGCACGGGCCGCGGCGCCGTCAACACCACCGTCCACATCACGGTCCGCGAAGGCCCCGTCGATCGCCCGGGGCGCGGCCACAGCCGCCACTCCCAGGCCAGCGCCGGCTGCGGCACCGGCTGCCTTGTCCGGCAGCTGTCCGTCCGGCAGCTGTCCGTCCGGCAGCCGCCCCTCGGGCCCGGCCAGGGCCTCGAGCGTCATCGCACCGCAATTCGACGGCGGCGGCCGGTGGAGCCCCGGAGGTCACGGTTCAGCCGTCGGTCGCCGTGGTAAGGAATCGTTTCCCCGTCGACTTCCTCGGTTGTCTTGGCAATCACGGGGTGCTCCTTCACTTTCTTGGGCCGGGAACTGACATACACGGAACGCCCCTCGGCGCCCCGTTGCAGGCGCCTGATCGCAACCTTCTGTTCGGTTGTCACGCTCTCCGCATCCAAGCGCGGCAAGACAAGCTGCTCTGGCATTCGTCCCCATAAGACTGCAAAGTCGGCATACTGGCGTGCGCCGACGGCAAATCCCGCACGCCCGCACCGGAATGTTCCGGTGAGTGCCCTCATGATAATGCAAGCTCAGACGGTTGCCAGTTATCAGACACTCCGGAAATGCCTCAGCGGGCCTGGGCCCGGGCCAGCTTGCGCACTGTGCGTTCGTGCTGGACCCGCTGGGCGATGACCAGTCCGGCCGCGGCGATGCCAAGCGTTATGGGGTAGCCCATGAGTCGCTCCAGGGCGCCGGGTTCCGGCACGTGCATGCCCGTCAGGCCGCCCGCAATGAGCGCCGCCAGGGACACGGCGCCGCAGGCAAGAATGAACCACCCGAGCGGCGTCTGCCGCAGCCAAAGCCAACCGAGGACCAGGAGCGCCAGGGCACCGGCCGCGAAGTACATCAGGGCGCCGGCCACGTGCCAGGCTGATCCCGTGTCTTCAGGCACCAGCCCCACGATGACCGTTCCGGCCCCGGCGGTGCCGGTCAGCAACCGTGCGGCGCCTGCTGCCACCGCTCCCGCGCCCCAGCCCGCCCGGCCGTGCGCCCGGGCAGCCATCCGGCCCGGCATCCGGCCGCGCCTGAGGGGCACGCCGGGCCGCGCGGCACAGCACAGAAGCGCAGAGCCGAGCAGGAGCGCACCGACCACCATGCCAAGGCCCTGGACCACAAAGGACGCGTTCATCAGCAGATGCGCCGGCGAGCAAACGTCCCGGCCGTCGAAATCCCCGCACGCCAAAGCACCGAGGTCGCTGATGTAGCCGGTGCGGCGGCTGTATTGTTCCGCTCCCGCCCAGGCGCCGATCACAGCCGCCTCCGCCACGAAATACTGCAGCACGCTCAGCTTCGCCAGGGCCCCGACGTAAAACCGGGTCGCGGCCACATCCGGGTAGTAGAGGGCTCCGGCGGAAAGCTCGGTGGTTCCTGCAGTCATGCCAAGAGCGTAGTACGCGCGCTCACCTTGTATGCTTATATCCGTGTCCGACCGGACCGGCCCCCTGGCCGCCCGCACGCGGATGCCCGCCCTCGTAGCTCAGTGGATAGAGCACGGCTCTCCTAAAGCCGGTGTCGTTGGTTCGATTCCAATCGAGGGCACTTGAACATTCCTGCCCCGGACGAAACCCCGGACACGGGTCCGGGCTTTGACCTCCGCGCCTACCTGCGCGGCTCCTGGTCCGTCGACCGCACCCTGCTGGACCGCAGCACCGGGACCAGCGGAACCTTCACCGGCGTCGTACGCTTCACGGCCAACGACGACGGCGGCCTGTTGTGGCGTGAAGAAGGCACCGCGCGCTGGACATCCGTGGGCGGCGCGCCGTTCACCGGGCCGGCGAGCCGGGAATATCTGTTGCAGCCGGCGGACACGCCCGATGTTTTGGACGTGTACTTCCCGGACGGCCGCCCGTTCCACCGCATGGGCTTTGCCGGGGAGGCCAACCAGGACGTGCACTGGTGCGACCCTGACACCTACTGCGTGACGTACAGGTTTCTCGGGCCGGACGAATGCGGCTACCGCTGGGACGTCACCGGGCCCGCCAAAGACCAGTTGCTGGAGTCCGTCCTGCACCGGCTGGAAGCAGAACCAGACGAAGCACCCGACGCAGCAGGCGACGCAGCACCTTACGCCGCTCCGGACGCAAGGCGTGCGGAGTGAACCCGCGCATTGTCGTCTCCGCCGTCTGCGTGTTCGATCGCTCCGGACGCCTCCTGACCGTCCGGAAACGGGGCACCGACAAGTTCATGCATCCCGGCGGCAAACCCGAGCCCGGCGAAACGGCGGCCCAGGCAGCGGCGCGTGAGCTCCAGGAAGAGGTGGGGATCGTGCTGGCCCCGGACCGGCTGGACCTGCTGGGCTGCTGGCTGGCGGATGCCGCCAACGAGGCAGCCACCCAGATTGAGGCCACCGTCTTCACGGCTCCGGGTGTGTGGAGCGCCCGGCCGTCGGCGGAAATCGCCGAGATCCGCTGGCTGGACCTCGCCGCCGAGCTGCCGGGCGATCTCGCCCCGCTGCTGACGGACCATGTGCTGCCGGCCCTGTCCGACAAACCGTCAGCGGGCTAGGACCCGTCCCGCACGGGCCCCAAACACCCGCCCCCAAACACGCTGCCAAACACCGCCCCAAACACCCAGGCTCGTTATCCGGGCACAGCCTCCTGCGCGAACGCGCTGGCCTCGGAGAACTGCGTCCGGTACAGCTCCGCATAGCGGCCCTCCGCGGCAAGGAGCTCCTTGTGGGTGCCGCGCTCCACGATCGAGCCGTCCTCCACCACGAGGATCGCGTCCGCTGCGCGGATCGTCGAGAGCCGGTGGGCGATCACGACGGCGGTGCGGCCTTCCAGCGCGGCGCCCAGGGCCTCCTGGACGGCGGCTTCGTTGGTGGAGTCCAGCGCGGCGGTGGCCTCGTCGAGGATGACCACCCGCGGCTGCGCGATGAGCAGCCGGGCGATCGTCAGGCGTTGCCGCTCGCCGCCGGAGAGCCGGTAGCCGCGCTCCCCCACCACGGTATCCAGGCCATCGGGCAAGGACAGGATCATGTCTTCGAGCCGGGCACGCCGCAGCGCATCCCACATCTGCTCGTCGGTGGCCTCCGGGCGGGCCAGGCGCAGGTTGGAGGCGATGCTCTCGTGGAACAGGTGACCGTCCTGCGTCACCATGCCGAGGGTTGCCCGCATCGAGTCGAACGTGAGGTCGCGGACGTCCACGTCCGTGCCGGGCGCGGTGCCGCCGAAGCGGATGGCGCCCGAGTCGACGTCGTACAGGCGCGACAGGAGCTGCGCGATAGTGGACTTGCCCGCTCCCGAGGAGCCGACGAGCGCAACTGTCTGCCCTGGCTCCACCCGGAAGCTGATGCCGTGCAGCACTTCCTCGCCGCCGCGGGTGTCCAGGGTCCGCACGTCCTCCAGGGAGGCCAGCGAGACTTTCTCCGCCGAGGGGTAGGCGAAGCGGACGTTGTCGAACTCCACCGAGAGCGGACCCGGCGGGGATGCCACCGCGTCCGGCTTCTGCTGGATGAGCGGCTTGAGGTCCAGGATCTCAAAGACGCGTTCGAAGCTGACCAGGGCGCTCATAATCTCCACCCGTGCGTTCGAAAGTGCCGTGAGCGGCGCGTAGAGGCGGGTGAGCAGCAGCGCGAGCACCACGACGTCGCCCGCGTTCAACTGCCCGGCGAGGGCGAGCCAGCCGCCCAGGCCGTAGACCAGCGCAAGGGCCAGCGCCGAGACCAGCGTCAGCGCCGTGACGAAGGTGAACTGCAGCATGGCGGTGCGGACGCCGATGTCCCGGACCCGGCCGGCCCGGAGGGCGAACTCGCGGGACTCCTCGTCGGGGCGGCCGAAGAGCTTGACGAGAGTGGCGCCGGGTGCGGAGAAGCGCTCGGTCATCTGGGTGCCCATGGTGGCGTTGTGTTCGGCGGCTTCGCGCCGCAGATCGGCCAGTTTGGAGCCCATTCGGCGTGCGGGGATCAGGAAGATCGGCAGCAGGATCATGGCGAGAACCGTCACGAGCCACGATTTGTTCAGCATCACGGCAAGGGTCAGCGCCAGGGCCACGACATTGCTGACCACGCCGGAGAGTGTGCCGGCGAAGGCCGACTGCGCGCCAATGACATCGTTGTTCAGCCGGCTGACCAGGGCCCCGGTCCGGGTCCTGGTGAAGAAGGCGATCGGCATCTTCTGGACGTGGTCGAAGACCTTCGTGCGCAGGTCCACGATGACGCCTTCACCGATGGTGGAGGACAGCCAGCGGGTCACAAGGCCCAGCCCGGCCTCGGCAACCGCGACGATGGCGATCAGGACGGCCAGCCAGAGAACCGTTCCGACATCCGCATGGGCGATGATCTCGTCGACCACCTGCCCGGCGAGGACCGGGGTGGCAACGGCCAGGACGGCCATCACAATGGACAGCAGCACGAAGGCGATCAGCCGGCTGCGGTGGGGGCGGGCAAAACTGAAGACACGCTTCAGCGTTTCCTTCGAGAACGGCTTGGACCCGCTGGAGGCGCGGGTGATGTTGTAGAGGGAGCTCCAGGCAACCCGGTCCATGCTCATTTGGTGTTGCCTTTCGGGGCATCGGCGTGCAGCTCGGTGACGACGCCGTTCTCGACGTTCCAGCGCGCGTCAAGGTGGACGTTTTCCAGCAGCCGGCGGTCGTGGGTGACCAGCAGCAGCGCGCCATCATAGCTGTCGAGGGCTTCCTCGAGCTGTTCAATGGCGGGAAGGTCGAGGTGGTTGGTGGGTTCGTCCAGCACCAGCAGGTTGACGCCGCGGGCCTGCAGCAGCGCCAGGGCGGCCCGGGTCCGTTCCCCCGGGGAGAGGGAGTCGACGGACCGGTTGGTGTGATCGGCTTTGAGGCCGAACTTGGCCAGCAGGGTGCGCACCTCCGCCGGGGTCTGATCGGTCAGTACGGCTTCGACGGCGTCTGCGAGCAACAGCTCGCCGGCCAGCAGGCCGCGCGCCTGGTCGATCTCGCCGACGGCCACGGACGCACCCATGGAGGCGTCACCGGAGTCGGGCTGCTGGACGCCGAGCAGGAGCCGGAGCAGGGTGGATTTGCCGGCGCCGTTGGGGCCGGTGATCCCGATCCGCTCCCCCGCGTTCAGCTGCAGGTTCACCGGGCCCAGGGTGAAGTCGCCCTGCTGCGCGACGGCGTCGCGCAGGGTGGCCACGACGGCGCTGGAGCGGGGGGCCGCCCCGATGCTGAACTGCAGCTGCCATTCCTTGCGCGGCTCTTCAACTTCTTCGAGCCGGGCGATGCGGGACTCCATCTGCCGGACCTTCTGGCCCTGTTTCTCGGAGGACTCGGTGCTGGCGGCACGCCGGATCTTGTCATTGTCCGGGTTTTTCTTCATGGCGTTCCGGACGCCCTGGGAGCTCCATTCGCGCTGTGTGCGGGCCCGGGAAACGAGGTCGGCCTTGGTGTTGGCGTACTCCTCGAAGCGTTCCCGGGCGTGCCGGCGGGCGACGGCGCGTTCCTCCAGGTAGGCCTCGTAGCCGCCGTCGTACACCGCCACGGAGTTCTGCGCGAGGTCCAGTTCCACGATGGTGGTGACGCAGCGCGCCAGGAACTCGCGGTCATGCGAGACCAGGACGGCGCCGCCGCGCAGGCCCTGCACGAAGGCCTCGAGCTTGGCCAGCCCGTTGAGGTCCAGGTCATTGGTGGGTTCGTCCAGGAGCACGATGTCGAACCGGCTCAGCAGCAGGGCGGCGAGCGCCACGCGGGCCGCCTGGCCGCCGGACAGGCCGGTCATTCCGGCGTCCGGCCCCACCTCGAGGCCAAGGTCCGCCAGGACGGGCGGGATGCGGTCCTCCAGGTCGGCGGCGCCGGAGGCCATCCACCGGTCGAAGGCCAGGGAGTAGGCGTCATCGGAGCCGGGAGCGCCGGAGCCCAGCGCCTCGGCGGTGGACTCCATCTCTATGGTCGCCTGCGCGCAGCCTGTGCGCCGGGCGATGTAGTCTGCGACCGTTTCGCCGGCAATTCGTTCGTGTTCCTGCGGCAGCCAGCCCACAAAGGCGTCGGCGGGGGCCAGGCTCACTGTGCCTTCCTGCGGATTGTCGACGCCGGCCAGCAGCCGCAGCAGGGTGGATTTGCCGGCACCGTTGGCGCCGACGACGCCAACGACGTCGCCGGGCGCTACGGTCAGGGACAGCTTCGAGAAGAGTGTGCGGTGATCGTGACCACCGGAAAGGTCCTTGGCAACAAGGGTTGCAGTCATTAGTTCATCCTCTCACTGCGGCCCAAACGGGCCGTCCCGACTGGGAGAAACCGCCCGTCGCGGCTGGCCGAAAACCAGCCGGGCATAGAAGAACCCGCCGGTCCGGACTTGGGGGGTGTACGGACCAGCGGGTTCGACCATTTAGCATAGTTGAATTAGGACCTCACGTAAAATCCCAGCCCACACCTCCACACCGCTTCCATCCCCCGCCCCAATCGCCGCTGCCCCACCGCATGACAGTAGCCATACTGCCCGTCGACTCCGCAGGAAGCCCTAGATGCCACTACCCGCAAAGGCGTTCCAACTCTGGCTTCACCGGGTTGCCCCGTCGGCGAGCACAGCCGATATCTGCAGGATCTCCGGGATCAAGCGCACCACCCTGGCCCAGCAGCTGGTGCGCGGGAAAGTGGCCGAGACCACCCTGGTCAGCATCAGCCGGGCCCTGGACTTGAGTCCGCTGACGGAACTGGCTTCCTTCGACCACTATGCGGAACTGGCCGCCCCGCCGCAGCCGCCGACCCCCGCCGAGCTTGTCAGCCAGGTTGCCACCATGGACCTGTTGCGCGCGGTCATTTCCCGTTCGTCCCCGGCCTACGGCGGCTACGGTGACCATGGCAGCTCCATGACTCCGCCGCTGAGCCCCGCCCCGCACGCCACTTCTGTCCGGAACTGGGTGGACGCGATTGACGACGGTGAGTTGCGCCACCGGGTTTCGGCTGCCACCGGCGTGGCACCCCAGAACTATTCGGCCCAGCTCACGGCCAACAGGCTGTCCCCCGAGCTGGCGGTCGCGACTGCCCGCGCGGCGGGCGTAGGATTCACGGGCGGGCTCGTCGCCACGGGCTTGATAACCGAGGATGAGGCCGGCTGGATGCCAGGGGCGAAGCAGGCCGCGCTCGATGCCCTCTCCGCCGGAGACCTTAGCGCCCTGGCCGGGGAGCGTCTTCAGGCGCTCGGAAAATCGCTGCGGCGCCATGAGCAGGAGCAGGCACAGACAGAAAAAATTTGGGAGAACCTCGGATGATCGCGATCCTGCAGTGGACCACGCTGGCGGTGTGCGGCGTCGTCACGCTCGCCCGCGTGCCCAGCGTCCTCCGCGGTGTGAACCGGTCCCTGTTCGCCATCTTTGCGCTGATGACCCTGGCGATCCTGCTCAGCATCGATGCCCCGTACCTGGCCGTGGACCAGATCCTGGGCGGCATGAACATCGCCAACGTGGTGCTGCGCTTCGTCATTTTCGCCGCCATCTTCTTTCTTGGAGTCCGGGTGGCCCGGGGCTTCAGCGCGGACGACGCCCTGCGGCTCATCACCGGTCCTGTTGGAATTGCGGTAGCCGCAGCCGCCTCGGCGGTGGTGGTGCTGGTCTTCCTCACAATGGACACCGCCGGCTCCTCGGCGGGGCTGGTCGCCCTGTCCGCCAAGGATGACCGTAATGCCGCCTTGGTGGAGTACTACGGGGCCGCCGGGCGCCTCTACCCGGCGTTCATCACCGTGGCCCTGTTTCCGGCCATGGTGCGGACCCTGCGCAGCGGCCTCCCCGTCCTGGTGCGGTCCAGCGCGGCGTTGCTCGCGCTGGGCACCGTGGCCATCTCCCTGAGCCTGCTCTCCCCGGTCATTCCTCCGTCCCTCGGATTCATGCGGTTCGTCTTCAACTACTCGGCCGTTCTGTGCCTGGTCCTGGGACTGTCCCTGATCTGGTTGGCCAAGACGCTTGCGAAGCGGGCGCCGAAGAAGCAAGCTGGCATGACCTGACCATCTCGGGGCTGAGCAGGCAAGTGACGTGGGAGAACCCGGAATGATTGCAACCCTCCAGTGGGGCACGCTGATCATCTGTTCCGTGGTGCTTCTCCTCCGCGTTCCGGATGCGATCCAGGGGCGGAACAGGACCGTTTTCTGGATCCTGGTTCTCGCGACCCTGTGCAGCCTGCTCTCGGTGCCCGGCCCCTACGAGGCGATCGACGCGGTGCTCGGCGGTTGGAACCTCACCCACCTGATCCTGCGCTGCCTCGTGTTCGCGGCGGTCCTGCTGGTCGGTCTGCGCGTCGCGACCGGGCTGGCCGACCCCCGCGGCTACCGCCTCATCGCGGGCCCGGCCGGGCGCTGGGCCCTGGCCATCAGCGCTGCCGCCGTGGCGGTGACCTTCTTTCTCATGGACACCCGCGGGTCCTCGGCCGGCATGCTGGACATCACGGACAACGGCGGACCCAATGCCGTCCTGGCGCCGTTCTACGCCGCGGCAGGACGTACCTATCCTGCCTTCGTCTCCCTCGCCCTGCTGCCGGCTTTGCTGGCCACCACCAGGAGCCAATTGCCGCGGCTGGTGCGTGCCGCGGCCCTCCTGACATGCCTCGGCGCCCTCGCCACCGCCTGCAGCGTCCCAGCCTCCTTCGCACCTGGCCCCTGGTTCCTTGCGCAGCAGACGGTCAACTATTTGGCCGTCCTGGGCTACGTCCTAGGCCTGGGACTGTTCTGGGCTTCCGGGCTCGCCGCCAAGGAATCGCGTAACGCTCGCGCAACATTCCGCAAGAACAAAGGGTAAGGCATTCACAAAATCATTAGACCGTGAAAGAATCATGAATGTGTGAAAGCGGCATTCGCTTCGTGTACGGAAGTCAGCCGTGCGAAGCAGAGGCAGCCGTCCAAGCGCCATTGGGGGGATGAGTGGTAGCGGTCCGCAAGGACCGCTCCCACTCAGCCTGTTTAAGGGGTTTTCCGGTGTGGTCCCTGCTGTTTTGTCCTTGCTGTTTTGTCCCTGCTGGGGGCTGGGACCACGGCCCTGCCTGTCAGCGCACAAACCTCAGCGTGACCAGCTGGAACGGCCGCAACGTGAGCTCCGCGGAATCGAGGCCTGCCCTCACGCCCGGGGCGTCGACGGGCCGTTCCAACAAATCCACGGCGTGCAGCCCGCGGACCGGGAAGTTGGCTTTCAGGAGGCCTGTGGATCGTTCCCCCAGCGATTCGTAGAGCCGGACTATTACGTCGCCGGAGCCGTCTTCAGCGAGTTTGACCGCTTCAATGACGAGGGCCGGATTGAACGCGGTGACCAGCGGCTCCACCCCGTGGGCCCCTTGCACCACGCGCGGGGCCAGATTGGTGCGGTAGCCCTCCTCGACGGCGTCCGCGATGGTGGCGCCCGGCCGGATCGTGACGTGCAGCTCGTGCCTGCCCTGGTCCGCGTACGGATCCGGAAACTTCGGCGCCCGCAGGAGCGAGACCCGCACCGTGGTGGTGGTGCCGCCGTCGGCGCCCCGGACGTTGCGGGTGACATCGTGGCCGTAACTGGAGGCGTTGGAGATGGCCACCCCGTAGCCCGGCTCGGCGACGTGGATCCAGCGGTGGGCGCAGATTTCGAACTTCGCGGCCTCCCAGGACGTGTTGACGTGGGTGGGGCGGAACACGTGCCCAAACTGCGTCTCGGCCGCCGAGCGGTCTGCCCTGACGTCCAGGGCGAAGCCCAGCTTGAGCAGTTTTTCGCTCTCGTGCCAGTCCACGAGGGTGGTGATCGCGAGCGAGTCGGCGCCTGCGGCGAGCGCTATCCGCTGGGTCACGGGCGAGGAGCCGGCCATGCGCTCCACCACCACGACGGCGCTCGGGCTTTCCCCTTGGGGGCCGGGCTCCAGACTCACCGAACGCGCCTCGACCAGTCGGACAACGTTCCTGCGGTAGAAGGCGTCGATGTCCCACGCGTCCCATTCATTCGGCGTGTCCCGGTGCAGCTCCAGGAGGTTGCCGAATTCTCCGGGAGCAATCGCGTCGCGTCCGGTGCCACGGTCTGTGAGCGAGGCCAGCAGTCCGTTGGCGTCCACGACGGCCCGGATGATGCCGTTGTCCAGGATGTAGCCGCCGTCTGCTTCGGTGACCTCGACCGGCTGCCCGGGCCGGACCGGCTCGGCAGCGGCCAGGGCAGGCACGCCCTGGCGCTCCTGCGGGGCAGCGTTGAGGAGGAATTCCCGGCTGCCGGTGCCGAGGGCTGCGGCCGCGGCGTCCGTGATGATCGCCTCCAGCCCCCGTTCGACGGCGGCATAGTTCCGTTCGGCGTCCTGGTGGACCCACGCGATGGAGCTCCCCGGCAGGATGTCATGAAACTGCTGCAGCAACACCAGCCGCCAGAGGCGCTTGAGCTCCGCGGCAGGGTAGCTGTGCCCGGAACGCACGGCAGCGGTGGCACTCCAGAGTTCGGCCTCCCGGAGAAGGTGCTCGCTGCGCCGGTTTCCCAGCTTGGTCCTGGCCTGGCTGGTGTAGGTGCCGCGGTGCAGTTCCAGGTACATCTCCCCCACCCAGACCGGCAGGGGCTCATACTCGGCCTGGGCCTGGCCAAAGAAGCTGGCTGCCGAGCCGATCCGCACTTTCGGGGATCCTTCCAGGTCGGCCGTGCGCTGCGCCGAGGCCAGCATCTCGCGTGTTGGCCCGCCGCCGCCGTCGCCATATCCGAACGGAACCAGCGAGGAGCCTCCGCGTCCGTGGTCCCGGTAGTTCCGCTCTGCGTGCGCCAGGTCCCGGGCACTGAGATCGGAGTTGTAGCTGTCCACCGGCGGGAAATGGGTGAACACCCGGGTGCCGTCGATTCCCTCCCAGTTGAAGGTGTGGTGGGGCATCCTGTTGACCTGGTTCCACGAGATCTTCTGGGTGAGGAACCAGCGGCTGCCTGCGGCCTTGATGATCTGCGGCAGGGCCGCGGAATACCCGAACGTGTCCGGGAGCCACGCTTCCTCGCATTCCACGCCGAATTCGGCCAGGAAAAAGCTCTTGCCCTCGAGGAACTGCCGTGCCATGGCCTCGCCGCCGGGCATGTTGGAGTCCGATTCGACCCACATCCCGCCGACGGGAACGAACCGGCCGCCGCGGACTTTGTCCCGGATGCGCCCGAAGAGCTCCGGATAATACTCTTTCATCCACGCGAGCTGCTGGGCCGAGGAACACGAAAAGGTGAAATCGGGATACTCGTCCATCAGCGCGACGACGTTGGAGAACGTCCGGGCGCACTTGCGGATGGTTTCCCGTACCGGCCACAACCAGGCCGAATCGATGTGGGCGTGGCCTGTGGCCACGAGCTGGTGCGCCGAGGCGTAGGCCGGCCGGGCCAGGACGTCGGCGAGGGCGGCCCGTCCGGCCTCCGCGGTACCGCCAACGTCGTCGGGGTCCATGATGTCCAGCATGCGTTCGAGCGCCCGCAGGATTTCGTGGCGGCGGGGCAGGTCCATGGGCAACTCGTGCATGAGCCCGGCAAGGGTGAGGATGTCCTGCTGCAGTTCCCATACCGTCTGGTTGCGTTCAGCGATGGCGATCATGCCGAGGCGGTACTTCGGTTCGCTGCCCGCCGTCGCCTTGTCGCCGTAGGGAGTGGCGGCGAATGTCCAGTTCTGGGACAAGTCGGGGTTGGCCGCGGCTTCGACGTAGAAGTCGACAGCCATGCCGGTGCCCAGGAGTTTGAGCGGAATGTGCTGGTTCCGAGGCGAAATCGCCTTGATAATGGTCCCGTCGGACCGCCAGGCAATGCCTTCGCACTGGAAGCCCGGGAGCTCGCCGCTGAATCCCAGGTCCACGAGGATTTCCACCGACGTGGCCGCCGCGGTTCCCCAGGTGTCCGGCACTTCACCCCGGAGCCGGAGCCACTTGGTGCTCCACGGGCGGCCCCAGGCCGCGCCGTGTTCCTGCGGTGTGAACTCGTGCCGCAGGGCGTCCAGCACCGGCACGGGTTCGTCCGGCGCGTCCCAGCTGCTCAGGGTCAGCGGGACGCTGCGCGGGTAGACCGCGGGGGCGACGCGGTCACGCAGAAAGCGGTCCAGCCGGACTTCCGTAAGACGGCGGTCATCGTGCAATGTGTTCCTCTTCAGCGCTGGCGGTCCGATTGGCTCCAATCGATGGATAAAACTTACGCCGCGGGGAACCTGTTGGCCAAGTGTTGCCCCTAGCCGGCCGCGGGGGCCGGGACCGCGACGCGCTGCTGGCCCGCATACACGTTCAGGCTGGTCCGGCGGCTGAACCCGGCCAGGGTCATCCCGCTGGCCTCGGCCAGCTCGACGGCCAGGCTGGAGGGGGCACTGACAGCGGCAAGGACCGGGATCCCGGCGAGAGCTGCCTTTTGGACGAGCTCGAACGATGCCCTGCCGGACACCTGCAGCACGGTGCCCCGGAGCGGCAGCAGGCCTTCGCGAAGCGCCCAGCCCACCACCTTGTCCACCGCGTTGTGCCTTCCGACGTCTTCGCGGAGGCACAGCAACTCCGCCGAGCCGTCGTCGGCGATTCTGAAGAGTCCGGCGGCGTGCACGCCGCCGGTGGCGTCAAAGACCTCCTGGGCGGACCGGAGGGTGTCCGGGAGGCCCGCGAGCGTTTCCACGGGAACGGTCAGCGGATCCTGTGCCGGGCTGTAGTGCGAGGACTTGCGCACGGCATCGATCGAGTCCGTCCCGCAGATGCCGCAGGAGCTGGAGGTGAAGACGTTTCGTCCGGTCTCGGGCCGGACGACGTCGGGCCGGAGTTGAGCCTCCACGACGTTGAACGTTTGGATGCCGTCGGCGTCTTCGCCGGCGCAGAACCTGAGCGAGACCAGCTGTTCGGGAGCCCAGATGATCCCCTCTGAGACGAGGAACCCTGCGACGAGGTCGAAGTCATTGCCCGGCGTTCGCATGGTGACGGAAAAGGACATGTCTCCGAGCCGGATTTCCAGCGGTTCCTCGACGGCAAGGACGTCCTCCCGGTGCCGGACAGGGAATTCGAGGGCCTGAGGGGACCCATCCAGGACGATCTTGTGCACTTTGCGGCGTTGCGTGACACGGCCCATCCGGTGCTCCTAAGCAACATGTTGTGCGGTTGTCGTGATTCTTTGGCTGGTTCCATCATTGTAAGTGCCTGATCCTGAAGCCAGCGCAGGGGGCCAGGGCTCAGCCCAGGAGGGCACTCCAGTCCACCGGCCCGTCGCTGGCCGCGGCTTTCCTGGCGGTCCGCTTCGCGGCCGGCTTCTGCGCGGCGGAGGCTGCCGCCGGGTCCGGTAGCGGCGTCCCCCAAGGGAGTGCGAAGGCGGGGACCAGTTCCCCCAGCTGCACGCCATGGGGCGGGACCACCAGCACGCCGTCGGCGGCTGCCAGGCCCCGCATCATTCCCGGGCCGGTGTGCTGCGCCGGCGACGCCATGCCATAGAGCAGCCGGAAGGGCATGAGCCGTGTCCGGCCGGGATCGGCGTCAATCGTCGAGCCGCAGGGCACCTCGCCGAGCGGGGGAATTGGTCCGTGCCCCAGGGCCGCCAGGAGCGGGGCTCCGATCGTGGACAGTGCCATCATGGCCGCGAGCGGGTTCCCTGGCAGGCCGAGGATGTACCTGCCGTCCGGCAGCTCGGCCAGCACGGCGGGATGGCCCGGGCGCATGGCGACGCCGTCGATCAGCAGGCGGCCGCCGAGTTCGGTGACCGATCGGCGGAGGTGGTCCGTTCCGGAGCGACCCGTGCCGCCGGTGGTGATGACGACGTCGGCAGGCAGGTTTTCGGCGGCAGGATCGGTGTCCTCGAGCGCGGCGAGCCATTCGGCGTAGGTATCCCCGATTTTCACTTCTTCGGTGCAGATCCCGCCAAGCATTCCCACCACGGCTGCCAGTTGGGGTCCGAAGGTGTCCCGGACCTGCCCGGGTGCCGGCACCCCGGACGTCACCACCTCCGAGCCGGTGAAGACGAGCCGCACCAAGGCCTTGCCGAGCACCGGAAGGGTGTCGCTTCCGGCCAGCGCGGCGAGGGCCAGGTGGGCGGGGTTCAGGACGGTGCCGCCCTTGATCAGGACGTCTCCGGCGGCGGCTTCCTCCCCCGCTTTCCTGATGTGGTCCCCGTTCCGCGGGTCCCCCGGTTTCGCGTTGCCGCCCAGTTTCAGGACAGGCAGGCCGTCCTCGTCGGCGTCGATGATGCCGCTCTCGCTGCGCAGCACCGCCTTGGCCCCGGCCGGAATGAGGCCTCCGGTGGCAATCGGACTTGCCTGATGCGGTGCCAGCAGCTGGTTGGGTTCGGCCAGGATCCACGGACCGCTGCCGTTGACGGCCCAGCCGTCCATGGCAGAGGAAGCGTAATGGGGCATGTCCTGCAGGGCAACGATGTCCGCTGCGAGGGTCCGGCCCAGCGCCTGCCGGAGCGGGACGGGGGCAGCCGGGATGGGAACGGCGCAGTCGAACGCGAGTTGGCGGGCCTCCTGCCACGTGTGGGCCAGGTGCCGGTGCGGCTCCCCTGCCGTGTCCTGGCCGGCAGTGTCCTCGTCCGTTGAATCTTCGTCCGTTGAATCCGGGTCCGTCGGGTCCGGGCCCGCCGGGTCCTGGCCCGCCGGGATGGGAGGGTCTGCGGGGCCCTCCGTGAAGCCCTCTCTGAGGCCGTCTTTACCGCCGTCGCTGCCTGGGGCAGTGGGTCCGCTGCCGTCCGGGGCCGCCGCCGTCATGCCCCGGGGGCTTCGGCGGCTGCGTAGTCCTTGGCGAGCCGGCGCGCCACGGCCATCGCGGACTCCATGGACACGGAGTCCGTGGCCTGCCCGGAGCCGGAGGCCAGACCCGCGGCAAAGCCGGCAATGAACGTCGTCAGCGGCGCCGCCGGGCGCACCACGGAGTGGGCAGCCACCCCGGCCAGGGCGAGGACCTCGTTCACGTCAATCTCAACGTCTTCCAGCTCCAGGGCCTGGAGCAGGGCACGGCACCAGTCTTCCAGCGTTTCATCCTGGCTTTTCACCGTTTGCCTCCATGGTCGAGTTCAGCTGCGGAGTTCCGGACCGGCGCCCGGACCGCGGTCTGGAAGCCTACCGGAAACGCCTAATGCGGACGCGTCATCCCAGGTGTCGACATCATCCGTGGAACCGGGGGGAACGCGAACTTCCCGCACGTCCAGCCTAGCAAGAAGGGCGAAGACCGACGCGTTTTCCAGGCTGCCCCTGGCCGCGGCGTCCGCAACACAACGTTGTAGCGCAGCTGTGCCATAAAACCCCGCGAGTGGTTGCTTCCGGCCTTCGGCCGAGACGGCCATGACGCCGTCGCCCCCGTCCCGTTCCGGCGCAACTGCAACAGACGCGGCCAGCGATTCGGCCAGGGCGCGGACTGCCTCGGCCGAGCGCGGCATGTCACAGGCAAGGACCAGGGTAAACGGCGCCGGCGCGGCTGCCCCGTGCCGGCCGGGGTGGTCCGCGTCCAGCGCGGCCAGTCCCGCGGCGATGGCGGCGGCCGGCCCCGCGAAGGGCGGGTCTTCCCTGCAGCTCAGCACGCCCCCGGGCAGGTCCCCGGGGTCAGGACCGACGACGACGGTGCGCCCTGCCCCGCCCGCGGCGCGCAGTGAGCGCTCAAGGAGGGTGGCGCCGTCGTAGATCAGCCCGGATTTGGGCACGCCGCCCAGGCGGGAGGACCGTCCCCCGGCGAGAATAATGGCATCGAACTCCACCGGTTCAGCCTAGCGCGGCGCCGGCTGCCGCCGAATCAGCCATGAACTGCCCGGAGGCAGTTCAGGCAGCAGTCCAGGCAGCAGTTCAGGCCGCTGACTCAGGCAACAGGAACGGGTCCCAAGCCGGCGTCGGCTTCTCGAGCTCCTTGATTTGCCAGATGGCGCCCTTTGGCGGGCCCGGAACAAAACCGATCTTCCAGCCCATCTCCGCCGGGGTGTGGTCGCTCTTGGCGTTGTTGCACCGCAGGCACGCCGCCACCAGGTTCTCCCAGGAATCGGCCCCGCCCCGGGATTTTGGCTGGACGTGGTCGATGGTGTGGGCAGCCTTGCCGCAGTAGGCGCAGCGGTGGGCATCGCGGCGGAGCACGCCGCGGCGGCTCACCGCTGTCATGGTGTTGTACCTCGGCCGGATGTAGCGGTTCAGCAGGATCACGGACGGGCGGCCCAGAATATCCTGGGGGCCGACAACGGGGTCGTCCCCTTCGGCCACCACGCTGGCCTTTCCGGTTAGGACAAGGACGAGCGCCCGGCGGAAGGTGATGACCGCCAGGGGTTCATATCCAGCATTCAGAACGAGAGTGCGCATCCGCATACCTCTTCACGGCCGCACCCGCCAGCGGCACGAGGGCCGGCTGCCCTCTGCATGGTCGGGCTATGGATCGACAACACAAGAGTAAACACTCAGGTGCCGGATCACCGAATATTTTTTCACGGGCGCAGTCTTCAGCGCGGAAAGTTCACGGTGCGGCAACGCAAAAGACCCCCGCCAAGAGGCGGGGGTCTTTCGAAGGTGCTGGGATCTTGCTTAGGCGCCGACGCGGATGAAGACCGGGCCGGAGCCGACGTTTACGCTGTACAGCGCGGTGGTTCCGCCGTTCCAGCCGCCGTGGACTGCCATGCCGTTGCCGACGTAGACCGCGATGTGAGCCATGCCCACGCCGCCGTTCTGGTAGTAGGCGAGGTCGCCCGGGCGTGCCTCGGCGGCGCTCACGGTGCGGCCCAGGGACAGGTAACCTGCCGGCCAGCCGTGGTAGTGGATGCCGGCCGCGGCCAGCGCGTTGGTGGCGAGGGCGGTGCAGTCCTGCGCCACGCCGATCTGTGCGTAGGCAGCGGCGGCGATGGTTGCGCCGGAGCCGCTTCCGATGCCGGCGGGAGCCTGGGCAGCGACGCCGCCGCTGACACCAAGCTCGGTGCCACCGGCGCGGGAGGCGTTGGAATCCTGGACCTGCACGACGGGCTTGGGGGCCTCGACGACGGGAGCCGGCGACGTGGTCACAGCGGGCTTCTCGTAGGAGATCGCGATGGTGGAAGCGGCCGAGATTGTGGCCGGAGCGGCGGACTGGACTTCCAGGGCCGAAGCGGAGGTGGATTCGCGCTGAACATTGGTCTCAGCAGCGTTGGCTGCGATTCCACTGGTCAGAACCAGACCGGAAGCTGCGGCGATGACCGCGGCCTGACGGCCCACGCCGCCGGCGTTGTCGCCGACAGCCTTGGCAATAACAGCCAGCGAGTTGGTCTTGGTGACCTCGGCGCGGTGCCGTGCAACAGTTGCACGAGTAGTCATTAAGTTCTCTCTTTCGTGATCCTTGGACCGCGCGCTTTCGGGCACGGACTGAGGACGCTCCGGCATCTTGGGGGTACGCCGGATCGCCCCGAAATGGGTTACTTAGCGAAGGGTGTACTGCGAAGACGCGCCAAAAGCGGAAACTGCATGCTGTCCGGGCTCGGTAGAGAATGAGCCTGCGGAACGTGATCCAATCCGGGCGCCGGCAAGGGCGGCACGTGATGTGGATTCCAGCGGGCTCAAAAGAGCCTCGCCGGTGCGCATGCGCGCAGAATTGTGGCGTGAAGACACGAAAGTAGCCTCTCCCAATGCCTACGAGGTGAGCTGTCGGATTCGGATGGGAGTCACCCGGCCGCGCTGCTTCCTGGGAAGCTTTGCGACTTAACCCCAAGGCCTTCTTTCGAAGGCCAAAATTGGTTCCCCCGCCCCTGCCAGACGATGTAATGCGAACGGACCTTGAGCGGTGGCAGAGCTAGGCAATCCACTCAAGAGCGCCAACTTCGGAAAAGTTGGCGTGCTTCAAACCCTACAGGAGTCCGGACCCAATGTCACATTCAGATCACGGCGTGTCACAAGAATCTGAGAGTGGTCCATCGTCTTTGTTAGAGCCAGCCGAGGGGGTCAACGACGTCGCCGTTGACCATCACTTCAAAGTGGAGGTGGCAGCCCGTGGAGGCGCCGGTGGTTCCGCTCATGGCGACGACGTCACCGCGCGATACCTTCTGGCCGACCTCGACCGAGGCAGAGGACAGGTGGTTGTACGTGGTCTCCAGGCCGTTACCGTGGTCGATGACCACCCGGTTTCCACCGCCGAAGGGATGCCATCCATTGAAGGTCACGGTGCCGCTGGCGGCTGCATGGACCGCCGTGCCGCACTGGGCAGCGAAATCCTGGCCGCGGTGGAACTCCCCCGCGCCTCCGGTAATGGGGCTGACGCGGTAGCCGTAGGGCGATGCCGTGACCAGCTGATCCAGCGGCCCGCCAAGTGTGCCCGCCGATGCGGCGCGGGTGATGCTGCCCACAGACTGGGCGCTCAGCAGCTGCTTGAGCTTCCCGTCCGGATCGCCCTTCGTGGTGACGGCAGTGCGGCTGAAGTCGACCTTTGCCGCGGCAGCGGCGGTGACATCCGGCTGAACGGCGGCCGAGAGAGCGCCGGATCCGCCGGGATTGGAGGCCATCACGGGGCTCGTGACGGGGACCGTCACGGTGAGAACCAGACCAGTTGCGGCCAGGGCGATCCCGGCTTTCTGCCCGACTCCGCTGGCCGAGGCAAACTCCGTTACCTGACGGAACGGACTGCGCCGGCGACGCCGTTCATCGCGGTGCGCGTCGCGCGGGCGTTCGGCCATATGCGCGACGACGGGACGCGGCTCCGGAGCGGGACCGGTCGCGCGGCGACGGCCCCTGGCGGTCTGGGTGGTCAAGAACGGTTCCTCTCTGGAGAGCCTGCGAAGTTAGCTGTCGGATTCGGGTCAGAGAGATCAAAGACCCGGTCCGCCGTTGCAAGCAGCCAGGCACAGGGGTATCCCCAGGGGATCCTTCGGTGGAAGCTGCTTGCCGCTGACGGACTTCACCCCAAGGCTGCTTAAGTAGCAGCCGAAAGTGGTTCCCCCGCCCCTGCCAGAAGGTGGTTCAGCGACTAATCCGCTGGCAGGGCTCGGCTTCGGATCAGGTAACGCTTTGGTATCGGTACTGGCCACTAACTATAGGGGATTAAGCCGCCCGGTGATAAATCCGTAATCGCAACTGTGCAGAACTCATGGGTCGTCCCACAACCGGCCCGTTGCGGCCGGTCAGGCGACCGTTACAAAGACGTGCGCGGCAACCTCGGGCGGCAGTTCCAGGGCTCCCTCGATATCGGGGACGCGGACCGAGATGTACTCCCCCACACGCTCCAGCGAGACCAGCGCGCCAGGCCGGATTCCGCCTTCGTCGAGCTGGGCCAGAAGCTCCGGCTCCACCTGGATCGGCTCCGCGAGCCGGTTGACCGTGATCCGCGAACCCGCACCGTAACCGGCCATGGCCTCCAGGAGGTTTACCGCCCTGTCCGCGGGGGCACCATTGGGCACCCCGCCAAGATCTGCCAGCCCCGGAATGGGGTTTCCGTAGGGCGAAACTGTCGGGTGGTTGAGCATCTCGAAGATTCGGCGCTCGACGCGTTCGCTCATGACATGCTCCCAGCGGCACGCTTCCTCATGGACGTAGGCCCAGTCGAGTCCGATCACGTCCGCGAGCAGTCGTTCGGCGAGGCGGTGCTTGCGCATGACACCGATGGCGCGTTTCCGCCCGGTTTCGGTCAGTTCAAGGTGCCGGTCACCGGAAACAACCACAAGCCCGTCACGCTCCATGCGGCCGATGGTCTGGGAAACGGTGGGGCCGGAGTGGCGGAGCCGTTCGGCGATGCGGGCACGGAGGGCAACGATGTTTTCTTCTTCAAGTTCCAGAATGGTCCGAAGATACATCTCCGTGGTATCGATCAGATCCGTCATTCAGCTCAGCTCCTCGAGCGCAGTCCTTGCGTCATTCCCACCGTACCGCGTGCGGGCTGCATGCAGGATGCGCCCTGGCGGGATCCGCCGTACGTTCGCATGCCAGCCTAGCCTATTTTGAATTACTCCGGATAATTTTCGTTCGGCCCGGGACTGCCCTCCCGGCGCCCGTAGGCCGGCAGCCCCCGGCGTCTCAATGACCTGACTGTGACAGGCCTTTTTCCATATCGCCGGGACCCGTCAGGCAGAATGAAACAGGCAAAATAGAACAGGCAGAATGAAAAAGGGGTGTCCGTTGTAGCCATCCCTGCCAGGCCACCTCCCAGCCACGCTACGAACCCGCCGAAAATTGGAGCCACTGTGAGCGACACGAGCGTCACGATCCCCGCCAACCTCCTGCCCAAGGACGGACGGTTCGGCGCCGGCCCGTCCAAGGTCCGACCGGAACAGATGGACGCCCTCGCCGCGGCATCGGCGAAGCTGCTGGGGACCTCGCACCGCCAGGCACCGGTGAAAAACCTGGTCGGCTCGGTACGCAGCGGCCTCAGCGATTTCTTCCGCGCGCCCGAAGGCTATGAAGTCGTGCTCGGTGTGGGCGGATCCACCGCGTTCTGGGACATCGCCAGCTTCGGACTCGTAGAGAACAAGGCGCAGCACCTGTCCTTCGGCGAGTTCGGCTCGAAGTTTGCCTCGGCCACCAACAAGGCGCCGTTCCTCGCCGAGTCCTCCATTATCAAGGCCGAACCCGGCACCCGCCCCTCCGCCCGGGCGGAGGCCGGCGTCGACGTCTATGCGTGGCCGCAGAACGAAACCTCAACCGGCGTGGCTGCCCCCGTCCAGCGCGTGGCAGGCGCCGACGAGGGGTCGCTGGTGCTGGTGGACGCGACCTCGGCCGCGGGCGGGCTGGACGTGGACGTGGCGGAGTCCGACGTGTACTACTTCGCGCCGCAGAAGAACTTCGCGTCCGACGGCGGCCTGTGGCTGGGCCTGTTTTCCCCCGCGGCGCTGGAGCGGGCGGCACGGATCAAGGCCGGCAACCGCTGGATCCCCGACTTCCTGGACCTCCAGACGGCGATCGACAACTCCCGGCTCAACCAGACCTACAACACCCCGGCGCTGGCCACCCTGGTGACCCTGGATGCCCAGGTGCAGTGGCTGAACGCCAACGGCGGCCTGGACTTCGCAGCCGCCCGGACCGCGGATTCCGCCGGCCGCATCTACCGCTGGGCCGAGGCGTCCGGCTACGCCACGCCGTTCGTGGCCAAGGCCGAGGACCGTTCCAACGTGATCGCCACGATCGACTTCGACGAATCGATCGATGCCTCGGCCATCGCCAAGGTGCTCCGCGCGAACGGCGTCGTCGACACCGAGCCGTACCGCAAGCTGGGCCGCAACCAGCTGCGCATCGCCACCTTCGTGGCGATCGAGCCGGACGACGTCTCGGCACTGCTCGAGTGCATCGATTTCGTCGTGGCTGAACTGAAAAAGTAGCCTCAGCGCCCGGCGGCGCCGTCACGGCCCATGAGAACTCAGGCCGCGGCGGCGCCGTCATCGTTTCAGGCCGGTCCGCCCGGCTGCACATTCTGTTGTGAGCCGCGCCGCGCACCCGGCTGGGAACCAGGGCTGGCGCCGGCTGGACCGGTCCCGCTTTCGACGTGGAAGTACCGCAGCCCGCGCGCGCGACGGTTGAAGTGGAGCCGCAGGTGCTTCGCCCGGATGATCCACACCAGCCCGATCAGGGCCGCCAGCAGGCCGGCGCCCGCCGCAACCGCCATGGACCAGCGGGGGCCGGCGGTGTTTGCCACCCAGCCGACGAGCGGCGCCCCAATGGGAGTTCCGCCCATGAAAATTGCCATGTAGAGGGCCATCACCCGGCCCCGCATTACGGGGTCCGTGGTGGTCTGGACGTACCCGTTGGCGCTCGTCATCATGGTGATGGCGAACAGACCCACGGGCACCAGAGCAACGCCGTACCAGAAGTAGTTTGGGGCCATCGCGGCGATGCCGGAGGTTACGCCGAAGGCCGCTGCCGCCCCGAAAATGACCCGCAGCCGGGGCTTGCCGCGGCCGGCGGACAACAGCGCCCCGGCGACGGATCCGATGGCCATGATCGAATTCATCAGGCCGAAGGCCCCCGCGTCGAGGCCGAATTCCTTACCCACCATGGCCGCAATGAACAGGGCGAAGTTCAGCCCCAGGGTTCCCACGATGAAGATCGCTACGAGCACCACGACGAGGTCCGGACGGAACCTGACATAGCGCAGACCCTCCCGGATCCTGCCCTTGCCCGCCCGTGCCCGCGGCAGCCGCCGCAGCGACGCGGCCGGGATTTTCGCCAGGCTCACCAACATGGCCACGAAGGTGAGCGTGTTGATGAGGAAGACCCAGCCGGGCCCGACAACGGCAGTGAGCACGCCGGCGACTGCCGGGCCTATCATCCGGGCGACGTTGAAGGAAGCACTGTTGAGGGCCACGGCATTGGGGAGGTAGTCGTCCTGGACCAGTTCCGAGACGAAGGTCTGCCGCACGGGAGCGTCCAGGGCGGAGACCACCCCGAGCATTAGGGCGAAAGCGTAGACGTGCCAGAGCTGCGCCGCGCCCGAGACCACCAGGATGCCCAGTCCGGCGCTCAGCAGCGCCATTGCGGACTGAGTCAGCACCAGGAGCCGCTTACGGTTGAAGCGGTCGGCGAGAAGTCCGGCCACGGGCGCCAGGAAGAGCTGCGGGCCCAACTGCAGGGCCATCGTGATCCCCACCGCCCCGGCATCGTGCGCCGTCAGGTGGGCGAACACCAGCCAGTCCTGGGCGGTGCGCTGCATCCAGGTGCCAATGTTGGAGATGAGCGCACCGATGAACCAGATGCGGTAGTTCAGGATGTGCAGGGACTTGAACGTGGACATCAGCCCCAGCCCTCCCCAGACACGCTCCCGGACGTTTTCAACCGTTAGTCGGCCTCGCCCGCAGAGCGTTCCCGCTCGTCGTCGTCGGTCTCCGAGGCGCCGGGCTCGGCAGCATCCTGGTCGGCAGTACCCTGCTGGTCTGTATCGTGCGTATCCTGCTGGTCAGTATCCGACTGGTCTGTATCCTGCTGGTCTGTATCCTGCTGGTCTGTATCCTGCTGGCCTGGGGCCGACGCCGGCGACGGCGTTGGGGAGCCGGACGCCTCGTCGGCGGCCTCGTCATCTTGTGCGTCTTCCGGGCGGACCCGCTCAGCCCACGGAATCCACGCCGGCGCCAGGACGGAGTCTTCGGAGGGCAGCAGGCCGAGTTCATCCACCGTGACCAC
Organism: Arthrobacter sp. LAR12-1-1.1; assembly: GCF_040676555.1. NCBI lineage: Bacteria > Bacillati > Actinomycetota > Actinomycetes > Micrococcales > Micrococcaceae > Arthrobacter > Arthrobacter sp. LAR12-1-1.1. Next base: position 19,613 of record NZ_JBEGIG010000045.1, on the reverse strand, counting down.
CTTGGACCGCGAGTTGCGGGTCAGTACGGCGTACCACTGCCAGCCCAGGTACCCGGGCAGCCTGGATTCGAAGAGATGGGTCACCAGGCGGTCGCCTTCGCTGCGGGCACCGATGTGCTCGCCGATCTGCTCGGCGGGAGCAATGCCTTCCACCGCGGTACGGGCGACGTCGACGGCGGCGGCCAGGAAGGCGTCGGGCTTGCCGGTGCGCCAGAAGGGCACGCCGGCGCGCGGGCGCGTTCCCTGCTTTGAGCCTGCTGTCTTGGATCCGGCAGGCAGGGTGGATCCGGCATCCGGCGCCGGCAACCGATCAGGTTCCTGAGTCATCAAGAGCCTTATACGTCCAGCTCGTCGGCAACCTTACGGAGGGCCGCTGCGATCGCCTTGCCCTTGTTGCCTTCCGGGTACTTGCCCGCGGACAGGGTCCCGGACAGGTTGTCCAGCACGCTGACGAGGTCCTGCACCAGCGGGGCAAGGTCCCTGGCACTGGGCCGCTTTGCCTTGGCGATAGACGGTGTCTTGTCCAGCACGCGCAGGCCCAGGGCCTGGGCACCCTTGCGTCCGTCGGCTACACCAAATTCAACGCGCGTTCCGGCCTTGAGCTCCGTGACACCCTCGGGCAGCGCGGACTTGGGCAGGAAGACCTCCTGGCCGTCCTCGCCCGCGAGGAATCCGAAGCCTTTTTCCTTGTCATACCACTTGACCTTGCCGGTAGGCACGTAATCAACCTTCTTCGTTCTGCGGGGACACGGCCGGCGGTCACCGCATCCGCATGGATACGCGGGTTCAGGGTATGACTGCCCGGACCGTGTTGGTCTGTACCTCCAAGGTTATCCTGCCTGGTTCACTTTAACGGCGTGAGGCGCGGGCGATGCTGGACTGTTAGCGTTGCCCACATGACACTGACGCGTTACCGGCGGCCTCTGATGATCATCGCGGCCACCCTTGCTGTGCTGTCCCTTGCCGCCGTCGGCGCTGTCATGGCCATGGCCTTCAACAATGTCGTGGCGCCCGCCTGGATTACCTCAACGGCCCTCTACGGGCTCCCGGTGGCATTCCTGCTCATGCTGGCGCTCGTTGTAGACGCGGTGGCCGCACGGCGCCGCCCGCGCGGGCCCGGCGAAAGGTAACGTTGGAGCGATGTCCCTCATCCGCGCGCTGAGCAAGGAACTTCAGGCACGAAGCGACGAGTCGCTGCGTGCCCTGTTCTCCGCGCGGCCGGACCTGATTTCTCCCGGCGTCCCGGACTTCCCCGCCCTCGCCGCCCGTGCCAGCGGACGCGTCAGCGTCCAGCGGGCGCTCGAGCGGCTTAACCGTCCACAGATGCAGGTCCTGGAAACCCTGCACCTGTGCACCAACGCCGATACCGGGCACAGCGCCTCGGCGGCGATGCTGAAGAAACTGATCAACGGCTCCTCGGCTGCCGCCATCGACCGGCTCCTCCATTCCCTGCAGGACCTGGCCCTCGTCCACCGCGCCGATCCCCCGCACGGTGCCGCCCCCGCCGCCGCCAAGCAGCGCCACTACCTCCCGGTAGGCAGCCTCAAGGATGTGATCGGCATCTACCCGGCGGGACTGGGGCGCAGCTACACCGAACTCGTGCGGCTCCAGCCGGCCTTTGCGCAGCGCGTGGTGCAGCTGGTGGGGGAACTGCACCGCGCCGGGGCGTCCATCTCCCCCGCCACGACGCCGATGGAAGCGGCCCTGTCGCTGCAGCACTGGACGGCAACACCGGAATCGCTCCAGCAAATCCTGACCACCGCACCGGATCGGACCGCCGCCCTGCTGGCCCGGTTCGGAAACTGGGCCATGGGCGCCGTTCCGCAGGCGCAGCGCCGGGCTTCCGTGCTCCACGAAAGCGCCGACGTCGGCCCCGTGGACTGGCTCCTGGCGCGGGGGCTGCTGGTGCCGCTGGACGCCGCCCACGTCGAACTGCCGCACAGCGTCGGAGTGTCGCTGCGCGGCGGGTTCGTCATCGAGAGCTTTTCCCTGATGCCGCCCGTCCCCCACCTTGGCCACACGAGCGCAGGGCTGCGCCGGAACGCCGCCTTGGGCGCTATTGCCGAGACGCTGCGGCTCGTGGGCGAAGTGCTCTACACCGTGCGCGAACAGCCCCTGGCGACGCTGCGCAGCGGAGGCGTCGGGGTCCGGGAGATGAAGCGGCTGGCGGATTCCCTGCGGATCGACGTGCACGAGGCCGGCGTACTCGCGGAGTTCTGCGGACTGGCCGGTCTGCTGCGGCTGGACGTCGACAGTTCGGCGTGGGTGCAGCCGCCGCAGCTGGAGTGGCTGGCGCTGCCGCGGCAGGAACAATGGCTATGGCTGGTCAATGCCTGGCTGGCCAGCGAGCGCGCGCCGTCCCTGGTGGGCCAGCCCGTGAATGCCGCCGGCCCGGCCGGCCATCGGGGCGCGGCCGGCACCACCATCAATGCGCTCTCTGCCGAGGCGCAGCGGCCCGACGCCCCGGTGGTCCGTAAACGGGTCCTGGAAATCCTGAATGAACTCACCCTCGAAGCCGCGGCGACCGACGGGCAGGCCCCCGTTCTCGATGCCGCCGCGGTGCTGGAGCGAGCCGAGTGGACCCAGCCCCGGATGGCCCGGCGCTTCAGCTCGCTGATCCGCGGCATCCTCACCGAGGCCGAGATGCTTGGCCTGATCGGCTCCGGGGCGCTCAGCCAGCTGGGCGCCGCGATCGCCGCCGAACAGCCGGATGATGCGTTGGGGATCCTGGGCGAACACCTGCCGGCAGCCCTGCAGCATGTGCTGCTGCAGGCGGACCTGACGGCGGTGGCTCCGGGTTACCTCGATCCCGAACTGAGCGAACGGCTCCTGACCATGGCCGCGGCCGAAGGGCAGGGCCCGGCAACCATCTACCGGTTCTCCGTCGCCTCCGTCCGCCGGGCGCTCGACGCCGGCCAGGACGCAGCGGCGATCCTGGACTTCCTGCGCCAGCATTCCGCCACCGCCATTCCGCAGCCGCTCCAGTACCTCATCGAAGACACCGCCGCGCGCCACTCCCGGCTCCGCGTGGGGACAGCAGCCAGCTTCATCCAGAGCGAGGACGACTCTGCCTTGCTGGAACTGCTCAACGCCCCGGCCGCCGCCAGCCTGGGGCTGGTGCGCATCGCGCCCACCGTGGTCGTCTCACACGCCGCACCCCGGGAAACCGCCCAGATTCTCAGAGCCCTGGGTCTCGCCCCCATCCTGGAGGAAGCAGCATCCGCCGTCGTCCGGCTGCGCCGCAGCACCCCGGGTCCCGGCAGCGGCCGGCCCGTCTACACCGCCCCGCGGACCGCTCCGCCGGAGGCCGACATCGACGCCCAACTGGCCGTGTTGCGCGGTGACGGGTCCCGGGCACCTGGCTCCGGCGCTCACTCGCCGGCGGCTGTCCCTGGCAGCGAGGAAGCGACCCAGCTGGGGCTGGAGACCCTCCTGAAAGCGATCCGCCTCCGGCAGCGTGTGGTCATGAACGTCGTGGACAGCATGGGGAATGCCAGCCGCGAGACGGTTGTTCCGGTAGCTGTGAATGGCGGGCGGGTGCGCGTGTTCGATCCGGTCAAGGAGATCGAGCGGGTCCTGTCCATCCACCGGATTATCGACGTAGAAGCTACAGAGGAATTGTTCCAGTGAATGACGGGCCCCTGATCGTCCAGAGCGACAAGACCATCCTGCTGGAGGTCGACCACGAACTCGCAACCGAGGCCAGGCACGCCATCGCGGCGTTCGCCGAGCTGGAACGGGCCCCGGAGCATGTGCACAGCTACCGGCTGACGCCGCTGGGTCTGTGGAATGCCCGGGCGGCCGGACTGGACGCCGAAAAAGTGCTGGACACCCTGCTCACGTACTCCCGGTTCCCCGTGCCGCACTCCCTGCTGATCGACGTCGAAGAGACCATGTCCCGGTACGGCCGGCTCCGGCTGGAAAAGGACCCGCAGCATGGCCTGGTCATGCGCACGTCCGACTACCCCGTGCTCGAGGAGGTCAGCCGTGCCAAGAAGATCGCCCCACTGCTCGGGCCGCGGATCGACGGCGAGACCGTGGTGGTGCATTCCTCCCAGCGCGGCCAGCTCAAGCAGCTGCTGCTCAAGATTGGCTGGCCGGCCGAGGACCTCGCCGGCTACGTGGACGGCACGCCGCACCCCATCATGCTCAACGAAACCGGCTGGAAGCTGCGGCCTTACCAGCAACTGGCGGCGGAGAACTTCTGGGCCGGCGGCAGCGGCGTCGTCGTCCTTCCCTGCGGCGCCGGCAAGACGCTGGTCGGGGCGGCCGCCATGGCCACAAGCTCCACCACCACGCTGATCCTGGTGACCAATACTGTCGCCGCGCGGCAGTGGAAGGACGAGCTCATCAAGCGCACGTCACTGACCGAGGAGGAGATCGGCGAGTACTCCGGCTCCGTCAAGGAAGTCCGTCCGGTCACGATCGCCACCTACCAGGTCCTGACCACGAAGCGCGGCGGCCTGTACCCGCACCTGGAGCTCGTGGACGGCAACGACTGGGGTCTGATCATCTACGACGAGGTCCACCTGCTGCCGGCACCGATCTTCCGGATGACGGCCGACCTGCAGGCCCGGCGCCGGCTGGGGCTCACGGCCACGTTGGTGCGGGAGGATGGGCGGGAGGGCGAGGTCTTCAGCCTGATCGGTCCGAAGCGCTACGACGCGCCGTGGAAGGACATCGAGACCCAGGGCTACATCGCCCCCGCCGATTGCGTGGAGGTCCGGGTGGACCTGCCGCGCGAGGAACGGGTGGCCTATGCCATGGCCGAGGACGCCGACAAGTACCGGCTGTGCGCCACGTCAGAGACGAAGACCCGGGTGGTGGAAGAACTTGTCGCCGAACACGCCGGCGAGCAGCTCCTGGTGATCGGGCAGTACATAGACCAGCTAGACGAGATCGGCGAACGCCTGGGCGCGCCGGTGATCAAGGGCGACACGTCGGTCAAGGAACGCCAGCGGCTCTTCGACGCCTTCCGCGCAGGCGAGGTGCAGACCCTGGTGGTGTCCAAGGTGGCCAACTTCTCCATCGACCTGCCCGAGGCGTCGGTCGCGATCCAGGTCTCCGGGTCGTTCGGTTCCCGCCAGGAGGAGGCCCAGCGCCTGGGCCGGCTGCTGCGCCCGAAAAAGGACGGCCGCTCCGCCAGGTTCTACTCGCTCGTGGCCCGGGACACCCTGGATCAGGACTTCGCCGCGAAGCGGCAGCGTTTCCTCGCCGAGCAGGGCTACGCCTACCGGATCATGGACGCCAAGGACGTCGGCACCGCCGGATAGGCGGGTGCCGTCCCTGGTGCGTGCCCCGGCGCGGCCGCCGGGGCACGGCCCATGCAACACACATCTGCCATTCAGAAAACTCCCAGAGTCTGGGAGCATCATGGGAACATGAAAAAGAACGGACCCGAAGCCAAGCTGCTCGTCGTCGATGACGAACCGAACATCCGCGAGCTGCTGTCGACGTCCCTGCGCTTCGCTGGTTTCGAGGTTGTCTCGGCCGGCAGCGGGCGTGAGGCACTGGCCGCCGCAGAGCTGCACGCCCCCGATCTGGCAGTGCTGGACGTCATGCTGCCGGACATGGACGGCTTCACCGTCACCCGCCGCCTGCGCGCCGCCGGCAAGCACTTCCCCGTCCTGTTCCTCACGGCCAAGGACGACACCGAGGACAAAGTCACCGGCCTGACCGTGGGCGGGGACGATTACGTCACCAAGCCCTTCAGCCTCGACGAGGTGGTGGCCCGCATCCGCGCGGTGCTCCGGCGCACACAGCCCCAGGTCGACGACGACGCCGTGATCCGGGTCGATGACCTCCAGCTCGACGACGACGCCCACGAGGTCCGCCGCGGTGGCACCGTGATCGAGCTGTCGCCCACCGAGTTCAAGCTCCTGCGCTACCTCATGCTCAACCCGAACCGGGTCCTGTCCAAGGCCCAGATCCTCGATCACGTGTGGGAGTACGACTTCAACGGCGATGCCTCGATCGTGGAGTCCTACATCTCCTACCTGCGCCGCAAGGTGGACATCGATCCCGATGCGCCGGCACTGATCCAGACCAAGCGCGGCGTCGGCTACGTTCTGCGGACTGCCGAGAAGCGCTGACCTTGTTGCACCGCTGGAAATCGGCCTCGCTGCGCTCGCAGCTCGTGGCCATCATGATGGCGCTCATGGTGGTGGCCCTCACGGCCACCGGTGCGGGCACGCTGACGCTGCTGCACAGCTTCCTGCAGGGACAGGTAGATGACAAGCTGCGGGCCGCCGTCGAATCCGTGCGGCTGGAGAAGTCCTTCACCCAGCTGCAGGAGACCAGCTCCACCGTTCCCACCGACTACTCGCTGATGCTCTTCAGCCCGGGCCTGCCGCCCATTCCGTTCGGCGGCGACAAGGACTCCCACCCCGCCATCAGCACCTTTTCCACGGTCGAGGCCCGGGAACGCCAGCAGGTACCCTTCCAGGTCCCCGGCTCCGAGGGCGGCAACTGGAGGGTTGTGGCCCTGAGCGTCGTGGACAACAACCAGCGCAGCGCGGTCGTCGTCATCGGGTTGCCGCTGGACCCCGTCGATTCCGTGATGGAACATGCCGCCCTGGTGGTGGTGGGGGTGGGCCTGCTGACACTCGTGCTGGCGTTCTTCATTGCCACCTGGACCGTCTCGCGGTCCTTCCGGCCGCTGGCCCGGGTAGAGAAGACGGCCGCCGCGATCGCCGCCGGAGACCTCTCCAGACGTGTGGAAATCGAAAACCCCAATACCGAAGTGGGGCGGCTCGGGAGCTCGCTCAATGCCATGCTCGCGCACATTGAGACAGCGTTCGCCGCCCGGATGGCGTCCGAGGCACGGATGCGTCGCTTCGCCGCCGACGCCTCGCACGAACTGCGGACCCCGCTGGTGACCATTCGCGGGTTCTCCGAGCTGTATCGGCACGGGGCGCTGTCCACCCCGGAAGACGTGGCCACGGCGATGGGGCGGATCGAAAGCGAAGCCAAGCGCATGGGAGCCATGGTGGAAGATTTGCTGCTGCTGGCCCGGATCGATGAGCAGCGCCCGCTGCAGCAGAAACCCTCGGATCTGCTGCTGCTGGCTAACGACGCGGTGGTGGACACCCAGGCGAGTGACCGCAGCCGCACCATCACCCTCTCCGGGCTCGACGGGGCGGCCCCGGCGCCCGCCCCGGTCCTGGGCGACGAGGCCAAGCTGCGCCAGGTGGTCAGCAACCTGGTCGGCAACGCCCTGCGCTACACGCCGGAAGGTACTCCGATCGAAATTGGCGTCGGGACCCGGAGCGCACCGGACGGAACACGGCAGTCCGTGATCGAGGTCCGGGACCACGGACCGGGCGTCCCGGATGAGGAAGCGGCCCGCATATTCGAACGCTTCTACCGGGCGGACACCTCCCGGACCAGGGAGACCGGTGGCAGCGGACTTGGCCTGGCGATTGTGGCCGCAATCGTCGGTTCGCATTCCGGGTCCGTGCGGGTCGGGGAGACTGACGGGGGCGGTGCCACGCTGGTGGTCAGCATCCCGTTCCTGGACGAAGACGCCAAGGAACTGTCCACAGCCGATTTGTCCACATAGGGCCCGACGGCGGTGTCCGGCCGGTGCGCTGCCCGCCTACGCTCGGGGTGTCCGGAAAATCCGGACGAGGCAGCCGCTCCCCCACAAGCCTTCACCGCAAATTCTCACCGCAAGTTCTCACCGCGGACCCCCGCGGCTGACGTTCACCGTGCTCCGCCGGGCCGCGGCTGCCTCCCCGAACATTCGAGAGGCATTCCCATGAGCATCATCTCCGTCGACACGGAACTCCTCCAGCTCAAATCCGCCAACGTGCAGGCCACAGTGGAGCGGATCAGCGCGGACGTCCACGCCATGAAACGAGGGCTGGACGAACTCCAGGGCAGCTGGCGGGGCTCCGCGGCGACAAACTTCCAAACCCTGGTCGCCGAGTGGACACTGACCCAGGGCAGGGTCGAGGCCTCCCTGGCGTCCATCAACCTTGCGCTCAATTCCGCCGCTGCCACCTACGCGCAGGCTGAACTGGGCAATGCCCAGCGCTTCACGTGAGCCTCACACGGTGTCAGGCCTCGGGTGTGCCCTGATGGAAGCGCAGACGCCATTGCGCGCCTTCAAGGACCCACAGGGAGCTGCGCAGGGCTGATCCCTCGCGGGTGTGGCTGCGGTAGGTCAAGAGCATGGTCTTCTCGCCCAGCCGGTCCGCGCCCAACAGTTCCAGGTCCACAGGTCCGCCCGGGTTGTCCTCCAGTGACATCATCATGGCGTCGCGGGTCCAGATCCGGCCGGAGCTGCCGATTTCGGTGAAGTCCGGATGGAGCAGGACGCCTGTGCGGCCCACGTCCGCCCGGGTTTCCGGGCGGAGCAGTTCCCGCTCAAGAGATTCGACGACGGCTTCGGGGCTGGTCTCCGCCAGGGCCGCCGGTTCTTCTTCGAGTTCGCTGAAGAGGTCCGGTTCGTCGTAGGCCCCCGGTGCGCCAAAGAGTTCCTGCTGGCCGGAAGGGGCCGGGGCTGCCTGTGCCCGAGTTGCGGCCTGCGATGGGGCGGGTTGTGCTGGGGCCGTCCGCGGGGCGGCCTGCGGCATCATGGAGTCCGCCTGGCCTGCCGACGGCGTCCCGCCCTCCGGCGTCCCGAACCCGGGGCCCTGCCGGACGGCCACGTCCTGCTGGTACGCCGTGGCCGCTGCCCGGGCGCGGACGTCTGCCGCTTCGTTGAGCTCGTGCCCGGCATGACCCCGCACCCATTCGAAGGTGTACTTGCGGCCCACGAGCGCCTGGTCGATTTCCTTGAGGAGGTCCACGTTCAGCACCGGCTTGCCGTCGGCCTTGCGCCAGCCCTTGCGTTTCCAGCCCGGCATCCACTTGGTCACGGCGTTGATGACGTACTGGCTGTCGCAGAGGATCAGCAGGTCTTCCCCGGGTACGTGTGCCGTCGCCCGGAACAGGTCCAGCACCGCCATCAATTCGCCCTGGTTGTTCGTGCCGTGGGGCCAGCCACCGGCCCGCCAGCAGTCGTCATTCACGTACCAGGCCCATCCGGCCGGGCCGGGATTTCCTAAGGCCGAACCGTCGGCCGCTGCTGTAATCGTCACTGACCTATCCTGCCAGAGACTGCCGACACCCAGCGCAACGGCTGCGGGAGGGTGCTGGCCGGAGGCTGCGTTAAACCGGCAACGGCGGCCCCACCCGAAGGTGGGACCGCCGTCGTCGAACAGCCGGTGGAGGCTGGCGCGGGTGGTTAGAAACCGCCCATGCCGCCCATGCCGCCCATGTCGTCGCCGCCGCCCATCTGGGCGCCAGCCTTCTCGGGCTTGTCAGCTACAACGGCCTCGGTGGTGAGGAACAGGCCGGCAATGGAAGCCGCGTTCTGCAGGGCAGAGCGGGTTACCTTGACCGGGTCGTTGATGCCGGCGGCCAGCAGGTCGACGTACTCGCCGGTGGCTGCGTTGAGGCCGTGGCCTGCGGGCAGGCCGCGGACCTTGTCCACTACGACGCCGGGCTCGAGGCCGGCGTTGAAGGCGATCTGCTTCAGCGGGGCGTCGATGGCAACGCGGACGATGTTCGCGCCCGTTGCCTCGTCACCGGAGAGCTGCAGGTTCGCGAATGCCTTGGCGCCAGCCTGGATCAGGGCAACGCCACCGCCGGCGACGATGCCCTCTTCGACAGCAGCCTTGGCGTTGCGGACGGCGTCCTCAATGCGGTGCTTGCGTTCCTTGAGCTCGACCTCGGTTGCGGCGCCGGCCTTGATGACTGCAACGCCGCCGGCCAGCTTGGCCAGGCGCTCCTGCAGCTTCTCGCGGTCGTAGTCGGAATCCGAGTTCTCGATCTCGGCGCGGATCTGGGACACGCGGCCGGCAATCTGGTCGGCGTCGCCTGCACCTTCGACGATGGTGGTCTCGTCCTTGGTGACAACAACCTTGCGGGCCTTGCCAAGGAGTTCGAGTCCGGCGGTCTCAAGCTTGAGGCCGACTTCCTCGGAGATGACCTGGCCACCGGTGAGGATGGCGATGTCGGCCAGCTGCGCCTTGCGGCGGTCGCCGAAGCCCGGGGCCTTGACGGCAACGGACTTGAAGGTACCGCGGATCTTGTTGACGATCAGGGTGGCCAGGGCCTCGCCCTCGATGTCTTCGGCAATGATCAGCAGCGGCTTGGAAGACTGCATGACCTTTTCCAGGACAGCAACCAGTTCCTTGACGTTGGAGATCTTGGAGTTGACGATCAGGATGTACGGATCCTCAAGGACCGTTTCCTGGCGCTCGGCGTCGGTGACGAAGTAAGCCGAGATGTAGCCCTTGTCGAAGCGCATGCCTTCGGTCAGCTCCAGCTCGAGGCCGAACGTGTTCGACTCCTCGACCGTGATGACGCCTTCCTTGCCGACCTTGTCGAGGGCTTCGGCGATCAGGGCGCCGATCTCGTTGTCGCCGGCGGAGATGGACGCGGTGGCGGCGATCTCTTCCTTGGTCTCGATTTCCTTGGCGGAGGCCAGGAGCTCGACGGTGACGGCGTCAACAGCCTTCTCGATGCCGCGCTTGAGGGACAGCGGGTCAGCGCCGGCCGCGACGTTGCGCAGGCCTTCCTTGACCAGGGCCTGTGCGAGCACAGTTGCCGTGGTGGTGCCGTCGCCTGCGACGTCATCCGTCTTCTTGGCAACTTCCTTGACCAGCTCGGCGCCGATCTTCTCGTAAGGATCGTCCAGCTCGATCTCCTTGGCGATGGAAACACCATCGTTGGTGATCGTGGGGGCGCCCCACTTCTTTTCGAGGACGACGTTGCGTCCCCGCGGGCCGAGGGTGACCTTGACGGCGTCGGCGAGGATGTTCAGGCCCCGCTCAAGACCGCGGCGTGCCTCTTCATCAAATGCAATGATCTTGGCCATAACGGCAGTAGTCCTTTCGGGACAGTCGTTAAGAATGAACCTTCGCTGTGGTGCCCGCGACGGACGATCCCTACCCCGCGGCCTCTGTATGCCGCTGGGTCCGGGATCTCACCCCAGCAAGGTGTTCCTTTAGCTCCTGGACCGGCTGCCCCACTTCGCGGCCGGGCGGACCGGGCGTCGTGTTAGCAGTCAGTGCGCTGGAGTGCTAAATCAATAATTAGCACTCCCCCGGGGAGAGTGCAAGCAGTGCCCGGCCCGAACCGCCCGCCACGCGGGCACAATACGCTAGGAGCGATCAGCCGCCACTGCTGCTGGCGGTCTCCGTGCCACTCATTGTGGGCAGGTTGTCCTCGCCGTAGGTGTAGACCCTGTGGTTCGCTTCGGTGATGTCGCCGTGGGAATCAAAGTTGATCCGTCCGGACTGGCCGTCATAGTCCGGGCGCTTGCCTGCCCGGAGGACGTCGACGCAGCCCTTGTAGCTCGTGCACGGCTCGCTGGCGGGCTGGCCGCCACCCGCGGCATTACCGCCTGCTGCCGCAGCTCCGCCGGAGACAGCCACGAGGGACGCCGCGATGGAGGTTCCGGCGTCGTCTTCCGCCGCCGCGGCAGCGACGGCGGCGAGGATGACCGCGTCGTACGTCTCGGCGGCAAACACCATGTCCTTCAGTCCGGGGTCAACGGCAACAAGGTCCTTCTGGAAGGCGGCCGAGGGGAACACGCCGGGCAGGACCCCGCGCGCGCCGTCGAGTGCCCGCGCGCCCAGGCCGGAGCCATACCGGCTGACTGCCGCGTCGCTGAGGACAAGTTTCTTGCCGGCGAGGCCGGCATTGTTCAGTTCGGCGATGGCACCCTGCGCGCCGTCGCGCGAGACCAGGACGACGGCGTCGGGATTTGCGGCCTTCGCGGTGGCGGCGGCCTGCTGCGCCTGGCCGGCGGTGAACTCCGCGTCCGCCACGACTTCCAGTCCGGACTGTTTCGCCGCACCCGCGACGGCGGCGGCGACATCCTTGCCGTAGGCGCCGTCCTCGTGCACCACAGCCAGGGTCTTGGCGCCGCCGTCCTTGGCCAGCTTGGCGAGGACAGAGGCCTGGGCGACGTCGGCCGCCGAGGTGCGGAAATAGTAGCCGCCGCTCTTGTAGTTGCTGAGCGCGCTGGCAGAGTTGGCCGGTGAGATGACAGCCACCTTGGCGTTGGCCAGCACGTCGATCGCGGCCGGGGCACGGCTGGAATCGGTCGGACCGATAACGACGTCGGCCTTGGCGGCAACCAGCGCTTTCGCCTGGGCGGCGGTGTCAGTGCTGATGGTTTCCGGCAGCAGCTCCACCGGTTTGCCTTTGTGGCCGCCGGCGGCGTTGATCTCCTTGACGGCGAGTTTGGCCGCCGCGAGCTGTGGGGCGTTGAGGAAGTTCTGCCGCCCCGTGTTGTCCAGGATCAGGCCGATGCGCAGGGTGCCGTCACCGCTCGCGTCTGCGCTGGCCACGCGGGCGCTGCCTGCAGGACCCAGGCAGCCCGTCAGGGCCACGGCCGCGAGTGTGCCCGCCGCCAGGGCGCGGCCCAGCGGCAAAGCTCCTTCCGGACGCCCTGCCGCGTTCCGCGGGGCGTTCTTGACGGCAACCAGTGCCACTAGGCGGGCCGGACGCTTTCAGCCTGCGGGCCCTTTTCGCCCTCGCCGACTTCCAGCTCCACCCGCTGGCCCTCGTCCAGGGCGCGGTAGCCTTCCCCGACGATCGCGGACCAGTGCACGAAGACGTCGTTCTCGGAACCGTCCACGGTGATGAAGCCGTAGCCTTTTTCGGCGTTGAACCATTTGACGGTTCCCAGTGCCATGGTGTCCACACTTTCAGCTAGCTTGCGTGCGGCCCACCTCGATGTGCACCGCGGACTGCGAAGAGAAATCCGCAGATACTGTACCCACAGCGTCCCTCAGGAACGCCGACGGCGGGCAGGTCCTCCCCCGAATAGTTATTGAGGCGTAACCGGAATAGTTACTGGAAGCCGGGGCCGAGCACAACCACAAGGGGCAAGTTGAACTCGGCGGAGTCCACGAGGGTGTCGATGCCCAGGAGCGTTCCGAGTGCCTCCGCGTTGCCCTTCTGTTCCACGCCGCTGTAGAAGATCACCGACGTCTGCTGCGGGACGCCGCCCCAGTTGCCCGTCTGGCCCAGGATCCAGCCGTCGGAGCTGATGGTGCCGCCGACCCGGTTGGCGAGGCCAGCGGTGGTGGTCCCGTTGTAGACCGTCACCGGCGCCGTCTTGTCCACACCGGCGGCAGTGGCGCTGGGCGTCGCTGTGGGTGCTGCCGCGGGGGCTGTGGCGGCAGGTTCCGTGCTGGCCGGCGCCGGGCTCGTCGGCGCGGGGCTGGGGCTCGCGGGGCTCGTTGCGGACGCGCTGGCGGTTGCGTTGTCACCGACGGCCGCGGCCTGGCCAGCGGAGAATCCGAGCTTCGGCAGGATCAGGAACGCCACCAAGCCGATGGCCAGCGCTACGAAGCCGGCCGCCAAGATGGGGGTCAGGCTCCGGCTGCGCGATTCGGCGACGGCCCGGTGGACACCCTGCCGGGCAGAGGTCTCCGGGACCCGATCAAATTCATCCCGAGCGTATTTGGTCATGGTAAAACGACGTCCTTGCTGATTTCAGACGGGGTGCCCGAGGCCGGAAGCGGGCGCAACAGGACGTGCGCATCCGGCTGCGCGTGACGCGACTTTACGAATCTGTTCCCAGACGACGGGCAGTGCGGGCACGTTGGCGTGATGTACGTAGTCTACGCAATCTCTTGACCAGCATGGGATCGTGGGCCAGCGCATCCTCGGTATCAATCAGGGCATTGAGGATCTGGTAGTAATGCGTGGCGGAGAGATCGAACAGCTCGCGGATGGCCTGCTCCTTTGCCCCTGCGTACTTCCACCACTGCCGCTCCAGGGCCAGCATCTGTTGGTCGCGGGCGCTCAGCGGAGACTCCGCGGACACCTCGTCCAGGCTCGTGCCGGCAGCGGAGAATCCGGCAAAATCCCCCGCGAGCACGTGCTCTTGCGCTGCTTCGGCCACGACACACTCTCCCTGTTTGCTTCCGAAAAACCGGCTGGATCCGGTAAAAAGCCATTCCCATGCTACGGCCGAATGACAGGGTTGTCATTCGGCGGGGTGCCGGGGCGGACTTCGTCTGCGGAAGAATGGGGCTGTGGCTGATTCCGAGTTTGATTCCGACGCGCTGTTCGAGCTGGAACCCGCCGCCGACGGCCCCAGCTTCGCGGACCTGGCGCGCCGGCCGCTGAGCGAGCTGGTCGCTCCGGACTGGGCGGAAGCGCTGGCGCCGGTGGAGGCACAGTTGCGGGAGGCGCTCACCTTCCTCGCCGGCGAAGTGGCCGCCGGGCATGGCGTGCTGCCGTCGCCGCCAAATCTACTGCGGGCCTTCCGTCAGCCGCTGGCTGGTGTCCGGGTGCTGGTGGTCGGACAGGACCCCTACCCGACGCCGGGGCACGCCGTAGGGTTGTCCTTCGCCGTGGACGGCGCCACCCGGCCGATCCCCCGCAGCCTGGCGAACATCTACAAGGAACTTCAGGCCGATCTGGGCGTCCCGCCGCGCGTCCACGGGGACCTTGGCCGCTGGGCGGAGCAGGGCGTACTGCTGCTGAACAGGGTGCTCAGTGTCCGGGCAGGCGCGGCGGGCTCGCACCGGAACAAGGGCTGGGAGGCCGTCACGGCGGCCGCCATCCGGGCCGTCGCGGACCGCGCATCCGCCGCCGGCGCGGGCCGTGCTCCCCTGGTGGTGATCCTGTGGGGGAAGGATGCCGAGTCCGTGCGGCCACTACTGGGATCCGCTGCCGTGATCGCCAGCGCCCACCCCAGCCCGCTCTCAGCCTCGCGCGGTTTCTTCGGGTCCCGGCCCTTCAGCCGGGCCAACGCCCTGCTGCAGGAACAGGGCAACGGGACGGTTGACTGGGAACTGCCGCCGCTGCCGTAACAGGCTTCCGGCCGGGAGCTCCGGCCAGGGTTCTTGGTTAGGCTTACCTCATGACCTCCCTCCCCGCCGCCACTACCGCATCCCGGAACTCGCGTCCCCAGACCGATTTGACGGTCCTGCGCAGGGAACAACTCTCCCCGCACATGGTCCGGATCATCGCTGGCGGCCCTGGCTTCGCCGGGTACGTCAACAACGACTATGTGGACCGATACGTCAAGATCGTGTTTCCGCAACCCGAGATCGAGTACCCGGAGCCGCTGGACCTTTGGGCCATCAGAGAAGCCATGCCGCGCAGCCAATGGCCGCACACCCGGACCTACACGGTCCGGTGGGTGGACACGGCGGCGCAGGAACTCGCCATTGATTTTGTGATCCACGGCGACGAAGGCCTCGCTGGCCCCTGGGCGGCCTCGGCCCAGCCCGGCGATCGCCTGACGTTTACGGGCCCGGGCGGCGGTTACAACCCGGATCCGGCGGCGGACTGGTACCTGTTTGCCGGCGATGAATCCGCGCTGCCGGCCATCGGCGCCGCGATCGAATCCCTGCCGGAGGATGCCCGCGGCCTCGCCCTGCTCGAAGTGGACAGCGACGCCGACATCCAGGCCATCGCAGGGCCAGCCGGCGTCGAACTGCGCTGGCTGCTGCGCGGTGGCGTCCCCGCCGGAGAGAGCGAGCTGCTGGTCACGGCCGTGCGCGACGCCGAATGGCCCGGGGGCCGGGTGCAGGTCTTCGCCCACGGCGAGCGGGGCTACATGAAGGGCCTCCGGGACGTCCTCTACGTGCAGCGCGGACTGGAGCGGGCCCAGGTTTCCCTCTCGGGCTACTGGGCCAAGGGCCGTGTGGAGGACGACTTCCAGGCGGAGAAGAAGCTGCCCATCGGGAAGATTTAGCCGGGAAGATTTAGCAGGCAAGATTTAGCCGGCAAGGTCCAGCGGCAACATTTAGCGGCAAACAAAATGTCGCCGAATTTCCCCACGTTTGCCGCCACGACGCCGGGACACGCCAGCGTGGCGCGACGACCCGCCGTCGGAATCTGGCAAAGGCGGGGAAATCCGGCAGGGCAGGGACACGGACGGCCCCGGCGCCGGAGGCAAAACCCGCCAGCCGCGTTCGCAGTCTGCTTAGCGGCGGCGGGCCCTGCGCCGCTCGTTGCTCGCCAGGCTCCGGGTCAGGGGCCGCGCCAGGGTGTCACCGAGCACGATGCCTGCAGCGACTCCGAGCACGATCGCCCCGGCGTTGAGCATCCCGCCGGCACCCATAAGAATCTCCGATTCCTCAATGGTCAATACATACATGGACCGGAATATAGTGAGCCCCGGGAGCAGGATGAGGGCGGCGGGGACGGCCACGACCAGCTGGGGAGCACCCATCCGGAGGGCCACCACACGGGCCAGGAGGCCGATCACCACAGCGGCGAGGGCCGGCGCGAAACGGGACCCGATGCCCAGGGCGTCGCCGCCGATCAGGACCAGATAGCCCACCACGCCCACGGCCGCCGTCGGCAGCAGCAGCTTCCAGCTGGTCTGTTCGGTGATGCCGATCATCAGCACCGCAATGGCGATCAAAATGACCACCACCCACAAGTCGTACGCGGGCGGGAATGTTTTGGTGACGTCTATTGGGTCCATGCCGGTCATGTCTCCCACGACAAACCCGACGGCAATGCCGGCCACCAGCGCCCCGAAGGTCAGCATGGTGGACAGGAACCGGCCGGCGGCCGTGACCGGGAAGCCGTTGATCGCATCCTGCACCGAGGACACTAGGCGTCCCGTCGGCAGGAGCAGCAGGATCCCGCCGACCACCACGATCTCGGGGGGAATCTGCACTCCCAACGGGGTGCCGAAGCGCCACAACAGCAGGGCGACGATGGTCACCAGGAACGAACACGAGGCGATGATGAAGAAGTCCGGGGTGCGCCAGCGGCCCAGCTGTCGGGCCAGCAGGCTCACCAGCAGGTTGGAGAGGAACGCGACTATTGAGGCACCCAGCCCGCCGCCCAGGACGCCGACGAAGACGGCAGAGAACACGCCGAAGGCCACAGTGACCATCCACCGCGGGAAAGGCTTGGGGCTACGGGTAATGTCATCGAGCCGGCGCGCGGCTTCCTCGCGGCCGACGCCGCCGGCCACGATGTCCGTCACCAGCTGGTGCACCTGGGAGAGGCCCGCATAGTTGTTGGTCCAGGACCGTACTACGCGCAGCAGCGAGATGGGCGTCTGGTCTCTCGGGGCATAGTTGATGGCCACCGACTGGTTGGTGATGTCCACCTCGATGTTCTTAAGCCCCAGCGCGGCGGTGATCGCGATGATGCTGGTCTCAACTTCGAGGGCACCTGCCCCGTACCGGAACATGGATTCGGCCAGTTTCAGGGCGAAGTCGATGGTCTTGCGGGCTGCGGCGTCCACCCCGCCGACCTGGATCATCGGGTTGGCGTAGGGGCTGCCGGCGAGCCGGTCCACGATGCTCATCGGCGCCGTCGGCGGGTTTTCGCCCTGGACCAGCCGGCGCAGCATCCTCTTGGCCGCGGCGTTCTGGCGCACCTGCGTTGCCGACATCGGCTGCGTCCGGGGCAGGCCGTCCGTGGGCGGCCTGCGGTGGCCGTCGTTTCCGTTGTTCATTCCGGCCTCCTCACTGTCCTAGGCTGTCCTTGCCTGTCCTTGATTGTCTTTGTCTCGGGTTAGTAGAACTGCTGGCCCGTGCGCCGGGTGTAGAGCTGGCGTGCCACGCGCTCCCCCGCCGTCAGCCAGGCCTTGTACTTCAGCGGGCTCAGGACCTGGTCATAGCAGCCGACGAAGTCGGTCACGGTCTTGCTGAAGCTGGTCTTGAACAGGCCCAGCCCATGGAACGGGTTCGAGGTGTCCTTTAGCTTGTTGCTTGGCGGGGTGCCGCAGAAGTCGTATTCGGTGCAGCCGAGTTCCTTGACCTGGCTGATCGCAGTCCACTGCACAAGGTGCGAGTCGCCGTACTGGCCGCGCTTCTGCAGGGAGCCGCCGTCTTTGTACGTTCCCTTGCGGCCGTAGTTGATCACAAACGCGCCAACCGAGGGCACGTCGTTTTCGTACACGAAGAGCAGCCTGCCCTGGTCACGGGCCAGGAAGTTGCTCCAGAACTGGCGGTAGTACTCGTACTCGCGCACCCGGACCTGGGATTTGGCCTCCACCGTGTTGGTCATCAGGGCATACATGGCCCGGAAGTTCTCTTCCGTGGGCTCGACGTTGTGGACTTCCACGCCCTCGCGGATGGCGCGGCGCACGGCGTTACGGCCCCGGGAGTGGAGATTGCGCAGCAGCTGGTTTTCCTCGGGCGCAATATCGAGCAGCGCAGTGGAGTCGTTGGGTTGCAGGTTGTGAGTCTTGACCAGGCCTGCCCCCTCGACGACCCGCGCGGCGTCGTCCGACAGGACAATATCCGGCTCGATCTTGATCGCGAAGACGCCCAGTTTGGCCCTTTTCACGAAGTCCGCGTTCGCCGCTGCGATCCCGGGGATGTCCTCGACGGACGCCACATCGGGTCCCTTGATCAAGTACCAGAGCTTGCCGAGAAGCGGAAACGACTTTTCCAGGATCAGGTTGTAGCTCGTGTAATCGGCCGACTCATAAACAAGGTGCAGAGGCCTCCAACCAAAGTGCTGCTTGACCTCGGCGAACGCTTCCGATTGAAGGAGGTTGCCGCCATTGGGGTTCGCGGTGACGTGGGCATCCCAGTTGTCAATCTCCTCGGCAGAGGCAAAGCGGGCAGTGAATTCACGCAAGGGTGCGGTATCCAATCATTGCGGTACGAGCTTCGGCGGCATGCGGACATGCAGCCTCAAGTCTATCGGCCCGGACCCTGCCGCCGGTCCGGGCAAGGCGGTTACGCTGGTCTCATGCAGGCTCAGCAACAACCGTTGGAAGGCCGTCCCGGGGCGCACGGCGGCCGCTCCCGAGGTGCCGGCAGAGGCGCCGGCAGCGGCTCCCAGGTGATCGCGCTGCTCCTGTTCCTCGGCGCGTCGGCCCTCGTTGCGGCCCTCGGTGGCCTGGCCACGGCCAAGCACGTTAACGGCTGGTATGCCTCAGCCGACACGGCGCCCTGGTCCCCGCCCAACTGGGTCTTCGGTCCGGTTTGGACGATCCTGTACGCCGCCATGGCGGTCGCGGCGTGGCTGGTCTGGCGCAGCCACGCCGAGGGGTCCAAGGCGGCCCTGACGGCTTACGGCGTGCAGCTGGTGCTGAACCTGCTCTGGACCCCGGTCTTCTTTGCCCTGTACCCGGTGCTCGGGACGCCGGCGCTGTGGATCGCGTTCGGGATCATCGTGGCATTGGCCGTAGCCGTTGCCGTTACGGTGGTGCTCTTCGGCCCGATCAGTCGGACGGCAGGACTGCTGATGCTTCCCTACCTGTCCTGGATCGTGTTCGCGTCCTCGCTGAACCTATGGGCCGCCCTGCATAACTAGCGCCAGTTCAACTAGCGCCTGCCAGCCGCAATCAGCTCCCTAGCACTCCACCACGTTGACGGCGAGGCCGCCCATGGCCGTTTCCTTGTATTTGGAGCTCATGTCCTTGCCGGTTTCCCGCATGGTCACGATGACCTCGTCGAGGGAGACCCGGTGCGTGCCGTCGCCCCAGAGCGCCATCTTGGCGGCGTTGATGGCCTTCGCGGCGGCGATCGCGTTCCGTTCGATGCACGGGACCTGGACCAGCCCGCCGATCGGGTCGCAGGTCAGGCCCAGGTTGTGCTCCATCGCGATTTCCGCGGCGTTCTCCACCTGCGCCGGCGTGCCGCCCATGACCTCGGCCAGGCCGG
>NZ_JBEGIG010000044.1:0-458 GCF_040676555.1 Arthrobacter sp. LAR12-1-1.1 | reverse complement strand
TCGATGCACGGGACCTGGACCAGCCCGCCGATCGGGTCGCAGGTCAGGCCCAGGTTGTGCTCCATCGCGATTTCCGCGGCGTTCTCCACCTGCGCCGGCGTGCCGCCCATGACCTCGGCCAGGCCGGCGGCCGCCATCGAGGACGCCGAACCCACCTCGCCCTGGCAGCCGACCTCCGCGCCGGAGATCGAGGCCTGCTC
Source organism: Arthrobacter sp. LAR12-1-1.1 (assembly GCF_040676555.1). NCBI lineage: Bacteria > Bacillati > Actinomycetota > Actinomycetes > Micrococcales > Micrococcaceae > Arthrobacter > Arthrobacter sp. LAR12-1-1.1. The sequence goes on along the minus strand of NZ_JBEGIG010000044.1, from coordinate 258 downwards.
CTTGTAGAGCACCCCGATCGCGGCCGCGGTCAGCAGGAACTTCACCACCACATCGTCCCGGTCGGCCTGGGTGGCCTGGTCCATGCCGGGGGCGAAGTGCAGCGCGTAGTAAAGCACGGCCGGGATGATGCCGGCGGCGCCGTTGGTGGGGGCGGTGACCACCCGCCCGCCCGAGGCGTTTTCCTCATTCACGGCCAGCGCGATCAGGTTGACCCATTCCTGCCAGTACTTCGGGTCCCGGTCCTTGTCCTCCTTCAG
>NZ_JBEGIG010000043.1:0-487 GCF_040676555.1 Arthrobacter sp. LAR12-1-1.1 | reverse complement strand
TCCGGGGTGCCTTTGACGCCGAGGAAGGCCTCGTCGATGCTGTAGACCTCCAGCCAGGCGGAGTACCGGCCGAGCAGTTCCATGACCCGGGCGCTGATGTCCCCGTAGAGCTCATAGTTGCTGGAGAGGGCAACGAGTCCCCACTCTCTGGCCCGCGGGGCGAGTTTGAACCATGGCTCGCCCAGCGCGATGCCGAGGGCCTTGGCTTCCGGGGAGCGGGTGACGGCGCAACCGTCGTTGTTGGAGAGGACGACGACGGGACGGCCCTCCAGGGACGGGTCGAACGCCCGCTCGGCCGACGCATAGAAGCAGTTCACATCCACGTGCGCGATCTGCGGCATCCGCCGCATCGTGGCCGGTTTAGACATGGCTGGCCTCAGACATGGTGCAGGCACCGGGTCGCGACGCCCCAGATGACCAGATCCGAGACCGACGGGACCCGGATATCCGGGTACGCCGGGTTCTCCGCCTGCAGCACGACGCCGGC
>NZ_JBEGIG010000042.1:0-518 GCF_040676555.1 Arthrobacter sp. LAR12-1-1.1 | reverse complement strand
GTGAGCTTCTTCATCTGGTGGGTCGCGTTGCGGCCCTCGAAGTGCGTGCCCAGGCCGTAGCCCTTGACCGTGTGGGCCAGGATGACCGTGGGCTTGCCCTTGAACTCGGTCGCGGCCTTGTAGGCGGCGTAGACCTTGTTGTAGTCGTGGCCGCCGCGCTTGAGGTTCCAGATCTGGTCGTCGGTCAGGTCCTGGACCATTTCCTTGGTCTGCGGGGTCTTGCCGAAGAAGTGCTCGCGGACGAACGCGCCGGACTCGGCCTTGTACGTCTGGTAATCGCCGTCGACGGTCTCGTTCATGATCTTCACCAGCGAGCCGTCCTCGTCCTTGGCCAGCAGGTCATCCCACTCCCGGCCCCAGACCACCTTGATGACGTTCCAGCCGGCGCCGCGGAAGAAGGCCTCGAGTTCCTGCATGATCTTGCCGTTGCCGCGCACCGGTCCGTCGAGGCGCTGGAGGTTGCAGTTGATCACGAAGTTCAGGTTGTCGAGCTTGTCGTTCGCGGCGAGCTGGAGCAG
>NZ_JBEGIG010000041.1:0-531 GCF_040676555.1 Arthrobacter sp. LAR12-1-1.1 | reverse complement strand
CCACCTACGCCGGGGCCGCGACCCTGTACGAGGTCGGGTTCAACCACTTCTTCCGCGGCAAGGACCACCCCGGCGGCGGGGACCAGGTCTTCTTCCAGGGCCACGCCTCCCCCGGCATGTACGCCCGCGCCTTCATGGAAGGCCGGCTGTCCGAGGAGGACCTGGACGGCTTCCGGCAGGAGAAGTCCAAGGAAGGCCACGCCCTGTCCTCCTACCCGCACCCGCGCCTGATGCCGGAGTTCTGGGAATTCCCCACGGTCTCGATGGGCATCGGCCCGATGAACGCGATCTACCAGGCCCAGTCGAACCGGTACCTGCACAACCGCGGCATCAAGGACACCTCGGACCAGCAGGTCTGGGCGTTCCTGGGCGACGGCGAAATGGACGAGCCCGAGTCCCGCGGCCTGCTCCAGCTCGCCGCGAACGACAAGCTCGACAACCTGAACTTCGTGATCAACTGCAACCTCCAGCGCCTCGACGGACCGGTGCGCGGCAACGGCAAGATCATGCAGGAACTCGAGGCCTTCTTCC
>NZ_JBEGIG010000040.1:0-569 GCF_040676555.1 Arthrobacter sp. LAR12-1-1.1 | reverse complement strand
AGCAGCCATCCTTAAAAGAGTGCGTAATAGCTCACTGGTCAAGTGATTCCGCGCCGACAATGTAGCGGGGCTCAAGTACACCGCCGAAGTTGTGGATTTCAGACAATAGCCAAGCTGCTTCCTTGTGAAGTTGGTTCAGGCGTCTGGAGTGGTAGGGGAGCGTCGTGTGGGCAGTGAAGTCGCGGTGGAAACCAGCGGTGGAGCCTACACGAGTGAGAATGCAGGCATGAGTAGCGAAAGACGGGTGAGAAACCCGTCCGCCGGATGATCAAGGGTTCCAGGGTCAAGCTAATCTGCCCTGGGTAAGTCGGGACCTAAGGCGAGGCCGACAGGCGTAGTCGATGGACAACGGGTTGATATTCCCGTACCGGCGAAAAACCGCCCATGCTGAACAGGGGACACTAACCGCCCGAAACCTGCCCTAGCACCCTTCGGGGTGTGTGGGTTTTGGTGGAGCGCGGGACCTGATCCTGGGAGGCAAGCGTATTAACAGGTGTGACGCAGGAAGGTAGCCGAGCCGGGCGATGGTTGTCCCGGTCTAAGGATGTAGGGCGAACGGTAGGCAAATC
>NZ_JBEGIG010000039.1:0-610 GCF_040676555.1 Arthrobacter sp. LAR12-1-1.1 | reverse complement strand
CGGCGTCGGCGGTCAGGGCCTCGGCGATGATGTCCGCGACCTCGGCGAAGGCCGCCTCGCCGAAGCCGCGGGTCGCCAGCGCCGGGGTGCCGATCCGCAGCCCGGAGGTCACCATCGGCGGGCGCGGGTCGAACGGGACGGCGTTGCGGTTGACCGTGATGTCGATGGCCGCGAGGCGGTCCTCGGCTTCCTGCCCGTTCAGCTCGCAGTCGCGCAGGTCCACCAGGACCAGGTGCACATCGGTGCCGCCGGAGATCACGCTGATCCCCTTCGCGGTCACATCCGGCTGGACCAGCCGGTCCGCGAGGATCCTGGCACCGGCCAGGACCCGCTGCTGGCGCTCCCGGAACTCCTCGGACGCGGCGATCTTGAACGCCACGGCCTTGCCCGCGATCACGTGCTCCAGCGGCCCGCCCTGCTGGCCCGGGAACACCGCCGAGTTGATCTTCTTGGCGATCTCCGCGTCGTTGGACAGGATGATCCCGCCGCGCGGACCGGCCAGGGTCTTGTGCGTCGTGGAGGTGGTGACGTGGGCGTGCGGGACCGGGGACGGGTGCAGCCCGGCCGCGACCAGCCCGGCGAAGTGCGCCATGTCCACCATCAGGTAGGC
>NZ_JBEGIG010000038.1:0-648 GCF_040676555.1 Arthrobacter sp. LAR12-1-1.1 | reverse complement strand
TGTGACGGCGTGCCTTTTGAAGAATGAGCCTGCGAGTTAGTGTTACGTCGCGAGGTTAACCCGTGTGGGGAAGCCGTAGCGAAAGCGAGTCTGAATAGGGCGTTGCAGTGGCGTGATCTAGACCCGAAGCGAAGTGATCTACCCATGGCCAGGTTGAAGCGACGGTAAGACGTCGTGGAGGACCGAACCCACTTCAGTTGAAAATGGAGGGGATGAGCTGTGGGTAGGGGTGAAAGGCCAATCAAACTTCGTGATAGCTGGTTCTCCCCGAAATGCATTTAGGTGCAGCGTTGCGTGTTTCTTACCGGAGGTAGAGCTACTGGATGGCTAATGGGCCCTACAAGGTTACTGACGTCAGCCAAACTCCGAATGCCGGTAAGTGAGAGCGCAGCAGTGAGACTGTGGGGGATAAGCTTCATAGTCGAGAGGGAAACAGCCCAGACCACCAACTAAGGCCCCTAAGCGTGTGCTAAGTGGGAAAGGATGTGGAGTTGCGAAGACAACCAGGAGGTTGGCTTAGAAGCAGCCATCCTTAAAAGAGTGCGTAATAGCTCACTGGTCAAGTGATTCCGCGCCGACAATGTAGCGGGGCTCAAGTACACCGCCGAAGTTGTGGATTTCAGACAATAGCCAAGCTGCTTCCTTGTG
>NZ_JBEGIG010000037.1:0-659 GCF_040676555.1 Arthrobacter sp. LAR12-1-1.1 | reverse complement strand
TTCTGCCAGATCGACACCGGCAAGCCCTCGCCCGTGGACATGTTCGAGCCCACCAAGGTGGCCCGCTCGGTCCAGGCAATGCAGCTGCGCTACGCCACCGTGACGGGCGTGGCCCGCGACGACCTCGCCGACGAGGGCGTCTGGCTCTACGCCGAGACGGTCCGCAAGATCCACGAACTGAACCCGGGCACCGGCGTCGAACTGCTGATCCCCGATTTCTCCGGCAAGCCCGAACACATCGCGGCGATCTGCGACTCCAAGCCCGAGGTCTTCGCCCACAACGTCGAAACCGTGCCCCGGATCTTCAAGCGGATCCGCCCGGCGTTCCGCTACGAACGCTCCCTGGACGTCATCACCCAGGGCCGCAGGCTCGGCATGGTGACCAAGTCCAACCTGATCCTGGGCATGGGCGAGACCCGCGAGGAAATCTCCGAGGCCCTCCGGGACCTGCACGAGGCCGGCTGCGACCTGATCACCATCACCCAGTACCTCCGCCCCTCCGAACGCCACCTCCCGGTGGACCGCTGGGTCAAGCCGCAGGAATTCGTGGACCTGCAAAACGAAGCGGACGAGATCGGCTTCCTCGGCGTCATGTCCGGGCCCCTGGTGCGCTCCTCCTACCGCGCCGGCCGGCTCTGGGCCACCGCGATGCGCAAGAA
>NZ_JBEGIG010000036.1:0-746 GCF_040676555.1 Arthrobacter sp. LAR12-1-1.1 | reverse complement strand
ATGAAGCCGCCGCCGACGGAGAAGAACGTGGCGCTGTGCAGGGTTTCGCCCCCGGCGTCGGAGACGGTGAACGTCATCCCGTTGGTGTGCCGGGGCAGGATGGTCAGCGGCCGCAGGACCATGTCCTTCACCCCGTACGGCAGGGGCACGGATCCGGCCAGCTGCAGCGTGCCGGTCCCGGCGATGGCGGCCAGCCGGTCCTCCACTTCCTCGGGGAGGATCTGCTCGGGATGGAAGCCCTCGAGCCCGAGCAGGATGGCGGTCATGGTGCCGTGGCCGTGGCCCGTGGCAGCGAGCGAGCCGTAGAGGTCCACCCGCAGCGACGCCACCTCTGCCAGCTTGCCGAGGGACTTGAGTTCTTCGGCAAACACGGCGGCGGCCCGCATCGGTCCCACGGTGTGGGAACTGGATGGTCCTATTCCGATGGAAAACAGGTCAAAGACTCCAACAGCCATTGTCGGTTCCTCACTAGGTCATGCTTCAAATGTCGGTGGTTGAGCCCGTCAAACCCCCAATGCATCGACGGGCTCAACTACCGGGACGGGCTATAGGGCAGGGTAGAGCGGGTGGGCGGCGGCGAGGGCCTCCACCCGGGTGCGCAGGCCGGAGAGGTCCGCGCCGGCGTCGGCGGTCAGGGCCTCGGCGATGATGTCCGCGACCTCGGCGAAGGCCGCCTCGCCGAAGCCGCGGGTCGCCAGCGCCGGGGTGCCGATCCGCAGCCCGGAGGTCACCATCGGCGGGCGCGG
>NZ_JBEGIG010000035.1:0-876 GCF_040676555.1 Arthrobacter sp. LAR12-1-1.1 | reverse complement strand
TGTTGCTCCGGCCTGCGACGGATCCGGGCTGGCGCGGTGATCGTGGGGTGGCGAAGAGGTAGGCGAAGCAGCGACCTGCAAAGTCTCGTCAACGACCGATAGCAAGAATCACGGCAGCGACCGCATTTCGCCGCAGACCTGGGAACAACAGCTTTCAAGCCACCAAACTCACCCGGAGTGGGGCCTACGACCAGGCGAGAAAGAGGACTCGCAGATGTCTCGAAAATGCGTGTCGCCATGGACCTCTCGGCGCGGTTTCATGAGTGACTTTCTGAGCCGGAACGGGCAGAGTGAGACGTCGGGGATATACACACGTGCGTACTTTCGAGCGGGTATAACCAGTTGCAACTCGACGCACTCGTCGCCACGGGACTACAGACGCGGGACATCTTCACCTACGTGAGCTCGGGAAGCAAGAGTGGCCCAAATGAAAACGCTGCTCGACTACGCCGAGTAGCGCCACGGCGGGAGTCTGGCCCGAGGCTTTTGAATGGCTGGCCCGACCATGCCTCCTCAGCAAAGGACGACAGAACCAGCGGGAGGTCATGTCACCCAGAGCTCGCTCCCGCATGAGACTCGTGTCAGCGGCAATCGGCAAGGAGGGAGTCACTTACTAGCAACACGTGTGTGCGGGTGTGGACGATGTACACGCCCCCGTTGACCGGACAAAGGGGCCAACGACCTCTCCCCCACCCCGAACATATGAAGCGAACCCGGACGCTAAATCTTCAAGAAATCCCCGCCAGTCATGTCGTCAACAGGACCGCTCAGCATGAACAGGTACAAGACCAACAAACGGCCAACACAAGCAGCCAGGAAGGAGAACCGGATGACCCCAAATCCCAGCACGCGGAGGGCCCACCAGCCAGGGCCCTG